>DASVDJ010000153.1:0-172357 GCA_036381155.1 Vicinamibacterales bacterium
TGACCGGTGACACGCAGGAACACATCCTCGAGCGTCGGCAGCACAGTCCGGAAATCAGTGACGTGCATCCGGTTCTCCGAAATGCACCGTATCACCTCGGTCACAAGGTTCTCTTCCATTCCGCGAATGGTGATGCGTCCATCACGCGAGCTCACTTCCTCCACTCCGGGAATGCGATTGAACATTTCCTCGGCGAGCACGTCATCGGTGGCAAGCACCACCGCACGCTCTGGACAATGCCGTTTCACAAGATTTTCCGGCGTGTCCATGTCGATGATCCGTCCGCGCTCGATGATCGCGACGCGATCGCAGAGCTTCTCCGCCTCCTCCATCAGATGCGTCGTCAGCACGACGGTCTTGCCGCGCGCGCGGATCCCGCGCACGAGATCCCAGATCGCCCGCCGGGCCTGCGGGTCGAGTCCTGTCGTCAGCTCGTCGAGGAACACGAGCTCCGGGTCGTTGATGAGCGCGAGGGCGATGAACAGGCGCTGCTTCTGACCGCCGGACAGCGTCATGAACCAGGCCCGCCGTTTCTCGGCGAGCCCGAGCTGTCCGAGCAGCCTGTCGGCATCGACCGGCCGATCGTAGAGCGACGCCCAGAACGCCACCGCTTCGCGCACGGTGATGCGCTTCTGCAGCTGCGCTTCCTGCAACTGGACCCCGATCCGCCGATGGAGCTCCGCGGCGTCGCGGGCCGGGTCCAGGCCGAGCACGCTGATCCGTCCGCGGTCCGGCGCGCGCAACCCCTCCACGCATTCCATCGTCGTCGTCTTGCCGGCGCCGTTCGGCCCGATGAGGCCGAAGATCTCGCCCGGCCTGACTTCGAACGACACGTCGTCCACGGCGACGACGCGGCCGTAAACCTTGCGGATGTGATCGACAACGACGACGGGATCGGACATGCGGGACGGATGGTACTCGACTACGGGAGACCGCATGAGCCGGTTCCCGGCAGCCCGCTTGCAACGCCGACCCGCGTTCGCGGTGGGACCTCCTGGCGGCCCCGGGGCGCGCGGAAAATCCGGTAAACCTTTGAGCTGTTGTCAGATAGACAACACGCGCGCGCATCCGCGGCCCACACGCGCGGTTTGCCCCTGCACGGCCGGCGTGAAATCGGGGAAGATGTGGGCCGTCAGCCTCCCGGGCGGACACTCGTTTTGATTCAGAGGCGGGTACCTCCATGGACACCTCTGTTGGACCGGCGTTCCACTCCGCCGGCAGCCGCGCGGAGTCGGTCGAATCTGCCACCACGCGGGACGTGTCCCGCCGTGTGACCAGGGTCGATCGATGGCTCGCCACACGCCTGCAGCAGCGCATCCGTCCTTCCGCGGTGCGGCTGGTGCTCTGGGACGGCCAGCCGGCCGGCGCCGCGCCGGAGCGCGCCATCGGCGACCTGTACATCCGTGACCGCGCGACGCTCCTCGGGCTCATCGTGCACCCCGACCTGCGCTTCGGCGAGGCCTACATGGCGGGGCGCGTCGAGGTCCGCGGCAGGCTCGACGAGATCGTCGAGGCGCTGACCGGCCTGTCGCGTCCGCGCCCGTCGCTGCGGAACCGGCTGGCGGTGGCGCTCGCGTCGCGCAACACCACGCGCGCGGGGCGGCGCAACGTGCACCGTCACTACGACCTCGGCAACGACTTCTATGCGAGCTGGCTCGACCCGCAGCTCGTGTACACCTGCGCCTACTACCCCGATCCGTCGACACCGCTCGATGCCGCGCAGGTGGCAAAGCTGGATCTGGTCTGCCGCAAGCTGCAGATCAAGCCCGGCGATCGCGTCATCGAGGCCGGTTGCGGCTGGGGCGCGCTGGCGCTGCACATGGCGCGCGAGTACGGCGCGCACGTCCGGGCCTTCAACGTCTCGCGCGAGCAGCTGACGTTCGCCCGCGAGCGCGCGGCACGCGAAGGCCTGACGGGCCGCGTCGAGTTCATCGACGACGACTACCGGAACGTGACGGGGACGTGCGACGTGTTCGTGTCGGTCGGGATGCTGGAGCACGTCGGCCTCCGGCAGTTCCATGCGCTGTCCGACGTGATCGGGCGAACGCTGAAGCGCGACGGGGGCCGCGGGCTGCTGCACTTCATCGGCCGCGACGCGCCCACGCCGCTGAATGCCTGGATCCGGCGGCGCATCTTCCCCGGTGCCTATCCGCCGACCCTGTCCGAGGTCGCCACCCGCGTGCTGGCGCCTGCCGGCATGTCGATCCTGGATGTCGAGAACCTCCGGCTGCACTACGCACGGACGCTCGAGCATTGGTACGAGCGCTTCGCGGCGGCGCGCGACCAGGCGCGGGCAAGCTTCAGCGAGGAGTTCGCGCGCGCCTGGGAGCTCTACCTCGCCGGCTCCCGGGCCGCGTTCGTGACGGGGTGGCTCCAGCTGTTCCAGGTCGTCTTCGCCCCGCTCGAATCGGCGCCGCCGACCTGGGTCCGCGCGGCGATCTACAAGACGGAGGCGACCGGATGATCCGCTGCGACGCGCTCGTGGTCGGCGGAGGACCGGCGGGTTCCACCTGCGCCTGGCTCCTCCGCCGCGCCGGGTGGGACGTGGTCGTCGCCGACCGGGCGCGCTTTCCGCGGGACAAGGTCTGTGCCGGCTGGCTGACGCCGCATGTCTTCGCGGCGCTCGAACTGGACCCGGCGGAGTATCGCGCGGCGGGCCTGACGCTGCAGGAGATCACGGCCTTCCGAACCGGAGTCCTCGGAGGGCCCCTCGTCGAGACGCAGTACGACCGGGTCGTCAGCTACGCGATCCGCCGGTGCGAGTTCGACGACTTCCTGCTGCGCCGGGCGAACGTGCGGGTGCTCGAGGACACACCGGTTGCGGAGGTCCGGCGCGAACGCGACCGCTGGATCGTCAACGACGCGATCGAAGCGGGCGTGCTCATCGGAGCGGGCGGGCACTTCTGTCCCGTCGCCCGGCACGCGGCTGACGACGACGACCCGGCGCCCGTCGTCGCCAAGGAGGCGGAGTTCCGGCTGCCGCGACGCAACGGCGCGTCAGACATTCCGGAGCTGTTCTTCTGCGGCGACCTCGAAGGCTACGCCTGGTCCGTGCGCAAGGGCGAGTACCTCAACGTCGGCATCGGCCGGCGCCGTCGCGAGGGCTTCAACGGCCACGTGCAGGCGTTCATCGAGTTCCTCCAGCGGAGGCAGGCATTCGACGGCGCGACCGGCGTCCGCTGGCGCGGGCATGCGTACCTGGCACTGGGCGCGGGACGCCGGCGCGCGTCAGGAGAAGCTCTGCTGCTCGTCGGCGATGCCGCGGGGCTGGCGTATCCCGAGAGCGGTGAAGGCATCCGGCCGGCGGTCGAGTCGGGCCGGCTCGCGGCCGAGACGCTGATTGCCGCGGGCGGACGCCGCGGCGCGGACGATCTCGCGCCGTACGCCGCCGCGCTGGCGCAGCGGCATCCACCGCTGCGGCCGTGGCCTGCGCCGCTGAAGCCCGTGGCCGCCGCGATTGGCCGCGGACTGCTGCGATCGCCGGCCTTCACCCGCCACGTCCTGCTCGATCGCTGGTTCCTCCGCGCGGTGTGACACGGCCGCCTCCCGCCGGAACGCCGCATGCATGCGGCCACGGCGGACGGAGGACCCCATGAACCAGTGGCTGCTCATCCGCGGCATCGTCGGCGTGCTGTTCGGGATCGTCGCGCTCCTCTGGCCCGGCATCACGCTGCTGGCCCTCATCGTTCTCTTCGGCGTCTACGCCTTCATCGACGGCGTCGTGAACCTGGTCCTCGGGTTCACGTCGCCGGCCTCCCACGGCCGCTGGCTCCAGGTCGCCGAAGGCGTCGTCGGCATCGTCCTGGGCATCGTCGCGCTGGTCTGGCCGGGCGTGACGCTGCTGGCGCTCGTCTTCCTCGTCGCGGCGTGGGCCATCATCGAGGGCGTGCTCGAGATTGTCGCCGCCATCCGGCTGCGGCAGGTGCTGCAGCGCGAGTGGCTGCTCGCCCTGGCCGGGATCCTGTCCATCGCGTTCGGCGTGCTGGTCGTCGCGTTTCCCGGTGCGGGGGCCCTCAGCATCGCGTGGCTGCTGGGCATCTATGCCATCGCGGCGGGGATCGTCCGGATCGTGCTGTGGAACCGGCTGCGGCAACCCGTCGTGACGTTCTGACACGGTAAACGGGGCGGGACGGGCCGGGCGTATCGAACTACGGTGAAAGCCGCTGTGCCGGTCGCGAGCCGAACGGGTCGGCTCACACAGCGGCGGAGGAACCGCACTCGCATGCGAACGACAGCCCTGCTCGCCGCGGCGCTCGCCGTCGGCGTCCTCGCCCCTGCCGCCGCGCAGTCGCCGGCCGCAGCTCCTGATGCCTGGACCATCGATCAGAGCCACACGACCGCCGGCTTCTCCGTGAAGCACATGATGGTGACCAACGTGCACGGCACGTTCGGCAAGGTGGACGGCACCATCACCTATGACGGCAAGGACGTCTCGACGATCGCGGCTGACATCACCATCGACGCCGCGAGCGTCAATACCAACAACGAGCGGCGGGACACGCACCTGCGCAGCGCCGACTTCTTCGACGTCGAGAACCACCCGACGATCACGTTCAGGTCGAAGCGCGTGGAGAAGGCCGGTGACGGCCGGTTCCGGCTGGTCGGGGATCTGACCATTCGCGGCGTCACGAAGGAGGTGGCGCTCGACGTCGAGGGGCCGTCGCCGGTCATCAACGCCGGACGCGTGTTCAAGGTGGGCGCCAGCGCCACCACGACGATCAACCGCCAGGACTTCGGCCTGACGTGGAACCGGATGCTCGAGGCCGGCGGCGTGACCGTCGGCGACGAGGTGAAGATCACGCTCGAGATCGAGGCCAACAAACCGAACCCGAACGCGCCGCCGCCAAGCGCGCAGGGCCGGTGACGGGAAGGGCCGAACTGGAGTTCGGCCCTACGACATTGCCGGTCCTCAGGTGCTCGTCTAGCTTCTCTTCTTCTTGAAGCTGATCGACGTCCCCGCGCCCCTCGTGTCCACCGTGGTCTCGAGCTCGGGGTGGTTCATCACGAAGGGCAGGTAGTCGTCCGGCGTGATGCCGCCGCCGCGCGGCGAGACGTTGTGGGTGACGTAACATCCGCCGTGGACGAGCTTCGGCAGCACCGCAACCAGGTAGTTCCTGTACCAGTGCTTGTCGGCGTCGCTGAAGACGAAGTCGAACGGCCCCGCGAGCGCGGGCACGATCTCGTGCGCGTCGCCGAGACGCGCGTCGATGTATCCATCCAGTCCGGCCGCCTTGAAGTTCTCGAGCGCCTGACGATGGCGGCGCTCGTCGATGTCGATCGTGATCAGCCGGCCGCCCGTCTTGCTCAGCGCCCATGCGATCCAGATTCCCGAGTGGCCGGTCGAGGTGCCGATCTCGAGCGCCCGCGTGTACTTGTGCTTCAGGATGAGGTCGTGCAGCGTCTGCCCGTCCACCGCCGGGACGTTCATGTCGCGCCATTGGCCGCGGTGTGACTCGAGGAACGCGCGGACACGGGCGTCGAGCGCCGCGTCGTTGGACTGCGCCTGCGCCAGCGGCGTGGCGACAACCGGCGCCACGCCCGGCGCTGGCAACAGAAGAGCTGCGGCGAGCACGAACGCGCCGGCGATCCCGATCGTGCGCATGAGGCCTCCCGGACCCGGTCCGCAACGCGGCCGGCATGAACACATACGCCGGCGGGGGCCGAGCTATTGCATCCGGGCTGGCAGACCGGCAAAGATGCGCGGCGGACTGGCAACGCGCTGTCGCATCCAATCCGGAGGTCGTGCCGATGATCCCGACACTCGAGGGCTTCGCGCCCCTGCTGCAGGTGTTCGACATGCCACGATCGCTGGCCTTCTACCGCGACGTGCTCGGCTTCACTGTGGCCGGCGCCAGCGAGCCGGGGGACAACCCGGACTGGGTGCTGCTGCGGCGCGACGGCATCGAGCTGATGCTGAACACGATGTACGAGCGGGACGGGCGCCCTGCCGCTCCGCCTCCCGACCGCACGGCGGCCCATCGCGACACCGGCCTGTTCTTCGGCTGCCGGGATCTCGACGCGGCCTGCGCGCACCTGCGGGCCAACGGCGTCGACGCGACGACGCCAGCCACCGCGCCGTACGGCATGCGGCAGGTCTGGGCCCGCGATCCGGACGGCTACGAGATCTGCCTGCAGTGGCCCGTGTGATGCGCCTGGTCATGGACAATCCGGGATCGTGACCGCGCCCCGCCGGGGCTGGTGGCTCGCCGGAAGGATGTGCTATCTTCGTCGGCGTACCTGGCGGGGTCCCGCTTCCCGTTCCGACAATCAGGGACCCCTACCTGCCGCCCCCCTCGCAGGGCTGCGGATGCAGGCAAACGCGAGCACGCGGAGCGAGTGTGCGTGCCGATGCCTGTATCCGGTCGTCGCCGCTCGCCCGCCACGAGGATCACGATGTTTCAGGGACTGCGCACCGTCATCTATCGCGTTCCCGATCTCGATCGGGCGAAGGCGTGGTACGCCGACGTGTTCGGCGTGCAGCCGTACTTCGACCAGCCGTTCTACGTCGGCTTCGACGTCGGCGGCTACGAGCTGGGGCTGCAACCCGCCAGCGATGCCATCGTCGGCACCAGCGTCGAGGCGTACTGGGGCGTGCCCGACATCGCGGCCGCCCACGCCGCGGTTCTCCAGAAGGGGGCGCAGCCGAAGTCGCCGATCACCGAGGTCGGCGAGGGGATCAAGGTCGCGCTCGTCACCGATCCGTGGGGCAACGTGATCGGGCTCATCGAGAACCCGCACTTCAAGGCGCGGTAGCGATCGCCGCCTGCGCCGCGCCCATTGGAACGTCCGGGCGACGGCCGGCCGGGTGACGACCGCTCGCGGGCCGCAGCCCAATCGCCACACACCGCGGTGGCTGTGTCTCTGCGGTCTCGGTGTTCTCCATGTTCTCTGTGGATTGTCGCCCGGACGTTCGGTGGCGAGCGTCACCCGCGGCGTCAGTCCATCGCCCGGTTCCAGATGTGGCCGGGATCCGGATCGTAGAGCGTCGACCCGGGACAGGTATGCCCGTCGGCCTGCCGCCCGGCGGCGGCGCCCCAACCACCGGCGGCCAACTTTAGAACGAACAGCAAAGCAGCCAGCACTCCCCCGCGCACCGGCATTCGCTCCCTCCGGGGTCCCCGGGTGAATCTATAGCCCAAGCCGCGGCAAGGCGCATGGGACCGGCATGACGCGGTCCGGCTCAGGCCGCCGCGGTCGTGCGAGTGCTGCCGGCGATGTCGTACGCCATGACGGCGATGGCGAGGGCGAAGAGGCTGACGAGCTCGCCGAAGACCCGCATCTCGACCAGCGTCCCGACGAGCGTCATGGCCGCGAACCAGGGAATCGCGACCAGCAGCGCGTAGCGCAGCCCGGCGGGCCGGACCCGCCGCAGGCCGAACAGCAAGGGGATCCAGAGGAATGCGAAGTTGCTCAACAGACTCGGCCAGTAAACCGGGTTTCCGAGATGTCTGACGTTCTTCGCGAAGGACTCGACGGAGAAGACGCCGGCCACCAGCGTCTGCGTCTCCAACGGGTTGCCCGCATACATCTGATGGACCAGCAGCCGCGCGACGATGACGATGGCGGTGAGCGCCGCGAGGTGTGCAAGCGTCCGTGATCCGGTGACACGGATTGCGTGCATGGCGCGGCTCAAACGCTGTTGCATCGTCCCCGCTCCAGAGGGAGCGAGCGCGATGGCCGGACCGAAGCGGTACAGCGCGAGAATCAGCGGCAGGAACACCGCCGTCTCGCGATTGAGAGCGGCGAGCGTGACACACGCGTACACGCCGGCCATCCGGCCGGCGACGATCTCGTGCAGGCACAATGCGAACAGGGCGAGCTGCGGCAGATCGTACGGATACGACAGGCGCCAGTTGCCGACCATGAGCACGTAGTTGTAGAGCCCCATCAGCGGCACGAGAAAGGACGCGAGCTTCGCGAAGCGCCGGTTGCCCGTCAGCCGGTCGATCGTCGCCGCGGTCGCAACCGTCGCCGCGAACAGCGCGGCCATGTTGAGCAGCGTGCTCGTGACGAGCGCGGTGTCGTCGAACGGCGCGGGCCACGGGCCGGCACGTGCCGTCAGCGGCTCGACGAGCCGGTGCAGGCCGGCCCCGAGCCAGGCCGTCAGTGCCCGGAACTGGAAGGGCAGACGCTCGACACCCGCGAAGTAGCGCGCGAGGTCGAGATAGCACCGTGTGGCTGTCGCATAGACCAGGCAGAAGTGTGCCGACACGACGCCGGTGAGCATCAGGTAGCCCGCGTCGCGCCATGGAGCGCCTGGCCGTCCGAGTGACACGCCGGCGGCACGGCAAGGTTCCTGCCGCGCGAATTCCGTCCCATTCGGCCTTCCAATCGCCCTGCCGGAGCGGCCGAGTTCGTCAACCCGACAGGGTGTGCACGCTCGCGGCCGAGTGCGGATGCGTGCCGTGTCACGAGCACCGTCCTTGAAGGTCTGTCCCTGTGCTTCCTCTGTGGCTCCGTATTCTTCCGTGGTTCGTCACCGGACGTTCCGTGGAGCCAGCTGCCGGAGCACCCGTCCTCGCGTGCCGCGCACGCGGGCTCCCGCTGCCGGCTTGAACACGGCTCCGGTTGCCTGTACGCTGCCCGCCTGCGGGACCGGCACAGCATGACGAGGGCGGCAGCATGAGGAGAGACGTGTTCCGGTGGGGTGTGGCGGGCGTCATCGTCGCGTCGACGGTATGGGTTTGCGCCTGCACCGTCTCGCGATCGCCTGAAGACTCACCCGCCGAATCCGCGGGCCAGCCGGCACCACTGGAGCTCCCGCGCGTGGCGGGCGCGCAGCCCCGCAACGTCGTCTTCGTCCTCGTCGACGACCTGCGCCACGACGCGCTCGGCCTCATGGGGCATCCCTGGCTCGAGACGCCGAACCTGGATGCCCTGGCCCGCGACGGCGTCCACCTCCGCAACGCCTTCGTGACGACGGCGCTGTGTTCGCCGAGCCGGGCGTCGATCCTGACCGGCCTCTACGCGCACCGTCACCGGGTCGTCGACAACAACAACCCCGTGCCGCCCGGCACCATCTTCTTCCCGCAATACCTGCAGCAGGCGGGCTACGACACGGCGTTCATCGGCAAGTGGCACATGGGCGGCGAGAGCGACGAGCCGCAGCCCGGCTTCGACCGCTGGGTGAGCTTCCGCGGGCAGGGCACGTATCTGCCCGGCCCGAACGGCACCCTCAACGTCGACGGCACGCGCGTGCCGCGCCGCGGCTACATCACCGACGAGCTGACGGACTACGCGCTGGACTGGCTGAAGGACCGCAGCCCCGATCGCCCGTTCTTCCTCTACCTGTCGCACAAGGCGGTTCACGCCGAGTTCGTGCCGGCGGAACGGCACAAGGGCCGCTATCGCGACAAGCCGTTCACCCGGCCCGCCACCATGGCCGACACGCCGGAGAACTACGAGGGGAAGCCGATGTGGGTGCGCAACCAGCGCAACAGCTGGCACGGCGTCGACTTTCCGTACCACAGCGACCTCGACATCGCGGAGTACTACCGCCGGTACGCCGAGACGCTGCTGGCGGTCGACGACAGCATGGGGCGGATCATCGCCCACCTCCGGGAACGCGGGCTGCTCGACTCCACGATCGTGATGTTCATGGGAGACAACGGCTTTGCGTTCGGCGAGCACGGGCTGATCGACAAGCGGACCGCCTACGAGGCGTCGATGCGCGTGCCGCTGCTGGTGGCAGGCGGCGGGCTGCCCGTCGGCCGGACGGTCGACCAGGTCGTCGCGAACATCGACATCGCGCCGACGGTGCTCGAGGCCGCCGGCCTGGCGCCCCCGGAGCTGGACGGGCGGAGCTTCCTGCCGCTCCTGCGCGGCGAGCAGGTGCCGTGGCGGGACACGCTGCTCTACGAGTACTACTGGGAGCGGAATTTCCCGCACACACCGGCGATGCATGCCGTGCGGGGCGCGCGGTACAAGTACATCCGCTACTACGGCCTGTGGGACACCGACGAGCTGTACGACCTGCAGGAGGACCCGCAGGAGACGCGCAACCTGATCCGCGATCCCGCCCATCGCGACCTCGTCGCGCGCATGAACGCGCAGCTCTTCGAGACCCTGGAGCAGACCGGCGGACTCTACATCCCGCTCGCGCCCGACCGCGGGAGCTCCCAGAACCTCAGACGCCGCTCGGGTTCGACGCAGGCTGAATTCCCGCCGTACTTCTTCGCGCCGGGCCAATGACCGGACGAGCCACGACGCGGATGCGTGGACGGCTGGCGGCCGTCGTGCTCGCGGTGTGCGCGGCGGCGCCATGGGGAGTCGGGACGTCCGCCCAGCCGGCGCCGGCACCGACCCGTCCGAACATCCTGTGGATCTCGACGGAGGACATGAGCCCGCGGCTCGGCGCGTACGGGGATCGGATCGCGCGGACGCCGACACTCGATCGGCTCGCGGCCGAGTCGCTGCGGTTCACCAGGGCGTTCACGACGGCGCCGGTCTGCGCGCCCAGCCGCGCCGCCATCATCACCGGCATGTACCAGACGTCGATCGGCGCGCAGCACATGCGCACCACCGAGGACCGCGTGCCCGAGCTGCCGGGCCCGTACCTCGCGGTGCCCCCCTTCTACGTCAAGGCGTTCCCCGAGTACTTGCGCGCGGCCGGGTACTTCACGTCGAACCGCGCCAAGACCGACTACCAGTTCGGCGTGCCGTTCACGATCTGGGACGACCTCGGCAACACTGCCCACTGGCGGAACCGGCCGGACAAGGCACAGCCGTTCTTCTCGGTGTTCAACATCACCGTCACGCACGAGAGCCAGGCCTTCCCGGGCAGCGCTGCGCGCAGGGGCAAGCCGCTCGTCACCGATCCGGCCGCGGTTCAGGTGCCGCCCTACTACCCCGACACGCCGCTGGTACGCGAGGAGCTGGCGCGCCTCTACGACAACATCGCCGACATGGACGCGCAGGTCGCCGAGCTCCTCGGACAGCTCGCGGAGGACGGTCTCGCCGATGACACGATCGTCTTCTACTGGTCCGATCACGGCGACGGCATCCCCCGCGCGAAGCGGTCGCTCTACGATTCCGGCCTCCACGTGCCGCTGATGATCCGCTGGCCGGACACGCTGCGCCCGCCGTTCGCTCCCGGCACGGTCAACGACGAGCTCGTGAGCTTCATCGACCTCGCGCCGACGGTCCTCGCGCTCGCAGGCGTGGAGATCCCCGCACACCTCCAGGGACGCGTGCTCGTCGGGCCGAAGGCGCAGCCGGCGCCGCGTTACGTGTTCGCGGCCCGCGACCGCATGGACATCGAGTACGACATGATGGGGTCCGCGCGCGACGACCGCTTCCTGTACATCCGCAACGTCGAGCCGCAGCTGCCGTACGCCGGGCACATCATCTACCGCAACCAGAGCGCGATCATGCAGGAGTGGCTGCGGCTGCAGGCCGAGGGGGCGCTGACCGGCCCGCCCGCGCTCTGGATGCGGCCGAGCCGCCCCGCGGAGGAGCTGTACGACACGGAGGCCGACCCGCACCAGATCCACGACCTCGCCGGCGACCCGCGTCATCGCGACACGCTGGCACGCATGCGCGCCGCGGTAACGGAGTGGATGACGGACATCGGCGACCAGGGCCTGATCAACGAAGCGGAGATGATCCAGCGGATGTGGCCCGGCGGCGTCCAGCCGGAGACCGCACCGCCCTACATCGTCCCGCGACGCTCGACGACCGATCCGGACCGGCCGGAGACAATGGCGTTCGACGTGCCGATGGAGGTGGTGATTTACGTGCCGACGCAGGGCGCGTCGATCGGCTACACGACCGACACCGGACCGGAGCCGCGCTGGAAGCTGTATACCGGACCCATTCTCGTCGACCGCCCGCTCACGCTGCGCGCGAAGGCGATCCGCTACGGCTACAAGGAAAGCGCCGAGACCGTCGTCTCGTTCAGGCGAGAATCGGCAGCGGGAGCGGCGGCGGCGTCTCAGGCGCCACGCTGAGCACAGTCCGGACTTCTGCGGCTTGGCGCGAGTGCAGCGAGAGCTACAAGCTGCTGCCAGCCGCCAGCCGCCAGCCGGCAGCTGCCAGCCGCCAGCTGCCTGCTACACGCCTCCTACCGTTCCAGCGACTCGACGAGCGCGCGTGCCCGCGGGTCGCCGGGGTGGGCCTCCTGCATCCGCCTGGCGTACTCGAGCGCCCGGTCCGTCCGGCCGGCGTCGCGGTGGAACGTCACGAGCGCGAACAGCACGTCCTCATCGTCGGGATCGCGTGCAAGCGCGCGTTCCAGCGTCCCGAGCGCTTCCGCGACGCGCCCTTCGCCGTGCAGCGCCACGGCGTAGGCGTACGCGAAGCGTGACGCGGCGTCCTCCGGGGCCAGGTCCGCGGCCCGCTTCAGCGCCGCCACCGCTTCCGCCCGGCGTCCCTGGCGCACGAGCGACAGGCCGAGGGCGTGGTGCAACGCGGCGTCCTCCGGTGCGAGATCCAGCCCCGCACGCAGCACACGCGCGGCGTCCTGTTCCCGGCCGTCCTCCCGGTACAGGTCGCTCAGGTTGATCCGCGCCGGCGTGTAGCGCGGCGCCAGGCGCAGCGCCGCCTCGTACTCCGCCTTCGCCTCGTCTCGTCTGCCGAGTGCAGTCAGGAACACGCCCAGGGTCGTCCGGGCCTCGGGCCGATCCGCCATCAGGCGGCGCGACGCGATGAACTCGTCCGCCGCCTTCGCGAAGGCGCGCCCCTGGTCGGTGCCCGTCAGCGCGTTGGCCACCGGAGCGAGCAGCCAGGCGGCGCGCAGCCGGACGGCGCGCACGGGATCGTCCAGCAGCGGCGCGACGAAGCCGGCACGCTGTGCCGGGTCGAAGGCGTCGAACACGCCGAGCGCCGCGAGGCGCACGCCGGCGTCCGCATCCGCGAGGTTCCGCACTGCCGCTTGCTGCGCCGCGGGGCCGGGCCGCTCACCCAGCCGGCCGAGCGCCGACGCACGGATGAGCGCCGGCTGCGCCTGGTCGTCCGCGATTCGCGCCAGCGCCTCGTCTGCTCCAGGCCCGCCCGTCTCTGCGGCATGGAAGACGTCGGCGAACGTCTGGAACCCGCCGGGCTCCCGGCCGTGCCACTTCCGCACCTGCTCCGCCGCCCAGCCGGCGCCGCGGTCCGCATGACACGTCGAGCAGGGGTTCGGGACGCCGAGCCTCTGCGTCCGGTCCGGCCGCGGCACCCGGATGCTGTGGTCCCGCCGCGCGTCGACCTGCATGTAGGTCGTCGACGGCATGTGGCAGGCGACGCATTGCGCGCCGGTACTGCCGGCCGCGTGGCCATGGTGAGTGTCCGTGTCGTACTTCGCGGGCACGTGGCACGGCGCGCAGAGGAGGTTGCCGGACATGCGGGGGCGGCCCGCATGCGGGTCGTGGCAGTCCGAACAGGTCACGCCCGCGTGCGCCATGCGGCTCTGGAGGAACGATCCCCAGGTGTAGACCTCCTCGCGCTGCTGGCCGTCGGCGTAGTACAGGTCCGGCGTGATCGGGTCGGGCACGTAGTGGTCGCGCAGGACGCCCCCGGGGACGTACCCCTCGGCAATCTGCTCACGCCGCGCATGACACGGCGCGCAGGTGTCGATCTCGACGCTCGTCGTCCGCGGCTGCGACCGGGCGGGCACGAGCGTGTCCAGGTCGATCACCCAGCTCACGCCCCGGCGCTCCGTGAGGTGCACGGGCAGGCCGTTGTCGTCCCAGCGCATCGACCGCAGCCACCGCGGCGCGTTCGCCCACTCGACGTGGCGTGAGCCGGGGCCGTGGCACGCCTCGCAGGCGACGTTCATCTCCGCCCAGGTCGTCCGGAACCGGTCGCGCGTCGCGTCGTATCCCGGATGCGGCCCGGGAGCTGTGGAAAATGAAAATGGCGTAACCTCCTGCTGACCAAAGCAGATCGCCGTTAGCAGCGGCGACGGAGGTACGCCATGCAGGAGACTAGCACAAGCCCCGCCACGATTCTCCAGTTCCGCCAGGACATCGAAGCGCAATTCCGCCGGCACATTCGTGAAGCGCTCGACACGGCCCGGCGGCCCTCGGGTCGGCGCCGCACGAGCGCACGGACCGCCGTCGGGGGTATCGCAACGGGAGCATCGAGCGGACGATCACCACCCCGGAGGGGACGCGACCGGTGACGGTACCGCGCGGCCGCATCGCCGGCACCGACGGCCGGACCACGGAGTTCCACAGCCAGCTGCTCCCGCGCTACGCACGTCGGACGCGCGAGATCGACGCGGCCATCCTCAGCTGCTATCTGGGCGGCGTCAATAGCCGCCGGATCCGCACGGCGCTGAAACCGTTGCTCGGCGAGCGCCATCTCTCGAAGAGTGCGGTGTCGCGCATCGTCGGGCGGTTGAAGGCGCGGTTTGCGACCTGGCAAAGCCGCGACCTCTCGGAGGAGCGCTACCCGATCGTGTTCCTCGATGGCTTTCATCTGAAGGTGCGCGTGGCGCGGCGGGTCGTGTCCGTCCCCGTGCTCGCGGCCCTGGGCGTGACAGAAACCGGCCAGAAATGCGTGCTCACGCTCCGCGTGGCGGCCTCGGAAGCGAGCGCGACCTGGGGCGCAGCCGTCACCGATCTGCAACAGCGAGGGCTCGCCGCGCCGCTGCTGCTGATTGTCGACGGCAACGCCGGACTGAAGCACGCGTTGAAGCAGTGGGAGGGCGTGCGCGTCCAGCGCTGCACGACGCACAAATTGGAGAACCTGCGGACGCACTGTCCGAAGCACGCCCAGGCCGAAATGAAACGCGACTACCATCGCCTGCTCTACGCCGCCGATGGGCTCGCGGCACGCGCGGCCTACGACGAGTTCGTGAAGAAGTGGTCCACGCTCTGTCCGGCGGTGGCGAAGTCCCTTGAGGAAGCCGGGCTCGAGCTCCTCACCTTCTACGATCTCCCGAAGGCGATGTGGAAGTCGCTGCGCACGACGAACACGGTGGAGAACCTCAATCGCGAATTCCGTCGTCGCACCAAGACCCAGGCTTCATTTGGCACCGAGGACGCCGCGCTGACGGTGCTCTATGGCCTCGTCGCCTTCGGTCACATTCAGCTGCGCAAGATCGATGGGCACCATCAGCTGCCTGCCTTCCTCGCGAAGGAATGGCAGAAAGTCGCGTAAGAGCGTAGAGTGAGTCAATCGTTCAGCAGGCGCTTACGCCGCCAAAGCAATTTCCACAAGACTCGGGCCGCATCCCGTATCCCTTCCGGACACCGGTCGAATGACAGTCGGCGCACATGAAGTTCCAGTTCTGCTGCCGGCCCGTCCAGTGCAGCTCGTCGGTCTGGTCGATCCGCTCGCCGGGATAGAGATGGAACCAGCGCTGCCCGCCCTCATCCTTCGGCCGCGAATCCCACGCGATTGGAAGCGCCTGCACCCGTCCGTCCGGGAACTGGACCAGGTACTGCTGCAGGGGCTCGACACCGAACGTGTACTTCACCTCGAAGTCGCGCAGCTCGCCGTCACGGTCGTCCGTCGTGACCATGAACCGGTCCCCCTGCCGGTAGAACCGGGTCTTCTGCCCCTCGAACTCGACCCGCACGTCGTCGAAGTCGCCGAGCACGCGCCCCGGCTCGGCGGGCTGCATCGCCAGGCTGTGATGCGAGGTCTTCCAGGCGTCGTACTCGCGCGTGTGGCAGCTGGCGCAAGTCGAGGAGCCGACGTACGTCAGCGAGGAGTCGGCCCGGTGCACGGCCATCGCCCAGATCGCAAGACCGACGACGACTGCTACGACGATGGCGATCAGGCCGGCGGCTCGCCAGCCGGGGCGGGAGGGGTCAGAAACGTTGCGCGCCATTCAGCGCTGCGATTGTGGGCAGGCCGGCGAGAAATGGCAAGGAGATCGCGCCCAGTGCCGTCGGCCTACTCGCCGAGAAACGATCCGTCAGGCGCGAGAATGAAGCTGTCGGTCAGTGGCGCAAAGGCACGCCACCCACCGTCGTCAATCGACCCAATCACACGGATGGCGCCATCGGGCTTGTCATCCCAGAGCACCTGGACTTCGACCTGGTAGCGTGTTCCGCTCTCAGAGGCAATGTCACAGTGATGCGACTCGCCGATCCGAGCGCGGAGTTCATCCCAGGTTCGGTCGCGCCAGGACTTGAGGTGCTCGTGCAGAACGCGCAGCGCTTGAGCGTTGTCCATGCGGCTGCGCCGGCCCCTACCGGAACATCTTCACGACACCCGAGTCTCTGAGTGACTCGGCGTAGGCTACTTCCTTCTCCCAATAGACCAAGTCCTGCTGGAGTGATGCGATGAACGTAGCGACGTCGTGCGGCATGGCTCTGCCTTGGTGGACGGACTGGGCAAACTCAAGAGCTCGCCTCGTCACCTCCTTTCCCCACCGAGCCATGTCTTGTATACGAATTACTGTGAAACGCTCTCTTTCGCCGCCAGCGTCGTCCTCAACCCTCGGGCCGAACCAAGCCTTTGCTGTACCGTTCGGATTCTGAAGCGCCACGTCGGCATCGGACTGCGAATCCATGGCGCTCCCGGGTACAACTGCCCCCGCGCGCGGTCCGCCGAGCACTTCGGTTACGCGGTCCCGCAGTTCGCTAATGGTGCCGGTAGGATCGCCACTCGCATCCACGGTCATAGCCACCGTCTCGTTGATTGCAGGTCTGCGACCACCAAACTGATACTCGATCCTCACTTGACGTCGAACGGTGCGGCGAAACCCCGTACGGGGATCGATCCCGGCCCTTGCCAACATGCCGCAGGCCATCGCCTCGACCAAGAACACGATTCCTGGTGCGTCTTTGAGTACGCGAATACTGTCCTCGTCAATCCTGGCACCAAAGAATGACTGAATTTCGGCCGACACCGTGAATGCCCAATCAATGGGCTTCGCACTGTCCTTTCTCCACAACGTGATCTCAGGAGAGAAGTATGGCTCTTGAACTTGCTTGAGCCACTCGTGGAAGTGCGAGTCCCCATCCTTGTCGATGTGAAAGGCCTTCTTACTGCGAATGGCAATGGCAAGTCGCCTATACAGACTTCCCTCCCCTCGCGAAAACACTGATTGCAGCTCAGAGATCGGGCGTGGCGACGGGTAACCTGCTGCTGCACCAGCGGCGGCGAGTTCGCGCGCCAGCCTGTTGTCGACCACGTCAGCGGCTTCCTTCAGATACGAGAGCATGAGCAGAAGCGCTTGCAGGATGTCGCGCTCTCGACCTACGCCGACGGCCATCGTGCTTGCCGACATGCTGGCAACAGACAAGATTGCGTTCGCCGCTACGCCGGCTCGCGCAATCAGAATGGCCTCGTTAGGGCGACTGGCAAGCACTTCTCTTGGCACGCAGAACCGTTCCATCTTCGTACCTCGACGTGAACATCGGCACCCGAGAGCGCTCCAGCAATAGCTGCCTTCACGCCCAGCAGACTCATGGGACCATCGGCTATATCGGTGACCCTTCAGGCGCGCCCGGAGTCAACCGGAGATGGCACACAGCCGCACCGGTCAACTGGCACCAGGACGGACTGTCATGAACCACCAGCTGTGGCGAAGGATTCACGGCTACGACGCGGATCGTCGACGAGCGCTGCGCGTCGTGCCGGAATCATACCGGACCGGTGCGGGATTCGACAGGTACCCGGGCCAGTTGCTAGTCAAGCAGACGCTCAGCATACGCTGTGCGTCTGACAACAGGCCTTGTCTGACTGGAGTGCGTGTTGATGGAGGCGCCGCCCGGAATCGAACCGGGGATGGAGGTTTTGCAGACCTCTGCCTTACCGCTTGGCGACGGCGCCCTCCGGGGGACGGACGCGGGTTCCGCCACGAACCGGGGCTGGTGATCCGGCTGCGCGGTCTCGGGATGTCACGAGCCCGGCCCTACGGCAAACCGGCCGGGACGCGGCCCGGCCGTGAACGTCGGGAGGGAGAAGTTGGAGCGGGAAACGGGATTCGAACCCGCGACTTCGACCTTGGCAAGGTCGCACTCTACCACTGAGTTATTCCCGCTCGTGACCGATCCGACGAACCTTCATCGTAATACAGGCCGCGGCGGCGGCGCAACAGCCGGGCTCGTCCGCACCCGGTGGCCGTCAGCCGCCCGGGCGACGCCCGCGCCGCACGCGCGGACGTCCGACCTGATCTGACCCGAGCCGATGTGACCCGTCAGACGTCCACCTCCCGCAGCACCGCGGCCGCCTCCTCCGGACCGGTCGGGTTCAGGTGCAGGCCGGTCCCCCACTCAAAGCCCGCAACCCGCGTCAGCTTCGGGATGATCTCCAGGTGCCAGTGGTAGAACTCCCCCGCCGGCTCGGTGAACGGCGCGCTGTGGATGATGAGGTTGAACGGCGGCGACTCCAGCGCCCGGTTCATCCGCTGCAGGACCTCCTTGAGCATCCGCGCCAGCGACGCGTACTCGTGGCGCGGCGCGTCCTCGTAGTTGGACCCGTGCCGCCGCGGCAGGATCCAGGTCTCGAACGGGAACCGCGGCGCGTAGGGCGCCAGCGCGATGAAGTCGACGTTCTCGGAGATGACCCGCACCCGGCTGTCCAGCTCCTGCCGGAGGATGTCGCAGAAGACGCAGCGCTCCTTCCGTTGGAAGTGCTCGCGCGCGCCGGCGATCTCGTCGCGCAGCTGCCGCGGCACGACCGGCAGCGCGATCAGCTGGCTGTGGGAGTGCTCCAGCGACGCGCCGGCGGCGGCCCCGTGATTCTTGAAAATCAGGATGTACCGGAGCCGCCGGTCGTTCTTCAGGTCCAGCATCCGCTCGCGGAACGCCCAGAGCACCCGCTCGACCTGCGCGGCCTCCATGGTGGCAAGCGACGCCCGGTGATCCGGCGTCTCGATGATCACCTCGTGCGCGCCGATGCCGTTCATCCGGTCGAACAGCCCCTCCCCCTGGCGATCGAGGTCCCCCTCCACCTGCAGCGCCGGGAATTTGTTCGGGACGACGCGCACGTCCCAGCCGGGACCGTTCGGCGGCCCGCCGTTGCGGCGGTACGAGAGGATCTCGCGCGGGGTGTAGTGCTCGTTCCCCTCGCAGAACGGGCAGATGCCGCCGTCCCCCGACGGCTCGAACCGTTCGAGCCGGAATGCGCTGGGGCGCTTGCGCCGCTCGGTGGAGATGATGACCCACCGCGAGGTGACCGGATCCTTGCGCAGCTCGGGCATGTCTGGCCGGCTCGGGACCGGCACGCTCCTCCTGTCGAGCCTGAATTATGACGCATCGAAGGCGTCGCGGATGATGACGACCTCGGGCGGCCGGTCCTCCCAGACGGTGACCGCGACGACGTCGAAGCGACAGGCCTCGGCCACCGGCCGCACGAGCGCCAGGTAGGCGCTGGCCAGCCGGATCAGCTGGCGCTGCTTGCCACGCGTGACCGCTTCGGCCGGCGTGCCGCGCTCGTGGTTCCGGCGCGTCTTGACCTCGACGAACACGAGGCACGTGCCGTCGCGGGCGATGATGTCGATCTCGCCACGCTGGAATCGGTAGCGGGTCGCAAGAATCTCGTACCCCTCACGCTCGAGCGCCGCGCGCGCCAGCGATTCGCCCTGTTCGCCGAGGGAAAGATGGGGCGCGGGAGACATCGACCTGCGGCGCCTGCAAAGAGCGACGCAGCGAAAAAACGGGAACGGAAAACGGGAAACAGGAAGGGCGCGGGCGGGCCGCGCATTTGACGAGGCCCGCCCTCAGTCCTCAGAGCGCCGCTGCGCGCCGGCGAGTCACTCCGTCGTCGAGCCGTCGCGCCCTTCCCGTTGCCTGTTTCCAGTTTCCCGTTGCCTACCTCCCCGAGCTGACCTCGGTGATCGCGTCGTCCAGTATCCGAAGCGCCGTGTCGGCCTGAGCCCTGGTCAGCACCAGTGGCGGCGACAGGCGGATGGTGTTCTGACCGGCGCCGAGGACCAGCAGGCCGCGCCGGAAGCAGGCCTGCACGACGGCGTTGCGCTCCTGGACGGCCCGCTCCTTCGTCTGGCGGTCGCGCACGAGCTCGAGGCCGATCATCAGCCCCCTGCCGCGGACGTCGCCGATGATCGGGTGCTTCTCCATGAGCGCTCGCGCCCCCTCGAGCAGGTGCGTCCCGACGGTCTCGGCGTTCCGGATCAGCGACTCGCGCAACAGCCTGATGGTCGCCAGTGCCGCGGCGCACGAGACGGGGTTGCCGCCGAACGTGCTCGCGTGCGCGCCGGGCGGCCAGTTCATGACCTCCGCGCGCGCGGTGCAGACGCCGAGCGGCAGGCCCGACGCAATGCCCTTCGCGGTCGCGACGATGTCGGGCTCGACGCCGAAGTGCTCGATGGCGAACATCTTCCCCGTCCGCCCCATCCCCGACTGCACCTCGTCGGCGACGAGCAGCATGCCGTGCTCCCGGGTCAGTGCGCGGAGCCGCTCGTGGAACACGGCCGGCGGGACGACGTAGCCTCCTTCCCCCTGGATCGGCTCGACGACGATTGCCGCGACCTCGTCGGGGGATACGAGGTGCACGAGGATCTGGTCCTCGATCCAGTCGACGCACTCGGCCGCGCACGACCCGGGGCTCGCGCCCACCGGGCACCGGTAGCAGTTCGCATACGGCGCGTGGTACACGCCGGGCACCAGCGGGCCGAACCCGCGCCGCTGCGTGACCTTGCTCGCGGTCAGCGACAGCGAGCCCATGCTGCGCCCGTGGAACGACCCGAGGAAGGCGATGATGTTGAACCGCCCGGTGTGGTACTTGGCGAGCTTCACCGCGGCTTCCACCGCCTCGGTGCCCGAGTTGCCGAAGAACGACTTCACCGGCCCGCGCATCGGCGCGATCTGCGCCATCTGCTCGGCCAGCTGCACCTGCGGCTCGTAGTAGAAGTCGGTCCCCGACATGTGCAGGAACCGGCGCGCCTGCGCGACGATGGCCTCGACGACCTCGGGATGTGCGTGGCCGGTGGCGTTGACGGCGATGCCCGCCGCGCAGTCGAGGAAGCGGTTGCCGTCGACGTCCTCGACGACGGCCCCCTGTCCGCCCGCCATGACCAGCGGGTAGTCCCGCGTGTACGACGGGGAGACGAGCTCGCGGTCGCGGGCGATGAGCGCCGCGGCCTTCGGGCCGGGCAGCGGGGTCTTCAGGTCGGGCGCGTCCATGCCTCACCGCCTCGCAGCGTGATGTGTCTGGCCCTACCGGCGCTTCCAGCGCGTGCCGGTCGGGCCGTCCTCCAGCACGATGCCGCGCGCCGCGAGTTCGTCGCGGATCCGGTCCGACGTCGCGAAGTCGCGCCGCCGGCGCGCGGCCTGCCGTTCCTCGATGAGCCGCTCGATCTCGGCCGGGTCGACCGGCGGCTGCGCGTCCTCCCGCCGCCGCAGCTCGAGCACGCCGAGCACGCGGTCCGCGTGCGCGAACAGCTCGCGCGCGGCGTCGGCGTCCTCGCGGCCGATCTCGCCCGCGTCGATGGCGGTGTTCAGCTCGCGCACGAGGTCAAACAGCGCGGCCAGCGCCGCCGACGTGTTCAGGTCGGCCTTGAGCGCCGCGTCGAACTCGGTCCGCGCACGCGCCACCGCCTCCGTGATCGCCGCATGCGACCCGGGGCGCGTCACCGTGTCCAGCCGCGCGACGGCATCCACCAGGCGCCGGAGCGCCTCCTCGGCCTGGTGCAGCGTGTCCCACGAGAAGCGCAGCTGCTTCCGGTAGTGCGTGGACAGCAGCAGGTACCGCAGCGCCGACGGCCGCACCCCGCGCTGGACGACGTCCGGCACGGTGAAGACGTTGCCGAGCGACTTCGACATCTTCTCGTTGTCGACGATCAGATGCTCGACGTGCACCCAGAAGCGCGAGAACGGCTTCCCCGTGGCCCCTTCGCTCTGCGCGATCTCGTTCTCGTGGTGCGGGAAGACGAGGTCGATGCCGCCGGCGTGCAGGTCGATGGGCGGCTCCCCCAGCAGCCGCAGCGCCATCGCGGAGCACTCGAGGTGCCAGCCCGGGCGGCCGGGTCCCAGCCCGAAGTCCCATGTCGGCTCGCCGGGCTTCGTCGCCTTCCACAGCACGAAGTCGCGGGCGTCCTCCTTGCCGTAGCTGTCGCTGTCCACCCGCGCGCCCGGCTGAATCCCCTCCGCGTCCAGCCGCGCCAGCCTGCCGTAGGACGGGAAGGTCGCGATGCGGAAGTAGATCGAGCCGTCGCTCCGGTAGGTGTGGCCGTTGCGCTCCAGCGCCTTCACCAGGTCGGCCATCGCGACGAGGTTCTCCTCGTCGGTCGCGCGCGGCGTGTCCTCCACCGGCTCGAGCCCGAGCGCGGCGGCGTCCTCGCGGAACGCGTCGACGAAGCGGGACGTGTACGACCGCAGGTCCACGCCCGCCTTCTGCGCGCCCGCGATGGTGCGGTCGTCGACGTCGGTGAAGTTCATCACCTGGTGCACGCGCCAGCCGCAGACGTGGCGCAGCGTGCGCCGGAGCACGTCGAGGCAGACGAACGTCCGGAAGTTGCCGATGTGCCCGCGGTTGTACACGGTGAGCCCGCACGTGTACATCCGCACGGTGTCGCCGGTGGCGGGGGCGAACGGCTCGTCCTGTCGGGTCAGGGTGTTGTAGAGACGCATGCGCGGGGAAAGCCGCGGGCCGCTCAGGAGCGCGGCAGCTCGCGGGTGAAGCGGTGCGTGGTCCGGGCGCCCTCGCGGCGCACGGAGACCTGATCGATGAGCGCCACGTTCGACGGCGCGGCCGGCAGGTGCTCGGCGCCGACGTCGACGTGGAACCGGCTGCCGTCACGCAGCAGGCGCAGCCGGATCTGCTGCCCGCAGTTGGAGGCGGAGAGGCCGCTCGCGACGACGCGCTCGATCCCGTGGGCCATGTCCGATGCTTCGCCAGCCGGGAACCCCACGACGACGAAGGCCTGCCGGATCAGCTCCTCCATCGGTTGGAGGAACTCCTGGCACGCCGGGAGGCTGGCTTCCAGATGAAACGTCACGCGTCTCGCGTCTCCCTCGACTCCCGCTACAGCGACATCCGGTCGAACAGCGTGCGCACGCGGCGGATATCCTCGCCGATCTGCGCCTGCAGCGCCTCCACGGTCTCGAACCGCCGCTCGTCCCGCACGCGCTGGACGAATCCCAGTCGCAGCGTCCGGCCGTACAGATCGTCCGGCCCCTCGAGCAGGTGGGTCTCGATTACCGGGCGCGCGTCCCCACCGAACGTCGGGCGGACGCCGATGTTGGTCACCGATGGATAGATTACCCCGTCCAGCCGGGACGTGGTGGCGTAGACGCCGTTCGGCGGGATCAGTTCGTTCCCGGTGGCCAGGTTCGCCGTCGGCACACCGATCTGCCGCCCCCGGCCCGCCCCGGGGACGACCTCCCCGATGAGCGTATACGGGTGCCCGAGCAGCGCCCCGGCTTCGTCGACGCGCCCCTCGCTGATGAGCCGGCGGATCCGCGTGCTGCTGACGACGAATTCCTTGTACCGCACCGGGTCGATCTTCTCCGCCCGGAACCCGTAACGGGCGCCGAGCGAGCGCAGCAGCGAGAAGTTCCCGGCACGATCGCGCCCGAACAGGAAGTTGGCGCCGACCCACACCTCGGAGACGTGCAGCCACTCGACGAGCACGGTGCGCACGAACGTCTCGGGATCCCAGCGGGACAACTCGTGCGTGAACCGCACGATCGCGACCCCGTCGACGCCGGCCTGCTCCAGCGCCTCCAGCCGCTGGGCCCGCGTCATGAGCAGCGGCGGCGCTTTGTCGGGCCGCACGATCCGGGGCGGGTGCGGGTCGAAGGTCATCACGACCGCCGTGGCGCCCCGCTCCGAGGCGACGCGGCGGATCCGCTCGATGATCTTGATGTGACCCCGGTGGAGCCCGTCGAAATTGCCCAGCGCCAGCACCGGGTGGTGCCAGCGCGGCGGCCGCGGGTCATCGGGGAACTGTATGACGTCCAAGAGGGGCACTCGATCGGCGCCGGCCGGGCGAGCCACGGGCCGGACGCGGTGTCACTGGCGCATCAGCTCGAACTCGACCGACAGACCATCATATGCCAGGTCCACGCCGTCGGGCAGCGCGCCGGACGTGGCCTGGTGCGGCAGGTCGTGACAGATGTGGGTGAAGTACGCCCGGGCCGGCCGCAGCCGCTCCACCACCGTCAGCGCCTGGTCGACGGTGAAATGCGTCGGGTGCGGCCGGTAGCGCAGGGCATCGATCACGAGCGTGCGCACGCCCTCCAGCAGCGGCCAGGACCAGTCCGGAATCGCACTGCAGTCCGTCAGGTACGCCAAGTCGCCGAACCGGTACCCGTAGACGGTCCGGCGGCCGTGCAGGATCGGCACCGGCACGATCTCGTAGCGCCCGATGCTGAACGGGCCGTAGACCTCGAAGAGATCCAGCTCCGGCAGGCCGCCGCCGGGCGGCACCCGGTGGTCGAAGATGTAGGAGAACGTCCGGCGGATGTCGGCTGCGGTCAACGGATCCGCCAGGCACGGGATCCGCGACCGCTGCAGATGATTGAACCGCCGCACATCGTCCAGGCCGAGCAGGTGGTCGGCGTGGCTGTGGGTGTAGAGGACGACGTCGACGCGGTCCAGGCCGCGCGCCAGCGCCTGCGCGCGCAGGTCGGGCGTGGTGTCGACGAGGAGGCGCGTGTCATCGGGCAGGGTGACGTACGCGGACGCACGGGTCCGCACGTCGCGCGGGTCGCTGGAGGTGCAGACCGCGCAGCGGCAGCCGATCATCGGCACGCCGTGGCTCGTGCCCGTCCCGAGGAACAGCAGCCGCCCCACGCCCGGCGTGGATGGCGGCGTGTCGACTACGGCGGTCACGCGATCCGGCTACGGGACGATGATGCGCGGGCCGGTGTCCTCACCGCCCTGGCTGGCCCTGGCGACCTCGACGAAGCGCAGGCGCAGCTCGTACAGCCCCTGTTCCAGCAGCTGCCGCTCCTCGGCCGCCAGGTTCCCCCGGGTCTTCTCCTCGAGAATGCCCAGGATGTCGATCATCTGGCGCGCCCCTTCGAGGTTCGGCGGCGCCGGCTGCCCTGTCGTGGGGTCCGCGGCGTCGCCGAGATGCACCGCGGCCGTGTGCATGAGCGAGAAGACGAACGTCGTGAAGGTCAGGGCCGGAGCCTGATCATGCATAGCGTCTAGAATACTGCAACGTCATGTCCACGCCAGGCGCGCGTTTCGACGAGCTCGTCCGCATCATGGCCCGTCTGCGCGCGCCGGACGGCTGCCCCTGGGACCGCGCGCAGACCATTCGGAGCCTGCGCCCCTTCCTGCTCGAGGAGACCTACGAGGCGCTCGAGGCCATCGATCGCGGCGACGCCGCGGCGCTCTGCGAAGAGCTGGGGGATCTGCTCTTCGAGGTCGTGTTCCTCGCGCGCATCGCCGAAGAGGAGGGCACGTTCACGCTGGAACAGGCGGTGGACGGCGTCGCGCGGAAGCTGGTGCGGCGCCATCCCCACGTGTTCGGCGACGCGCCGCGGCTCGACTCGCCGGACCAGGTCGTCGGGCGCTGGGAGGAGCTGAAGGCGGCGGAGCGGGGCGGCGCCGCGAAGCCGAAGCGGCTGCTCGACGGCGTGCCGATGACCCTGCCGGCGCTGCTGCGGGCGTACGAGTACGGCAACCGCGCCGCGGCCGTCGGCTTCGACTGGACACGCGCGGCCGACGTGCTGGACAAGATCGACGAGGAGGTCCGCGAGCTGCGCGAGGCCGTCGGGAACGCGGCGCCGGATCCGGCGCGCGTCGAGGAGGAGATGGGCGACCTGCTCTTCGCGATCGCCAACCTGTCGCGCAAGCTGGGCGTCGAGCCCGAGGCGGCGCTGCGGCGCGCGAACGACAAGTTCCGCGCGCGCTTCACCGAAATCGAGGCGCGGGTCGCTGAACGCGGCGCAAGGCTGCAGGATCTGTCGATCGAGGAGTTGGAGGCGGAGTGGCAGGCTGTGAAGAACTCTTGACGATTGCGGATTGCGGATTGCGGATTGATTGCGGATTGGGGATTGCGGATTCTTTCGGATTGGGTGCTTTCGGATCCTTGCGGATTGAGCGGCTCGCATCGCTCGCCGGCCATTGACGATTGGATTGGCGATTGATGGATTGCCGTTCCTGCGCCTTCGGCGCGTCGCGGAATCTGCGACGTCCTGCCGGCTTCGAGCACTTCCCGTCGCGTTTTTCTTGATTTCCTGCGCGAACTGAGCCAGCACGATCGTTGCTGCACCCGCGGCATGCGGTCGCTGCCGCTGCTGCTGGTCGCCGCGCTCGCGGCGGGTGTGGCTGCCGGCGTCGTGTGGAGGCCGCCGGTCTGGGTGACGCTGCCCGCGCTCGTCGGGTCCGCCGGCGTGAACGTGTGGGCGACGGCGACGCCGGGCCGGTGGCGGACGGCACTGGGCTGCGCGCTGCTCGCCATCCTGGCCGCCGGCGCGGCGCTGGCATCGCACGACGAGCGTGAGGCGCGTGTGCCGTCGCTCGCGGCGCAGACGGTGACGGGCGACCCGATCGCGTTCGACGGCGTGCTGACCGCCGACGCCGCCCCCGAACCGATTGGCGTCCGCATCCGGATCCGTCCGGTCGCGGTGAACGGCGAGCCGCCGGCGGGCCCCGGCGAGGCGGCGTTGACGGTGATCGGCGCGGAGGCGCCGGCCCGGATGGCCGAGTGGCGCGCCGGACGGTCCGTGCGGCTCGCCGCGCGCGTGCGCCGGCCCGCGCGCTACCTGAACGCCGGCGTGCCGGACCACCAGCTCGACCTCGCGCGCCGCGGGCTCGTGCTCGTCGGCAGCGTGAAGAGCGCGCTGCTGGTCGAGCCGGCCCGGCGCGGCAGCCGGCTGGCCGAGGCCGCCGCGGCCATCCGCGCGCACGTCCGCGCGGTGCTGCGCCGGCACGTCGGCGCGATCGACGACACGGCCGCGGCCATCGCGATCGCGATCCTCATCGGCGACCGCGCGTCGCTCGATCCGGAGCTCGAGGAGCGGCTGCAGGCGGCGGGCACGTATCACGTGCTCGCGATCTCCGGCGGCAACATCGCGCTGCTCACCGCGCTCCTGCTCGCGGCAGCGCGCATGGCCAGGCTGCGCGCGCGGTGGCAGGCCGCCGCGGCCGCAGCCGCGCTTGCCGCGCATGCCGCGCTCGTCGGCGCCGCCCCCTCGGTGACGCGGGCGACCCTGATGGCGCTCGTCTACCTGCTGCTCGCCGGGTTCGATCAGCGTGCCTGGACGCTGAACGCACTCGCGTGCGCCGCCGGCGTCATGCTGGCCGCGCGGCCGCTCTCCCTCGTCGATCCCGGCTTCGTCCTCAGCGTCGGCGCCACCGCGGCGATCGTCGCGCTGACGCCGATGCTGATGGCGCGCGTCCCGCGCCGCACGTGGCTGATCCCCGCCACCGCGGTCGTCGCCGCATCGGCGGCGTCGGAGCTCGTGCTCCTGCCCGCGAGCGCGACCTTCTTCAATCGCGTCACCGCCGCGGGGCTCGCGCTCAACCTGCTCGCCGTGCCCCTGATGGGCGTCGTCCAGTGCGCGTCGATGCTGCTGCTCGCGCTCGACCCGCTGTCGGCTCGCGCCGCAATGCTCGCCGCCTGGGTAGCCGCACGGGCCGCACGCGGGCTCGTCGACAGCTCCGCGCTCGTCGACCTCTGGCCCGCGCTCGCGCAACGCGTGCCCGCGCCGGCCCTCTGGGTGACCGCGCTCTACGCGCTGGGGCTATCCGCCTGTTTCGCCGGGCGGCTGCTGAACCCGCTGCCGGGACGCTGGCGGGCCCGTATCCGGCGAACGTCCCCGCTCCTCTCGATCGGCGCCGCGCTCTGGATCCTCCTGGCGCCATCCACATGGCCGTGGCCGTGGCGCGCGGGCCGGATGCTCACGGTGACGTTCCTCGACGTCGGCCAGGGGGACGCGACGCTCATCGAGACGCCGGGAGGAGGACGCTGGCTCGTGGACGCCGGCGGGTTGCCCGGCGCGGCCGCCTTCGACATCGGCGCGCGGGTGGTCGCGCCGGCCCTGTGGGCGCGCGGCGTGGGCCGGCTCGATGGGCTGATCCTGACGCACGGCGATCCCGACCACGCGGGAGGCGCCGGCGCGGTGCTCTCGGACTTCAGGCCCCGATCGGTGTGGGAAGGCGTGCCGGTCCCCTCACACGGGCTGCTGGGTGAGCTCCGCACACGTGCAGGCGAGCGTGGCGCGGACTGGACGCAGGTGCGCGACGGCCTGCGCCTGGACCGCGCCGCGTTCACGCTGCACGTGTGGCACCCTCCCCCGCCCGACTGGGAACGCCCGCGCGTCCGCAACGACGACTCGATCGTGATCGAGCTGCGCTACGGCGATGTCTCGATCGTGCTGCCTGGCGACATCAGCCGCGGCGTCGAAACCGCACTCGCGTCACGCCTGCCGCCCGCGCCGCTGCGGATCCTGAAAGCCGCCCACCACGGCAGCGCGTCGTCGTCGGATGGCGGGTGGCTGGACGCGCTGCGGCCGCAGGTGGCCGTAATCAGCTGCGGCCGCGACAATCCGTACGGCCACCCCGCGCCCGGCGTCCTCGAGCGGCTCCGGGCACGCGGCATCGCGATCTATCGCACGGACGACGATGGGGCGGTGATGGTGGAGACGGACGGGCAGGCGGTGTGGATCCGGACGTTCGGTGGCAGGGCGCAGCGCCTGTCACGAACCACTGAGGGCACAGAGCACACAAAGGCGACCACAGAGAACACAGCGGGCACGGAGAGAATCTGGAAAGACTCTGTGCGTCGTCTGTGCGCTCTGTGTCTCGGTGTGTCGTGACGTCGCCTACGCAGTCGTCTTGCCCGCGTAGTAGTCCTGCAGCGCGCGGACATCCAGCGCGCGCGTGCGCAGCGCGCGGATGGCGGCCACGGCCGCGGAGGCGCCGGTGAGGGTCGTGATGCAGGGCACGCCGTGCAGCATCGCGACGCGGCGCACGGTGCGGTCGTCGAAGAACGACTCGCGGCCGAGCGGCGTGTTGACGATGAGCGCGATCTGCCCGTTCACCACCTGGTCGGCGACGTTCGGCCGACCCTCGTTCACCTTGTAGACGACCTCGACGTCGAGCCCGTGCGCGCGCAGATACGCGGCCGTGCCGCGGGTGGCGACGAGCTGGAATCCGAGCTCCGCGAGGTCGCGCGCAATCGGCAGCACGGTCGGCTTGTCGGTGTTGTTGACGCTGATGAACGCGCGCCCCTGATCCGGCAGCCGCTGCCCCACCGAGAGCTGCGCCTTCGCGAACGCCGCGCCGAAGCCGTCGGCGCCGCCCATCACCTCGCCCGTGCTCTTCATCTCGGGGCCGAGCAGCGTGTCGACGCCGGGGAACCGGACGAACGGGAACACCGGGCTCTTGACGAACACGCCCGCGACGTCGAGGTCGCCGTCGATGCCGAGCTGGACCAGCGTCTTGCCCGCCATCACCTTGGCCGCCACCTTCGCCAGCGGGACGCCGGTGGCCTTCGACAGGTACGGCACCGTCCGCGACGCGCGCGGGTTCACCTCCAGCACGTACACCACATCGTCCTTGATGGCGTACTGGACGTTCATCAGCCCGACCACCTGCAGCGCGCGCGCGATGCGCCGCGTGTAGTCGCGGATGGTCGCCAGGTGGCGCTCGGCGACCATGAACGGCGGGACGACGCAGGAGCTGTCGCCGGAGTGGATGCCGGCCTGCTCGATGTGCTCCATGATGCCGCCGATGATCACGTCGCCGGTCGCGTCGGCGACGCAGTCGACGTCGAACTCGAAGGCGTCCTCGAGGAACTTGTCGATGAGCACCGGCCGCTCGTGCGAGACGTCGACGGCCCCCGCCATGTAGCGATCCAGCGTCGCCAGGTCGTAGACGATCGCCATGCCGCGGCCGCCGAGCACGTAGGACGGCCGGACGACGACCGGGAAGCCGATCGACGCCGCGACCTCGCGGGCTTCGGCGCGCGACGTCGCCGTGCCGCTCGCCGGCTGCGGGATGCCGAGGTCCCAGAGCAGCTTCGAGAACCGCTGCCGGTCCTCCGCCAGGTCGATCGAGTCGGGCGACGTGCCGAGCATCGCGACGCCCGCCTCCTGCAGCGGCAGCGCGAGCTTGAGCGGCGTCTGGCCGCCGAACTGCACCAGGCACGCGACCTCCGCGCCGGCGCTGCGCTCCTTCTCGATCACCGCCATGACGTCCTCGAACGTCAGCGGCTCGAAGTACAGGCGGTCGGTCGTGTCGTAGTCGGTCGAGACGGTCTCGGGGTTGCAGTTGATCATCACCGTCTCGAAGCCCTCCTCCGCGAGCGCGAAGGCCGCATGGCAGCAGCAGTAGTCGAACTCGATGCCCTGCCCGATGCGGTTGGGCCCGCTGCCGAGGATGACGACCTTCCGCTTCGCGTTCGGCTCGGACTCGCAGAACGGCTCGAACGTGCCGTACATGTACGGCGTGAACGACTCGAACTCGGCGGCGCAGGTGTCGATCCGCTTGTAGGCGCGCACCAGCCCCTCTTCGAGACGGCGCGCGCGGATGCTCCGCTCGTCGGTCCCGAGGATGCCGGCGAGCTCCTGGTCGCCGAAGCCGGCGCGCTTGAGCGTCAGCAGCAGGTCGCGTGACATGCCGCGGAAGCCGACGAGCTGCGCCGTCTTCTTCAGCTCGACGAGCTCGGCGAACTGCTGCAGGAACCAGGGATCGATCTTCGTCAGCTCGTGCAGCGTCTCGACCGTCCAGCCGCGCTCCAGCGCCTCGAACAGCGCCCAGATCCGCCGGTCGGTCGGCACCACCAGACGCCGCCGCAGCTCGGCCTCGTCGAGCTCCTCGCCCTCGCGCGTCGACCCGAACAGCCGCCCCTGCCGTCCCAGCTCGAGCGACCGGATGCCCTTGAGGAAGGCCTCCTTGAACGTCCGGCCGATCGCCATCGCCTCGCCCACCGACTTCATCTGCGTCGTCAGGGTCGGGTCGGCCTCGGGGAACTTCTCGAAGTTCCAGCGCGGGATCTTGACGACGACGTAGTCGATCGTCGGCTCGAAGGACGCCGGGGTCAGGCGCGTGATGTCGTTGGGGATCTCCGGCAGGGTGTAGCCGAGCGCCAGCTTGGCGGCGATCTTCGCGATCGGGAACCCGGTCGCCTTCGACGCGAGCGCCGAGGAGCGCGAGACGCGCGGGTTCATCTCGATGACGATCATCCGCCCGTCGGCCGGGTTCACCGCGAACTGGATGTTCGAGCCGCCGGTCTCGACACCGACCCGCCGGATGATCCGGCGCGCGGCGTCGCGCATCCGCTGGTACTCCTTGTCCGACAGCGTGAGGGCCGGCGCGACGGTGATGCTGTCGCCGGTGTGCACCCCCATCGGGTCGACGTTCTCGATCGAGCAGATGACGACGAAGTTGTCCGCCGCGTCGCGCATCACCTCGAGCTCGTATTCCTTCCAGCCGATGACCGACTCCTCGACGAGGATCTCGTGCACCGGGCTGAGGCCGAGCCCGCGCGCGGCCAGCTCGCGGAACTCCTCGATGTTGTAGGCGATGCCGCCGCCGACGCCGCCGAGCGTGAAGGACGGCCGGATGATGGCCGGGAAGCCGACCTCGTGGACGAGCTCGAGCGCTTCCTGCAGCGAGCGCGCGAGGCCGCTGCGCGGCACGTCGCAGCCGATCTCCTGCATCGCGTTGCGGAACAGCAGCCGATCCTCGCCGACCTTGATCGCCTCGATCTGCGCGCCGATCAGCTCCACGCCGTAGCGCTGCAGCGTGCCGTCCTCGTGCAGCGCGACCGCCAGGTTGAGCGCGGTCTGGCCGCCGACGGTCGGCAGGACCGCGTCGGGACGCTCGTGCGCGATGATCTGCGCCGCGATCTCCGGCGTGAGCGGCTCGACGTACGTGCGGTCGGCGAACTCCGGGTCGGTCATGATCGTCGCCGGGTTGCTGTTGATCAGCACGACTTCGAGCCCTTCGGCCTTCAGAGCCTTGCAGGCCTGGGTGCCCGAGTAGTCGAACTCCGACGACTGCCCGATGACGATCGGGCCGGAGCCGATGACGAGGATGCGCTTCAGATCGGTGCGGCGAGGCATGTGCAGTCGGGTGTCGTGGTCAGGAGGCGCGCGGCGCCGGACGCGGCACGCAATCTACGCTCTCTCGATCTCGTCGAGGAACTGGCGGAACAGGTAGTCGGCGTCGTGCGGCCCGGGCGCGGCTTCGGGGTGGTACTGCACGCAGAAGACGCGCCGGTCCGTGTGCCGCAGCCCCTCGACGGTGCCGTCATAGAGATTCAGGTGCGTCACCTGGACGTTCGCCGGCAGCGAGTCGGGGTCGACCGCGAAGCCGTGGTTCTGCGACGTGATCTCGACCTTGTCCGTCGCCAGGTTCCGCACCGGATGATTGCCCCCGCGGTGCCCGAACTTCAGCTTGAACGTGCGGCCGCCCATGGCCAGACCGAGCACCTGGTGCCCCAGGCAGATGCCGAAGACCGGGACGTCGGCCTCGATCAGCCCGCGCGCGTTCTCGACGACGTACGCGAGCGCCGCCGGGTCGCCGGGCCCGTTGCTGAGGAACACGCCGTCCGGCTCGATGGCGAGCAGGTCGCGGAACGGCGTGGTCGCGGGGAACACGTGCACGTCGCAGTTGTGCGCGGCGAGCCGGCGCAGGATGTTGTGCTTGATGCCGAGGTCGTAGGCGGCAATCCGCAGCTTGCGCGAGGCGCGGCGCTCCGGCGGGACGACGAACTCCCCGTCGAGCTCCTGCTCGGCGTGCCACACGTACGGCGCGGCGCAGGTGACCTCGCGGACCAGATCGGCGCCTTCCATCTGCGGGAGGCTCGCCGCCTTCTGCACGAGCGCGTCCGGATCGACGACGCCGGTCGCGATGACGCCGCGCATCACACCGACGCTGCGCAGCTTCCGCGTGAGCGCGCGCGTGTCGATCTCCGCGATCGCGACGATCCCGTGCCTGACCAGGTACTCCCGCAGCGTCTGATCGGCGCGCCAGTTGCTCGCCACCGGCGAGGCCTCGCGGACCACGAACCCGGCAACCTGCGGCTTCCGCGACTCCGCGTCGGCGCCGGTCACGCCGTAGTTGCCGATCTGCGACGACGTCATCGTCACGATCTGCCCGGCGTAGGACGGATCCGTCAGGATCTCCTGGTAGCCCGTCATGCTGGTGTTGAAGACCACCTCGCCGCCGGTCTCGCCCGGCGCGCCTGCCGAGACGCCCTGGAACCAGGTGCCGTCCTCGAGCGCCAACACTGCGTTCATTCCCGTGTGCCTCCCGGTTCGAGCGATGCGGCGACGCGCGTCCGGTCGCCGGGCTTCACCTCCGCGGCCGTGATCCAGGGGTTGAAGCCGTTCAGCTCGAGTCGAATCCGATATGTGCCGGGCGTCAGCCCGGGCACCGACAGCGGCGTCACGCCGATCTGGCGGTTGTCGAGGAAGACCGCCGCGCCGACCGGCCGCGACTCCACGACGAGCGACCCGGTGCGGGCAGCGCCGGCGACTCCTTCCTGCGTCAGCTGCGCGTTGATCACGACGTGCGGCTGCGCGGCACTGAGCACGACGCGCCGTTCGTCGGGCGCGTACCCCGGCTGCTCGACGGTGACCTGCACGACGCGCAGCGGCAGGTCGGTGACGTTGAGCGGCGTCCGTCCACGAAGCCGGCCGTCCACCAGCACGCGCGCGCCCGGCGGCGTCGAGCGGATCGTCAGCCGCCCGGTGGGTGCAGCCGGCGCTGGCCGCGCGGCTGCCGTTTCACGCGGCGGCGTGGCGGGCTGCGTGCGCGGCGCCGTTGGACGCGGCGCCGTTTCGGTCCTCGGCGCCGGAGCCGGCGGCGGCGGTGGCGCCGGCTGCGCGCGTCGCGCCTGCGCCGATCCCGACCGTGACGGTCCAGCGGCGCCGGCGGCGGTCGTGGGCGGCAGGCCGCGCTCGCCGACCACTTCCGGATCCTCGACCGTCACGGGGCCGCCCGTGCCGGGTGCGGTTCCGGAAGCCGCCGGCGCGGTGTCGGTGCCGGCCACGGCTGCCGGCGGCTCGGCGCCGCCCGACCCCATCTGGAGTCCCTGCGATCGCCACGCGGTCCAGTAGCCCCACCCGAAGCCTGCAGCGATGCCGACGACGAGCGCCATCAGGATGGGCAGGAACGGCCGGCGCTCGATGGGAGGCTGCTGGGTGGTGAGCAGCGGCCAGCTCGCGGGCTCCTCGTGTGCCGGCGCAAGCCGCGGCTCCGGCTCGTGCACCGGCTCGTGCGCGCGCGCCACCGCGGGCTCCTCGTCGTCCAGCTGGAAGAAGCGAGGCGGCTCCGACGGGGTCGCCGCGGCGAGCGGCAGATCGTCCGATGCCCCCGCATCGGCCCCCGGCGTGACGACCGGCGTCGGCGCCAGAAAGCGAGGTGGCGACGACACCGCGGGCTCGGCAGGCGGCGGCTCGGGCGCGGGCGTCTCGGGCGGCGACGCCGGAGCAGCCGGCTCCCCGGCCCCGAGCTCGGGCCCCTGGTCCCTGGCCCCTGATCCCTGGCCCCTGGCCCCTGATCCCTGCCCCCTGACTTCTGGCTCCTGGCCCCTGACCTCCGGCCCCTGATCCTCGAGCGGCAGCGTCGGCGCGGCAACCACCGGCGCACCCTTCTTGCGCGTACTCGGGGTCCTGCGGACCGTCCGGAGCGCGGGTGCGAGCGCGTCGACCAGATCGGCGGCGCTCGGATAGCGTTCCGCGGGCTCGACGGCGAGCGCGCGTTCCAGCGCCGCCGCAATCTCGTCGGCGGCGACGTGCGAGAGGACGGGAGAGCTGACCGCCGGGCGTCCCGGACCGGCAAGCCGCCGGCCCGTGATGAGCTCGAACGCAATCGCGCCGAGGGAGTAGATGTCGGCGGCGCCGTCCCAGGCGCCCTGGCTGCGTTCGGGGGCGGAGTACGGGCGCCGGACCGGCGGGCGGATGCGGCACCGCTCGAGCGCCTGTGCGACGCCGATGTCGATGACGCGCGCTTCGCCTCCCTCCTCGACCAGGATGTCGCGCGGGTGCAGGACGCCGTGATGGATGCCTTCGCCGGCGGCGCGATCCAGCGCTTCCGCGATCCGCGTCAGCGTGACGAGCGCTTCGGCGGGCGGCGGCGGACCGAAGCCGCGCAGGACCGCGTCCAGCGCTTCACCGGGCACGTACTCCTGGGCGAGCCAGGCGGTGCTGCCCTCGACACCGGCGGAGACTGCGGCCGCAATGGCGGGATGGCGCGGCTGGTCGGTGACGAGCGTCTCGAGGAGCGCCGCCAGCTCAGCCGCGCGTTCGGGAGGCAGATCGAGCCGGAATGCCTTGACGGCAACCAACCGTCCTTCAGCCGGATCGTGGGCACGAAACACCGGCCCCAGACTGCCGGCCCCGACCTGGTGCAACACCCGGAAGGGACCGAAGGCGGCGGGCGGAAATTCGTGCGTGGTACCGTCGTCGATCAGCGGCAGTGCTCCGTCTCGACCGGCTTCTGTTCCCGAAAGAGGCGGTCATCGGATCGTAACATGCCTGCGTAACCGGCTCCAATGCCGCCGGTTGTCTGCCTTGACAGTGCGTTTCGCGCGGTGCCAGAGTACCGCCCAGTGCACCCGCCGACCGCTCCATCCGACAGCGCGCTCCGCCTGGCCGTCGACCTGCGTCAGCTGCCCGGGCTACGCCGTCTGGCCGTCGACTACGCACACGACTTCGCCGCGCTGGCCCGCTGGTTCGCCGGCAATCCCGCCGAGCCGGCGGCCTGGCGCGCCGCAATCGACCGCGCCCGGGCGTACGACCGGCCGCGCGCCGCGATCGGCGCGATGCTGGCGGCGCAGCTCGACCGGCGCGGCGCGCCGGTCGCCGCGCGCGCCGGCGCCGACGCGCTCGCATCCCCCGACACGGTGGCGATCGTCACCGGCCAGCAGGCCGGCCTCTTCGGCGGCCCGATGTACACGCTGCTGAAGGCGATCACCGCCATCCGGCTGGCGCGTCGGCTGGAAGAGGAGCACCAGGTCCGCGCCGTGCCGGTGTTCTGGATCGACGCCGAGGACCACGACTGGCCGGAGGTCGCGTCATGCGCCGTGCTGGACGCCGACGGACAGCTGCGGCGGCTGACCGTGGAGGCGCCGCCCGGCGCGGGTGAGCGCGCGGTCGCCGCCCTGCGCTACACCGAGGGCATCCGGACCGTCGTCGACGAACTGGCCGCGGCGCTGCCGCCGACCGAGTTCACCAGCTCGCTGATCGAGTCGCTCCGCGAGGCCTACCAGCCCGGCCGGGGCGTCGCGGAGGCGTTCGGGATCTGGCTGGACACGGTGCTCGGCGAGCAGGGCCTGGTGGTGTACGACTCGTCGGACCCGGCCGCCAAGCCGTTCGCGGCGCCGGTGTTCCGTGCCGAGCTCGAGCAGGCCGGCCGCACGGCGCGGCTGGCGGCCGAAGCCGGCCGCGCGCTGGCATCGAGCGGGTATCACATGCAGGTGACCCCGAACGACGCGGCCGCGGCGCTCTTCGATCTCGAGCGCGGGCGCCGGTCGATCAGGCCGGACGGCGACGGCTTCGTGATCGGCGACGAGCGCGTCAGCCGGGGGGCGCTGCTGGCCCGTGCGAGCGAACGGCCCGAGACCTTCAGCCCCAACGTGCTGCTGCGGCCGGTGGTGCAGGACGTGCTCTTCCCCACCGCGGCGTACGTGGCCGGTCCGAACGAGCTCGCGTATCTCGGGCAGCTGCGCGGCGTCTACGACGCCTTCGGCGTGCCCATGCCGCTCATGCAGCCGCGCGCGACCGCGACGATTCTGGATTCGGCGGGCATGCGGTTCCTCACCCGCTACCGGATTCCGCTGCCGGCGCTGGCATCGCGCGACGAGCGCGCGCTCAACGAGCTCCTGCAGTCGCAGCTGCCCCCCTCGGTCGAGCGCACCCTGCAGGAGGCCGAGGCCGAGATCGATGCGCGACTCGAGGCAGTGATTCGCGCCGTCCCCGCGATCGACCCCACGCTCGAAGGCGCGGCACGCTCGACGCTCGGGAAAATGCAGCACGACCTGAAGACGCTGCGCGGCAAGGTGGTGCAGGCAGCGAAGCGGCGCGACGAGACGCTGCGGCGGCAGTTCAGGCACGTGCAGGCGCAGGCCTACCCCGGCGGAGAGCCCCAGGAGCGTACGCTCGGGTTCGTCGGCTTCCTCAACCGCTACGGGACCGCGCTCGTCGAAAGGTTGTCGGCCGAGCTGCCGCTCGATGCCGGCGCACACTGGGTCATCACCATCTGACACAATGGCGCGAGCGACGAGGCGGACCAGCCGGCGTCAGGGCTTCCGCGGCGTCATCGTCCGCATACCACGCCGGCTCTGGCTTGGCGGCCTGGTGGTGGCCTTCGCGTCGGCCGTGCTGCTCACCGGCGTGCTGGGCTACTACTGGATCCAGTTCAGCCGCGAGATCGACGCGCGGCTCGACGGCGAGCGCGTCCGCACGGTCCCCCGCATCTACGCAAGGCCCCTGGAGCTCTACACGGGCCAGGCGATCAGCAACCGGCAGCTGGTCGATCGGCTGAACGACCTGGGCTACGCGCACCGCGCGCAGGTCAGCCGTCCCGGCGAGTTCACCATCGAGCGCGACACCATCGTGCTGGTGCCGCGCGACGGCACGCACAAGGGCCAGGTCGTCCGCGTGCGCCTGCAGACCTCGGCGCGAGGCGGCGACACGGCGTCGCGGATCGCGGCGCTGCACGCCGGCAACACGCGCGTGCCACGTGTGACGCTCGACCCGCCCCTGCTCACCGCGCTCATCAGCAGCGGACGCGAGAAGCGACGGCGGGTGCCGCTGTCCGCCATTCCGCCGCACATGGTGCAGGCGGTGCTGGCGATCGAGGACCGCCGCTTCTACGACCATCCGGGCATCGACCCGATCCGGATCGTCGGCGCGATCGTCAACAACATCTCGCGCCGGAAGCCGTACCTCGAGGGCGCGAGCACGATCACGCAGCAGCTCGCGCGCAATTTCTTCCTGACCGAGGAGCTCGCCGCCGAGCAGGCCGCCGGGCGCCGGTCGCCGAAGCGCAAGCTGCTCGAGCAGTTCATGGCGATCGTGCTCGAACGGCGCGCGACGAAGGACGAGATCCTCGAGCTCTATCTGAACGACGTCTATCTCGGGCAGCGCGGGTCGTTCGCGATTCACGGCGTCGCCGAGGCCGCCCGCCTGTTCTTCGGCAAGGACATCGCCAACCTCACCGTCGCGGAGGCGGCGACGATTGCCGGCGTGATCCAGTCGCCGCAGCTGCTCTCCCCCTTCAACAACAACGACCGCTGCCGCGAGCGCCGCAACGTCGTCCTCCGCGCCATGGCGGAGGAAGGATTCCTGACGCCGGAGGTGATGGCGAAGGCGACGGCCGAGCCGGTCAGCGTGGTCGCGCGCGCCCTCGACGCGCAGGCGCCGTACTTCGTCGACCTGGTCGCGCAGAGCCTGGAGCAGAACGCGCCGGGCGTGCTCGCGTCGGGCACGTCGCTCGACGTCTACACGACGCTCGACGTGCACCTGCAGCGGATTGCGCAGGACGCGGTCCGCGAGGGCCTGGCCGAAGTGGACCGGCTGCTCGAGCGGCGCCGGCGCGCCGGCAAGGCGCAGGCGGCGCTGATCGCGGTCGATCCCCGCACCGGCGAGGTGCTCGCGCTCGTCGGCGGGCGGTCGTACAACCAGTCCCAGTACAACCGCGCCGTCATGGCGCGCCGCCAGCCGGGCTCCGTGTTCAAGCCGTTCGTCTACCTGGCGGCCTTCGAGCTCGCGGCCGAGGAAGGCCGCGCCGATCTGACCCCCGCGACGCTCGTCGCCGACGAGCCGACGTCGTTCTACACGGATACCGACGAGGAGTGGACGCCCGGCAACTACGAGGGGGAGTACGACGGCACCATCACGCTGCGGCGCGCCCTGGCTTTCTCGCGCAACGTCGGGACGATCAAGGTGGCCGAGCGCGTCGGCTTCGGGCGGGTGGCGGCACTCTGGGACCGGCTCGGCGTCGGGACCGACGCGCGCGCCTATCCCTCGATCACGCTCGGCGTGTTCGAGGCCTCGCCGTTCGAGATCGCGACCGCCTACACGATCTTCCCGAACGGCGGCCTGCTGCGCCCGCTGCGCGTGCTCTCGCGCGTGGTGGCCGGCGGCGAGTCGCGCGTCGCGCCGGACCAGCCGCCGCGCCGCGTCGCACGCCCCGATACGACCTACCTGGTCACGAACATGATGCGCAGCGTGCTGTCGGAAGGCACCGGCGCGTCGGCGCGGGCGCGCGGCTTCACGCTCGACGCGGCCGGCAAGTCAGGGACGACGAACGACCTGCGCGATGCCTGGTTCGTCGGCTTCACGCCGGAACTGCTGGCGGTGGTGTGGGTCGGGATCGACAGCAACGAGCCGCTCGGGCTGAGCGGCAGCCGCGCGGCGCTGCCGATCTGGACGGCATTCATGACGCGCGCGCTGGCCGGCCATCAGGATCAGCGGTTCGCCGAGCCCGAGGGCATCGTCCACATCGTGATCGACCGCGACACGGGCCAGCTGGCGACGCCGATCTGCCCGCGGGTGTTCAACGAGGCGTTCCTGAGCGGCACCGAGCCGAGCCAGGTCTGCGAGATTCACCGCTGACACGCGGCGCGCGGCGTCGGTCGCGGCGCACACCGGCCCCGCTGCGCCGCAGCGGCCCCGTCAGCGCAGGCGCGGGGCCGTCCACTGCATCGGCTGCCCCGTGGGCTGCTCGGCCGCCGCGCGGCCGCGGCGCACGGCAATCAGCTCCGCGGTGATCGCGACCGCAATCTCCTGAGGCGAGACCGCGCCGATGTCGAGTCCGATCGGCGCGTGCAGGGTCCGGAGCCAGTCGGCCGAGACACCCGCATCGAGCAGCGCGTCGGTCAGCCTCGCCACCTTGGCGCGGCTGCCGATGAGTCCGACGTAGCGGAACGGCCGATCGGCCAGCGCGCGCAGCACGTCGAAATCCTGGCGGTGTCCCCGGGTCAGGACGACGATGTACGCGGTGGGCGGGAGGGAGGCCGACTGCACCCACTCGACGAGCGGCGCAGCCACGACCTCGACGGCATCGGGAAACCGCTCGCGGTTCGCGAACTTCTCGCGGTCGTCGACGACATGGACGTTGAAGCCGACCGTCGGCGCCAGCTGCCCCAGCTCGCCGCCGACATGTCCGGCGCCGAGAATGTACAGGTGCGGCGTCGGTTCGACCGGCTCGATGAAGACGTCCATCTGCCCTCCGCAGATCAGCCCCGACTCCTCGGCGAGGTCGTCGGTGAGCTCGTAGTGGACGAGCTGCGCGCGACCCGCGGCCAGCGCCTCGCGTGCTTTCCAGAACGCGTCGTTCTCGTAGCAGCCGCCGCCGATGGTGCCGACGGTCCGGCCGTCGGCGAAGACGAGCATCTTCGCGCCGACCCGCTGCGGCGTCGACCCGTGCGCGCGGACGATGGTGACCAGCGCAACCGGCTCGCCGCGCTCGGCGGCGGCGACGAGCTCGCGGTAGACGGCTTCCATGGCACGGATTATAGGGCGACGCCCCGCGCCCGGCGCGCCGGAACTCCCGAACCTGCCGGGGATTCCGGCCGATGTCCGGTTATAATTGACCTCTGGAGGTTAGCACTCCTGAAGAGCGACTGCTAATGGGCCGGACACAGCTTCCCCAGCGCTCGAGCCGGATTCTCGCCACCGTCGTTCGCGAGTACATCGCCACGGGTGAGCCGGTGGCGTCGATCGTGATCGCGCGCCGCGGTGCGCTGGGGGTGTCGGCCGCCACGATTCGCAACGTGCTCGCCCGGCTCGAGGAGGACGGCTTCGTCAGGCAGCCGCACACGTCGGCGGGGCGGGTCCCGACGGACCGCGGCTACCGCTACTACGTCGATCTGCTCCTCGAATCGCGCCGGACGACCCGGCGGCCGGAGATCGAGGAAGCCATCCGCCACGCCGCCTCCGAGGAACAGTCGCTCGACCCGCTGCTGGCGCGGGTCTCGCGCCTGCTCTCCGCCGAGTCGCGCCACGTCGGCTTCGCGGTCGCGCCGCCGGCCGAGGACCAGAAGCTGCGCAAGGTCGAATTCGTCTCGCTGGAGAGTACGCGCGTGCTCGTGGTCGCGCTCGACACCAGCGGCCAGATCACGCAGAAGGTCGTCGACACCGGCGAGCCGCTGTCGCCCGAGGAGCTGCGCCGCGGCGCCGAGTACGTGAACCGCGAGTTCAGCGGCCTTCCGGTCGAGCAGGTCGTCTCGGCCCTGCTCGCGCGGCTGCAGGAGGCGCGCGGCGTCTACGACCAGCTGATGGCGCGGGCGTACACGCTCGCCCAGCGTGCGCTGGAAGATCGCAGCCGCCAGACCGCCATCTACGTCGAGGGCACCGCGTCGCTGCTGGCCGACGCGTCGCAGCAGCCGTCGGAGCTGCCGCTGGAGACGCTGCGCTCGCTCGTGGCGATGATCGAGGAGAAGCAGCGGCTCGTTCGCCTGCTGGGCGAGTACCTCCACGCGCCGGGGCTGGCCGTCGTCATCGGCGCTGAACACACATTGCCCGACCTGAAGCCGTTCAGCCTTGTGGCCGCGTCGTACCTGGACAACTCCGGGGCCGGCAGCGTCGGCGTCATCGGCCCCACCCGCATGCGCTACTCCCGCGCGATCAGCGTGGTCGAAACGGCTGCGCGCGCGCTGGACGCCGCACTCGGAACCACGAACTGAAGTTTCGCGCGCCGGGCGCCGTCGCCCGGCGCCGCCGTTGACGGGAACACGACATCATGAATTCCGATGTGAACGACGTTGACGTACGCCCGGACGAACGGGACGACGCACGCGAGCAGCCGCAGCCGGACGACGGCGATCCGGAACGGCAGGAAGCCCGCGGCGATTCCGGAGACACCGGCGCGACCGACGGCGCGGACGACACGCCCGCGGCCGGCGACACGCTCGACTTCGCTCCCCTGCTCCAGGAACGCGACGCGCTGCGCGACCGTCTGATGCGGACGGCGGCGGAGTTCGACAACTACCGCAAGCGCGTCGAGCGCGAGCGTCGCGAGATGATCGAGCGGGCCGCCGAGAGCGTGCTGATCGATCTGCTGCCGATCGTCGACAATCTCGAGCGGGCCCTGTCGGCCGAGGCCGGCCCGGAAGGAGCCGAGGCCTATCGTCAGGGGGTCGAGCTCATTCACCGGCAGATCCTGGACCTGCTGGCGCAGCGTGGCGTGACGCGGATTGATGCGCTCGGGGCCGACTTCGATCCGCACCTCCACGAAGCGGTCGCGTCGGAGCCGGCCGACGGCCATCGTGACGGCGAGATCCTCGAGGTCTTCCGCACCGGCTACCGCCTGGGTGATCGGCTGCTGCGCCCGGCGATGGTGAAGGTGGCCAAGGCGTGAGCACGCGCGACTACTACGAAGTCCTTGGGGTACCGCGGGACGTCTCGGAGTCCGCGCTGAAGTCGGCGTACCGAAAGCTCGCCCTCAAGTACCACCCGGATCGCAATCAGGGCAGCAAGGAAGCCGAGGAGAAGTTCAAGGAGGCGGCCGAGGCCTACGCGGTGCTCTCGGATCCGCAGAAGCGGGCGGCGTACGATCGGTTCGGCCATGCCGGCGTCGGCGGGCAGGGCGTCGGATTCGACCCGAGTGCGTTCACCGGCTTCGAGGACATCTTCTCGGGCCTCGGCGACATCTTCGGGTTCGGCGAGTTCTTCGGCGGCGGATCCCGCCGGCGCGCGGGGCCGCAGCAGGGGGCGCATCTCCGCTACGACCTCGAGATCTCGTTCGAGGAAGCGGCCCGCGGCACGGAGACGACCATCCAGTTCCCGCGGGCGGAGCGCTGCGAGACGTGCCACGGCACCGGCGCCGCTCCCGGCACCGGCCCCACCACCTGCCCGACCTGCCACGGGCGGGGCCAGCTCCGGTACCAGCAGGGCTTCTTCACCGTCGCCCGCACCTGCGGCCAGTGCCGCGGCACGGGGACGATCATCGCCACCCCCTGCTCCACCTGCCGTGGCGAGGGGCGCGTCACGAAGACGCGCAAGCTCACGGTCAAGATTCCGGCCGGCATCGCGACGGGCCAGCGGCTGCGGCTCCAGGGCGAAGGCGAACCGGGCCTGCATGGCGGCCCGCCCGGCGACCTCTTCGTCGTCGTGCAGGTCCAGGAGCACGAGTTCTTCCGGCGGGACGGCAACGATCTGTTCTGCGAGATCCCGGTGAACTTCACGACGCTGGCGCTGGGCGGCGAGATCCGGATTCCGTCGGTCCTCGGCGAGCCCGAGACCTTCAAGGTGCCCGAAGGCAGCCCCACCGGATCGACCTTCCGGCTGCGCGGCAAGGGCATGCCCGACGTCTCCGGCCGCGGACGCGGCGACCTCCTGGTGACCGTGCAGGCCACCGTCCCGCGCAAGCTCACCAAGGAGCAGCGGCGGCTGCTCGAGGAGCTGGCGAAAGTGCTGCCGCCGGAGAAGTTCGAGCCGCGGCGCGCCGAACGCGACGAGGACGACCGCAACCTGTTCGAGCGCGTGAAGGACATCTTCGGCTGACCACGTGCCGCGCCGCATTCCGGTCCTCGACCTCCACTTCCCCGGTCCCGATCCCGCGCCCGATCTCCTCGATCGCGCCGCGCTCGCGCTTGACGAGGCGGCACCGTCGGCCGTCCACGAGATGGACGGCGACGCGGGGCCGGTCTGGCGCGTGTTCTTCGCGGACGCCGCCGCCACCGGTGAGGCGCGTGCGCGGCTGGAGGCGGAGCTGGGGCCCCTCGGGATCGACGTCCGCGCGAGCGAGATCGAGGACGAGGACTGGGCGGCGCGCTCGCAGTCGGACCTGACGCGGGTCACCATCGGCCGCGTCACCGTCGCACCGCCATGGGACGTCCCCGACGCGCCGGACGGCGCGCTCGTCATCGTCCACCCATCCACCGGCTTCGGCACCGGTCACCACGAGACCACGCGGCTCTGCCTGGCCCTGCTGCAGGAGCTTCCGATGACCGGCCGGCGCGTGCTTGACCTGGGCACGGGGTCTGGCGTGCTGGCGCTCGCCGCGCTGCGCCTTGGCGCCGGGGAGGTCGAGGCCGTCGACTTCGACCCGGAGGCCCTGCGGAACGCGGAGGAGAACATGCGGCTGAACGGCATCACCGGCGGCCTCACCATCCGGCAGGCCGACCTCGCCGCCGACCCGCTGGTGCCCGCCGATCTCGTCGTCGCGAACCTCACCGGCGCGCTGCTGCAGCGCGAGGCCTCGCGGATTGCGGATCTGGTGCGCCCCGGCGGCGCGCTGATCGTCAGCGGCATCCTCGCGGGCGAGCTCGACGACGTGCTCGCCGCGTTCGCGTCCAGGCTCGACGTGGCGGAAACACGCGACGAGGGCGAGTGGCGCGCGGCACGGCTGACGGCGAAGCATACCGGCTGAGTGGGGCGGCCGCGAGCGGGCACACCGGGGGCTGAACTCCCCCGGGCTGCCAGCCACCAGCTGCCCACCGCCAGTCGCCAGCTGCCAGCTACAAGATTCACCCTATGCACCGCTTCCACGCGCCCGACCTCCCCGCTCCCGGCGAGCTCGTCGAGCTCCCCGAGGACGAGGCGCGCCATCTCGTTCAGGTGCTGCGACTGCAGCCTGGTGACGAGGTGCGGGTGTTCGACGGACGCGGGCGCGAGCACACGGCCCACGTCGAGCACGCCGCTCGAGGGCGGGCGTCGCTCCGGGTTGGCCCGGCGAGGGCTGCGGCGCCGGAAGCGGCGGTGCTGGTGACGCTCGCGGCGGCGCTGATCAAGGGAGACCGTTTCGACGACGTCGTGCGCGATGCGACGATGCTGGGCGCGGCGGCGATTCAGCCGATCGTGACGGCGCGGACGGAGATCGCGGCGCGGCGCGGCGACCCGGAGCGCCGCGTCGAGCGCTGGCGCCGCATCGCGGTCAGCTCCGCGAAGCAGTGCGGCCGCGCGGTAGTACCGTCCATCGCGCCGCCGGTGCCGTTCGCGGACGCGATCCGGGATCTGCCGCGTCCGCTGCTGTTGGCCGTCGAGCCCGCGGCGGCCTCCGGCGGCGGCATCCCCGACGGCGTGCCGCAGACGGCCTCGCTGCTGATCGGCCCCGAAGGTGGCTGGGCCCCCGAGGAGCTCGACGCCGCGCGCGCGGCCGGCGCCTGTGAGGTCTCCTTCGGACGGCGAACCCTGCGCGCCGACGCGGCACCGCTCGTGGCGCTGACGGTGCTCATGCATCACTGGGGTTCGCTGTGACCGCCGGAGCCCGCGTCGCGATCGGCGCGGGCGAGGCGGGACCTGATCGCGCCGGAGCCCGCGGCGAGATCGGCGCGGGCGAAGGCGCGAGACCTGATCCGACCTGATCCTGACCTATACTTCCGCTCGTGTTCTTCCGGGGCCAGGCTGTCGGCAAGTACAAGATCCTCGCGCCGCTCGGCAGCGGAGGGTTCGGCACCGTCTATCTCGCGCAGGACACGTGGCTGGACAAGAAGGTCGCCATCAAGGTCCCCCACCGGCAGCAGAACCTCGATCTCGGCGAGCTGCTGCACGAGCCGCGGCTGCTCGGCAGCCTCAGTCATCCCAACATCGTCTCGGTGGTGACGGCGGAGAAGCAGGACGGCGTCTTCTTCATCGTCATGGAGTACGTCGCCGGCGAGACGCTCGAGACGATCATCGCGCGGGAAGGGGCGCTGGACCTGACGCGGGCGCTCGACGTCACCGTCCAGATCGCCAACGCCGTCGACTACGCCCACCGGCAGAACGTCATCCACCGCGACCTGCGCCCCGGCAACGTGCTCGTCAACGAGCAGGGGCTCGTGAAGGTCGCCGACTTCGGCACGTCGCGGGTGCTGGAGATCGCCGCGCACGGCACGACCGTGATCGGCAGTCCGCCCTACATGGCTCCCGAGCAGTTCCACGGCAAGGCGGTCTTCGCCTCGGACCTCTACTCGCTCGGCGTGACCATGTACCAGATGCTCACCGGGAACCTGCCGTACGAGACGCCGACGCCGGCGGACCTCGCGCGGCTCATGACCGGCGAGCTGGTCACGCCGCCCCGCACCCGCAACCCGAAGCTGCCGAAGCCGGTGAACGACATCGTCATGCGGGCCATGGCCCCCGACGTCAGCGCCCGGTACCAGCGCGCCTCCGATCTGCTCGCCGACGTCCTGGCGCTCGGCCGGGATGGCCGCCGGCGGGTGACGCGGGCCGGTGTGGCCCACGCCGCACCGGTGGCCGGAGGGTCGCCGCAACTGCAGGAGATCCACAGCCGGCTGCGCGCGCGCGAGACGCCGCCCGCCCGGTTCTGCTGGCACTGCCGCAAGCCGCTGCACGCCCGCTCCGACCGCTGCCCCTTTTGTGGGGAGTCGCAGTAGTACGCTAATCTGGCTCTTGCCGCGCTGAGTGGCCGCCCGTCCGGATACCGGACCGGGTTGCAGTTGCCAACCGACCCCTTCGTCCGTCCGGCAGCTCCAATCCCCCCGGTCCGCGTCCGCGCGGCACCGGCACGCGGGAAGGAGCAGCCATGAGCTTCGGAACGGGCAAAATCTGGATGAACGGTTCGTTGGTGGACTGGGCCGACGCGAAGATCCACATCGCGTCGCACGTCGTCCACTACGGGACCGGTGTCTTCGAAGGGGCCCGCTGCTACGACACGCCCAAGGGCTCGGCGGCATTCCGGCTCGATGCCCACATCACCCGGCTGCTGGACTCCGCCAAGATCTACCGGATGGATTCGCCGCTCGACGCCGCCGGCTGGGAGCAGGCGATCCTCGAGACCATCCGGGCCAACGAGCTGAAGGCTTGCTACATCCGGCCGCTGCTCTACCGTGGCTACAACCAGCTCGGCGTCAACCCGATGCCGTGTCCGGTCGAGGCCGCGGTGCTCGTGTGGGAATGGGGCGCCTACCTGGGTGCCGGCGCCCTCGAGCAGGGCGTCGACGTCCGCGTCAGCTCCTGGAACCGCACCGCGCCGAACACGTTCCCCGCGCTGGCGAAGGCGACGGCCAACTACGCCAACTCGACGCTGATCAAGATGGAGGCGGTGCTCGACGGCTATGCCGAGGGGATCGCGCTCGACGTCAGCGGCAACGTCAGCGAGGGCTCAGGGCAGAACCTGTTCCTCGTGCGCAACAACGTGCTCTACACGCCGCCGCTGCAGTCGTCCATCCTCGGCGGCATCACGCGCGACTCGGTGATCACGATCGCCCGCGGGCTCGGGTACGAGGTCAGGGAGACGGTCGTCCCGCGCGAGATGCTCTATCTGGCCGACGAGGCGTTCTTCTGCGGCACGGCCGTGGAGGTCACCCCGATCCGCAGCATCGACCGCATCCCGATCGGGACCGGCGCGCGCCCGGTCACCGAAGCCATCCGCAACACCTTCTTCGACATCGTCAACGGCGTGCTGCCCGACACGCACGGGTGGCTGACGTACGTGTACGAGGAGGAGTCGCGGCTGCGCGACGGCGCCCGGACGGCGTCGGCCCGCTAGTACTCGTCAGCACTGACGGTTCGAGGGGGCGCCCGACCGGGCGCCCCCCGCACTCCCCCGCTCGACACCCCGCCCGGTTAACGTCCGCTCCCGTTCCTGCCGACATTTCAGGGGAGAGGACCGTTCCGGGATGCACATCAACGACCTGCTCAAGATCGCCGTCGAGGCCGGCGCGTCGGACCTGCACCTGAAGGTCGGCAGCTATCCGATGATGCGCGTGCGTGGCGCGCTGGTGCCCGCCACCGAGAGCAAGCGGCTCGACCACGAGGACACCGTCAGCATGGCCGCGGCGGTCATGTCGACGCAGCAGCGGCAGAAGTTCAAGGACAGCCTCGAGATCGACCTCGCCTATAGCGTGCCGGGCCTGGGCCGCTTCCGCTGCAACGTCTTCCAGCAGCGCGGCACCATCGGCCTCGTCCTGCGCGTCATCCCGGTCGGCGTCCGGACGATCGACGAGCTGGGGCTGCCGCAGGTCCTGAAGTCCATCGCGTCTGAGGAGCGCGGGCTCGTCCTCGTGACCGGCACCACCGGCAGCGGCAAGTCGACGACGCTGGCCGCCATGGTCGATCACGTGAACGCGACCCGCTGCGCGCACGTCGTGACGGTCGAGGACCCGATCGAGTTCCTGCACAAGGACAACCGGTCGATCGTCAACCAGCGCGAGGTCTCGGTGGACACGCGGTCGTTCGCGCACGCGCTGCGCAGCGCGCTGCGCCAGGACCCCGACGTCATCCTCGTCGGCGAGATGCGCGACCACGAGACGATCGAGACCGCGCTGCTCGCGTCGGAAACCGGCCACCTGGTCTTCTCCACGCTGCACACGCTCGACGCGACGGAGACGATCAACCGCATCATCGCAGTGTTCCCGCCCCACCAGCAGAAGCAGATCCGCATGCAGCTGGCGAGCGTGCTGAAGGCGGTCATCTCGCAGCGCCTGCTCCCGCGGGCCGACTCGTCCGGCCGCGTCGCGGCGGTCGAGGTCATGATCACCACGCCCTTCATCCGCGACTGCATCGTCGACAAGGAGAAGACGCACCTGATTCACGGCGCCATCGCGGCGGGCACGTCGCAGTACGGCATGCAGACGTTCGACCAGGCGATCTTCGCGCTGTACGAGCAGAAGCTCGTGACCTACGACGAGGCGCTCCGCTGGGCGTCGAACAAGGACGAGTTCAAGCTCAAGGTCCAGGGCATCTCGACGACGGCCGACGAGTCGCGCGACCAGATGGCGCGTGCCGTCTCCGGCGGCGCCCCCCAGATCACGCGATTCGGACGCGGCTAGTCTCGGAACGTACCGCTGTCTGACACCCGTACCGGTACTGTGCGGGCACCAGCCAGTTGACTCCGCACGGCGCCCGCACCAGAGTGAGAGCGTGCGCGTCCCCTCCGCTCCCCCCGACCCGTCGCCGGCCGCCGCCCGCGTGCTCGCGCTGCGCTGGCTGGCCGCCCGGGAGCTGACCGCCGCCCAGGTGCGGCTCCGGCTGCGCCGCCGCCAGTTCCCTCCCGAGGCCATCGACGAGGCGATCGCCGGACTCCAGGCCGACGGGCTGCTCGACGACCGGCGGGCTGCCGAAGCCCGGGCGCGCCACGAGACGACGATCCGGCGCCGCGGCCGCCATCGCGTGCTGCGACAGCTCCAGGCCATCGGCGTCGATCCCGAGACCGCCGAGCGTGCGGTCGCGGGCGTGTTCGCCGACGTGGACGAGGATCGCCAGATTGCCGACGCCATCGCCCGCCGGCTGCGCGGATCGCCGATTCCCGCCGATCCCCGGGACCGCGCCCGACTGGCCCGCTGGCTGCTCGCGCAGGGATTCGACGGCGATCGAATCCGGCGTGCGCTGGAGAAGCACGGGCGGCCGGGACGCTAGAATGGACGGATCATGACTTCGTCCGAGCTCCGCCAGTCGTTCCTCCGCTTCTTCGAGCGCCACGGGCACCGGATCGTCCCCAGCTCGCCGCTGGTCCCGCACGGCGACCCGACGCTGCTCTTCACCAATGCGGGGATGAACCAGTTCAAGGACGTGTTCCTGGGCCGCGAGACGCGCCCGTACACGCGCGCGACGAGCTCGCAGAAGTGCATGCGCGTCAGCGGGAAGCACAACGACCTCGACAACGTCGGGCCGTCGCTGCGGCACCACACGTTCTTCGAGATGCTCGGGAACTTCTCCTTCGGCGACTACTTCAAGCACGACGCCATCGGGTTCGCGTGGGCGCTGCTGACCGGGGAGTGGGGTCTTCCGGCCGACCGGCTGTACGCGACGATCTTCAGGGGCGAGGACGGCATCCCGCGCGACGACGAGGCGGCGACGCGGTGGCGGGACTTCCTGCCGGCCGAGCGGATCGCCGAGCTCGGCGCCGCCGACAACTTCTGGTCGATGGGCGACACGGGCCCGTGCGGCCGCTGCTCGGAGATCCACTACTTCCGCGGCGCCGATCTCCCCTGCTCCGCGCCGGTCTGCCTGGGCCCGGCCTGCGACTGCGACCGCTTCGTCGAGATCTGGAACAACGTCTTCATGGAGTTCGACCGGCAGCCCGACGGCTCGCTGCAGCCGCTGCCGACGCCGTCGATCGACACCGGCATGGGGCTCGAGCGCATCGCGGCGGTGATGCGCGGCACACCGTCGAACTACGACACCGACGTCTTCGCACCGCTGCTGGCCGCCATCGAGCGCGAGGCGGGCGGCCGCGAGACGCCCGAGGCGCTGGCGCGCGAGATGACGCCGCACGCGGTCTCGACGCGCGTCGTCGCCGACCACCTGCGCGCGATGACCTTCCTCATCGCCGACGGCGTGCTGCCGAGCAACGAGTGGCGCGGCTACGTGCTGCGCAAGATCATGCGCCGGGCGATGCGGCACGGGCGGCGGCTCGGCCTGACCGAGCCGTTCCTCCACCGTCTCGCCGACGTGCTCGTCGAGCACATGGGCGACGCCTATCCCGAACTGCGCACGGGCCGCGACACGATCGCCCAGGTGATCCGGGCCGAGGAGGCGCGCTTCGACGCGGTGCTCACCGGCGGGCTGCCGCGTCTCGAGGAGCTGCTCGACACGGCCGCCGCGTCCGGCGGGGTCGTCCCCGGAGACGAGGCGTTCCGGCTCTACGACACCTGGGGCCTGCCGCTCGACTTCATCGAGGACCTCGCGAGCGAGCGGAAGCTCGCGTTCGACCGCGAGGGCTTCGACCGCGCGATGGAGGCGCAGCGCGAGAAGGCCCGCGCGAAGAGCGCCTTCGACACCCGCCGCGCGGAGGAGCCGCAGTTCGCCGACGAGGCGGCGGCCGGCGCGCTGCGCGCGGCAGGGGACGTCTTCGAGGGCTACACGACCACGGAGGTGCCCGGTGCGCGCGTGATCGCGCTGTTCGACGCCAGGCGCCGGCAGGTCCGCACGCTGCCGGCCGGCGCGGACGGATTCGTGCTGCTCGATCGCACGCCCTTCTATCTCGAGTCGGGCGGCCAGATCTCGGACCGCGGCGACCTGCGCAACGAAGCCGGCGCCGTCATCGCGCAGGTCGAGACCGTCGTGCGCCTCGGGGCCGGTCTTCCGCGGGCGCACAAGGTGACCGTGCTCGACGAGCTGGCCGAGGGTCAGACCGTCACCGCGCACGTCGACGAAGCGACGCGTGATGCGACCCGCCGCAACCACACGGCCACGCACCTGCTGCACGCCGCGCTGCGCCAGGTGCTCGGGCCGCACGTCAAGCAGGCCGGGTCGCTCGTCGCCCCGGACCGCCTGCGCTTCGACTTCACGCATTTTGCGCCGCTGACCGACGCGCAGCTCCGCGAGATCGAGCGGCTCGTCAACGAGCAGATCCTCCGCAACGCCGCCGTGGGCACCGAAGTCAAGCCGCTCGACGAGGCGATGGCGTCGGGTGCGATGGCGCTTTTCGGCGAGAAGTACGGTGACCGCGTGCGCGTCGTGTCGATTCCCGGCTTCAGCATGGAGCTGTGCGGCGGCACGCACACGCGAGCCACGGGCGACATCGGCCTGTTCACGATCGTCCAGGAGAGCGGCGTCGCGGCCGGCGTGCGCCGGATCGACGCGCTCACCGGCGAGGGGGCCCTTGCCGCGACGCAACGGCAGCGCGAGACCCTGGAATCGGTGACACGGGCGCTCAACGTCGGCGAGAGCCAGCTCCCCGACGCGATCGCGCGGCTGCAGCAGGAGGCGCGCAGACTCGCCCGCGAGGTCCAGGAGCTGAAGGTCCGCCTGGCGGCCGGCGGCGCGGGCCAGGGCGCCGGCGCCAACGGCGACACGGTGGACATCAACGGCGTGACGGCCGTGTTCCGGTCCGTGGCCGGGCTCGACAAGCACGCGCTGCGCGAGCTGTCCGACACCGTCAAGCAGCAGATCCGCTCGGGCATCGTCGTGCTCGCCTCCGACAGCGGCGAGGGCAAGGTCTCCATCGTCGCGGCCGTGACGCCGGACCTGAAGGGCCGTGTGCACGCGGGCAACATCGTGAAGGCGCTCGCCCCCATCGTCGGTGGCGGCGGCGGCGGACGGCCGGACTTCGCCGAGGCCGGCGGCCGCGACGCGTCGAAGATCGACGCCATGCTCGCCGAGGGTCGCACCGTCGTCGAGAAGATGCTGGCAGGGTCCTGAGGCCTGCCCGCGACTGCACATCAGCGGACCTGATCCGCCCGCGCCAAGGGGGCACCAGCGCGGGCGGGACCTGATCCGACCCGATCCGATCCGACCTGATCCGACCTGATCCGACCTGAGCCCTGGCACCCAATCTGCCGATAGGTACCGCAGCGGGCGACGTCCGTACACGGCGCGCCTCGCCTTTCTGAGCGGTAACCTCGTGACTCCACGGCTGTTCGGCATCGCGATCGCGGTCGGCGTGCTCCTGCAGGCTGTCTCGGCCCGGGCAGACATCTACGCCTGGCGAGACGCGAACGGCAGACTCGTGATCTCGGACCGCCCCGCCCGGGCGGGCAACACGGACGTGAGCTACGCGGTCGGCGGGAACGACGCCATCCGCACCACCGTCCGGGCCGACGCCATCCACCCGTCCACGCGTGCCGCCATCGAGGCGATCGTCGAGCGCCAGGCCGCGCAGCACGCCGTCAACCCGGACCTGGTCCGCGCGGTCATCCAGGTGGAATCCGCCTGGAACCCGTACGCCGTGTCGTCGAAGGGGGCGATGGGCCTGATGCAGCTGATGCCGGCGACCGCCCGCGAGCTCGGCGTCACCGATCCCTTCGACCCGGCGCAGAACATCCGCGGCGGAGTGCGGTATCTGAAGCGGCTGCTGGAGCGCTACGACGGGAACGCGGAGCTCGCCCTCGCCGCCTACAACGCCGGACCCGGCGCGGTGGATCGGTACGGCCGCATCCCGCCCTACCGCGAGACGCAGAACTACGTCAGGAAGATCAAGTCCGTCACGGAAATCCGCGTGGGGCCGCGGCGCGTGATCTACAAGGTGGTCGAGATCATCAACGGCCGCGAGGTGCCCCGCTACTCCGACCGCAAGCCCGAGGGGGACTACGAGGTCGTGACGCGGCGATAGCCGCGGAACGGCAGCAGGCCGTCGAGGTCGACGGCCCGCGCGGGCGTGTCGGGCAGCGCGAGCTCGACGCCGCATCCGTCGGGCGCCTCGCCGGGCTCCGGCGCACACCCCATCAACGCGATCACGGCTGCCGGACAGAAGCGGCGGCCCGCCTCGCGCGCGAGCGCCATGCGGGCGCTCTCCACCGACAGCGGCACCTGATACTCGCGCGGGCGCGTCAGCTCGTCGAACGCGTGCGCCACGGCCAGCAGCCGCGCGCCCAGCGGCGCGTGGCGGTAGCTGGCGTACGGACGCGCGGCATACCAGAGGATGTCGGCGACGTCCTCCGACAGCCCGCACCAGGCGTCGATGCCCGGGAGGTCGGCGGTGACGTCCTCGCCGCCGCCGACGAGCGCCCCGGCTTCGTGAATCAGCGCCGCCTGCACGAGCGCGGAGAGCTCCTCGCCCGGCAGCCCCACGAAGACCCCGAGCTGCCGCGCGTACTCCGCCACACGGCGGCTGTGGGCGGCCACGGCCGGCCGGCGCAGGTCCAGCGTCTCGAGGAGCACGTCCAGCGATCCGACGGGTACCGAGTGCGGCACGCCGTCCTGATGAGCAACCGGCATGCCACGTCCCCGGGCGCTTTGAGCACGGGGGCGGCGAACCTTCATGCCGCTCGTATCGGCGGTTCCCGTACGCGCCTTTCCGCCACCGTGCCTGCCCCGGCGCCGGCAATCGGACCTCCGGAGGTCAACGCCCGGTGTGAGGTGTCACCGGGCGGCTGCACCGGCCCCCGCAGGGCCGAACGTCGGTTCGGCCGCCACGCGCCGCGCGCCTCCGCCACGGCCTGTTTTCCGTGATAAGATGAGTAGTTCTGTTGGGGCGGGCAGCCGCCCGCATCCCGGCCCCGCGAGGCCGGCACGTTCGAGGGACTACCCGAGTGGCTACGAAGAGGAAGGTTTCGTCGGCCGAGAAGGCCCACCGTCAGAGCTTGAAGCGCCGGGCGCACAATCGCCAGCTGCGCAGCCGTCTGCGAACGACGCTGAAGCGGATTCGCACCGCCATCGATGCCCGGACCGGTGATGCGGCGACCGGACTGAAGGAGGCGTTCTCGCTGGTGGACAAGATGGCCAACAAGGGCATCATCCACCGCAACACCGCCGCCCGCTACAAGTCGCGGCTGGTGAAGCGCCTGACGCGCGCCCAGTCGGCCGCCTGACGTCCCGCACGGCCCACGGCCGGATGCCCGGCGCGCCCGCGCGCCGGGCTCACCCGCACAGCTCCACGATCAGCCGCTCGAGCAGCACACGCGGATCCCCCGCCGACGTCTTGAGCGCGATGTCCGTCCGCAGCAGCGCGTCCACCGCGGCGGGCACCCGGCGGGCGGGAAACCGTCCGCGCGGCGGCGGCGTCCGGATCGCGTAGCCAATCTGCCCCAGGATCTGGTACGGCACGCCGTCGGCGTCCAGCGCGGCCTGCAGCTCGCGCAGCGCCTTCGCGGTGTCCCCCTGCTCGATGGCGCGCACGAGCGCCCAGTCGTCGCCGTGATGGACCGGCGTGCCGGCCACGGCCGATACGTGCTCGGCCGTGAGGCGTCCGGCGCCCTGCGCGAACAGGACCAGCCGGGCCATCACCGCCCGCAGCCGCCCCGGCTCGCCGCCGGTGACCTGCAGGATCTTCGACACCACCGCCCGATCGACCGACAGCCCGGCGGCTTCTGCCTGCGCCACGATCCAGCGCGCCGGATCCTTCCCTCCATCCAGGCCGCTGCACAGCACGACCGTGGCGGCCTTCAGCAGCGCCTTGGTGATGCGCAGGTTCCGCTGCAGCGGCAGCTCGTCGGGGCGTCCCGACTCGGGCGTGGAGAAGACGAACAGCAGCGTCGTCGAGGGCGAGGGCGACTCGAGATAGGCGATGAGCGGCTCCAGCCCGCCCCCGTCGCCCTCGTCCTCCCCGTCGCTTCCCCGCTTGCGCCTCGGATTCAGCAGCCGCTCGGCCTGGAGGACCACGACCACGCGCCGCGGCGCGAGCATGGGCAGCGTGCGCGCCGCTTCCGCCACGGACATCGGCGTCACGTCCTTGTCCGTCGGGTACAGCCGCTCGACGTTGAACGCCCGCAGATCGGGCTCGACCATCTCGCCGAGCGCCAGCGCCAGCGCCGACTTCTCGTGGTCGTCGTCGCCGGCGAGCACGTACACGGGGTCCGTGTTGCCGGACGCGATCTGGCTGCGGAACTGATCGATCGGGATCTGGCGCACGAAGGACGACCGCCGGCGCGGCCAACCGGCCGGCTCTAGAACGCTTCGAGAATCGCGCTCACCACGGACTTCGCGAACTCCGTCCCGACGCGGTCGAGCGCGGTGGCGTCCTGACCGAAGAACGCGTTCGGATCCAGCGCGTCGACGGCAGCCGCCGCGTCGTACTCCTCACGGAACGCCCAGCGGGGGTTCTCCCAGATCACCCGGTTCGCCGTGACGTCGCGGAACTGGATCTTCGCGATGACGGTGATGACGTAGCGGCTTGCCTGCTGGTCCTCGGAGAAGCTGCTCGGCGCGATCTGCAGCGACAGGATCTCGCCGTTGAGGACCGCGTCGACGCCGACCGTGTCGGGCTGCACCTTGTACTTGCCGCGGCTGATGAACTCCGTGCGGACGCGCTCGGTGAACACCTGCCCGACTTCGTAGAAGGCGGTCGTGTTCGTGAACGGCGGGATGCCGATCACCCGGATGTGGGCCGGCAGGAACGATCCGCGGCCGGCCAGCGAGTAGCCGCAGCCGGCCGCCGCGCCGGCCGCGGCGGCCGCGAGCGCCCGCGCGAGCAGGTCCCGCCGCGTCATCCGACCACCACGCTGACCAGCCGGCCCTGCGCGACGATCACCTTCCGCACGGTCTTCCCCGCGATGTGCGACTGCACGGCGGGGTCGGCGAGCGCGGCCTCGCGCAGCTCCGCCTCCGTCGCTTCCGGCGACACCGTGATGCGCCCGCGCAACTTGCCGTTCACCTGCACCGGCACGACCACCGTCTCGGCCTTCGCCACCGCCGGATCGAACGTCGGCCACGCCGCGGCCGCCAGGCCGCCCTCGTGGCCCAGGCGCTCCCACAGCTCTTCCGCCGTGTGCGGCGCGAACGGGGACAGCATCAGCACCAGCGCCTCGATCGCCTCGCGCAACACGGACCGGCGCTCCACGCGGTCGCCATCGCTGCCCGCCTTCCGGTCGTCGGGCGGCGCGAACGCGTAGAGGTCGTTGACGAGCTCCATCATCGCCGACACGGCGGTGTTCAGGTGCTGCCGCTCCTCGATGTCCGCCGTGACACGCCGGATCGTCTCGTGCGTCCGCCGGCGCAGCGTCCGCTCCGCGGGCGACAGCTCCAGCGCGTCTCCCCCGGCGGCCGTCGGCAGCGGCACGCCCCGGACCGCCTCGCACCAGGTGTCCACGAACCGCCAGACCCTGGCGAGGAAACGATAGCTGCCTTCCAGGCCGGCATCGGTCCACTCGATCTCGTTCTCGGGCGGCGCGACGAACATCACGTACAACCGCAGCGCGTCGGCCCCGTACTTCTGGATCATCGTGTCGGGGTCGACGACGTTGCCCTTCGACTTCGACATGACCTTGCCGTCCTTCAGCACCATGCCCTGCGTGAGGAGCTGGAGGAACGGCTCGTCGTGATCGAGCAGGCCGAGATCGCGGAACACCCGCGTGAAGAAGCGCGAGTAGATCAGGTGCAGGATCGCGTGCTCGATCCCGCCGCTGTAGAAGTCGACCGGCAGCCAGTACTTCACCTTCGCCGGGTCGAACGGCAGCGTGTCGTTGTGCGGATCGGCGAAACGGTCGAAGTACCAGGACGAGTCCACGAAGGTGTCCATGGTGTCGGTCTCGCGACGCGCCGGCCCGCCGCACTTCGGACAGGTCGTCTCGACGAACTCGCGGACCTGGGCGAGCGGCGACGCCCCGCGCCCGGTGAACTCGGCCACCTTCGGCAGCACGACCGGCAGCTGGTCGTCGGGCACCGGCTGGATATCGTCGCGCTCGCAGTAGACCATCGGGATTGGTGTGCCCCAGTAGCGCTGGCGCGAGATCCCCCAGTCCTTCAGCCGGTACTGGACGGTGCCCTCCCCGAAGCCCTTCGCCTTCGCGTGCTCAGTCATGCGCGCGCGCGCCTCGGCCGACGGCAGGCCGCTCCACTCGCCGGACTCCACCAGCACCCCGTCGTCCGAGTACGCCTCTTCCAGCGCGTCCGGGTTCGCCGCCTCCCCGTCCGCCGGCCGTACGACGACGCGGATGGGCAGGCTGTACTTGCGTGCGAACTCGAAGTCGCGCTGGTCGTGCGCGGGCACCGCCATCACCGCGCCCGTGCCGTACTCGCCGAGCACGAAGTTGGCGACCCAGATCGGCACCTGCTCGCCGGTGAACGGATTGACGGCGAACCGCCCGGTGAACAGCCCTTCCTTCTCGACCTCACCGGAGATCCGCGCGGTCCGATCCTGGGTGCGGAACCGGTTCACCTGCGCGCGGAACGCCGCGCCGTCCTCCCTGGCGGCCGCGATCGGCTCGACCAGCGGGTGCTCCGGGGCGATGAGCACGAACGTCGACCCGCAGATCGTGTCGATGCGGGTGGTGAACACCTCGATGCCGTCGGTCCCGCCGATCGGTTCCGCCAGCGCGAACCGGACGCGCGCGCCTTCCGAGCGCCCGATCCAGTTCCGCTGCATGGTCAGGACCTTCTCGGGCCAGCGCGTCAGCGTGTCGAGCGCGGCGAGCAGCTCGTCGGCGTAGTGCGTGATCTTCAGGAACCACTGCTCGAGGTCGCGCGTCTCGACCGTCGTGCCGCACCGCCAGCAGGCGCCGTCCACCACCTGCTCGTTGGCGAGGACCGTCTGGTCCACCGGGCACCAGTTCACCGTCGAGCGTTTGCGGTACGCCAGGCCGCGCTCGAACATGCGGATGAACAGCCACTGGTTCCAGCGGTAGTACTCAGGCGTGCAGGTCGCGAACTCGCGATCCCAGGCGTAGCTGATCCCGAGCCGCTGCAGCTGCCCCTTCATGTGGGCGATGTTGCCGAACGTCGAGACCTCGGGATGGATGCCGTGCTTGATCGCGGCGTTCTCCGCGGGCAGGCCGAAGGCATCCCAGCCGAAGGGGTGCAGCACGTTGAAGCCGCGCAGGCGCTTCGTGCGCGCGATGACGTCGCCGATGATGTAGTTGCGGACGTGTCCGACGTGCGCGTGGCCCGACGGATACGCGAACATCTCGAGGCAGTAGAACTTCGGCTTCGACGGGTCCTCCGTCGGCTCGAAGACGCGCGCCTCGGCCCAGCGCGCCTGCCACTTGCGGTCGAGATCCTGCGGACGGTAGTCAGCCACGGAAAAATTATAGTTCATGCCATCGGCCGGCCTGGGCCGCGCGCAGCGCCGCCAGCGCGCGATCCGCGCGCCCCGTCGGCCGCCGCAGCGCGTCGTCCGGCTGCGTGGCCGGCTCGGCCCCCTCGAGCACCTGCAGGGTCGCGTCCAGCGACGCGGCGAACGCGTCGAGCGCGTACCCGCCCTCCGTCGCCAGCACCAGGCGCCCGCCGCACAGCCGATCCGCGGCGTCCCGCAGGAGACCGGCGATGCGCCGGAAGCCCTCGCCCGTCACCCGCATCTGCGCGAGCGGGTCCCGCTCGTGCGCGTCGAACCCGGCGGACACCAGCAGCAGCTCCGGCTCGTACTCGTGCAGGACCGGCAGCACCGCGCGCTCGAAGACGGCCAGGTAGTCGCCGTCGGTCGCGCCCGCGTCGAGCGGCACGTTCACCGTCCTGCCCGCGCCCTCGCCCTCGCCGATCTCGTCGACCGCACCCGTTCCCGGATAGAACGGGAACTGGTGCACCGACACGAACAGGAGCCGCGGATCGGCATAGAAGATCTCCTGCGTGCCGTTGCCGTGATGCACGTCGTAATCCACGACCGCGACCCGGCTCACGCCCTGCGCGAGCGCGTGCGCGGCCGCCACCGCGACGTTGCTGTAGAGGCAGAAGCCCATCGCGCGCGCCGACTCCGCGTGATGCCCCGGCGGCCGCACGAGCGCCGCGGCGCGTCGCGTGCGCCCGGCGAGCACCTCGTCGACGCCCTGCAGCACCGCGCCGGCCGCCAGCGCCGCCAGATCGGCACTTGACGGCGACGTGTACGTGTCGGCGTCGAGCGCGACGGCGGAGCCGGCCGTCTCTTCGATGCGCCGGACGTGCGCCTCGGTGTGCACACGCCGCAGCTCTTCGCGCGTGGCGCGTCGCGGCGCACTCACGCGCACGCCGCGCCGGGCCGCGGCGTCGGCCAGCGCTTCCAGCACATCGCCGCGCTCGGGCGACTCGGGGTGACCGGGGGGCGTCAGGTGGTTCGCGAAGTCGGGGCTGGAGATGACGAGCATGTCGGATCAGGTCAGATCGGGTCGGATCAGGTCTTGCGCAACAGCGCCAGCGCCTGCGGCTTCAACGCCATCAGGCGCTGTTCGAGCTCGACACGCTTCGCCTCGAGCTGCGTGTCGTCGGCGTTCGCCGGCACGGTCATCGGCTCTCCCATGACGACGGCGATGCGGCTGAACGGCAGCGGGATCTGCGTCGCGTCCCAGCTCGGCGCGGTCCAGTGCCGATCGGCCTCCATGTGAAACGGCAGAATCGGATTGCCGGTCACCTTCGCCAGCCACACCGCCCCCGGTTGCGCGACGAGCGCCGGGCCGCGCGGTCCGTCGACGGTCACGCCCACCGCGTGCCCCTCTTCCATGCGCCGCTTCGCGCGCAGCGCGGCGCGCGCGGCGTTGCGCGACGTCGATCCGCGCGCCGTCGTGTACCCGAACCGGTGGATGATCTTCGCAATCCACTCGCCGTCGAAGTTGTCGCTGGTGATCACGACGATGTCACGGTGACGGTAGTAGTAGATGGACGGCAGGATGCGGCCGTGCCAGAACGCCATCACGGGGTAGCGCCCGGCGGCCAGGATGCCGTCCAGGTGCTCCTGCCCCGCAACGCGCCAGCGCCAGCTGCGCCCCAGCAACGCGATGGTCGGATAGCCCAGGGCTCCGATGATCGAGGCCTGCAGCCGCTTCGATCGCGAGCGGGTCCAGGCCGGTTCCTCGCGCGTCGTCACAACCCGTCGTACTGAGGCCCGCCGCCTCCCTCGGGGGGCACCCAGGTGATGACCTGGTAGGGATCCTCGATGTCGCACGTCTTGCAGTGCACGCAGTTCGACGCGTTGATCTGCAGGCGCAGCCGGTCGCCCTCGCGCAGCATCTCGTAGACGTTCGCGGGACAGAAGCGCTGACAGGGATGCCCGTACTCCGGGCCGCAGCGTGTGTAGCAGACCTCGGTCTGGACCAGCAGGTGCGACGGCTGATCCTCTTCGTGGCGCGTGCCCGAATAGTGGACGTTCGTCAGCTTGTCGAACGTCAGCATGCGATCCGGACGGACGGCATTCGACGGCTCGAGCGACGCCGGATGGTGGCTGTAGTACTCGTCGAGCGTCTGCATGCGCTCGTGTCCCGCACGCCCGCGAATCCGCTCCGGCCAGCGTCCGCCGGTCAGGACCGTCCAGGCCGAGAACGCCAGGCCCGGGATGAGGCCGTAGCCGAACGCCTGGTGGACGTTCCGCACCGGATACAGCTCCGCGCGCACGTTGCTCGCCGCGATGCGCGCCTCGTACGCCTGCAGCCGGCCGGCCGACGTGTCACCGGCGCGCACCGCCTCGAAGGCCGTCTCGGCCGCGAGCATCCCGGTCTTCATCGCCAGATGAATGCCCTTCAGGCGGAACGAGTTCAGGTAGCCGCCGGCGTCTCCCGCGATGAGCCCGCCGTCCATCCAGCATCGCGGCACGGTGTGCCAGCCGCCCTCGGGCAGCGCCTTCGCGCCGTACTTCAGGAGCTGACCGCCGCGCAGCAGGTCGGCGACGAACGGATGGAGCTTGAACCGCTGGAAGGCGGCGTGCGGATCGAACAGCGGGTCGTGATAGTCGAGGCCGACGACGAGCCCGACGGCCACGCGTCCTTCGGGGAGCGCGTAGATGAACCCGCCGCCGAACTCCTCCGCGCGCAACGGATGGCCGAGCGTGTGGATCACGGTTCCGGCCTCCAACCGGCCCGGCCGGATCTCCCACAGCTCCTTCAATCCGATCGCGTACTGCTGCGGATCACGCCCCTCGTCAAGGCGCAGCGTGGAGACCAGCTGCTTGGTGAGGTTGCCACGCACGCCGTCGCAGAAGAGCGTCACACGCGCGCGGATGTCGACGCCCGGCTCGAACACCGCGCGCCGGCTGCCGTCGCGCGCGATGCCGCGATCGCCCGTCCGCACGCCGGCAACCCGGCCGTCCTCGAACAGGATGTCCGTCCCGGCGAAGCCGGTGAAGATGTCGACGCCGCCCTCTTCGACCAGTCCGGCGAGCCAGCGGCCGAACCGGTTGAGCGAGATGATGAGATGGCCGTGATTGCGCAGCGGCGGCGGCGTCGGCACCCGGATCTTGCCCCCGCCGTCGAGCAGGTAGACGCGGTCCTCGCGAACGTCGGCTTCGATCGGCATGCCGCGCTCGCGGTAGTCGGGCACGAGCTCGGCGAGCGCTGACGTGTCGAGGACGGCGCCGGAGAGCAGATGCGCGCCGGCCTCGCGCCCCTTCTCGAGCACCGCGACGGTCAGCGCGTCCCCGCCGTGCTGGCGCTGCAGCTGGGCCAGCCGGAGCGCCGCCGACAGTCCGGCGGGACCGCCGCCGACGATCAGGACGTCGACCTCGAGGACCTCGCGCTCCATGGTGCGCTCTTCCGTGCTCCGCCTTCCGCGCCGACGCGCGCCAACCGCGCGCGTGCCGCGCGCTGCCCGCGGCTACGAGCCGCGCAACGCGGCCGTGAAGGCCGGGAGGAACTCGAACAGGTCGCCGGCGTAGCCGTAGTCGGCGACTTCGAAGATCGGCGCCTCCGGATCCTTGTTGATGGCGACGATCGTCCGCGCCCCCTTCATTCCGACGACGTGCTGGATCGCGCCGGAGATGCCGACGGCGACGTAGAGCTTCGGTGCCACGGTCTGGCCCGAGCTGCCGATCTGGCGCTCCATCGGCAGCCAGCCCGCGTCGCAGATCGGCCGCGACGCGGCGACCTCGGCGCCGAGCGCCTCGGCGAGCTGCTGCGCGAGCGGCAGGTGCTCCGGTCCCTTGATGCCGCGCCCGACCGCGACGATCCGCTCGGCCTGCGACAGGTCGACGGCCTGCTTCGCCTCGCGGAACGGCGCTTCCGGCTGCTGCCGGATGGCGCCGGCATCGATCGCGACCTCCTGCGTGCGGACGGGAGCAGGCGCGGCGCCGCGGCGTGCGGCATCGGCGCGGAACGCCCCGATCTGACAGGTCAGCAGCCACGGCGGCTCGCCGAGCGGCCGGACGTCGGCGGCGAGCTTGCCCTGGTACATCGGCCGCGTCAGCACGACCGAGCCGCCGTCGCGGCGCACGGCCGTGCAGTCGGTGACGAGCGTCCGGTCGAGGCGGGCGGCGAGCGCCGGCGCGAAGTCGCGGGTCTGGTACGTGTGCGGCAGCACGACCCATTCCGGGTTCGTGTCGGCAATCACCGCCGTGTGCGCGAGCACCCAGCCGTCGGCGGTGTAGGCCTGCAGCGCGGGCGATTCGAGCACGACCACTTCGCGCACGTCCGCCGCCGCCAGCTCCGCCGCGGCCCCGGCCGCCGATGCGCCGGCGACCGCCACGACGACGGGCGCGTCCCCGGCCAGCTGCTGCGCCGCCGCGATGGCCTCCCACGACGCGCGGTTGACCGCGCCGTCTCTCTGCTCTGCGATGACGAGAACCATGTCCGCTGCCGCTCCGCGAGAAAAACGATCCGCCGCCTGCTAGTCGATCGCGCGCGCCTCGTCACGCAGCCGCCGCACGAGCGTCGCGGCCGCCTGCTGGGGCGTCCCGTTCAGCATCTCGATGCGCTTCGACTTCGCCGGCACGTGGAGCGACAGGATCTCGATCCGCGGCCGCACCGGCGCGGCCGGGGCGACGGTGCGGATCTCCTTCTTCTTCGCGGCCATGATGCCCTTCAGCGTCGCATAGCGCAGCTGGTTGATGCCGCTCTGAATCGTCAGCACCGCGGGCATCGGCATGATCACCCACTGGAACCAGCCCCCTTCGAGCTCGCGCTTCACGCGGACGCGCCCGTCGGCGATCTGGACGTCCATGATGATCGTCGCGTGCGGCCGATCGAGCCGCGCGGCCAGCGCGACGCCGGTCTGCCCGTGTCCCTGATCGTCGGACTGCAGCCCGGTGAGGACGAGATCGAACGCCTCGTCGCGCATCGCGCCGGCGAGCGCCTCGGCAATCGCCATCGCGTCGGCCTGGCCGAGCGCGGGATCGGCGACATGGATGGCCCGGTCCGCGCCGCGCGCGAGCGCCTCGCGGATGACGGGCAGCACGCGATCGGGACCCGCGGCGCAGACGACCACGTCCCCGCCGTGCTGCTCGCGCAGGCGCAGCCCCGCCTCGAGCGCGTACGCGTCCGGCTCGTTGAGCTCCCAGGCGACGTCCTGCTCGCGGATGCTCCGGCCGTCCTCGGCCAGCCTCGGCTGCCACTCGCGCGTGGGGACCTGCTTGATGCAGACGGCAATCTTCATTGCCCTCCAATTCTAATGGAGGTACGGGGAATCACAGAGAACACAGAGACCACGGAGGGCAAGGAGGACACGGAGAACCGGAGGTTACGGGAGATTGCAGCGGGCGGCGGATGAGCCCCGCCGCCTGCGAACCCTCCAACCCTCTGCGGCCGCTGTGGCCTCGGCGCTCTCGGCGGCCTCCGTGGCCCCGGGGCTGGCCGCCCTGGTGGAGGCCCTCAGCCCTCGAATCGCCTGAAGAGCAGCGCCGCGTTGGTGCCGCCGAACCCGAACGAGTTCGACAGCGCGTAGGTGACCTGCGCCTTGCGCGCGGTGTGCGGGACGTAGTCCAGATCGCACTCGGGATCCGGGTTGTCGAGGTTGATCGTCGGCGGCAGTTCCTGGTGGTACACCGCGAGCGCGGTGATGCCCGCCTCCAGGCCGCCGGCGGCGCCGAGCAGGTGGCCGGTCATCGACTTCGTCGACGAGATCGCCAGCCGGCGCGCGTGCTCGCCGAAGCACTTCTTGATCGCGAGCGTCTCGAGGCGGTCGTTGTGGGGCGTCGAGGTGCCGTGCGCGTTGATGTAGTCGACCGCCTCGGGCGGCACCCCGGCGCGCTGCAGCGCCATCCGCATGACGCGCACGGCGCCGTCGCCGTCCTCGGACGGCGCGGTGATGTGGTAGGCGTCGGCCGACATGCCGTAGCCGACCAGCTCCGCGTAGATGCGCGCGCCGCGCGCCTGGGCCGATTCGAGCGCCTCGAGGATCACGACACCCGAGCCCTCGCCGATGATGAAGCCGTCGCGGTCGCGGTCGAAGGGACGGCTGGCGCGGGCCGGCTCGTCGTTGCGGGTCGACAGCGCGCGCATGGCGCCGAACCCGCCGACCCCCATCGGCGTGATGGCGGCCTCCGAGCCGCCGGCGATCATCGCGTCGGCGTCGCCGCGACGGATGATCTCGATCGCGTCGCCGATGGCATGCGCCGACGCCGAGCACGCCGTGCAGGTCGCCGAGTTCGGCCCCTTGGCGCCGAACCGGATGGAGACCTGCCCCGACGCGAGGTTGATGATGGCGGAGGGGATGAAGAACGGCGAGATGCGGCGCGGGCCGCCGTCGAGCAGCGCGCGGTGCTCGCGTTCGATCGTCGAGAACCCGCCGATGCCGGAGGCGATGTAGACGCCGACCCGATCCGCGTTGGCGGGCGTGATCGACAGGCCGCTGTCGTCCATCGCGAACTGCGACGCCGCGATGGCGTACTGGATGAAGATGTCCATCTTCTTGACATCTTTCTTCTCGACGAACTGCAGCGGGTCGAAGTCCCGCACCTCTCCCGCAATCTGCGTCGAGAAGTTCGAGACGTCGAAGCGCGTGATGCGCCCGATCCCGCTGCGCCCCGCGAGGAGCGCGCTCCAGTTCGCGCCGGTGCCGATGCCCACGGAGGACACCAGCCCGATCCCGGTCACGACAACCCGCCTGTTCAATCTGCCTCCACGGCCGGCGCGGCCTCAGCCGCGCCCGCCTACTTCTTCTTCCCGTGCGTCTCGATGTACTCCACGGCTTCCTTGACGCGGGTGATCTTCTCGGCGTCCTCGTCCGGGATCTCGATCCCGAACTCCTCCTCGAAGGCCATCACCAGCTCCACCGTGTCGAGCGAGTCAGCGCCCAGATCGTCGACGAACGAGGCGTCCGCCGTCACCTCTTCCTCGTCCACGCCGAGTTGCTCCACGATGATGGCTTTCACCTTGTCCGCAACCGCCATTCCTTCCTCCTAGGTGTACATCCCGCCGTTGACGGCCAGAACGTGTCCAGTAATATACGACGCCTCGTCCGAGGCAAGAAAGCACACGGCATGCGCCACGTCCTCGGGCGCACCGAGCCGCCGGAGCGGAATCTGCTCCGTCCACGCGTCGCGCGAGGCGTCACCGAGCGCGCGCGTCATGTCGGTCTCGATCATCCCGGGGGCCACGACGTTCACCGTGATGCCGCGCGAGCCCACCTCGCGCGCCACCGACTTGCAGAATCCGATCAGGCCCGCCTTCGAGGCCGCGTAGTTGGCCTGCCCGGCGTTGCCCATCTGCCCGACCACGGAGCTGATCGCAATCACGCGGCCGTAGCGCTGCCGCAGCATCGGCTTCAGCGCCGCCTGGCACAGCACGAACGACGCCGTCAGGTTCGTCGCGAGCACCGCGTCCCAGTCCTCGCGCTTCATCCGCAGCAGCAGCTGGTCCCGCGTGATCCCCGCGTTGCTGACGACGACATCCAGGCGGCCGTGCCGCTCGACGATGCCGGTGACGGCCGCCTCGATCGCGGCGGCGTCGGTCACGTCGAGGGACAGCGCCTCGGCCTTCAGGCCGGCGGCGGCCAGCGCCTCGGCCACGGGCCGGGCGTTCTCGCCGCGCGCCGCGGCGACGACGTGCGCACCGCGTCGGGCCAGCGCCTCGGCCGTCGCGCGGCCGATGCCGCGGGACGCACCGGTAACGAGCGCAATCCGTGACGAAAGGTCAATCATGTCGCAGGGATGATCCGGGCAGGGTGACAGTGGGGCCGGCTCAGAGCGCCACCTCCTGCAGCAGCCGCTCGACGCCCTCGAGGTCGGCCGGCGCCTCCAGCGACGCCACGCGCGCCTCGCGATCGATCTTCCGCACCAGACCGCTCAGCACGGTGCCGGGACCCACTTCAACATACGCGCGGACGCCCGCCGACGCAAGCGTCGCGACGACGTCCTCCCACCGCACCGGGGCCGACACCTGCCGGACCAGCGCCTCGATCGCCGAGGCGGCATCGGTCTTCGGCGCGGCGTCGACGTTGGCGACGACCGGTACACGGGGCGCCGACGCCGGCAGCGCGCGCAGCTCCGGCGCAAGCCGCTCCTCCGCCGGCCGCATGAGCGCGCAATGGAACGGGGCGCTCACGGGCAGCGGCACGACACGCTTCGCGCCCAGTGCCTTCGCGCGCGCGCCCGCCCGCTCGACGGCCGCGGCGGTGCCCGCGATGACGACCTGCCCCGGCGCGTTCAGATTCGCCGGCGCGACGACCTCCCCGTCGGCCGCCTCCTCGCACGCCTGCGCGACACGGTCGCGATCCAGTCCCAGGATGGCGGCCATCGCCCCGGCCCCCACGGGCACGGCCTCCTGCATGTACCGGCCGCGCCGGCGCACGATCCGCACGGCGTCGCTGAACGCCAGCGTGCCGGCGACGACGTGCGCCGAGTACTCGCCCAGGCTGTGGCCCGCGACGTACGACGGCCGGATGCCGCGCAGCTCCAGCAGCCGCGCCGCCGCCACGCTGACCGTGAGAATCGCCGGCTGCGTGTTCTCCGTGAGCCGCAGGCGGTCGTCGGGCCCCTCGAAGCAGAGACGGCTCAGCGGCTCGCCCAGCGCGGCGTCCGCCTCCTCGAAGACGGCGCGGCACTCGGGTATCTCGGCGAGCGCGCGTCCCATGCCGACCTGCTGCGAACCCTGTCCGGGAAAGATGAAGGCAATCACGATGTGGTCACGGGGATGCCGGCGATGCCGGCGGCCAGGCGATCGACGAGCCGCTCGCGCGAGTAGCGCGCGGCCAGCGCGATCGCGTTGCGGACGGCCTTGGCGGACGAGCGGCCGTGGCCGACGACCACGACGCCGCGCACGCCCACGAGCAGCGCGCCGCCGTACTCCGTGTAATCGACCCGGCGGCGGAAGCGCCGGAACGCGCGCAGCGACAGCAGGTAGCCCACGCGCGTGGTGAATGTCGCGCTCAGCTCGGCGCCGAGCAGCGTCTCGACCATCTCCACGAGCCCTTCGCTCACCTTCAGCGCGACGTTGCCGGTGAAGCCATCGCAGACGATCACGTCGGCCGCGCCCGCGTAGACGTCGCGCGCCTCGATGTTGCCGATGAACCCCACCGGCGCCGCGCGCAGCTGGCGATGCGCTTCCCGTGTGAGCTCGTTCCCCTTGCTCGCCTCTTCGCCGATCGAGAGCAGCGCGACGCGCGGCCGCGCGACGTCGAGCGCCGCCTGCGCGAAGACCGCGCCCATCACCGCGAACTGCACCAGATGGGCCGGACGGCACTCGGCGTTGGCCCCCGCGTCGAGCAGCACGGCCGGGCGGCCCCGTGTCGGGATGGTCGCCGCCAGCGCGGGACGATCGACACCCGGCAGCAGCCCGAGCTCGGTGCACGCCGCCATCACGGTCGCGCCGGTGCTCCCGGCCGAGAACACCGCCGAGGCCCGGCCCGCGGCGACCTCCCCCATCGCGACCCGGATCGACGCGCCGGGCTTGCGCCGCAGCGCCGCCGCCGGCGGCTCGTCCATCCCGATCACGTCCGGCGCCTCGACGACGGTCATCCGGAGCGCGGACGCATCCGGATGCCGCGCGAGCTCGGCGGCAAGCACGGTGGACGGGCCGGCGAGTCGAAGCCCGGAGGCAAGATGGCGGGCGGCCGCAACCGCGCCGTCGACAATCGGGCCCGGAGCGGCATCACCGCCCATGGCATCGATGGCGATGGCGGACTCGGACGTCGCGAGGTCGTCTGACACGCGTGGCATCGGCGCCGGCCGGAGCCGGCGCGCCGGAGCGGGTGAACCGGGGGATCAGACCTCGTCGACGGGGCGGACCTGCCGGCCCCGGTAGTAGCCGCAGTGCGGGCAGACCTGGTGCGGCCGCTTGAACTCCTTGCACTGCGGGCACTCGCCCAGCGGCACCGGCGCCAGCGCGTCGTGGGTCCGCCGCTTGGCGGTGCGGGTCTTGGAATGGCGTCGCTTCGGATTAGGCATCGGGTTTCTCGTTCAGCAGGGCCCGCAGAGCGGCCAGCCGCGGGTCCTCCCATCGCGGCTCGCACGCGCAGGGCGCCGTGTTCCGGTTCGCCCCGCACGCGGGGCACAGGCCCAGGCACTCCTCCCGGCAGAGCGGCTTCATCGGCAGCGCCAGGTTCAGCTGCTCACGCACCAGCGCGCCCAGATCGATGAGCCCCTCGCTGTAGAAGGCCGTGTTGATGTCCTCCTCGCCGACCTCGACCTCCTCCTCGCCTCCCGGCGCGTCGGAGATCGGCAGATAGCGGAGGTCGAACTCCGCGTCGACCTGCACGAGGTACGGCTCGAGGCACCGGCTGCAGGCCAGCTCGAGCCGCGTCGAGGCCTGCCCGGTGATCTGGACGGTGTCCTTCTCCCGGCTCACCACCGCCCGGAGCGCCACCGCGTCGACCACACCGTAGTCGTCGTCGGGCGGCAGATCGGATGGCGAGACCATCCGCTCCAGCGGTTCGGAGCCCTCCCGGAGCCTGGCGACCTCGAGTTGCAGCATGTCCCCACGGCCCCTCGGGATGCGGAAAGGCCGACCTGAAAGTATAGCACTCTCGGGTCTGATCGGGTCAGATGGGGTCAGATCAGGTCCCGCCCGCGCCGGGCTACGTCAGCGCGGGCTGATCAGGTCGGATCGGGTCCCGCCGCGCCGGGTCACGTCCAGCGCGGGCGGATCGGGTCGGATCGGGTCCCGCCCGCGCCGCGCCGGTGAACGGGCGCGCGGCCGGCGAATGCGCGCGCGGCGCCGGCGGATCAGGTCAGATCAGGTCTGGCGCCTGCAGCCCGGCTCCTTACGGCCCGCCCGCGCCGACCCAGGGGCGCGGGATGAACAGCCGCTCGTAGAGCGCGACGGCGTAACGGTCGGTCATCCCGGCCACGAAGTCCCGGAGCGCGGCCGTCATCCCCTCCTGCTCGAGCGTCCGGGCGTCGAGGTACACCTCCGGCTGCTCCGCCACCTTCTCCCAGATGCCGCTCAGGATGCCGTGTGCCTTCCTGAACTCCGCCGTGCTGATCTCGTTCTCGTAGACCGCCCCGAAGAGGAACTCGCGCAGCGTCAGCATCGCGTCGAGCACCTCGGTGGACATCTGGATCTCCCGCAGCTCCACGGCGAGCGTGGCGTGGACGACGTCGGCCACCATGCGGCCGATGCGCTCCGACGAGGAATGCCCCACCACCCGCACGGCATCCGCCGGCAGGTCCCCCTCCGTCAGCAGTCCCGCCCGGATCGCATCGTCGATGTCGTGGTTGACGTAGGCGATGAGGTCGGCGACGCGCGCGATCTGCCCTTCCAGGGTGTGCGCGCGCTGCGACGGGTCGGCCCCGACCGGCGCCCCGCGCTTCCCCTTCGAGTGCCGCTGGATGCCGTCGCGCACTTCCCAGGTGAGGTTGAGCCCGCGGCCGTCGTTCTCGAGCACGTCGACGATGCGGAGGCTCTGCTCGTAGTGGTTGAAGCCACCCGGGACGAGGGAGTTGAGCACCCGCTCGCCGGCATGCCCGAAGGGGGTGTGCCCGAGGTCGTGCCCCAGGGCGATGGCTTCGGTCAGCTCTTCGTGAAGGTGCAGGACCTTCGCGATGGTCCGCGCGATCTGCGAAACCTCCAGCGTGTGCGTGAGGCGCGTGCGGTAGTGATCGCCCGTCGGCGCGAAGAACACCTGCGTCTTGTGCTTCAGCCGGCGGAACGCCTTGCTGTGGATGATCCGGTCGCGGTCTCGCTGGAAGGCCGGCCGGATGTCGTCCTCGGGCTCGGGAGTGAGGCGTCCACGCGTGTCGGCCGAACGGGCGGCCTGCGCGGCGAGAATCTCCCGTTCACGACGTTCGAGTTGTTCGCGGATCAGCATAGGTCGGCGAGGAAACTGCGGCCGTGTGCCAGCGGGCCGGCGCCGAAGATGTCGGCGATCGTCTGGCCGAGGTCGGCGAAGGTGCTGCGCGTGCCGAGATCGGCGCCCGCTCTGACGCCGGGGCCCGTAACGAGCAGCGGCACGTGCTCACGTGAATGATCGGTGCTCGGGGTGGCCGGATCGTTGCCGTGGTCCGCCGTGACGATCAGCAGGTCGCCGGCGCGAAGCGCCCCGAGAAATCCCGCCAGCCACGCATCGAACTGCTCGAGGTTCCGCGCGAACCCCGCGACGTCGTTGCGGTGCCCGTATACGGTATCGAAGTCGACCAGGTTTGCGAAGACGAGCCCGCGCTCCAGCCCGGCGGCCGCGTCGTCGATCGCCCGCATCCCCGCCTCGTCGCTGCGCGTCGGCACCGATCGGCCGATGCCCCGGCCGGCAAACAGGTCGAACACCTTCCCGATGGCGACGACCTCGACACTGCGGGCGGTGAGCCGGTCGAGCAGCGTCTCGCCACGCGGCGGCATCGCGTAGTCGTGCCGGTTGGCCGTCCGCACGTACGCGCCGCTCGACCCGATGAACGGCCGCGCGATCACACGCCCGACGCCGAGCCCGTCGACCGCGAGCCGGTACGCGATCTCGCACATCCGGTACAGCTCGGGCACGGGCACGACGTCTTCGTGCGCCGCGATCTGGAAGACGCTGTCCGCCGACGTGTAGACGATGGGACGGCCCGTCGCAACGTGCTCGTCGCCCAGCCGCGCGATGATCTCGGTGCCGGACGCGACCTCGTTGCCGAGCGTCCGCCGCCCGATTGCCGCTTCGAACTCCTCGATGAGCGCCGGCGGGAACCCGCTGGGAAAGGTCGGAAACGGCCGATCGAGTACCAGGCCGGCGATCTCCCAGTGTCCGGTCACCGAGTCCTTGCCGGGAGACGCCTCGGACATGCGGCCGAACGTGGCCGCCGGCGCGGCCGCGGGAGGCACCGACGCGAGCGGGACGATGTTGCCGAGCCCGAGCGATTGCAGGGCCGGCAGCGCGGGACGCGCCAGCGCCGTGACATGGCCCAGCGTGTCGCTGCCCTCGTCGCCGTACCGGGCGGCATCGGGCAGGGCGCCGATGCCGACGCCGTCGAGCACGATGAGGAACACGCGGGAGAAGGCAGGCACGTGTGGGACGGTCAGGGCACGCCCGGTCCCCGGTCGTCCGCCAGCGCGCCGGCGACGGTCTCGATGACCGAGGGGGCCTCGCCGGGGCCGTCGAACCACACAAGGTTAGGCTCTTTGCGGAACCATATCAACTGACGGCGGGCATACCGCCGGTTCTCCTGCACGATGAGCGCGCGCGTGGCGGCCTCGTCGCGGACGCCGTCGAGCATCTCGAGCACCTGCCGGTACACCAGCCCCCCGAACGGATGCGCGGTCCGGGGCACGCCGCGCGCGAGGAGCCCGCGCACCTCGTCGACGATGCCGCGCGCGAACTGCTGGTCGACCCGGCGCGCGACGCGCTCCGCGATTGCCGCGGCGGGCAGCCGCAGCGCGACGGCATGCACACGGCAGAAATCGAGCGGCGCACGGGTCTCCGCGAAGTGGGCCGTGAGCGGGCGGCCGGTGACGAAATACACCTCGAGCGCCCGCACGAGCCGCACGCGGTCGCGCGGCTGAATCCGGCGGGCCGACTCCGGATCGACGCGGCGAACGAGCCGCCAGAGCCGCTCGACCCCATACCGGGCCGCCATCCGATCGAGCCGCGCCCGAAGCTCGGGTTGCCGGCCCGGCCCGGGAAACAGGCCGCGCGTCAGCGCGCGGTAGTAGAAGCCCGTGCCGCCGACGAGGATCGGCACGCGCCCGCGCGCCAGGATCCCGCGGATCACGTCCGCCGCCTCGCGCGCATAGCGCGCGGCGGTGTACTCCTCGGTCGGATCGACGACGTCGACGAGATGGTGCGGGATGCCGCGGCGCTCCGACGGGGGCGCCTTGTCGGTGCCGATGTCGAAGCCGCGGTACACCGCGGTCGAGTCGCAGTTGACGATCTCGCCGCCGAAGCGCTCCGCGAGCGCGAGCGCGAGCGCACTCTTCCCCGTCGCCGTCGGGCCGAGAACCGCCAGCACGCGGGGCAGCATCGTCGAGGGAGACATCAGCGCAAGAGTACGGGAACGTTGGAGCCGTTCACTCCCCGCCTGGCCAGGCGGATCGGATCAGAGCAGCAGCCGCCAGCAGACGTACAGCGTCAGCGCAATGACGATCAGCGACAGGCCGATCTGCTGCGCCCGGCTCGGCATCTCACTGCGCCGGGACCGGCTCGTTGTAATAGAACGTCACGGTGAAGAAGGCCTTGTCGGCCGGATACTCGGGAGGCAGCGGCTCGGTCGGATTGGAGGCGGCGAGCGCGTTGAACGCCGCATGGTTGAACGACTCGACCGACGAGGGCCCGACGATGGTCAGGTCGGTGATGGCGCCGCTCTTGTGCACGTTGAACGTGATGACGACATGCCCCTTGAGCGACATCGCCGCGTAGGGGACGAACCAGTTGCGTTTCACCTGCGCGACGAAGCGCCGGATCCACGGACCGAACTCGACCCCTTTCGTGTCGAACTGGATCGCCGGACCGAATGCGCCCCCCTGCCCGCCGGTCGGGTTCTCGAGCGCCGCCTCCTGCGCGTACCGCGAGAGGTTCTGCAGCGCGCGCCCGAGCGGCGAGCTGCCGGCCGGCCGCTGCCCCTGGTCCTCGCGCCGGTACGCCGGCCGATCGGGCGACTCGGGAAGCCGGAGCGCGTTCTCGTCGGGCTGGCGCTGTCCCTGTCCGGGGGGGGCCGGCGGCGCGGGGGGCGCGGGGTTCTGCTGCCGGGCCATCTGCTGCGGCGGCGGCGAGGGCTCGACGAAGTCGGACGTGTTGCCGCGTGAGAACGGCTGTCTGTTGGTCGGCACCGGGGCGCGTTCCCGGTGCATGGCGGAGCGGTCGCGGTCGGCCAGCGGCGCCCGTGGCGCGGGGGGCCGCTGTGGCGGCATCTCCACGCGCGGCTGCACGAACACGAATCGCGTCTGCTCCCGCGGTTGCTGGCGAAGCAGTTCCTGCCGTCGGGCTTCGGCCTCGCGAAGGGCGGCCTGCCGCGCCTGCCACCACTGGGTCTTCGGGACGATGACGACGGCCAGGATGGCCAGCAGGTGGACGATGATCGACAGCAGGACGCCTTCGCGCAGGGTGAGCGCGCTCGGTACCCGTGGTATCTCCGGGTGGCCGTCCTCGAAGTCGAAGTACATCAGTAAATTAGAGACGAATTAAGAATTATACCACCCGACCCGGCCGTCGCCGCCACCCGGCCGGGCTACCCGTCCTCGTCAGCGGCGCGCGACGTAGAGGTAGACGATGCCGAACGTCAGCGGCACGACCTCGACGTGCGGAAACCCGCTGTCCTGCAGCAACCGCCCGAACACTTCCGGTGGGGGGAACCGGCTCACCGATTCAGGCAGGTACGCGTACGCGGACGCATGCTTCGACACGGCGCGTCCCACGGCAGGAAGGATGCGCCTCGCGTACCAGAGATAGGCCGAGCGCACGAGACCGGGCGGCGGCAGCCCGAACTCGAGCACGGCGAGCCGTCCGCCCGGCCGGAGCACGCGCGCCAGCTCGCGGCATGCCGCCTCGGGCACCTGGACGTTGCGGATCCCGAAGCTGATCACGGCCGCGTCCATGCTGCCGGACGCGACCGGCAGCGACATCGCGTCGCCGCGCACGAGCCCGATCGGCGGCGAGGCGGGCCGCCCACGTACCTTCTGCAGGCCGAGGCGCAGCATCTCGTGGGAGAAGTCGATGCCGACGATGGGCGACCCCGGCGCCTGGCGGGCCGCCTCGAGCGCGACGTCGGCCGTGCCGGTGCACAGGTCGAGCACGCGCTCCCCCGGCCGCAGCGCGAGAGCGCGAACCGCGCGGCGGCGCCAGCGCCGGTCGAGACCTGCGCTGAGCACGCGGTTCAGCAGGTCATACCGGCGCGCGATCGCGTCGAACATCCCGGCGATGCGCTTCGGCTCCTTCGCGTGCAGCGCCTCGTCGACAACGGGGGGCGCGGGCGTGGGCCTCTGCGGTTGCGGTTGGGTCATCACGGCTGTTGACTCAGACGTTCCCGGCGGGCTCCCGGTCTCGACGGGGCGGATCTCAGCGCAGGTACACCGCGGTGGCGGTCGACAGCAGGTACAGGATGCCGACCCATCCGTTCAGGTCGAACGCGCGCTTGACCTGCGACAGGTCGCCGGGGCTGACCAGCGACTGCTCGTAGACGAGCAGCGCCGCGACCACGCCGACGCCCAGCAGGTAGATCGGCCCGAGACCGGTGACGACCCCGAGCGCGGCCATCGCGGCGACGGCGCCGACGTGCATGCCGCGCGAGATGATCAGCGCGCGCGCGACCCCGTAGCGCACCGGAATGGACCGCAGCCCGTGCGCGCGGTCGAACTCGACGTCCTGACAGGCATACAGGATGTCGAAGCCGCCGACCCACAGCCCGATCGCGAGCCCCAGCAGCCACGGCTCCGGGCCGCTCCCACCGCCCGCCGCCAGCCACCCGCCGACCGGGGCGACCGCCATGGCGAGCCCGAGGAAGGCCTGCGTGTACGCGGTGTACCGCTTCGCCAGCGAGTACCAGAACACGATCGCCAGCGCCACGGGCGAGAGCGCCAGGCACAGCCGGCTCAGCTGACCGGCCGCCAGCACGAACACGGCCGACGACAGCACCACGAACACCGTGGCCGCCGGCCGCGAGATCACGCCGCGCGGGATCTCGCGCATGGCGGTGCGCGGATTCCGCGCGTCGAACTCGGCATCGACGAGCCGGTTGAACGCCATCGCGGCGCTGCGCGCCGCCACCATCGCGACCACGATCCACAGGACCTGCCGCATCGTGACGGGCTGCAGGCGCGAGGCCAGCAGCGCGCCGACGAGCGCGAACGGCAGCGCGAACACGGAATGGCTGAAGCGCACGAGCGACAGCCAGACGGCGATTCGCCTCACGACCGTTCCCTCCCGTGCCCGCGCTCAGTGCCCACGGCCCGCTCCGGATTCCGCCAGCATGTCGCTCACCCACCGGACCCGATCGGGCGTGATCCCCTGCACGAGCTCTTCCTCCACGTCGGCGCAGCGCATCGGCACCGCCACGGCGATGAGCGCGGCCGATCGACCCGGCTCGATCGCGCCCGCGTCACCGTCGAACCCGAGCGCCCGCGCGCCTTCGATCGTCGCGCTCGCGACGAGCTGCGCCGCCGGGACGTCGGGCGCGAGACGCCGGAGCGCCGCCAGCTCGCTGAACAGGTTCAGATCCGCGTTGCTCGCGAGGCTGTCGGTGCCGATCGCGACGCGGACTCCCGCACGGTACATCCGCGACACCGGCGGCGCGCCGACGCCGACGTGCACGTTGCTCCGGGGACACGTCACGAGCGTGCAGCCCCGGTCGCGCAGCAGCGCGAGCTCATGGTCGTCGCACTGGACGCCGTGCACGGCGAGCAGGCGCGGCCCCAGCACGCGCATGCGATCGAGGTACTCGACGGGCCGGCATCCCGGCACCCCCCACCCGTCGTCCCAGGCGCCGAGCCGCTCGAGGAACGGGCGCCACGGCCCGCCCCCGGTGCCGAGCAGCTCGACCTCCTCCGGCGACTCGCCGACGTGCACCGTGGTCGGCAGGAACGGCGTGCGCGCGCCGGCATGCCGGATGCCCTGGAACAGCCGCGGGCTCACGGAGTACGGCGCATGCGGCGCCAGGCTCACCGGGAACCGGCCGCTCGTGCCCTCACGCTCCTGCGCGCGCACCGCCTCCTCGAGGAGGTCGTCCGCCGCGTCGTTCCGGAACCCGAGCACCTCGTGAAAGACGACGCCGTCGAGCGGGCTCTCGCGCAGCGGCGCCACGGTGTCGAGCGTGTTCGAGATGTCGCCGACGAAGCCCGTGCCGCTCCGGCGCATGTCCTCGATGGCGCGGACGATCGCCGCGCGGACCGCATCCGGCGCGGGCGTCTCGCTGAAGCGGCGATCCAGCATCGCGCTCACCCAGCCGATGAACGACCGCGCGGGTGGCACGAGGCCGGCCATCCACGAGAGCTCGAGGTGCGTGTGCGCGTTGACCAGCGCGGGCAGGATCGCGTACGCGCCGAGGTCGACGAGCGGCGCGTCGCCGTGCAGCGGGAGGCCGGCTCCGGGACGCCCGACGGCGGCGATGCGCCCGCGGTCGATGGCCACCCAGCCATTCAGGATCGGGCGATCGGTGACCGGCACGACCCAGCGGGCCTGGACGACGATCACGACTGCGGCGGGGACTGGCCGCGGGCCGCGCGTCCCGCCCGCGATCGCGCCTCGTACCGGGAGAGCTCGGCCGGCACGGTGGTGTCGCCATCCGCGCGCGCCGTGGCGAGCTCGAGCATCCGCGGCACCGCGCGCTCGCGGAAGATTGGATCGCCGATCACCTCGTAGTGCATCGTCCGGCGCTTGGGGATGAAGCCGGCGTCCTCGATGTTCCGGACGATCTCGACTTCGTCCATGCAGTACGCGGCGCCGGCCGCGCGGACGACGTTCTCCTCGATCATCACGGAGCCCATGTCGTTGGCGCCGAACGCGAGGCTGAGCTGACCGACCTTCCCGCCCTGCGTCACCCAGGAGGACTGCAGGTTGTCGAAGTTGTCGAGGACCAGCCGCGCGATCGCGAGCGTGCGGAGGTACTCGAGCCCGGTCGCCTCGCCGGTGACGCCGAGCCGCGAGGCCAGCTCGGTGTGATCCGGCTGGAAGCTCCAGGTGATGAACGCGGTGAAGCCGCCGGTTTCGTCCTGCAGCTCGCGCAGCCGGAACATGTGCTCCAGCCGCTCCTCGAGCGTCTCGACGGTGCCGTACATCATCGTTGCCGTCGTCCGCAGGCCGGCGCGGTGCGCCTCGCGCATGACGTCGAGCCATTCGTCGGCGGTCGCCTTGCCGTAGCAGTGCAGCAGGCGCCGCACGCGGTCGACCAGGATCTCGGCGCCGCCGCCGGGGATGCTGTCGAGCCCGGCTGCCACGAGACGCGCGATCACCTCGGGCGGCGTGAGGCCGGAAAGGCGGGAGATGTGGAGAATCTCCGGCGGCGAGAGCGCGTGGAGACGGAACTCGGGATAGCGCGCCTTGACCGCGCGGAACAGGTCCTCGTACCACGCGAGCGGCAGATCGGGATTGTGGCCCCCCTGCAGCAGCAGCTGGTTGCCACCGAGCTCGATCGTCTCGTCGATCTTGCGGAAGATCTCCTCGAAGCCGAGCACGTAGCCGTCGGCGGATCCGACCGGCCGGTAGAACGCGCAGAAGCTGCAGCGCGCGACGCAGACGTTCGTGTAGTTGACGTTGCGGTCGATGATGTAGGTGACGATGCCCGACGGGTGCCGGCGCGCGCGCGCCGCGTCGGCCAGCCGGCCCAGCACGTGCGTGGGCGCGCCCGTGTAGAGGGCGAGCGCCTCGGCGCGATCCAGCCGCTCACCTGCCTCCGCCTTTGCCAGCGCCCGGTCGAGGATCATCCGCACAATTGTAAGCGGCCCCCTGCGGCCCCGTCACCCACCCGGCGCGTCGTACCAGCGGAGCGGCTGCGTCGCGGGCACCACGCCTGTCGCGGCGGCCAGCTCGAAGAACCGCTCCATGCCGGCGATCTCGCGCGGCCCCAGCCGGAAATGGATGTTCTCGCGCAGATAGACGGCGCCGGCCGCGGCGCGATCCGGGTCATCGGGGAAGAACCGGGCCGCCACCTCGTCAACCGATGCGACGCCCCTGGCTCTCGCCTCCTGCAGCGTCGCGACATCGTCCCGCGTCAACGCACCCGGATGCCCCGTCCAGCAGGCGTAGACGAACGGCAGCCCGCTGAACTGCTGCCAGGCGAGACCGAGATCGATCTTCTCCAGGCCGAGCCGCTCGTACTCGGCGAAGAGCGCGGGCTCGCCGATGAGCAGCGCACCGTCGGCCTGGCGCACCATCTCGTCGAGGACCGGCGGGTGCTCGACGAGCCGGGGCCGGATGCCGAAGTAGTGCTCGGAGAGCACGCGTGTCAGCGCGACCGAGGTACGCGAGCTCGTGTCCAGGGCGAGCGACGTCACGCGCTCGATCGGCACCGAGGTGAAGATCGCGACGGAGCGGACCGGGCCATCGGACGTGACCGCGCAGTCGGGCACCATCCGGTAGCCGTCGCCGCGGAGATATTCGATCGACGGGATGAGCCCGACGTCCGTCTCGCGCGCGTGCAGCAGCCGCGCGCAGGCGCTCGGCACGTCGTAGCGGACGGCGAAGCGCTCGGGATACGCCTCGAGCCCGGCGACCAGCGGCCGCGAGTTCAGGTACGAGACCGCGCCGATGCGGACGGGCCGCCGGGACATCAGGCCGCCGACCCGGGCGCGGAGCGAACGTCGAAGAGCGCGTCGCGCTCCACCGGCTCCGCCGACGCCGCGGTGATGTTGCGGCGGATCTCCTCGAGCGGCGCGCGCCGCCGCCCCTCCGCGACCTCGTCGAGCGGCGACACCGCGTCGATATCGTCGGCGCCGAAGGCCAGCGCGACCTGCGCGAGCTTGGGCCCGTAGAGCGCCCAGTCCACCTGGATGTGCTCCACCGGCACCAGCAGCCGCGCGAGCGCCACCAGATGCACGTCCTCGTAGCCGGTGGACGGGGACGCGGCCGCCAGCCGGCGCGGCAGCGGCGCGAAGACGCGCAGCCCGGGATGCGATTCGACCAGCGCCGCCGCGGTCCTCAGCAGCCGGTCGCGATCCGGGGCGCGCAGCCGGTCGATCGTGAGCCGCGCAATCGGCAGCCCGGCCTGTTCCGCGGCGGCGACGGCGGCGTCGAGGTCCTGCACGGCGTCGAGCGGCGCGGCGGCAATGGCGGCCAGCCCGGCCTCCCGCAGCCGACGGAGCAGGTCCGGCAGCGCGTCCTGCGACGCCGCGGCTGTCGCCTCGAGGTCCGCCAGCGAGAAGCCCGTGACCGGAATCCCTCCGGACGCCGCAGCCGCGTGGCGCACGGCCGATATGGCCTGATCCGGATCGTCACAGCGGCCGTCGAGGCGCAGCTCCCCCGGCGCCCCGCTCCACCGCACGTCACCGGACGCGGCGGCCCCGGCGTCGATCGACGCCACGCGCACGAAGGTCACGCGCGCGCCGTGCCGCCGCCGGCGCAGCTCGTCGGCTGCCATCCCGAGCGCGAGCAGATCGCGGGCGCCGAGCAACGCGTCACGGTCCGCCTCCGTCGGCGGCGCGCCCTCGAGCAGCCGTCCCAGAATCGATTCGAGCCTTGTCTCTGTCATCGTGACCGTACGACGGGCGCGGCGCTCCAGGCCCCGCGCTCGTCGGTGGATCTTCCGGCCGCGTCTCGCGAGCGGCGTCCCGGCGCCCCCGTCAGACCACCGAGAGCATCGCGTCGGTGATCTGCTGCGCCAGCGCCAGCGCGCGCCGGCCGTCCTCGCCGGGCACCGCCGGATCGCGGCCGTCCCGGACGGCGGTGACGAAATCCTCGAGCTCGCGCCGCAGCGGCTCGTCGCGCTGCACCTCCACCCGTCCCCCGTCGATGCGGGGCGGGCCTTCCGTCCCGCGGATGAGCCGCCAGACCTCGAGCTCCTGGGCCGCGTAGTCGACGGCGACGTACGAGTCCGGCTGGAACACGCGAATCTTCCGGACGCGGTCGCGGCTGATCCGGCTCGCCGTCAGGTTCGCGATGCAGCCCGACTCGAACCGGAGACGGACGTTCGCGATGTCGATGCGAGGCGTGAGCACCGGCACCCCCACGGCGTCGATGGCCGCCACGGGTGAGTCCACGAACGACAGGACGACGTCGAGGTCGTGGATCATCAGGTCGAACACGACGTCGATGTCGAGGCTGCGATCGGGGAACGTGCCGAGGCGGTGGCATTCGATGAAGCGCGGCGACGCCAGCAGCGGCCGCGCCGCGGCGACGGCCGGATTGAACCGCTCCGTGTGCCCCACGGCGAGCGCCACGCCCTTCGCGCGCGCCGCCGCGACGAGCGCGTCGGCTTCCTCCAGCGTGCGCGCCAGCGGCTTCTCGATCAGCACGGCGATACCGGCCTCGATCAGCGGCATCGCGACGTCCAGGTGCGACGCCGTCGGCGTGGCGACGACGACCGCGTCGACGGCGCCGGCCAGCGACGCGGGATCGTCGACGACGGACGCGCCGTGCTGCGCGGCGATCTCGTTCGCGCGGTCACGGTTCGTGTCGCAGACCGCGACCAGCTCCGCGCCGTCCATGGCCGCGAGAATCCGCGCGTGATGCCGTCCGAGATGGCCGACGCCGATGACCGCCGTCCTCATCGGGCCGCGCTCCCCGCGCCGGCCGCCTGCGGCTCCGCCTTCACGCGCCCGACCACCGCGATGCCCGCTTCGTCGGCCGCGCGGAGCACCGCCGCCGGGCCGTCGATGAGCAGCGTCTTCCCGGCGTCCACCGACATCGCCGTCGCGCCGATCGCCTGCAACTCCCGAATCGTCTGCACCCCCACGACCGGCACGTCGAAGCGCATGTCCTGCATGGGCTTGGCAACCTTCACCAGGCGCACGCCGGGACCGGCGAGCTGGCCGGCGCGCCGGATCATCTCGTCAGTGCCCTCCATGGCCTCCACCGCGACGACCGCCCGGTCCTTCACCGCGATCGACTGGCCGATGTCGAGCCCGGCGATCGCATCGGCGATGCGGTAGCCGAAGTCGAAGTCCGCCTCTTCGTCCGCCGACGGGGGTCGGCTGGAGAGCGTGCCGGCGCCCGCCATGAGCGGCCGGAGCAGCTCCGTGGAGTCGATCAGCGTGATGCCGTGCTCGGCCATGACGTCCGCGACCGCGGCGATGAGCGCATCGGTGTTCTTCGCCCGCAGCCGCCGCAGCACCGAGAGGAGCGTGAGGTCGGGCATGATGCCCGAGAAGATCTTGACGTGCTTGACCTGGCCGGCCATCACGGCCCGGCGGACGCCGGCCTGCTTCAGCAGCCGGATGCACGTCCCCAGCTGGCCGAGCGAGACCCAGTGGAAATCGGCCGCCGGCTCGCGGGCCGCCGCCTCGGCAAGCTCCGGGAACGCCTCCTCCTTGACGGCGATCACCGTCACCGGGATCCCCTGGGCCCGCGCGGCGTCGAGGATCAGGAACGGGAAGCTGCCGTTCCCCGCGATCAGACCGAGCCTGTCCATCTGACGGGATGACGAGCGGTTGGCGCAGTCCCGGCGAGCGTGCTCATGGCGCGAACCTGCGGCGAGCCCGGAATCCGGGATCCGCAATCCATCCGCACTCGGCGATCCGCAATTCGCAACACATCCGCAATCCGAAAACGAACGGCTACTCGTCAGCCACCATTTCCTCGGCGCGCCGGAGCGGGCGGCGGAGGATCACGCCGCGCTGCGAGTTGCGGATGAACTGCACGAGGTTGGCGACCTCGGGACAGGCGACGGTCGGGTCCTGCTCGATCTCGCGCAGCGCATGGCTCGTGTTCAGGCGCGAGACGAGCAGGTAGCGGAAGGCCCGCTTCAGCCGGCTCAGCGTCTCCTCCGGGAAGCCGCGGCGGATGAGGCCGATGGTGTTCAGGCCGTAGATGCGGGCCCGGTTGCCCACGGTCTTGGCATACGGCAGCGCGTCCTTCGTGACCACCGAGTAGCCGCCGATGAACGCGTGCTCGCCGACGCGGCAGAACTGGTGCACGCCGGAGAACGCCGAGATGGTCGCGTAGTCCTCGACCCACACGTGGCCGCCGAGCGTCGCGCCGTTGCCGAAGATGGTGTGGTTGCCGATGCGGCAGTCGTGCGCGACGTGCGCGTAGGCCATGAACAGGTTGCGGTCGCCGATGCTGGTCAGCCCGCCCCCGACCTCGGTGCCGCGGTGGATCGTGACGAACTCGCGGAAGATGTTGCCGCGGCCGATGACGAGCCGCGTCGGCTCCCCGCGATACTTCAGGTCCTGCGGGTTCAGCCCGATCGACGCGAACGGGTAAATCTGCGTCCCGTCGCCGATCTCCGTCCAGCCGTCGACGACGGCCGAGGCCCCCACCCGGCAGTTGCGGCCGATCCGGACGTTCGGGCCGATGATGGCGTACGGCTCGACGACGGTGCCGTCGCCGATCTCGGCCGAGGGATGGACGATCGCGCGCGGGTCGATCTCGGCGGCGCGCCGCAGCTCGACGAGCAGGCTGGCCTCGGCCACGACCTGGTCGTCGATCCGCGCGACGCCGCGCACCCGGGCCAGCCGGGTCCGCCGGCGGTCGACCGTCACCTCCAGCAGCAGCCGGTCACCCGGCACCACCTGCCGCCGGAACTTCGCATCGTCGACCCCGCGGAGGTAGGCCGTGCCCCCGGGCCCGCCGTCGAGCAGCAGCACGCCGGCGGCCTGCAGGAGCGCCTCGATCATCAGCACGCCGGGCATGACGGGCGAGCCCGGAAAGTGCCCCTGGAAGAACTCCTCGTTGACCGTGACGTTCTTGGCGGCGATCAGCCGGCGGCCGGGATCGTGCTGGACGATCGCATCGAGCAGGCAGGATGGATACCGATGCGGGAGGCGATCGGCACGCGAAAGGATCTGGGTGGCCAAGGAGTCGGGTCCGCGTCGAATGTTGGGATGGTACACGACCCGGGCCCTCTTCTGCACCCGTCGAGGCGGACGGACGCCCCGCGGCGCCCCATGTCGTGACACGGGGCGTCGCCGGGCGTGCGCGTGCGGCGAAAGGGAGCGCGGGTGGTCCGGAAACCCCGCCGGGCTACTGCGGGTTGGCCGGGGCGGCCGGCGGCGTCGCCGCGGTCGATGCGGCGTCGAACCGCTTGATCACCTCGGCGGTGAGGTCGAGGCCCGGATCCGCGAAGACGATGCCGGCGTCGCGCGAGCTGAACAGGAGGTGGATGCCCTTCTCGCTGACCACCTTCTGGATGATCGGATAGAGCTTGTTCTGGAAGTCGGTCTGCAGGTCCTGCTGGAGCTGCGCGACCTCGTCCTGCGCGTCCTGCTGGGCGCGCTGCAGCTCCTTCTGCTGCCGCTCGATCGACCGCTCCAGCTCGCTGCGGGCCTGGTCGTTCATCATCGCGCCGCCGGTCTGCAGCTTCTGCTGGTCGGCCTGCAGCTTCTTGCTGAGCTCGTTGAGCTCGCTGAGCTTCTTCTGCTGGAGCGCCTGGGCCTTGGAGGTCGCGGCCTTGCCTTCCGCCGATTCGGCCGCGATCCGCTGGATGTCGATGACGGCCACCTTCGAGCCTTCCAGGAACGGCCTCGGCGGCTGCTGGGCAGCCGGGGCCGCCGGCTGCTGCTGGCCGCCGGCCGGTGCCTGCTGGGCGGCCGCGGCCGTCGGCACCGCTGCGAGCGCCAGACCACAGAACAGACCGAGGAGAGGCAGTTTCATGCTCCGTATCCCTTTCGCCGTAGTCAAGTACGAACCCCTAAATATACCGTAAGCAGCCCATCCGTGGCGAGCCGGCACGCCGGTCCCGGAACGCCCCGCCCCCGGCCCGGCGGGCGCCGCCTCAGAAGGTGGCGCCCACCGCGAAGCGGAACACGTTGGCCTTGGTCTGCAGCAGGTTGTTGTCGAAGATGCCCTCGCGGTTGATGTTGTGCGCGTAAATCAGGCGGAAGGGCACATTGAGCACGGGCATGAAGAAGCGCACCTCGGCACCCGTCGACATCACGAACTCGTCCAGCCGCATGTGCTCGCCGACGTCGCGCACCTGGCCGGCGTCGAAGAAGCCCAGGAGGCGGACCTGCGGCGCGATCGCGAAGTGGTACTCCGCGTTGAACAGCGCGCTCTTGTTGCCGCCGAGGACGATGAAGGTGCCCGGCTGCTGCGGGGTGCCGATGTCCCGCGGCCCGATGCTCCGGATGTCGTAGCCGCGGACGCTGTACTCGCCGCCCAGGAACAGGCGCTCGAAGATCGGCAGCTGCTCGGTGCTCCCGTACGGCCGGATGTACTCGTAGGCCGCCCGCATGCCGAGCGTCATCCGGCTGCCGGTCGGGATCCAGAAGACCACCTCGCCGCGCGGCTTGAGGAAGTTGACGTTGCCGCCGATGCCGGCGACGTCGAGCGACAGCGAGTACCGCTTGCCCGAGTTCGGGAAGATCGGGTTGTCAATCGTGTTGAGAACCCAGCTCGGCGTGATCTGGCTGATGGTCCGGCGCCCGCCCTCGTTGATCAGGAGCGCGTCGGCCAGGAACGGATTGCGGCTGATGATCTCGTTGTTGTTCAGCAGCGGGTCGATGTCCTTCACCCGGGCCTGCTCGAGGCTGTACATCAGGTACATCCGGCTGAAGTCGCCGACCGGGAAGCCCGTGACGACGTTGCCGCCGAGGGCCTCCTGCGTGTACGAGAAGTAGTACTGGATCTCGCGCTTGTAGAGATCGAACCCCGCGGTGATCGGCCGGTCGAAGAGGAACGGCTCCTGGAAGGCGAGCTGGTAGTTCTGGACGCGCCGGCCCGCCAGCACCGAGAAGGTCAGGCTCTCGCCGCGTCCCATGAAGTTCGAGGTCTGGAACGCGAGCTGCCCGAAGAAGCCCTCGAACTGCGAGACGCCGGCGCCGAACGTCAGCTGGTTCCGGTTCTGCTCCTCGAAGGTCAGGGTGATGTCGACCTTGTTCTTCTGGCCCGGCGTCTTCTCGACCTTGACCGTGTCCTTGCCTTCCTCGATCGGCTTGAAGTACCCGAGCTGGTTGATCCGGCGCACGCTGTACTTCAGCGCCTCGGTGTTGAACACGCCGTTCTCGAGCAGCCGGATCTCGCGCCGGATGACGTTGTCGCGCGTCGTCGTGTTGCCCACGAAGGTGATGCGGTTGACGAAGTACTGCTCCCCTTCCTGCAGCCGCATCGTGACGTCGACGATCGGCGGCTGCTTCTCGGCCTCCGCGATCGCCTCCGGGTCGTTCATCTTCGACGGGTCGGGCAGGTTCCGCGGCTTCAGGTCCGGGTACCCGGTGAACTCCCAGTAGCCGCCGGTGCCGTACAGCTCGCGCGCGATCTCCAGCCCCTTGCGGATCTTCTCCTCGGAGTAGTAGTCCCCTTCCTTCAGCCTGAACAGCGGCCGCAGCGCCTCCGCCTTCACGACGGTGTTGCCGTCGAAGTCGAAGCTGCCGACGCGGTAGCGCTGTCCCTCCGTCACCGGGACGGTGACCTTGATGAAGCGCTCCTTGCCGTCCTTGCTGTCGTTGAGGACGGTGATCTCGGGCTGCCCCACGCGCGCCGCGATGTAGCCGTGGTTCCGGTAGTGCTCGATGATCCGGTCGGCGTCCTCCTCGAACATCGCCTCCTGCCACGTGCCGCGGCCAGTGATCCAGGAGAGCCACCACATCGGCTTGTTGTTCTTCAGGCGGCCGCGGAGCTCGCCGTCGCTCATCGCGGTGTTGCCCTCGAACTCGATCTCGCGCATCTTGACCTTCGGGCCGTTCTCGACCTTGAACGTCAGATGCACCAGCTTCGGGCCGCCGCTCATCGGCTTGATCTCGTGCGAGACCTCCGCGTACTGGAAGCCCTTGGCCGACATCATCTCGCGGATGATGCCCTCCACCCGGCGGATGATCGACGGGTCGATGAACGAGTCGATCCGGATCATGAGGTTCTGATCCTTGAGGACCTCCTCGAGCTTCGACTGATCGAACTCCTTGCCCGCCTCGTAGTCGACGATCTTGACCCGCTGGCGCTCCTCCATCTTGTAGACGATGCGCTTGCCCATCACCCCGTTGGGATACGGGTCGTCGAGCACCTCGATGGAGAGATCGTCCAGGAAGTTCGTCGCCCAGAGCCGCTTGAAGTCCTCGCGGATCGACTCCTCGGTCTCCTCCGTGTACGGCACCCACACGCCGTCGGCCGGACGGCTGACCTGCGTCTGGATGTAATAGAGATAGGTCCGGGGATCGATCACCGGCTGCTCCCCCTGGGTGGGGAACGACAGCTGGATGAACCGGACGAGCGGCGGCGAGCCCTCAGGAGGGAGCCGGGTCCCCTGCGGCGCCTGGCCGGTCCGGCCCGGGGCGGGCGTGGACGGTGCCGGCTGTGTCTGCGAGTCCGGCGACGGGGCCGGAGCGGACGGAGCCGGGCTGCCCGCGGGGGGCGGCTCGGTAGCGGGCGGCTGCTGGGCACGGGCGGGGGCGCTCGAGAACGCTCCGACACCCGCGGCCAGAATCAGCGCCAGGTGCAGCCTGGACATACGCGTCGTGAATCCTGTGGGACGGAGAGGGCGGCCGGGGGCCCGCCACGCTCCCCAAACGTCTTAGCCTACAGGATGTAGGACGCCTCAGGCCAGCCGGCGGCCGGCCTCGAGCTGGCCGGCGGGCCGGTAGGCGAGCTGGCCGCCGTCCAGGTAGATCTCGACCTCCCCACCGGTCAGGTGCCCGCGAATGAGCTCCTCGGACAGCGGGTCCTCGATGTAGCGCTGGATCGCCCGGCGGAGCGGACGCGCGCCGTACGACCGGTCGTTGCAGGTCGCCTCGATGATCCAGTCCGCCACCTCGGGCAGCACGGCGATGCGGAGCCGCCGATCGACGAGGTTGGCGTTCAGCTGGTCGATGAGCAGCCCCAGGATCCGCCGCAGGTCGTCGTCGGTCAGCGCGTCGAACACGATGATCTCGTCGATCCGGTTGATGAACTCCGGATTGAACGTCCGCTTGACCTCGCCGAGCACCATGTCCGAGACCGTCCGCGAGATCTCGCCCGCGTCGGCGGACTGGAACCCGAGGGCGGCCTTCTTCTGGATGAACCGCGCCCCGATGTTCGAGGTCATGATGATGATCGTGTTCTTGAAGTTCACCCGGTTCCCGAGGCCGTCCGTCAGGTGGCCGTCCTCGAAGACCTGCAGCAGGATGTTGAACAGGTCCGGGTGCGCCTTCTCGATCTCGTCGAGCAGCACCACCGAGTACGGGTTCCGCTTCACCTTCTCGGTGAGCTGACCGCCCTCCTCGTGCCCGACGTAGCCGGGAGGCGAGCCGATCAGCTTGCTGACCGAGTGCTTCTCCATGTACTCCGACATGTCGAAGCGGATGAGCGCGTGGTCGCTGCCGAAGAGGAAATTGGCCAGCGCGCGCGCCAGCTCCGTCTTGCCGACGCCCGTCGGGCCGAGGAACACGAAGCTGCCGACCGGCCGGTTCGGGTTCTTCAGCCCCGCGCGCGAGCGCCGGATGGCGCGCGACACGGCCGAAATCGCCTTCTCCTGGCTGATCACGCGGCGGTGGAGCTCCTGCTCCATGCGCAGCAGCTTGTCCCCTTCGTCCTGGTTGATCGAGGAGAGCGGCACGCCGGTCCACTTGGACACGACCTCGTCGATGTCCTGCTTGCTGACCGTGACCTTGCGGCCGGAGCTCTTGACCTCGAACTTCTCGCGCACGAACTGCAGGTTCTCGCGCGCGGTCACTTCCTGATCGCGGTAGAACTGCGCCTTCTCGAAGTCCTTGTTCGAGACGGCGCTCTCCATCTCGGCGACCGCGACGCGGATGCTGCGGTTGATCTCGCCGAACTCCTCACTGAAGCCGGCCTCGCGCAGCTTTGCCCGCGCGCCGGCCTCGTCGATGAGATCGATCGCCTTGTCCGGGAGGAACCGGTCGGTGATGTAGCGGCTGGACTGGTAGACTGCCGCCTCGATCGCCTCGCGCGTGTAGTCGACGTGATGGAACGACTCGTACCGGTCCTTGACGCCGAGGATGATCTCGATCGCCTCGCGCTCGCTGGGCGGATCGACCTTCACGGCCTGGAAGCGCCGCTCGAGCGACCGGTCCTTCTCGATGTACTTCCGGTACTCCGCCGGCGTCGTCGCGCCGATGCAGCGGATCTCGCCGCGGCTCAGCGCGGGCTTCAGGATGTTCGCCGCGTCGAGGGAGCCCTCGGCCGACCCCGCGCCCACCAGCGTGTGCAGCTCGTCGATGAACACGATGATGTTCGGGTTGTCGGTCAGCTCCTTCATGATCGCCTTGAGGCGCTCCTCGAACTGACCGCGGTACTTCGTGCCCGCGACGATGAGCGAGATGTCCAGGGCGAGGATCCGCTTGTCCGCGAGGAAGTGCGGGACGTCGCCGTAGACGATCTTCTGCGCCAGCCCCTCGACGATCGCGGTCTTGCCGACGCCGGGCTCGCCGATGAGCACGGCGTTGTTCTTCGTGCGCCGGCAGAGCACCTGCTGCACCCGCTCGAGCTCGTGGTCGCGGCCGACGAGCGGATCCAGCTGGTTCTTCATCGCGGCCTCGGTGAGGTCGCGGCTGAACTCCGCGAGCAGCGGCGTCTCCTTGACGCGCGTCAGCGTGGTCTTCTCGTTCAGCAGCTGGACGATGTCGTCGCGCACCGTGTTGAGCCGCATCCCCTTCTCCATGAGGATGGACGCGGCGACGGAGCGCTCCTCGCGCAGGATGCCGAGCAGGAGGTGTTCGGTGCCGATGTAGTTGTGCAGGAGACGGTCCGCTTCCTCGGCCGCGAACTGGAGGACCCGCTTCGTCTCGGCGCTGAAGGGAATCTCGACCGAGGTCGAGACCTTCTCCCGGAAGACGGTCCGCCCCTCGATCTCCTTGCGGATGTTCTCGAGCGACAGATGCGAGCGGGCGAAGATGCGGCTCGTCAGCCCTTTGCCTTCCCGGATCAGACCCAGCAGCAGGTGCTCGGTCTCGATCGAGATGCTTCCGAGCTGGCTCGCTTCATAACGGGCGAAGAAGAGAACCCGCCTCGCCCTTTCGGTGTACCGTTCAAACATCCCGCCTACCTAGACTGTCTGAGTGTCCGAGAAAGGCAAGCGAGTCGACCGCCAACCTTTTTCCGATTATACGGCATGTGCGGCGGCCTCCCAGCGCGATCCGGCCGTCGCGCGGCGTCCGATCACACGACATGCGCGGCGGACGGCGACGACATGACCCGCCGGCGCGCGGGTCAGGCCGGGTGCAGCCGTCCGGCTTCGAGCCGCAGGACCCGATCGCAGGCGGCGGCAAGCCGCGGGTTGTGCGTCGCGATGACGGACGTGAGCCCCCGCTCGCGATGCATCGCCTGGAACAGGTCGTGCAGCGCCGCCCCCGTCGCCTCGTCCAGATCCCCGGTAGGTTCATCGGCCAGAACGAGTGCGGGCTGCATGACCAGGGCGCGTGCGACCGCCACCCGCTGCTGCTCGCCGCCCGAGAGCATGGCCGGCCGGTGATGGAGCCGCTCGCCGAGTCCGACCCGGGTCAGCAGGGCGGTGGCCGCCGCACGCGCCTCGGCGGGCGGGCGCCGGGCGATGCGCATGGGCATCTCCGCGTTTTCGAGCGCCGTAAATTCCGGCAGCAGGTGGTGGAACTGGAACACGAACCCGACGTGAAGGTTCCGGAACGCGACGAGCGCCTCATCTGTCAGCTCATCCAGCTTGCGCCCGGCGACCACCACCGATCCGCTGTCGGGCCGGTCCAGCCCCCCGAGCAGGTGCAGCAGGGTGCTCTTCCCGACCCCGCTGGCGCCGACGATGGCCACCATCTCGCCGGCCTCGACCGTCAGCTCGAGGTCGCGGAGCACGTGGATGACCTGCGTGCCGACCCGATACTGCTTGTTCAGGCCGGTGACCTCGACGAACGCCATCAGCGCCTGCTCCCGTCGGAGGGCAATCCGGTGGACGGGCCGTGCCCCCTCCGGTGCGTGCTCCCCGTCCACGTCATGACCGTCATCTCGCCTGCGGGGAACTGCCCTATTCGAACCGCAGCGCCTGGACCGGATCGAGGCGCGCGGCCTGCCGCGACGGGTAGATGGTCGCGAGGAAGCAGATGAGGATCGCCGAGGCGACCACGACGAGGAAATCGGTCGGCTGCACGACGAAGCGCACGTGCGAGATCTGGTAGACGTCGGCCGGGATCTGAATCAGCTCGTACCGATCCGCCACCCAGGACAGCGTCGTCCCCAGCACCGCGCCCGCCGCCGTGCCGGCCAGCCCGATGAGCAGCCCCTGGATCATGAACACGATCATCACGCTCCGCCGGGTCGCCCCCATCGTCTTCAGGATGGCGATGTCGCGGCTCTTCTCCATGACGAGCAGGACGAGCGACGCGATGATGTTGAGGGCCGCCACCATGACGATGAGGCCGATCGTGATCGAGATGGCCATCTTCTCCAGCCAGAGCGCGGAAAAGAGCGAGCGGTTCTGCTCGGTCCAGTCCGTGGCGGTGTACTGGGGCCCGAGCGTCTCCTCGATGCGGCGCGCGATCACCGGCGCGCCGTAGAAGTCGTCGACGCGCAGCTCCACGAGCTGCGGCCCGGTGTTCAGCAGCCGGCTGGCGATGTCGAGCGTGACGAACCCGCTGGCGCTGTCGAACTCGTAGAGACCCAGCCGGAAGATCCCGGCCACCTGCAGCCGGCGCGCGCGCGGCAGGACCCCCATCGGCGACAGCGTGCCCTCCGTGGTCAGCACGGTCACCGAGTCGCCGATCCCGGCGCCGAGCTCGCGCGCCAGGTCGGCGCCGATGAGAATCCCGGGAACGTCGGCGTCGCCTCCCTGCAGATCCGCGACGCTGCCCTGCACCATCGACCGCGCGAGGTCGGTGACGGCCCCCTCGAGCTCCGGGTCGATGCCCTTGAGCGTGATGAACCCTTCGCCCCGGCCGGTCTGGATCATCGCCTTGCCGATGATCGCCGGGGCCGCGCCGGTCACGCCGGGAATCTGCGCGATGCGCGCCACCTCGCCGTGGTAGTCGGCGAGCCCGCCGGCCTTCCAGACATAGACGTGGGCCCCGGCGCCGAGAATCCGGTCGCGCAGCTCCCCCTGCAGCCCCGTCATCAGCGCCAGCGCGATGATGAGCGCGGTGACCCCGACGGCAACGCCGAGCGTCGAGATCAGGGAGATGACCGAAATGAACGCCTGGCGCCGCCTGGCGAGCAGATAGCGGAGGGCGATGTGGAGCTCGAACGGCATCGCGGTGGTCTGCTTAAGACTACCGCAAACGCCAGGGTTCGACTGCTGTACAAACCACAGAGAACACAGAGCCCGCAGAGGCCACAGCGATCTCAGAGAGACTGGAAGGTACGAACCCAGCGGGGTCGGATCCGCTCACGGGCGTCCCGGCAGACTTCGCTGCCTGGCTGCGGCCTCGCGACCCTCCCTGTTCTGTACCTCCTTCCCTCTTCCGCCTCTGTGTCCTCAGTATTCTCTGTGGTCTCTGTGGCCTCTGTGGCCTCTGCGGCCTCTGTGGCCTCTGCGGTCTCTGCAGGGATCAGTCCCCCCGCCGCCGCATGTGCGGAAACAGGATCACATCCCGGATCGACTGGCTGTTGGTGAGCACCATCACGAGCCGATCGATCCCGATGCCCTCGCCGCCGGTCGGGGGCAGTCCGTACTGCAGCGCCCGGACGTAGTCCTCGTCCATCGCGTGCGCCTCGGCGTCCCCCTTGCGCTTCTCCTCGAGCTGCTGCTCGAAGCGGCGGCGCTGCTCGTCCGGGTCGTTCAGCTCGCTGAAGGCGTTCGCGATCTCGAAGCCGGCCACGTACAGCTCGAAGCGCTCGACGGTATCCGGGTCCCCCGGCTTCTGCTTCGCCAGCGGCGAGACCTCCGTCGGGAAGTCGTAGACGAAGGTCGGCTGCACGAGCTGCTCTTCCCAGAGCGCCTCGAAGATGGCCGTGGCCGCCTTGCCGGCCGTCGTGTCCGGTTCCAGCTCGATGCCGAGCCGCCCGGCAATCGCGCGGGCACGGGCCGCGTCACGCAGGTCCGCCTCCGTCACGGGCTCGCCGAGGCGTCGGGCCGCCTCGGAGGCGGCCGCCTCGCGCAACGACAGGCGCCGGAACGGCGCGCGGAACGAGATGGTCTGGTCCCCCCAGGGCACCTCCTCGCCGCCGACGGCGCTGCGCGCGACGCACGCGAGCATGTCCTCGGTCATCGCCATCAGCTCCTGGTAGTCGGCGTACGCCTGGTAGAACTCGAGCATCGTGAACTCGGGGTTGTGCTGCGTCGAGATCCCCTCGTTCCGGAAGTTGCGCGCCAGCTCGTATACGCGCTCCATGCCGCCGACGACCAGCCGCTTCAGGTAGAGCTCCGGCGCAATGCGCAGGTAGAGCGACATGTCGAGCGCGTTGTGGTGCGTGACGAACGGCCGCGCGGCGGCGCCGCCGGCGACCGGCTGCATCACCGGCGTCTCGACCTCGAGGAACCCGCGCGCATCCAGGTAGGCCCGGATGGCCCGCACGACCTTCGTGCGCACCTCGAAGACGCGCCGCGAATCGGGATTGACGGCGAGATCCAGGTAGCGCTGCCGGTACCGCGTCTCGATGTCCTGCAGCCCGTGCCACTTCTCGGGCATCGGCAGGTGGCACTTGGCCAGGAACACCAGCCGGCGCGCCCAGATCGTCAGCTCGCCCGTCTTCGTCCGGAACAGATGCCCCTCGACGCCGATCTGGTCGCCGAAGTCGAGCCGCTTGAAGACCTGGAAGTCGAGCTCGGGAACCGAGTCCTGCCGCACGTAGACCTGGATGCGGTGCAGCCCGTCGGACAGGGCGAGGAAGTTCGCCTTGCCGAAGCTGCGGATCGCCAGGATCCGGCCGGCCGTCGTCGTCTCGACGCGGTCGGCCTCCAGCGCCTCGGCAGACGTCCCGCCGTGGCGCTCGACGAGCGCGGTGATCGTGTGCGTGCGGTCGAACCGCCGGGGATAGATGTCGACGCCGAGCGCGGCGAGCGCTTCCAGGTTCGCCCGCCGCTGGCGGATCTGTTCGTCTTCCTGCGTCATGATGGGTTCACGGGGGGAGCGATCGTGCCCTGCTCCAGGCGGCGCCGGATCGCGTCGAGCACGCCGTTCACGAACGGCACGGCCTCCTCGGTGCTGAACCGCCGCGTCAGCTCCAGCGCCTCGTCGATCACGACCGCGGGCGGCGTCGTCTGGTCGTAGACCAGCTCGTAGATGCCGAGCCTGAGGATCAGGCGATCGACGACGGGCATCCGGTCGAGACGCCAGTTGGTGGACGCCTCCTCCAGGAGGCGGTCGATGTCGGCGATCCGCTCCACCGTGCCGCCGACGAGCGCGGTCGCGCGCGCCCGGGCCCGGTCCGGCAGATCCGGATCGACTTCGCCCATGCGCCAGAAGGTCTGGGCGATCTCCGGCAACGAGAGACGGCCCACCTCCCACTGGTAGAGCATCTGCACGGCGGCTTCGCGCGCCTGCCGCGCCCAGACCCAGGCGCGGCTGCCGGGCTCGCCGGCTGTCATACGGCCGCTCCGCGCGCGGGCCGATCGAGCCGCGCGAGCAGCGACGCCATTTCGACGGCCGCCGCCGCGGCCTCCCGTCCCTTGTTGGACGGCCCGGCCTGTGCACGCGCGAGCGCCTCTTCGGCCGAGTTCGTCGTCAGCACGCCGAAGGCCATGGGGATGCCGGTCGCGCCGGCCGACGCCGCCAGCTCGTTGGCGACCGCCGTGGCGATGTAGTCGAAATGCGGCGTCTCGCCGCGGATGAGACAGCCGAGGCAGACCACGGCGTCGAACCGCCCGGTCTCGGCCGCGCGCCGCGCCGCGAGCGGGAGCTCGAAACTGCCGGGGACACGCAGGATGGCGATGTCGGCGTCGGGCACGCCCGCCGCGTGCAACGCCTCGATCGCGCCGGTGAGCAGGCGCTCCGTCACGAAGTCGTTGAATCGGGCGACGACGATCGCGAACCGCATGCCGGCGCCCGCGCCGGCGTCGCCTTCGAACATCTGCACGTGTTCCCTCTTCAGTGGCCCGTGAACTCCGGCCTGCGCTTCTCGAGGAATGCCCGTGTCCCCTCGCGCATGTCGTCCGTGCCGGCAACGACCCCGAACAGCGCGGCTTCGAGCTGCAGGGCCGCCGTCAGCGGCAGGTCCGCTCCTTCGTGAACCGCCTGCAGGATGTACCGCATCGCCAGCGGCGCCTTCGCCGCCAGCCGCTCGGCGAGCGCGCGCGTCACGGCCGCCAGCGCGTCGCGCGGCACGACCCGCGTCACCAGCCCGATGCGCTCCGCCTCCGCCGCGCCGATGCGGGCGCCGGTCAGGAGCAGCTCCAGCGCGCGTCCGCGGCCGACCAGCCGCGCCAGCCGCTGCGTGCCGCCGAAGCCGGGGAGCAGCCCGAGGTCGATCTCCGGCTGGCCGAACTCCGCATGGTCCGCGGCGATCCGGATCGTGCAGGCCATCGCGAGCTCGCAGCCGCCGCCGAGCGCGTACCCGTTGACGGCGGCGATCGAGGGCTTGCCGAGCGTCTCGAGCGCGCGGAAGACCGCCTGCCCGCGCTCGGCGAACCGGCGCGCCGCCTCGGGTCCGAGCGCCGCGATCTCGTTGATGTCGGCGCCGGCCGCGAAGGCGCGATCCCCCGCGCCGGTCAGCGTGACCACGCGGACCGACTCGTCGGAAGCCGCCTGCGCGATGGCGTCGCCGAGGGCGGTCACCGTGGCGGCGTCGAGCGCGTTCAGCGCGCGCGGGCGGTTGAGGGTCAGCGCCAGCACGGCGCCGTGCCGTTCGACGAGGAGGCTGTCCATTGAACCCCCTAGATTCTAGCGTCCGTCCGCGCGCGAACCACGCGGCCCCATCCACCGGCCAGCACGGCCGCGGCGGTCGCGCCCAGCGCATCGGCCGCCAGGTCCATGACGTCGGCGTGTCGACCGGGCACGAACAGCTGGTGCAGCTCGTCGGTGACGCCGTACAGCACCGCGACCACCAGCGACAGCACGCAGGCGCGCACCGTCACGCCCCGCCAGTTCCCGCCTGCGAAGGCGCGAATCAGCAGCAGCGTCAGCCCCGCGTATGCGAGCGCGTGCTGCCACTTGTCCGACACGTCGCCCGGCAGTCCCGGCGGATCGCTGATCGCCGAGAACATGAAGATGGCGGCGGCATACAGCACGGGAGGAGTCCACAGAAAGGCCGGACGCAGCAGGCCGGCGCCGGCGGAGACGCGCGTCTCCGCGGGACGGGCCTTCACAGCGGCAACGGGTACATGAGCCAGCCGAGCGCGTACGCGCCGAGCACGAACGCGCCGAAGAGCGCGGCTCCGAACCGGACCTGCTCGCGCACGTCGTCGCGCAGCAGCACGGCGAACACGGTCGAGACGAAGAAGGCGAAGATCAGCAGCACGCCGAAGTGCGACCGCACGATCACCCCTTCCGCCCGGCGGCGATGTCGAAGGCGTCGAACGCCACCAGCAGGTTCAGCAGGCCCGCGACAATCAGGAAGGTGTTGCCGTACTCGTAGGTCACGGCGATGACATCGCCGCCGCCGACCCCGAGCACCCGGGCCGCGAGGTACGGAAGACCGATGCCGAGGTCGGCGATCGCGGCGAGCGCCACGAGCGGCTGATCGAGCTCGTACGGAAAGAGCCGCCCATGGAGCGCGAGCCCGATCGCGAACATCGCCGGGAGCATGACGAGGAAGACGAGGCCCTTCAGGCGCTGGCCGGTCCAGAGATGTCCGGCACCGGGCACCAGCCACGCGGCGATCCAGACGAGCAGCGGGTGGGCCCCCTGTGCGCGTTCGATGGTCGTGGCCCGCACGTCCTCAGTTTACCTTAGGTCTCCGCGCGCAACGGCCGCGAGCCACCCGGCCACGGCAGCGCCCAGCGGGACGGCGGCCGCAAAGCGCAGCGGCGTGCCCGGATCCACCACACCCGACACTTCCGCGAGCCACGAGATGCCGGTCGGCACCGCAGCCGTGAGGACGATCCGTCGCCAGGCCATCCAGGTGCGCGTCCGGCGGACCGGCGGGAGCACGAGCCCGGCGAGCGCCAGCGGCACACCGAAGTACAGGCCGGCGCACCGCCCGCACACCGCCCACGGCTGACCGCAGGTCGCAAACGATCGCTCGGGGCGCTGGTGGCAGATCACCCGCCCAATCGCCCGCGCTGCGCGCAGGGCCGGTCGCGAGGGCGCGAGATCGACGCAGGGTGTGGCCGCGACCACCGCCGCCCACAGGGTCCCGAGTGCCAGCAACGCCGTCGCGATCGGCCGGGCCATCCCGGCGAGCGTAGCAGCTTTCGTGCGTGACCCGGAAGTCGCCGGACGTCGCGAGCGTGTCTCAGGGACGAACGCGGAGAGCGAGCGACCGCGGGGGCGCGTAGTAGCCGGAGCGCGTGCGGGGCCGGACGTCGGGCCGATCGGCGATGCGGACCACGAGGCGGCGCCAGGCGCCGTCGCGCACGCGGTTGAGCGGGACGTACCCGAGCGCGTACTGGGCCGCCAGCTCACGGCCGATGCCCGCGTAGATTCCCTTCAGCTCGTCGGCGGCGGCCGGGAAGAAGGCACGGCCTCCGGTATCGGACGCCAGCGTCCGCATCGCGTAGTCCGATTCCATCGAGCTGCGCTTGCTGTTCAGCACGTCCGGCGGCAGGTCGGAGGCCTTGCGCAACGAGACCGTGTAGACGACCACGCCGCTCCGCTTCGCCTGATCGAGCACATCGTCGAACGACAGCATGCTGGTCGTGTCCTCCCCGTCCGAGAGCACGACGATGGCCTGGCGGCGTACGCCCTCGTCCTCCTTCGACAACACGGCGAACTCCTTCAGCGCGATGTACAGCGCGTTGTAGAGCGAAGTGGCGCCGCCGGGCTGGAGGGTGCGCAGCGCATCGGAGACCTTCCCGAGATCGCTGGTGAGCGCCTCGGAGATCCGGACCTGCTGCCGGAACTCGACGAGCGACGCGCGGTCGCCGGGCCGCAGCATCGCGAGCAGGCCCGCTGCCGCTTCCCGCACGATCGAGAGCTCGTCGCGCATGCTCGAACTGGAGTCGACGAGCAGCGCAAGGTCGAGCGGCACGTCCTGCACGCCGAAGAACGTCAGCCGCTGCGGCACGCCGTCTTCCAGGACGACGAAGTCCTCGGCCCGCAGCCCCTGGACGAACTGCTGGCGGCGATCCGTGACCGAGACCGTCAGGGAAACGAGATCGACGCCGCTCCGGAAGTGCGGCTGTGCGCCTGCGGCCGGTGACGGCCGCTGCGCTGCCTGTTCGCCGTGTGCGCCCCGTGCGCCAGTCTGCCGTTCCGGCTCTCGCAGCTGCCGTGCGACCGCCGGCGACACAGCCAGCAGACCGATCGAGAGAATGGCGATTGCTGACACCGATCCTGCCATCGATCCGCTCCCGGCACCGTGCCTTGTGACCGGCGGGTGCAAGCGACGTACCCCTCCAGCGTGTGCAGGTCACGCCAGCGTGCGGTCCGATCGGAGGCCCTGCGGCGACGGCGCCCGTCACGGTCGCCCTCCGGTCCCGGTCACGAGTGGAACGCGTGCACGCGACGGAGCGGCTGTGGTTCGGCGGGACGCTGAGGTACCGGGCTGCGCGGCGCTGCGTCATCGGAATGGTGAGCCTCTGCCGCGCATCGGCTGCGTAACGGATGCGCGGGGAGACGCCTGCCACGACATCGCGCGGGCGCCGCGTGCCGGCGCGATCTCAGCCGGCGCCACATCGGGCGCTGAAGCGCCGCGTTCGCCGCGACGCACGGCATTACCGGTGTTTCGCGCGCGTCATGGGGCAGCCGAGGAGTGGCCCGCGGGGTGCACGCACAGACGCCGTGCGGCGCGGCTCCAGGTCTGCCGCACGGAGGTGAGGCAATGCTCGGCAGTCCGGAAGAGCTCGCCCTGTCATTCGTCGTCCTGGCCCTCGTGTTCGCGGCGGCAGCCCTGATTCGCCGGTTCGCGCCACCTCTTCGCGCCATGTTCATCCCGACCGCCGTCATCGGCGGGTTTCTCATGCTCGCGCTGGGTCCGGAGGGTGTCGGCCGTCTGACCGGCGGCGACGGCATCTTCGCGCCGAGGCACCTCGCGATCTGGAAGGCCCTGCCCGGCCTGCTCATCAACGTGATGTGTGCCGCGCTCCTGCTCGGCGAACGGCTGCCGCCCGTGCCCATGATCTGGCAGCGCTCGGGGGCCCACGTGATCTTTGCGGGCATCATGTCGGCAGGACAGTTCGCGACCGCCAGCCTCCTGGTCCTGTTGCTGCTGGAGCCCGTATTCGGCTTCAACCCGAAAGGCGGCGCGCTGATCGAGATGTCGTTCGCCGGCGGGCACGGCACGCTCGCCGGGCTCACGCCGGTGCTCCTCGAGTACGGCGCCGGGGACCTGCTCGAGGTCGGGCTGGGGCTTGCGACCATCGGCATGGTGACCGGGATCGTCGTCGGCACGATGCTGGTCAACTACGCCGTGAGGTCGCCGTCCATCCCCATCGCACGCCAGACACCCACGTCGCCGGACGAAGGCTACGACATCGATCACCACGCGCCGAAGCCGGACGACGAGCCGATCGACGACTCGCGCGGCATGACGCAGGTCTCGGCCGCGACGGTGTCCATCGGGGTCGCGATTGCCGTCGGCATCGTGCTGCTCGAGGCCGCCCGGATCCTGTTCGGCGCGCTCGGCTCGAACTTCTTCGAGAAGTTCCCGCTGTTCCCGTTCACGATCGTCGGCGGCGTCGTCGTGCAGCTCGCCGCGGTGCGCTTCGGTTTCGAGTGGGCGGCCAACCGGCGGGCGGTGGTGGCGCTCGGCGGGATCTCGGTCGACGGCATCGTGCTGTGCGCCATCGGCACGCTGTCACTGGCGGCGCTCGGCAGCTACATCGGCCCGCTGATCGCCCTGGCGATCGTGTCGGTGGCGTGGAGCGTGTTCATGACGCTCGTCGTCGGGCGCCGCATCTTCCCGCGCAACTGGTTCGAGCACTCGCTCGCGGAGTTCGGGGAATCGCAGGGCAACGTCGCGACCGGCTTCGTGATGGTCGACATGGTCGACCCGGCGCGGCGGACCGACGTGACCGGGGCGTACAGCTACCGGCAGCTGCTGACGCGTCCCCTGGTCGGCGGCGGGTTCATCACGGCCCTTGCGGTTCCGCTGATCGACGCCTGGGGTTTGCCGGTCTTCACCGCGGTGACGGTCACCGTCACCCTCGGGTTGACCGCATGGGGCATCCGGCGCGCGGCCGCGATGAGCACCGTATCGCGGACCACGCCCCGTACACTGGCGTGACGCCGACCCGCCCGCACCGCAGACCGCACGCGCCGACCCGCCCGCGCACCTGCCGCACGCGCGGGCGGGACCTGATCAGACCTGATCGCGCGGCGGCGAGCAGAGATCACTGAGCCGCCGCGCGGACCTGATGAGACCTGATCCGACCTGATCACGCTCCCGCGAGCGCGCCGAAATGGGCCTCGTACCGGGCGGCGAACTCCTCGTAGGAGTACGCGTGGCTCGAGCCGCCGAGATGCTCGAGCGCATAGGTCGCCGCGACGCTTCCGAGCTGACCGCACGTGCGGTAGTCGAAGCCCGCGACCAGCCCTTTCATGAACCCGCCGCGGAACGCATCACCGACACCCGTCGGATCGACGATGCGCGACGGCGGCACGGCGGGGACGTCGATGGAGCCGTCCGCGGTGAGGATGGTGCAGCCCTTCTCCCCTTTGGTGATCACGAGCAGCCCGGTGCGGGCCAGCACCGCCGCCTCGTCGAGCCCGGTCTTCTGCCGCAGCAGCTCGAACTCGTAGTCGTTGCAGATCACCATCATCGCCCCGGTCAGCCCCTCGGCGAGCTCCTCGCCGCTCATGCGGGCGCACTGCTGGCCCGGGTCGAAGATGTACGGCACGTCCAGCGCGCGGCACTCCTCCGCGTACTGGAGCATCGCCTCGGGATCGTTGGGCGAGATGATTGCCAGGCGGACGTCCCCTGCCGAGCGGAACGACAGCTCGGCGGCGTTGGCCATCGCGCCGGTGTAGAACGACGCGATCTGGTTGTTGTCGACGTCCGTGCTGCAGAAGAAGGACGCCGTGAAGCGGCCCGGGATCTCCTTGACGAGCGACGTGTCGACGCCCGCCGCTTCCAGCCAGGCCCGGTACTCGCCGAAGTCCTGCCCCGCCGTGGCCATCAGCCGCGGCCGCTCGCCGAGCAGCGCCAGCGTGTACGCGATGTTGGGCGCACAGCCGCCACGGCGCTTGTCCATGCTGTCCACCAGGAAGCTGAGGCTCACCCGGTTCACGTGCTCCGGCAGCAGGTGCTCGGTGAACTTGCCGGGGAACGACATCAGGTAGTCGTAGGCGATCGATCCGGTGACGACGATGCTCATGCTCTTCTCTTCCCGAGGCTACTGGACGTACTTGCCGATGATCGGCGCGAGCTCGCGCCGGACGTCGGCCGGGATCATCTCCGGGCGGGTGATGATGGCCGATTCGAGCGCCTTCGAGCAGGCGCAGGTCCGCTCGGCCGGCAGCCGTTCGACGGCCTCCGCGATCAGCGCCTGCGCCGTCTTCGCGTTCTGCTGCAGCGTCGCGACGATCATCTCGACCGTCACCGAGTCGTGCTCCGGGTGCCAGCAGTCGTAGTCGGTGACGAGCGCGATCGTCGCGTAGCAGATCTCGGCCTCGCGCGCGAGCTTGGCTTCCTGCAGGTTGGTCATGCCGATGACGTCCATGCCCCACGACCGGTACAGGTTCGATTCGGCCAGCGTCGAGAACTGCGGGCCCTCCATGCAGACGTAGGTGCCGCCCCGGTGCACGGTCGCCCCGACCGTGTCGCCCGCGTCGGCCGCGACGCCGGCGACGACACGGCACACCGGATGCGCGAAGCCGACGTGCGCGACGATGCCGCGGCCGAAGAACGTGCTGATGCGCCCGCGCGTGCGGTCGAGGAACTGGTCGGGAATGACGATGTGCTGCGGCTTCAGCTCCTCGCGGAGGCTGCCGACGGCGCTCGCCGAGAGGATGGCGGTGACGCCGAGCAGCTTCATCCCGAAGATGTTCGCGCGGAAGTTCAGCTCCGACGGACTGATCCGGTGCCCCGCGCCGTGACGCGCCAGGAACGCCACGCGCCGCCCGCGCAGCGTGCCGAGCACATAGGGCCCGGACGTGTCGCCGAACGGAGTCTCGATCCGGACTTCCCGCCGGTCCGTCAGCTCGGCCATGTCGTACAGCCCGCTGCCGCCAATGATGCCAATCTCCGCGCGCTCCGTCGTCATGCGTTCCAGTCCTCCCGCGTGCCGCGCCGGCCATGCCGTGCGGCCCTCACAGCTCCGGCTCCACCCGGAGCTTTCCATCCACCTCTCCGAGCCGCCCGGCGGCGATCACGGGATCGTGCTCGAACAGCAGCAGGTAGCGTCCCTCGACGGCTTCGCGCAGGAAGCCGCGCTTGAACTCGAGCGTCTCGAGCGGAAAGAGGTCGTAGCCCATGATGTACGGCAGCGGCAGGTGCGCCGCCGTCGGCAGCAGGTCGGCGACGAACACCGCCGTCTCGCCTCCCGAGACGATCTCGACGATCTCGTGATCCCGCGTGTGCCCGCCGGTCCGCCGCACCCGCACCCCCGGCACGATCTCGCGGTCGTCGTCGTGCAGCACCAGCTGCCCGGCGTCGCGCAGCGGCACGTAGTTCTCCGGCATGTAGCTGGCACGCGTCCGCTCGTTCGCGTTGAGCGCCGCCTCCCACTCCCCCTGCCGCACGAAGTAGCGCGCGCGGGGGAAATGCGGCCGGACCGTCCCGTCCGCGTCGCGCGACGTGAAGCCGCCGGCGTGATCGAAGTGCAGATGCGTGGCGACGACGATGTCGATGTCCGCCGGTGTCAGGCCGGCGTCGGCGAGCGAGCGATCGAGGGATGGGACGCCGTCGAAGGCGTAGATCGTGGCCGCCTTGTCGCCGAGCTTGCCGCCGGCGCCGGCATCGATGAGCAGGTTGCCCCAGGGACCGCGCACCAGCCACGCGCGCATCGCCATGCGGATGCGGTTCCGCTCGTCGGGCGGGGCGACCTTCTCCCACAGCACCTTCGGCACGACGCCGAACATCGCGCCGCCGTCGAGCGCGAAGTAGCCGTCGAGGACGGGCGTCAGCGTGAGCTCCCCGATCTGGAGCACCGGAGCGCTCACGTCAGCCCTGCTCCTCTGCCGGGCCGGCCTGCTTGAGCTCGACGAGCACACCATGCGCCGACGAGGGATGCACGAACGCGACCCGCGAGCCGTGCGCGCCGGCGCGGGGCGTCTCGTCGAGCAGCCGGACGCCACGGGCCTTGAGCCGCTCCAGGACGGCCTCGAGATCGTCGACGAGCAGCGTGATGTGGTGGATGCCGGGGCCGCGCCGATCGACGAAGCGCGCGATGACGGAGTCGGGCGCGGTCGGCTCCAGCAGTTCGAGCGCCGGGCCGCCGACCGGCACGAACGTCGCGCGAACGCGCTCGGTCGGCACGTCGTGCGGCACGGACACCTCGAGCCCGAGCGCGTCACGGTAGAACGCCAGCGCGTCGTCGAGATTGGCGACGGCGATGCCGATGTGATCCAGTCGCGCCTTCACGATGAGGATCGGGGCTCCGGGCAGACCTGCGCCAGCACGCGGGCCGCGGCCGTGTGCGGATCCAGCGTCCGGCCGGCAATGGCGTCGGCGAGCCGGTCCAGTTCGCCGGGGCCGACCGCGGCGGCCACGCGCCGCATGAACGCGCCCGCGAGCAGCTCGCGGAGATGATAGGCGCTGCGCGTGCGGCGCCGCTCCTCGACGCGCGCACCCGCGTGATGCCTGAACGCCTCGAGCGCGTCGAGCAGGGCGTCCAGGCCGACGCCGCGGGTCGCCTCGGTCCTGAGGACCGGCGGCCGCCACGCGGCGGCGTCCGTCTCCTGCAGCGCCAGCATCGACTCCACCGCGGCGACCAGGCGATCCGCGCCCTCGCGGTCCGCCTTGTTCACGACGAACACGTCGGCAATCTCCATCACGCCGGCCTTCAGCGCCTGCACCTCGTCGCCCGTGCCCGGCACGAGCGCCAGCACGCAGACGTCCGCCGCGCGCACGATGTCGATCTCGTCCTGGCCGACGCCGACCGTCTCGATGATGACACAGTCGCGCCCGGCGGCGTCGAGCACCAGCGCGGCCTCGGTGGTGGCGCGCGCGAGGCCGCCGAGGTGGCCGCGCGTCGCCATGCTGCGGATGAACACGCCCGGGTCGCCGGCATGGCGCTGCATGCGCACGCGATCCCCCAGCACCGCCCCGCCGGTGAACGGGCTGCTCGGATCGACCGCCAGCACGCCGACGCTCGCGCCCTTCGCCCGCATCCGCGCCACGAGGCCGTCGACGAGCGTGCTCTTGCCGGCGCCCGGCGGCCCCGTGATGCCGACGGTCCAGGCGCGTCCGGTCTGCGGGTAGAGCGCCGCGATGAGCGCCGCCGCATGCGGCGACTCGTCCTCGACGATCGACACGGCGCGCGCGAGCGCCCGCACGTCGCCCTGCCGCACCCGGTCCGCCAGACTGGCAATCGCAGAGGTCAAGGGCGCACGATCACGCGAGGAGCTGCCGGGCGATCACCAGCCGCTGGATCTCGCTCGTGCCCTCGCCGATGGTGGTGAGCTTCACGTCGCGGAAGTACTTCTCGGCCGGGTAGTCCTTCACGAAGCCGTAGCCGCCATGGATCTGGACGCCGTCCTCCGCCGCGCGCACCGCGATCTCGCTCGCATACAGCTTCGCCATCGCGGCTTCGAGCGTGGTCCGGCCGCCGCGGTCCTTGAGACCCGCGGCGCGATACGTCAAGAGGCGCGCCGCTTCGATCCGCACGGCCATGTCCGCCAGCTTCCACTGGATGGCCTGGAACGACGCGATCGGCTGGCCGAACTGCCGCCGCGACACCGCATAGTCGCGCGCGGCCTCGAAGGCCCCCTGCGCGAGGCCGACGGCCAGCGCCGCGATGCCGATACGTCCCGCGTCGAGCACCTGCAGGGCGGCGATGAAGCCGGTACCCTCCTCGCCGAGGAGATGGTCGGCCGGCACGCGGCAGCCCTCGAGGATGACCTCGGTCGTCTCCGAGGCGCGCATGCCGAGCTTGTCCTCCTTCCGGCCGGCGCGCAGCCCCGGCGTGCCGCGCTCGACGACGAACGCCGAGATGCCCTTCGCGCCGCGCGATCGATCGGTCGACGCCATGACGACGATGACGTCCGCGCTGGCGCCGTGGGTGATGAACGTCTTCGTGCCGTCGAGCACCCACGTGTCCCCGTCGCGCCGCGCGACCGTCCGCATGCCCGCCGCGTCGCTGCCCGCGCCCGGCTCGGTGAGCGCCCAGGCGCCCAGCTGCTCGCCGCGCGCGAGCGGCGGCAGCCACCGCGCCTTCTGCGCGTCGGTGCCGAACATGTGGATGTGGGCCGGGCCGAGGCCGTTGTGCGCCGCCACCGAGAGGGCGACCGACGGGTCGACGCGCGCCAGTTCCTCCAGGCAGATGCAGTAGTCGATCGCCGACATGCCGGCGCCGCCCCACTGCTCCGGGAACTGGATCCCCATCAGGCCGAGCGCCCCGAGCCTGGGGATCAGGTCGCGCGGCAACTGCTGCGCCTCGTCCCACGTGCGCACGTGGGGGCGGATTTCCGCTTCGGCGAACTCGCGCACGGTCTGCTGCAGCAGGCGCTGTTCGTCGGTGAGGCGAAAATCCATCCCGGCGGCTCCCGGCGGCCAGCATATCATTGCCCCGTGCGCGCCTGCCCGGCCGGTCTCGATGGCCGCAGGCTTGCAAGCGGACATCGGCGGGAGTGCCAGCCCGCGCCGGCCTGACATCGAGACGGAGGGAATTCGTGCACTGGACCAGGAGTCTGTTTCTTGCGCCGCTGCTGCTGGTGGTCTGCTCGCTGCCCGCGCGCGCCGACGTCACTATCTTCCTTGGCACACAGTCCGATCCGTCGACACGCGCCACCCGCGGCATTTCCGCGGGCACGGGCTTCCTGATCCTCGGCTTCGAAGGCGAGTACGCGCAGGCCGGCGGCGACGACGCGTGTCCGCCGTCGCTGGAGGAGTGCACGCCGTCGCTGCGCACCATCATGCTGAACGTGCTGCTGCAGACGCCGCGCGGCATCCTCCCGCGCGTGCAGCTGTATGCGACGGCGGGCGGCGGCTACTATCGCGAGCGCTTCGAGCCGCTGGACGAGACGAACAAGGGGCTGGGAACGAACGTCGGGGGCGGCGCGAAGATCGGGCTCGCCGGTCCGCTGCGCGTCCGACTGGACTACCGCGTGTTCCGGCTGACGGGCGACGCCGTGCACCGCACGTCGCAGCGGTTCACGGCGGGATTGAACCTGGCGTTCTGATCACCCGGCGAGCGCTCGCTGAGGCGCGATCCGTCCGGAGGGGCGGAGGGCCCGCCCCCCGGACGGCCGGGCACTTTTCACGCAGGACGATCGAATCGTTACGGCTGCGGCTGCGACGCGGCGCCGTCCGACGTGCTCTCGCTGGCCGGGTCCGTCACCGGCGGCGTGCGCGGCGTGGGCGTGCTGAAGTCCCGCAGCAGCGTCATCTCGCTGCGGGCGAGACCGGCGAACGCATCGCGATAGAGCTGGAACAGCGCCAGCGCCTCCGACGGGAAGACCTCGGCGATGATCTTCGACGGCGTGTAGTCCGCGCCCTTCAGCACCGGCGTCAGCAGGTTGTAGTAGACCACCGCGCCGTTCGGGCCGGGCTCGGCGGCCTTGTACAGCTTCCAGGACTCGGCCTGCTGCCGCCGCTCCGGCTTGTCGCTGTTGGCGAGCGCTTCGTGCAGCTTCGCCATCACCTTTTCGAAGTCGGCGGCCTTGTCCGGCTTGATCAGGAACGTCATCAACGCGGCATCGCTGCCGAACGAGAACGGATTCTGCTGCTGCGCGGGCTGCGGCTGGGCGGCCTGGGGCTGCGACGGCTGCGACTGCTCCTGGGTGGTGGGCTGCGGGGCCTGCGCGTCCTGGGCAGACACCTGGAGCGGCAGCATGAGAGCGCCGGCCGCGACGGCTGCGGCCAGACGCGGCGTCCGGCGAACGAGTCCTGTCATCGACGATCCTCCTGCACGAAAGTCATAACTCTACCGTACGGTGCGGCGCACCGGAACGGCGGCTGGTCCCGACCTCATTCACGAACCACGGAGCCACGGAGACCACAGAGCGCGCACAGCAATATCAGACCCGGTTCGCGCCGCCCGTCCGTGCGTCCTCGTCTTCGGTTGGCCTTCTGTGCGCCCTCTGTGCCCTCGCTGTGGTTCGTGACCACCTCTACCGCTACACGAACAGCGCCATGACGTCGTTGGCGACGAGCATGCCGGGACGCGTGAGCCGCACGCGATGCCCGTCGATCTCGACGCGCCCGCCGAGGCGCTGCCGCTCGAGCTCGCCCGCGTACCGGGACCAGAGATCGAGCCCGTAGCGCGCGCCGACGGCGTCGAAGTCGACCCCCTCCGTCAGCCGGAGCCCCGTGAAGAGCGCATCGCCGGCCTGCTCCTCCACCGACCGGCGCCGCCGCTCGGCGGCGACGTCGTCGCCTCGCCGGATGCGGGCGACATAGTCGGTCGTCGAGGCGACGTTCCGCCACCGCCAGGCGCCGCGGGTCGAGTGCGCGCCGCAGCCGAACCCGATCCAGGCGCCATCCTGCCAGTACTTCAGATTGTGCCGCGACCGGCGCCCCGGACGCGCGACGTTGGAGATCTCGTACTGGGCGAACCCGGCCGCGTCGAACCGGTCCATCGCCCACAGATACATGTCCGCCGCCTCGTCGTCCGGCGCGAGCGACCACTGCGCGCGCGCCATCGCCTCGCGCAGCGGGGCGTTCGGATAGAGCTCGAGGAGGTACAGCGACACATGGTCGGGTCCGAGCGCGATCGCCTGCTCCACCGTCGCGCGCCACGCGGCCATCGTCTGCTGCGGCAGCCAGAGCATCAGGTCCAGGCTGACGTTGTCGAAGCCGGCTTGCCTCGCGTCGGCGATCGCCGCCTTCGCCCGTGCGGCCGTGTGCCGCCGATCGAGCCGCGCCAGCTCGTCGTCGTGCAGCGACTGGACGCCGAAGCTGACGCGCGTGACCCCCGCCGCACGGTACGCAGCCAGTCGCGCAATCGAGACCGACTCGGGATTGGCCTCGAGCGTGATCTCGGCGTCCGGGTCGAGCGCGAACGCGCCGCGGCACGCGGCGACCAGGCGGTGGATCTCGTCGGGTTCGAGCAGCGACGGCGTGCCGCCGCCGAAGAAGATCGTGTCGGCCGGCGAGCCGTCACCCGCGCGTCCGATCTCCGCTTCCAGCGCCTCGACGTAGCGCGCCTTGAGCGCCGCGTCGAACAGACCCCGGTTGAAGTTGCAGTACCCGCAGATGGAGGCGCAGAAGGGTACGTGGATGTAGACCCCAATCGACTGCGGACTGCGGATGGCGGATGGCGGATTGATTGCGGATTGGAGGGAGGCCACAAGGATTGCGGATTCTTGCGGATGGACTGACTCCAATTCTATTGCGGATTCATTGCGGATTCGGCGCACGGCCGCCAACCGTGCGCCGCGTCAGCGGCGGCGGCGAATCAGCAATCGATCAATTCGAAGTGACCCGCCGGCACCCATCCGAACGCATCGTCAATGTCGCGGGCCGCAGGCCCGCGACGCAGTCCGCAATCAATCCGCCATCCGCAATCGAGACGCGTCTAGCTGCCCGCCTTCCCTCCCGACCACTTCAGCTCGACACGGCCGTCGGCGCGCTCGCGGGCCTCGCGGATCTGCGCGCGGACCGGGCCCCCGCTGCGGGCCGGGAGCTGAGCCTTCCCCTTCGGGCGGCCGCGCTTCCAGAGCATCACCAGGTCCTCGACCGTGCCGTTGGGCGGCAGCTCGCGGTAATCGGCGCCGTCCAGGTCCAGGAAGTCGCACATCTCGTGGAGGCGCGACCGCATCCGGAACCCGATCCGGAACAGGAGCGAGTCCGGATCGGTGCTGTCCGGCTTGTCGTCGTAGTTCGACGTGAAGATCGTCGTCCGCTTCTCGTTGTAGCGCGTCCCGACGATCAGGTTGAGCGTCTCGTCGACCCAGTCGGAGGTCTTCTCCGCGCCGAGATCGTCGAGCACCAGCAGGTCGCACTCCATCACCGGGCGCAGGACGTCCTGCTCGGTGGCGCGCGTTGCCGGGTCGTAGGTGCTGCGGATCACCTTCAGGAGGTCGCGCGTGTCGTAGAAGATCCCGCGCGCCCCGCGCGTGCGGATCACCTGCCGCAGCACGGCGACGGCGAGGTGCGTCTTGCCGACCCCGGGCGGGCCGAGCAGGAACAGCCCGCGATCGACGACGGGGAACGACTCGGCGAGCCGGCGCGCATACGCGAGGGCCTTGCGGAGCTGTTCGTTGTACGCCTGGAACGACTCGAGGTCGCAGTGCTGGTAGCGGCGGGGAATGCGCGCGTTCGCCAGGAGCGTGTCGCCGATCCGCTGGCGCCAGCAGTCGCAGCGCGTCACCCGGCGGACGCCGTCCTGTTCGATCGGCTTCCAGCCGGTGTCGTCACAGAGCGGGCAGGCCACCCTGAGACTCTACCATGCCGTCACGCGCGGCGCTCACCGTTTCGCGCGCGCGCCGGCCGGCGCGTCGTCGCCGTCGTCGGACGCCGGCGCCGGCGCCGGAGCGGGAGCCGGCGCGGGCGCGCCGGTGCGCACGAGATCCGTCGGCGACGACTTCACCATCGCGGTGTTGAGCCGCTGCTCCCAGTCGCCGAGCCCGCGCGCGAGCTCCTGCTTCACGTACGCCATGAACTCGTTGACTTCCTGCTGCATGCGCTCCATGCGGCGGCGCATGTTCAGGATCACCTCGACGCCGGCCAGGTTGACGCCGAGCTCGCGCGTCAGGGTCAGGATCGTCTCGAGCTGCTCGAGATCCTCCTCCGAGTACAGGCGCGTGTTGCCTTCCGTGCGCGACGGCTTCAGCAGCCCCTCGCGCTCGTAGAGGCGCAGCGTCTGCGGATGGATGTCGTACTTCGCCGCGACGGCGCTGATCATGTAGTAGGCCTTGCCGGATCGCCTGGTCGCCATGCTCACCTCCGGCTGCCGTCCCCCGGCGCCTCAGCAATCTGCGGGCGCCACTGCCGATCGAACTGCTCGCGGATGCCGTCGGCGCCGTTGATCGCGCCGAACTGCCGCAGCAGCTCCTTCGACCGCTCGTCCAGCAGGCGCGGGAGCATCACCCGCACCTCCACCACGAGATCCCCCCGCTCGCCGTCGCGGCCCGGGGCTCCGCGCCCGCGCAGCCGGAGCCGCTGCCCCGACTGCGTGCCCGGCGGCACACGCAGGCGTGTCGGCCCGTCGCCGCCGGGGATCTCGATGCGCGCGCCCAGCGCCGCCTCGTGCACCGCGACCGGCACCACCAGGTGCAGGTCGTCGCCGTCGCGCCGGAACAGCGGGTGCGGCGTGACGGCCACGTCGACATAGAGATCGCCGGGCGGGCCGCCGTGCCGTCCCGCGTTGCCGCGTTCCGGCACTCGCAGGCGCGCGCCGTCGCCGGTCCCGGGCGGAACGGTCACGCCGACGCGCTCGCTCCGGCTCACGACGCCCGCGCCGCCGCAGGCCTGGCAGCCCTGCTCGGCCAGCGAGCCCGTGCCGCGGCAGCGGACGCACGGACGGGTGAAGACCATGTGCCCGCGTGCCGAGCGCGTCATCCCGGTGCCCGTGCACGTCGGGCAGGTCGAGGGCGCCGTCGGCGTCGACCCGGCGCCCGCGCAGCGGCCGCAGGTCTCCTGCCGCACCACGGTGACGTCGTACCGGCCCCCGTTGAGCGCCTGATCGAACTCGAGCGTCAGCGCGGCATGCAGGTCGGCGCCGCGCTCGGGCCGCCGCGTGGTGGTCGGCGTGCCGCGGAACACCTCCTCGAAGAGATCGCCGAAGGTCGACTGGCTGACGGCGTGAACGCTCGCGGAGAAATCGAACCCGGCGAACCCCGACACGGGTTCGGGCGTCGCGGGCTCGTAACCGAGCTGATCGTAGCGGCGCCGGCGTTCCGGGTCGCTGAGCGTCTCGTACGCGCGCACGATCTCCCCGAACCGGGCGGCGGCGAGCTGATCGCCCGGGTTGAGGTCGGGATGGTAACGCCGCGCGAGCCGGCGGTACGCCCGCTTGATCTCGGCCAGTGTCGCCGCCCGTTCGATCCCGAGGAGGATGTAGAAGTCCATCCCTCGTCAATCACGGCGCCGTACTCGGGGCACCGCCTGGTGTGCGATCGCTCAGTTCTTCCCTTCGTCGACGACCTCGGCGTCGATCACGCCCTCGGACGGTCCGCCGCCGGCCTCGCCCGACGGACCGGCGTCAGCCGCAGGCTCCTCCGGCGCCGCGGTGCCGGCTGCCCCGGCGGCTCCGGCGGCGCCGGCGGTGCGGTACAACGCCTCGGCCGCCTTGTGCTGCGCCTTCGTCAGCTCGTCGATGCCGCGCCGGATACCCTCGGCGTCGTTGCGATCGAGCGCGCCCTTCAGCGTGTTGACCGCGCTGTCGAGCTGCTTCCGCACGTCGTCCGGCACCTTGTCCGCGCTCTCGCGCAGGAAGGCCTCGGCCGCGTAGACCGCCTGGTCGGCCTTGTTGCGCGTCTCGATCTCCTCGCGGCGGCGCTTGTCCTCCTCGGCATGCGCCTCGGCCTCGCGCATCATGCGCTCGACCTCCTCCTTCGACAGGCCGCTCGACGAGGTGATCGTGATCTTCTGCTCCTTGCCGGTCGCCTTGTCCTTCGCCGAGACGTTGACGATGCCGTTGGCGTCGATGTCGAAGGTGACCTCGATCTGCGGCACGCCGCGCGGCGCCGGCGGGATACCCGTGAGCTGGAAGCGGCCGAGCGTGCGGTTGTCGCGCGCCAGCGGACGCTCCCCCTGCAGCACGTGCACCTCGACGCTCGTCTGGTTGTCCGCCGCCGTCGAGAAGATCTCCCCCTTGCGCGTCGGGATCGTCGTGTTGCGCGGGATGAGCGTGGTCATCACCCCGCCGAGCGTCTCGATCCCGAGCGAGAGCGGCGTGACGTCGAGCAGCAGCAGATCCTTGACGTCGCCGCCGAGCACGCCCGCCTGCACGGCCGCGCCGACGGCGACGACCTCGTCCGGGTTCACGCCCTTGTGCGGCTCCCTGCCGAAGAGCTCCTTGACGATCTGCTGCACGCGCGGGACGCGCGTCGACCCGCCGACCAGCACGACCTCGTCGATCCGATCCGCCGTGACGCCCGCATCGGCCAGCGCCTGGCGCGTCGGACCGACGGTCTTCTGCAGCAGGTCCTCGACGAGCTGCTCGAACTTCGCGCGCGTCAGCTTCTTCACCAGGTGCTTCGGCCCGGTCTGATCCGCGCTGATGAACGGCAGGTTGATCTCGGTTTCCGCGACGCTCGACAGCTCGATCTTCGCCTTCTCCGCGGCCTCCTTCAGGCGCTGCAGCGCCATCCGGTCCTTCGACAGGTCGATGCCTTCCTCGCGCTTGAACTCGTCGATGATCCAGTCGATGACGCGCTGGTCGAGGTTGTCGCCGCCGAGGTGCGTGTCGCCGTTGGTCGCCTTCACCTCGACGACGCCGTCGCCGACTTCGAGGATCGAGATGTCGAACGTGCCGCCGCCGAAGTCGTAGACGGCGATGAGCTCTTCCTTCTTCTTGTCCAGCCCGTACGCCAGCGCCGCGGCGGTCGGCTCGTTCACGATGCGCATGACCTCCAGGCCGGCGATCTGCCCCGCTTCCTTGGTGGCCTGACGCTGCGCGTCGTTGAAGTACGCCGGCACGGTGATCACCGCGCGGGTGACGGGCTGGCCGAGGTAGTCCTCGGCAGCCGCCTTCAGCTTCTGGAGCACCATCGCGGAGACCTGCGGCGGCGCGAACTCGGTGCCTCCCGCGTGGACGCGAACGTCGCCGTTCGGCGCGGCCACGACCTGATACGGGACCATCCGCATCTCGTCGGTGACCTCGTCGAAGCGACGCCCCATGAATCGCTTGATGGAGAAGATCGTGTTCTCCGGGTTGGTGACCGCCTGCCGCTTGGCGACCTGGCCGACGAGCCGCTCACCGGTCTTGGTGATCGCCACGACCGACGGGGTCAGCCGGCTACCTTCCGCGTTCGTGATCACGACCGGCTGGCCGCCCTCGATCACGGCCACGACGGAGTTCGTCGTCCCGAGGTCGATCCCGATGATCTTGGACATGGGCTCCTGCTCGTGCGCCAGCCGGGGCCGGCTGGCTGAGAAAACTGAGGACACCGGAAGTATGAAAGTTTAGTCTCTCATAGTCAAGTTTGGAGGCACGAAGCTCTTCAGTACCGGCGGTCCTAGACACCGGTACAGTACGGGTGTCAGACACCTGTACCGCGCTATACTGGGACTGCCAGCCTCCCTGCCTGCGTGCTATTGCCCGGCCCCCGCCTGACGCCCGGGCCTGAGGTCCCCATGACGAGGATGCTCATCCGCGCCGCGACGGCCCTGCTGCTCATGGCCGCGCCGCTGGCCGCCCAGACCGCGGACCAGCCGCTGCCGCCGCCGCATCTCTCGGTGCTCGAGGGCCTGGCCGATCTGGAGCGCGGCGTTGACCGCGAAGCGGCGCTGCCCAACATGCCGCTCGAGATCGGCGATCGGCTCCGCACGCACGCCGGCCGCGCCGAGGTCCTCCTCGGCGACGGCTCCGCGATCCATCTCGACGAGCGCACCGCGATCGACATCAACGGCGACGCGCTGGTCCGGCTGCTCGAAGGACGCATCATCGTCCTGGCCGAGCAGGGCGCGGTCGACGCGCTGCAGATCGACACGGCCCCGGCCTCGGTCCGCGTGCGGTCGAGCGGTGAGATCCGCCTCGCGCTCGTCGACGACGGCGGCGTGCTGGCGCTCGAAGTCGGCGTCGTCCGCGGGCTCGTCGACGTCTCCGGCGCCGGCGGACAGGTGACCGTGCGCGCCGGCCAGCACGTCCTGGTGCGCGAGAACGAGCCGCCCTTCTACCCGGCGCCGTTCAACTCCGCGCGGCTCGACGCGTTCATCGCCTGGTCGCAGGGGCTCCTCGACGCGCGCCGGGGCACGGCGTCGCGGCAGTACCTGCCGCCCGACCTCTACGCGTACGGCCCGACCTTCGACCAGTACGGCACGTGGCAGTACGAGGCGCCATACGGCTACGTCTGGTACCCGCGCGTCGCCGTCGGCTGGCGTCCGTACCATCACGGCTACTGGCGCCATTACCGGAGGTTCGGCTGGGCGTTCATCGGTCACGACCCGTGGGGCTGGGCGACGTTCCATTACGGCCGGTGGGGCATCACGCACGCCGGCGCCTGGTTCTGGATCCCGAAGCGCGGCTGGGGCGCGGCGTGGGTGCACTGGGCCGTGGCTCCCGGCTTCGTCGGCTGGTGCCCCCTCGGGTTCGACAACCGGCCGGTGCTCGCCTTCTTCGGTCATCGCGGCCTGCGCGTCCGGCACAGCCCGTGGCGCGCGTGGTCAGTCGTGCCGATCGACGCGTTCCGCCACGGCCGCCGGATCCACCGCGTGAAGTTCGATCCAATCCGGGAGTTCCGGGGCGCGCGGCCGGAGTTCGTCGTGCAGCAGACGCCGCCGCGTATCGCGGTGCCCCGGCATGCGCGCACGACGCCCGAGTACCGGATCCAGGGCACGCCGGCCGCGGCTGACCGTGCGGTGCGCCGGCCGGGGGTGAGCGCGTCGCTCGACGCGCCGGGACGCACCGGCCGGATCCCGCAGCGCACGGGATCGACGACGGGCGACGTCCGGACTGCGCCGGCCGCACGGACGGCGCCGGCCGCGCGCACGGGCGGCGGCACGGCGTACGCCGTCCCGCGCGGCGGCGATCGCACGGGCACGCCGGACGTCATCTACTACCGCGGCACGCGCCGCAGCCGCGGCAGTGACGACTCGCGCGCGACGGAGCCGTACGAGCGCGCGGGCGTCGCCGTGCCCCGCAACCTGCCCGGTCGGACCGGACAGCCACTGCCGGGCAGCGTGACCCGATCCCCCTACGGCACGCCGGCATCCCCCTACGCCGTGCGGCGCAATAGCGGCCCCGCCCCTGGCTCCGTCACGACCGCGCCGGACGCGACGCCTTCGACCGCGTCACCGGAGACGCCGCAGCCGCGGTCGGCACCGCGTGGCTACGCGCCGCAGTACGCGCCGCGATACGCGCCGTCCTCTCCGCCGCCGCGCCGGTCGTCGCCGGGCACCGCCGGCTCGTCCGTCGGCGCCGAGCGCGCTGCGCCGCCACGCGGCCGGTCGGACGGGCCGTCCCGTCGCGGTCCGTCTGTCGCGTCACCGTCGTCGGGTGGTGGACGTTCCCACGAGGCGCCGCGCGCATCGGCTCCCTCGTCGCCCAGAGGCGGCGAGCGCGCCGCGCCACGGTCCGATTCCGGCGGCGGATCGTCGCGCGGCACAGCCGTAGCCCGGCCGCGCGGCGGCGGCCGCGGACCGCGCTAGCGCATGTAAACTGAAGACCGGTCGTGCGGCGGCGCCGCACGGCCGGTCCGGCCCCCGTTCCGGAACCGGCCGGACCGTCTCTTTCCTCCGGGGAGCCCGTGGCCACTCACGTCATCCGTCTCGCCCGCCGTGCATCCATCGTCCTGCTCTTCGTGGCCGCGGCCGCACTCGGAGCCTTCACCGGCCTGCTGTTCGCGTCGGCCGAGGACATGCCGCAGATCTCGGCGCTCGACGATTACTCGCCGAGCGTCATCACGCGCGTGTTCGATCGCCACGGCGAACTGGTCGGCGAGTTCGCCACGCAGCGACGGGTCGTCATCGACTACGAGCAGATCTCGCCGCTGCTCCGCCAGGCGATCATCGCGGCCGAGGATCAGACGTTCGAGCAGCATCTCGGGCTCAGCATCCCGCGCATCATCGTCACGGCGGTCAAGGACATCGTGTACGGCCAGCGGGCGGGGGCGAGCACGCTCACCCAGCAGCTCGCGCGGAACCTCTTCCTGACGAACGAGAAGACCTGGGAGCGGAAGTTCCGCGAGCTGATCCTCACGCTGCAGATCGAGAAGCGCTACACCAAGCGCGAGATCCTCACGCTCTACTGCAACCACATTCCGTGGGGGCACGGGATCTACGGCGCCGAGGCCGCCGCGCAGTTCTACTTCGGCAAGCACGCCAGCGAGCTCGCGCTCGAGGAGGCCGCGCTGCTCGCGGGGATCGTCCAGCGGCCGGCGCGGCAGAGCCCCTACGTCAACGTCTCCGCCGCGATCCGCCGGCGCAACTACGCGCTGCAGCGGATGGCCGAGGAAGGCTACATCACGCAGGCAGAGGCCGACGCCGCGAAGAAGAAGCCGGTCGTCACGGTGGGCCGTCCGGGCCGGAGCGGATTCGCCGCGTTCTTCCTGGAGGAGGTGCGGCAGCACCTCGAGGAGCGCTACGGCGCGAAGCGGCTGTACGAAGGCGGCCTGTCCGTCCACACCTCGCTCGACGCCGGCCTGCAGCGTGCCGCCGAGAAGGCGTTCGAGGAAGGACTGCGCCGCCTGGACAAGCGGCGGGGCTTCCGCACGCCGGCCCGCAACGTCCTCGCCGAGGGAGGCTCGATCGAGGAGTACAGCGATTCCCGCTGGTCCCGTCCGATGCAGGAGGGAGACATCGTCCCCGCGGTCGTCCTGCCTGCGTCAGGCGGTGCCGATGGCTCGATTCTGGCGCGCGCGGGTGAGTTCACCGTCGAGATCCCGAAGACCGGATATGCGTGGACCCGCCGCACGAACCCCTCGTTCCTGAAGCCCGGCGATCTGATCTCGGTGCGCCTTGCCACCGTCGACGATGCGAAGCATCGTGCCATCGGCCAGCTCGAACAGGAACCGGAGATCGAGGGGGCCCTGGTCGCGCTCGACAACCAGACGGGCCAGATCCGCGCGATGGTCGGCGGCTGGGACTTCGGCCGCAGCAAGTTCAACCGCGCCACGCAGGCGTTCCGGCAGATCGGGTCCACTGTGAAGCCGCTCGTGTTCACGGCCGCGATCGATCGCGGCTACACGCCGGCGTCGGTCATCGTCGACGAGCCGGTCTCCTTCGACGTCGGCCCGGGCCAGCCGAAGTACGAGCCGAGGAACTACGACCTCAAGTACGAGGGCCCGGTGACGCTGCGCCGCGCGCTCGAACAGTCGCGCAACATCCCCACCGTCAAGCTGCTCGACGCGATCGGGCCGGCGACGGTGGTCGACTACGCGCGGCGCTTCGGCCTGAGCCGGCCGATCGAGCCGTTCCTCTCGCTCGCGCTCGGCGCGCTGGAGGCGACGCCGCTCGAGATGACGAGCGCGTACACCGTCTTCCCGCGCCAGGGCGTGCGCATGCGGCCGTACCACGTGCTGCAGGTGCTCGACCGGCAGGGCAACGTGCTCGAGGAGAACCGGCCGGAGGCGCACGATGCCATCCGTGCCGACACGGCCTACGTCGTGACGTCGCTGCTCCGGGGGGTCACGGTCCGCGGCACTGCGGCGGCGGCTGCCGCGCTGGACTGGCCGGTCGCCGGCAAGACCGGGACGATGGACGAGTACACCGACGCGTGGTTCATCGGCTTCGACCCGGAAATCACCATCGGCGTGTGGGTCGGCTACGACGAGAAGAAGACGCTCGGGCGCGGCGTGACCGGCTCGGTGGCGGCGCTGCCGATCTGGATGGACGTGATGAAGGCGTGGATCGCTCAGCGCGGCCGCGAGAACCCGCCGGCCTTCACCGCTCCCGGCAACATCGTGTTCGTGAGCGTCGACAAGGACACGGGCGCGCCGGCGACGTCACCCGGCAACGCCATCAACGAGGCGTTCATCTCCGGCACGCAGCCTGCCGCGGCGCCGCTCGCCCCGGTCCCGGTGGCGCCGGCCAGCCAGTAGGGCTCAGACCAGACGCTGTCCGTTCTCGAGGAGCGTGATCGCCTTCGCGATCCGCCGCTCGCGCGTCTCCGGACGCTTCGCGGACATCAGCCAGTGGACGTACTGCTTGCGGTACGACTGCGGGAGCGCGAGCAGGGCCTTCCAGGCGGACCGGCTGGCCCTCCGGATCGCGCGCGCGATGTCGTCCGGCACCGCATCGGACAGTTCCCAGTACGGCACGACCCGCCTGGTTCCATCGCGCGGCCCCTTCTCGAGCCCCGCCTCGGTCACCAGCCCGGCGGCCTTGAGCCGTTCGAAGCGCGCGATGTTCGTGGCGGACCAGGCGCTGCCCGGTTTCCGCGGCGTGAACCGCTGAATCCAGATCTCGTCGTCCACCCGCAGCGTCTTGCCGTCAATCCAGCCGAAACACAGGGCTTCCTCGACGGCATCGACGTAGGTCACGGACACCTTGCCGGTGTGCTTCTTGTAGAAGGCCAGCCAGACTTCGGGCCGGTCGCGATGGTGGCGCTCCAGCCATCGGCGCCACGCGGCGCGGGACCGCAGGCGGACGAACGGCGGGACGGGCTGCGGCATGGGCGTCAGTTGGCGGAATTGTACTGCTCGAGCACCCAGTCCGGCGGGTCCGGGTCCTCTGCCAGCCGCGACGGCTTGCCCAACGCCACGCGCCAGCGATGGAGCCACGACGGGCCGGAGCGCCCGACGTAGGCGTCGCGCGTCGCGTAGGCCGCGTCGGCGGTCGCGTCCTCGAGGCTGACGAACGTGTAGCCGCGCGCACGGAGCCGCCGGAGCATCTCCGGCATCGCGTCGGCGTTCAGCCGGTTCACATGGGCCAGCAGCACCTGCGGGATCGGCCGCCCGAAGGTGTCCTCCGCCAGCGTCTCCGCCCACGCGACCACCCCGTCGTTGTAGTCGAGATACGCGGCCATCACCCGGTCGGCCCCTTCTTCGTCCCCGGCGTTCAGCCGGCGGTCGTACACGGCCGCGAACACGTAGTCGGCGTTCTCGACGGTGAAGGGCGCGACCCGATAGCCGTGCGCTTCGAGGAAGCGATCGAGCGCGTCGCGAATCTCCGGGGTCGGGCCGGTGTGCGTGAACGGATGCCGGAACCACACGAGCGTCCGGCCCTGCGACGCGAGCAGGGGGCGCGTGACGCGCTCCCCTTTCAGCACGCCGTCCTGGTACTCGGGCAACGGCGTGTCGTTGATCCCGCGGTGCGCGTACGTGTGGTTGCCCAGCGTCATGCCCGCGGCGAGCCACGAGCGGAGCAGATCGATCCGCGCCTCGCGCTCCCCTTCGACGTCGAGCGCCCTCTCGTTGACGAAGCCGATCGCCGGGATGCGCGTGATGCGGAGCGTGGCCAGCAGCCGCGCGTTCACGTCCTCGAGCGCGGCGAGCGTGGACGGCCGGACCACGCCGGGCAGATCGTCGAACGTCAGCGCCATCCGGCGCGGCACCTGCGCGCCGGCAGCGGCCACCAGGGCGACGGCCGCGACGAGCACTGCGGCTGCAGCCTTCAGCACAGGACCTTGATCACGTCCGAACGGGTGATGATGAACGTCTTGTCCGTCTTGAAGTCGCGGACGAGCACCGCGGGGTTCTCGGGGGTGATCATCCGCGCCAGCAGCTCGACGTTCGTCGAGATGTCGACGAACGGAAACGCCGGCTGCATGATCTCCGAGACCGGCCGCGACATCACGTCGGGCTGCCGGAGCAGCTCCTCGTAGAGGTGCGTCTCGTTCAGCGATCCGACCAGACGGCCATCGTCGGTGATCGAGATCTGCGAGAAGTCGTGCTCGCGCATGAGCCGGACGGCCGCCTCGACCGGCTGGTCTCCCTCGATCGAGCACAGCTCGCCGGACAGCCCCATCTTGACGAGGTCGGCGGCGGTCATGCCGCTGCGCTCCAGGAAGCCCTTCTCGCGCATCCACTCGTCGTTGTACATCTTGCCGAGATACCGCGACCCGTGGTCGTGGAAGATCACGACGATCACGTCGTCCTTCGTGAAGCGGTCGCGGAGCTGCAGCAGGCCGGCCATCGCGGAGCCGGCCGAGTTGCCGGCGAAGATCCCCTCCTCGCGGGCGATCCGCCGCGTCATCAGCGCGGCGTCCCGGTCCGTCACCTTCTCGAAGTGGTCGATGACGTCGAAGTCGACGTTCTGCGGGAGGAAATCCTCGCCGATGCCCTCGGTGATGTACGGGTAGATCTCGTTCTTGTCGAAGATCCCGGTCTCCTTGTACTTCTTGAACACCGACCCGTACGTGTCGATGCCCCAGACCTTGATCTTCGGGTTCTTCTCCTTCAGGTAGCGGCCGACGCCGGTCGCCGTGCCGCCCGTGCCGACGCCGACGACGAGGTGCGTCACGCGGCCGTCGGTCTGCTCCCAGATCTCGGGACCGGTCTGCTCGTAGTGCGCCTGGGCGTTCGACGGGTTGTCGTACTGGTTCGCCTTCCAGGCGTTCGGGATCTCGCGCTCGAGCCGCGACGACACGGAGTAGTACGAGCGCGGGTCCTCCGGGTCGACGTTCGTCGGGCAGACGATCACCTCGGCCCCGAACGCCTTCAGCGCGTCGATCTTCTCCTTCGACTGCTTGTCGGTCGTCGTGAACACGCAGCGGTAGCCCTTCACGACCGCCGCGATGGCCAACCCCATGCCCGTGTTGCCGGACGTGCCCTCGATGATGGTGCCTCCGGGCTTCAGCCGTCCGTCGCGCTCGGCATCCTCGATCATCTTCAGGGCCATGCGGTCCTTGATCGAGTTGCCGGGGTTGAACGTCTCGAGCTTGATCAGGACTTCGGCATCGATGATGCCCTTCGTGATCCGGTTGACGCGCACCATCGGCGTGTTGCCGATCGCGTCGAGAATCGTGTCGCAGATCTTCTTCTTCACGGCCGCCTCGCATCCATCGTAGCCGAAAGACCGGGGCGGGGCAGCCGAGCCCGCCTGTCCGAGTCCGCGCAGGCGGGCGGCTGCCGGAGGGTACGGCGGGCCGGGTGACGGAGGCGGCTCCTAGTCCTCCTCCGGCACCGTGCTGAGCGTGCCCGCCGCCTTCTTCATCAGGTAGCTCTTGATGAAGCCGTCGATGTCCCCTTCGTTCAGGACGCGGTCGACGTCTCCCACCTGCTCCTTGGTCCGGTGGTCCTTCACCATCTGGTACGGGTGCAGGACGTAGCTGCGGATCTGGCTGCCGAAGGCGATGTCCTTCTTCTCGCCGCTGATCTGCTCCAGCCGCTCCTGCTGCTCCTTCTGGCGCAGGTCGTACAGGCGCGCCTTGAGCACCTTCATCGCCGCGCTGCGGTTCTTGTGCTGCGACCGCTCGTTCTGGCACGACACGACGATGCCCGTGGGCAGGTGGGTGATGCGGACGGCGGAGTCGGTGACGTTGACGTGCTGTCCGCCCGCGCCGCTCGAGCGGTACGTGTCGATGCGCAGATCCTTCTCGGGGATCTCGATGTCGACGTCCTCGGGCAGCTCGGGCCAGACGAACACCGACGCGAACGACGTGTGGCGCCGCGCGGCCTGATCGAACGGCGAGATCCGCACGAGCCGGTGGACGCCCGCCTCCGCCGACAGCAGGCCGAAGGCGTAGTCCCCTTCGATCGTGACCGTCGCGCTCTTGATGCCGGCTTCCTCCGCGGGCTGGTAGTCGATGATCTCCCGGCGGAAGCCCCGGCGCTCGGCCCACTTCAGGTACATCCGCAGGAGCATCTCAGCCCAGTCCTGCGACTCGGTCCCGCCGGCGCCCGGATGGATCGTGAGAATGGCGTTGCGGCGGTCGTGCTCCCCGCCGAGCATCTTGCGCGTCTCGGCGGCCTCGACATCGGCTTCCAGCTCCGCCAGGCCCTTCCGCAGATCGTCCAGCACCGGCTCGCCGGCCTCGGCCCACTCGACCAGCACCCCGAGGTCGTCGGTCCGGCGCTGCAGCGTGTCGCTGAGCGTCAGCTCCTCTTCGAGCCGCCGCCGGCGCTGCAGCAGCTTCTGGGCCTCGGCCTGGTCCTTCCAGAAGTCCGGCTCCGACACGCGCGCCTCGATGCGCGCGAGCTCGGCGCGATGCCCCGGCGCGTCAAAGATAGCTCCGCAGATCGGAGGACCGCTTCACCAGGTCCCGGTAGCGTCTGACCTGTTCGTCCAGATCGAAGTTCACGCGTCAGCTCCTTCCGAACCCTTCCACGTGCGGCGCGACGGCGATGCGGCGCCGCATGAGCATATCAGCGCCGCGCGGCCGGCCGTCGCCCCACGACCACGAGCGCCAGCGCGGTCAGCAGGGCCGAGCCCCAGCCGGCGACATCGCCGATCCGCGCGTAGACCGTCATGCCGTCGAGCAGCCGCGCCGGCACCACCCACGCGCCGGTCACGAACAGATCCGAGGCCAGCAGCACGCGTCCGTACGGGTCGACGGCGCCGCTGATGCCGGTGTTCGCCGCGCGCACCAGGTACCGCCCCTGCTCGATCGCCCGCATCGACGCCATCGCGAAGTGCTGCCACGGCGCGGAGGATCGGCCGAACCACGCGTCGTTGGTGATCGTCGTCAGCAGTGCGCTGCCGTTGAGCACGCCCTGGCGGATGAGCGCCGGATACACCACCTCGTAGCAGATCGCCGTCGACACCGCCGCCCCGTCGAGCGGGAGCGTGTTCACCTCCGTGCCGGCCGAGAAATCGGACACCGCCTGCACGAGCGGCCGCGCGAAGAACAGCAGCGAGCGCAGCGGCACGTACTCGCCGAACGGCACGAGGCGGACCTTCCGGTACACGCCGCGCGTCTGTCCGTCGGGGCCGACGAGAAAGGCCGCGTTGTACACGCGCACGGCGTCCCCGTCCCGCTCCCAGTGATCGCTGCCGAGCAGGATCGGAACCTGGTGCTCACGGGCCAGGACCTGCAGCTGCGCCGTCTCGGCGCTCCGGCCGAAGGAGAACGGGGTCGACGACTCCGGCCACAGCACCAGATCGGCCCCCTGCTCCATCACCTCGCGGGTCAGGCGGAGGTAGCGCGCGAAGATCTCCGCCGCGTGGTCCGGATCCCACTTCTGATCCTGCGGGACGTTGCCCTGCACGAGCCCGACCTGCAGCGGCCGCCCCTCACGCGTCAGCCGGCTGTCGCCGACGCGTGCCGCGCCCCAGATCGCAAGGCCCGCGACGACCGCCGCAACCGCCGACGGCGCAAGCCACCGCGTCCGTCCGCGCGCGACGAACGGCCAGACGAGCGCCGTCGACGTCGCCGCAAGCAGCAGCGACAGCCCGAACACGCCCGTGAGGCTGGCCAGCTGCGCGATCGGCAGCACCTCGACCTGGCTGTACCCCAGCAGCACCCACGGGAACCCGCCGAACAGCCGCAGGCGGCCGTACTCGCTTGCCGCCCAGACCACCGGCGCCAGCCAGATCCAGGACGCGCCGCCGCGAGCCACCAGCAGGTGCGTGCCCAGCGCGAACAGCGCCGGGAACAGCGCGAGATAGGCCACGAGCAGGCCGGCGATCGCGATCGCCACCGGCGTGGCCAGGCCGCCATACCGGGCCATCACGCCGCTCGTCCAGTAGACCGTTCCGGCGAAGTAGACGAGACCGGTGACAAGTCCGAGCAGGAAGGCACGGCCGGCGGTGCGCCCCACGCGGACGGCGGGCACGCACAGCGCCGCCAGCAGCGGCGCGAGCGCGACCCATCCGAAGGCCGGGTGTCCGTATCGGGGAAAGCTGAGCGCCAGCGCGAGGCCGGCGATCGCTGCTAGCGGGTAACCCAGGGGCTGAACTGCTCTTCCGCGCGAAGCCGGGCGGCGATCCGATCCGCCTCCTTGCGCTCGGGGAACCGGCCCACCTGCACGCGGTAAATCCGGGGCTTCCCGGCAACCGGGTTCACGACGTACGCCGGGTATCCCTTGCCGACCAGCCGCTTGACGATGCTCTCGGCCTCCGCGCGATCGCTCAGCGCCACGAGCTGGACGGCGTAGCCGCCGCTGGTGACGGCCGACGGCGGCTGCGCATCGGCGGAAGGCGGCGGCGTGGCGGAGGCCCGCGCCTGCGCCGGCTCCGACGCGCGCTCGGGCTGCTTCGGCCGGGACTCGGCTGGAGCCGCCTTCATGTCGGTCGGCTGCTCGGCCGTCAGATCGCGGTAGTAGTCATCCACCGGCTCGGGCGGCGCATCGGTCGGAGCCGGCACCGGCGCCGGCGGCGCATCAGGCGTGGAGGCCTCTGCCGGCGTCGCATCGGCTGCCCCGACCGCGGCCATCTCCGTGACGGGCGTCTGCTGGCCCCGCACGCCGCGGCCGACCATGACCCCGCAGAGAAAGATGACGACCGACACGACAGTGGCCGCCATGAACAGGAACACGAGCTGCTTGCCGTTGAGTTGAATCTCGTGGAAGCCGTCGTCGCTCATAGGTGGTGCGGGGACGAATACGCCTGTGCTCAGTGTAACACCGGAGACGCGCCGCTCGCCCCGCGCGCTAACGGAGCCGCTCGAGCAGTGCGGTGGCCTCCGGCAGGCCCGGCGCCAGCGCCAGGGCGCGCTCGGCTTCGCGCCGGGCACGCTCGGGTTCCTTCGCCTGCAGATAGGCTTCGCCCAGCGCGACGTGCCCCTCGGGCGTCTCGCGGCTCCAGAGCGCGATCGTGAACGCCTCGATCGCCTCGGCCACACGTCCGGCGCGCAGGTGAATCCGGCCGATGATCAGGTGCGCCTCCGCCTCGTAGGGGGACAGATACGTCACCCGCTGCAGCTCCGCCAGCGCCTCGCCGTCGTTCTCCCGTTCGAAGAAGCGGCGGCCCCGGTCGAGATGGAACCGGACCATGTCCTGCTGCTCCTGCTGCTCGCGCTGCTCGAGCAGCTGGTCGGTGCGGCGCGCCCCCGGCGGATCGAGCCAGGGCCGGATGCGCTCGAGCCCATCCGGCACGTCGTCTGGCGCGACGGTCTCCGGCTGTTCCTCCCAGGCGGCCGACAGGCGCCGGGCCAGCTCGCGCTCCCGTCCGGCCTCGACCCGATTGCCCGTGGCGTCGAGCGCGGCCGCGAGCACGAAATGCGCGTCGCCGTCGGTGGGATCGCGGCGCACCGTTTCACGGAGCCAGTAGAGGGCCGCCGGGTAGTCCTTCTCACGCCAGTACGCGTACCCGAGATTGAAGGTGTACTCCGGCGACGCCGGGTCGGCGTCGGCGGCCTTCGTGAAATAGAACGTCGGCCCGCCGGTCTGCGGCGTCCCGCCGCGGCGCAGCTGGATGACGCCGAGATTGTTGTAGACCTCGGGCGCGTTGGTGCGCTCGGCCAGACGCTGCAGGCGTTCGAACGCGTCGCCGTACTGCTCGAGCGCGATCTCCGCCACGGCCGCCTGGAAGCGCGCGCGATCCGCGAGCGGGCTGCCCGGGGGCACGGCGAGCGCGACGTCGCGCGCCCGGGCGAAGTCGCCGACCTCCGCGTGCACGCGGCTCAGGTGCAGGCGCGCGCGGTCGAACCGCGGCGCGATCGCCAGCGACCGGTTGAACAGCTCGATCTGCGTGTCGGCGTGCTCGGCCAGAAGGCCGCGCACGAAGAACTCGAACGCCGCCAGCGTGGGACGGGGCTCCGCCGGCGAGGGCTCCGGCGCCCCGGGCTTCAACCGCCGGGCGGCGCGCCGCACCGTCTGGAACAGCGAGTCGAGCGGTCCGCGCTCCTCGAAGTCGGCGTCGATGCGGCCGGTGTCGATCCGGATCGCGCGGACCGTGATGGCGAGCCCGTCTCCCTCCAGCGCCACGCGTCCCGTCACCACCGTCGTCGCCCGCACCAGCTGCCCGATCCGGATGATCGTGCCGCGTGAGAGCGGCGCGTTCGGCGGCACCTGCAACCGCTCGAAGGCGCGCACGCGCTCGTCGTACGAGATCGCGTCGACGCCGAGCTCCGCCAGGTCGTCGGCCAGCAGGAGCGCGACGCCTTCCCCCAGCCATGCGGCCCGCGGTTCGCCGTGCGTCTCGAACGGCGCCACCAGCACGCGGCCGGGCTCGAGCGGCTGGGCCGCTTCCACAGGGACGGCGGTCACGAGCCCGAGCGCGGCGACGGCCGCCAGTACCGCGCGCGCCATCCGGATCGACGTCACGCGGACGGCTCTCCGGCGAGGGGTGAGGTCTGCACGGCTGCCTGCTGCATGCTGATTTCGACGCCGCAGTGGGGCTGTCCGGCCGCGCGGCACGCCACCACCATCGCGTCGGCCTCCAGGCCGGCATGCCGCAACAGCCGGGTTGCGGCCGCTGCGTAGAACCGGCACAGCGGATAGGCGGTCGGCTCGCGGACCACGCAGAAGAGCGAGTTCCGGATCTCGAGCCGCCCCGTGCCGCGCCTCACGCGCGTGCGGGCCCTCGTCACCGTACAGGTCCGCGCCACCAGCCGGCGCACGAGGCCGAGCGCCATGCGCCGGCGCAGCGGGCCCGGCAGGCCGGCGAGCAACCGGCGGCGGAAGGGACTCAGCTCGTCGACGAACCAGTCGGCCGCGTACTCCCCCGCCGTCGCGGTCACCGTGTCGTAGGCAGGTCCTTCCGTCCGGAGGAAGCTCAGGACCGCGTTGAACGGGGCCAGACCGATGGTCCCGTCGCGCAGGCCGCGTGGGTGCAGCCAGTTCTCGTAGAACTCGAGCCGCTCCGGAAGGCGGTCGACAATCGCCTGGTGGAGGGAGGCGACGAGGAGCCGCCCGATTCCCGCGTCCTTCATTTTTCTGATAGATTCAGGGTTTCGAGGCGATGACGCGCGATGTCATGGAGCGCGGCGATTCTCGCCGGAGGCCGGGCGCGTCGGCTCGGCGGGCGGGACAAACGCGCGCTCGACGTCGGCGGTCTGCGTCTGATCGATCGGCAGCTCGCGGTGCTGACAGCCCTCACCACGCGGATCACCTGCGTGGGGGGCACGCCCGGTCCCGCGTCGGCAGGCCTGCTCTGCGTGCCGGATCGCATGCCCGGCCTGGGCGCTCTGGGCGGGCTGTACACCGCCCTGGCCGCAGCGACGACCGACCGCGTGCTCGTGCTCGCCTGTGACCTGCCGTTCGTGACCGCACCGTTCCTCGCGTTCCTGCTGGAGGTCGACCCGCAGGCCGACGCCGTCGTGCCGGTGCCCGCGTCGGGTCCCCAGCCGCTGTGCGCGGTCTATCGGACGCGCGCGGCGTCGGTGCTGCAGACGGCCATCGCCGCCGGCGAACGCCGCGTGCGTGAGGCCGTCACCCGGCTCGCGCCACGCTGGATCGACGCCGACGCCCTGCGGCAGTTCGATCCCGACGGCCGACTGCTGCTGAACGTCAACACGCCGGACGATCTCGCGGACGCGAACCGGCTCGAATCGAATGGCCCGCATCGTACCGCAGGGTCCGGGGCCAGTCAAACGACGAACCGATGATTCTTCCCGTTCACGAACAGCTGCGCGCGCGCCTCGCCGCGCTGCTCTCGCACCAGTACGGCCTCGCGCCGGCCGACCAGCCGGCCATCGCGGTCGATTACGCCCCCTCGCGCGCGCTCGGCGATCTCGCCGTGCCGGTCGCCTTCGAGCTCGCGCGCCGGCTGCGCAAGGCGCCGCGCGCCATCGCGCAGGAGCTGGCGGCGGGCCTCGGCCAGGTCGAGGGCTTCGCGCGCATCGACGCGGCGCCCAACGGCTACCTGAACGCGTTCCTCGACCGCCGCGCGTTCCTGCTGGCGCGGCTCGATCCCGATGCCCCCGCGGCCGCGCCGTCCGGCGAGGGGAAGACGATCGTCGAGCACACGGCCATCAACCCGAACAAGGCGGCGCACATCGGCCACCTGCGGAACGCCGCGCTGGGCGACACGCTGGTGCGCGTGCTGCGGTTCCGCGGCGTGCCGGTCGAAGTCCAGAACTACATCGACGACACCGGCGTCCAGGTCGCCGACGTCGTCGTCGGGTTCCAGACGCTGGAGCGCCGGTCGATCGAGGAGGTGCGCGCGCTCGTCGCGCAGCCGCGCTTCGACTACTACTGCTGGGACCTCTACGCGCGCGTGACGGAATGGTACGAGGAGGACCAGTCGCGTCTCGCCGTGCGCCAGCAGGCGCTGCACGACATCGAGCACGGCGGCACGGAGGCGGCGGCGCTCGGCGCGCTCGTCGCCGACGCGATCGTCAGGCGCCATCTCGAGACGATGCGGCGCCTGAACATCGACTACCAGCTGCTGACGTGGGAGGGCGACATCCTGCGGCTGCAGTTCTGGGCCCGTGCCTTCGAGATCCTCAAGCAGCAGGGCACGGTCTACTTCCAGACGGAAGGACGTCTCGCGGGCTGCTGGGTGATGCCGATCGACGACGGCGAGGGAGGCGACGGCGACGAGGAGGGCGAGGAGCGCGAGAAGGTGATCGTGCGCTCGAACGGCACGGTCACCTACGTCGGCAAGGACATCGCCTATCAGTTCTGGAAGTTCGGCCTGCTCGGCCTGGACTTCAGGTACCGGCCGTTCCTCACGCGAGACGACGGGTCGGTGCTCTGGGCGACGACGAGCGGCGAGGGCGTGGCCGACCATCCGCGCTTCGGCGGCGCCGCCACGACGTACAACGTCATCGACGTCCGGCAGTCCTACCTCCAGAAGCTGCTGAAGCAGGCGCTGGCCGCGATGGGCCACACGGCGCAGGCTGAGCGTTCAATCCATTTCTCGTACGAGATGGTGGCGCTCTCGCACGAGACCGCGCGCGAGCTGGGGCACACGCCGTCACCCGAGGACGCGAAGAAGCCGTTCGTGGAGGTGTCGGGACGCCGTGGTCTCGGCGTGAAGGCCGACGATCTCATCGACCTCGTCGAGCGCAAGGCCATCGAGGAGGTCGCGCGCCGGAACCCGGAGCTTCCGCGCGAGGAGATCGAGCGCACCGGACGGCAGATCGCCGTGGCTGCCGTGCGCTACTTCATGATCAAGTACTCGCGCGGGAAGGTCATCGCCTTCGACATCGACGAGGCGCTGAGCTTCGAGGGGGAAAGCGGTCCCTACCTGCAGTACGCGGTCGTCCGCGCGAACAACATCTTCGCCAAGCTGCACGAGCGCCTCGGGCTGGACGAAGCCGCGGTCCGGGCACGCGCGGCGGCGCTGCCGCCGGACGCGCTCGCCGGCGAGGAGGGGGACGAGCTGTGGGGGCTCGTGCTCGAAGCGGCGCGGCTCGACGAGATCGTCGAGCAGGTCGTGCGCACGCTCGAGTTCTCCGTGCTGGCCAAGCATGCCTTCGGGCTGGCGCAGGCGTTCAATGCGTTCTATCATCGCGCCCCGATCCTGAACGAGGAGCGCGAGGACGTCCGGATCTGGCGCGCGGCCGCCGTGGCGTGGGTGCGACGCCAGCTCACGCGGGCGCTCGACCTGATGGGCATCGAAATCCCCGCGAGGATGTGACGTGGTGCGCATCGGCCTCACCCCCTGTTCGCGTCTGCCCGACTACGAGACCTCGGTGACCCGCGCCGGTGCCGGGCCGGTCGTGCTCGATCTGCAGTGCCGCGATGCCGCGGCGCTGCTGGCGCAGGTGGATGCGCTGATTCTCACGGGCGGCGGCGACGTGAACCCGGCGCTGTACGGCGAGACGCCCCACGAGCGGTTCACGCCGGCCGAGCCGGGGCGCGACGAGATCGAGATCGCGCTGGCGCGCGAAGTCGTCGCGCGGCGGGTGCCGCTGCTGGCGATCTGCCGCGGCATGCAGGTGCTGAACGTGTCGGCCGGCGGATCGCTCGAACAGGACATTCCGTCCGGCGTGCCCGCCGCGCTGAACCACCAGGTGGACACGACACCGAGCACCATTGCCCACGACGTGTGGGTCACGAGCGGGTCGCTGCTGGCGCGGCTGATGGCCGAGTCACTGGAGGACGACACGCTGCGCGTGAACAGCCGGCACCATCAGGCCGTCAAGCGCGTCGCACCGGGCTTCGTCGTCACCGCGACGGCCCCCGACGGCGTCATCGAGGCGATCGAACATCCCGAGCTGCCCTTCTGCCTCGGCGTGCAGTGGCACCCCGAGAACTTCTGGCGCACCGGCGAGTTCCGTCCGCTCTTCGAAGGACTCGCCGCCGCGGCCGCGGAGTACCGCGTGCGCCGCTGAGCCCGATCAGCGCAGCAGCTCCCCCATCGCCTGCCCGGCGTATCCGGTCAGTTCCAGATAGCCGCGGCCCGTAATCGGCCTGCCATCCCGCGTGCCGGAGACGTCGACCGCGCCTTCCCAGTATGTGACGCCCGTACGCAGCCCGGTCAGCTCCTGCGCGTCGAGCACCGGACGCACGGCGAGATCGAGCCCCTCTTCCGGGATCCGGATGCGCCACTCCACCGGATAGACCGCGCGGCTCGAAGGCGAGGCCCAGCGGCGGCCCGGCGCCAGCGTGAAGTCGCCGGGGCCGAGCGTCCGCGCGACGCCGGCGTTCACCAGCGTCCCGCTGGACTGCGGATCGACGCGGCCGTCCGTGCGCCGCAGCTGGAACATCATCAGATCCGTCCCGTCGTCCAGCTGGAGCGAGAACCAGTCCCACCCCTGCTGAGCAGGCTCGAGGAAGCTCGTGCCGAACTCGTGGTCCATCCAGCTCGATCCGGTGACGGCCAGGCGCTCGCCGTCGATCGTCAGATGGCCTCGCGTCGGCATGCGCGTGAGCGAGTAGTAGTACGAGGCGTTGCCCGGTGTCGCTCCCTTGCGGCTGTAGCCCTGCTCACCGTGCAGGACCGGTGGACCTCCCTCGTCCAGCACCAGCTCGATCGCGAAGCGTCGATCGCGCGTCTGGAGCCGGTGCCGGCCGCCATCCAGACGCGCGAGCCAGTCCTCGTTCCAGACGTGATAGGCAGACGTCGATGCGCCGGCCCAGTTGACGCCGCTGCGATTCAGCCGCTCGGTGAACAGATGACGTCCACCTGCCACATCGGTCACGGCAGCATGTGCGACATGGAGATCGCGTACGGCGAACACGGACGGATTCGCGGGTTCCGGATCCACGCCGATGCGGAAGAACGTGACCTGGTATCCGAATCGGCGCCCGCTCCCGGTCTCGAGATTGCCGGTGTAGTACCACCATTCGATCCGGTACCCGGGATGGCTCACGTGATCGCGCGGCAGCCGCGGCACGTAGTCCGGCGACGCGGTTCGCCACGTGCCCGTGGCGCCGGCGGCGGCCGCGGCGCACGCGATGACACAGGCGATCAGGCCCGCGATGCGCCGCCTCATTCGACGGCGACCTCCCGCGCGGGCATGAAGCCGGCAGCGACCCGTGCCGGGTACAGCCCCGCGACCAGCGTCGCCGCGAACACGATCAGCAGCGCCTGCGCGAGGAAGGCCGCGGGCACGTGGAACTGGATCGTCCAGCCGAAGCTCTGGACGTTGATCACGTAGACGAGGATCAGCGAGAGCGCCAGCCCGCCCGCAAGACCGGCGAGCGCGCCGCTCCCCCCGAGGACGGCCGCCTCCACCAGCACCATCCGCCGGAGTTGCCGCAAGTCGGTGCCGACGAGACGGAGGACCGCGAGCTCCCGGCGCCGTTCCAGCATCAACGTCACGAGGGTCGCCGTCACGCCCAGCATGGCGACGACGATGGCGACGAGCTCGAGCGCGTAGGTGATCGCGAAGGTCGCGTCGAAGATGCGGAGGACTTCGGCCCGGAGCGCCGCGTTGGTGCGCAGGAACACCCGGTGCCGCCCGCCGAGACCGGACAGGAGCCGCTCACGGACCGCCTCCGGATCGGCACCCTCACGCAGATAGATTGCGAGGCTCGCCGGCCGGAGCTCGCCGAAGTGCCGGGCGAACGTCCCGCGGTCCATCACCGCCACGCCCCGGTCCGTCGAGTAGTCGTAGTACACCGCGGCGATCTCGAACCGGCGCTCCCCCTCCGGGGTAGGCAGATCGACGTGGTCGCCAGGCCCGAGCGCGAACCGGCGTGCGAAGGCCTCCGAGACCACCACGGCATCGCGCCCCCTGGCCCTACGCATCCGCGCCGTGGCGTCGGCCGGCGCCTTGAACACGAGGGCGCCATGCTCGAGCAGCACGTCGAAGTCACCGGAACCGAGTACGACGAGGCGATCGCGGAACGTGACGGAGAGCGCGCGGAACGGATCGACGGCTGCGACGTCCGGGTCGAGGCGAATCGTCGTCTCGAGCTCGGGCGAGATGCCGCCCTGTGAGCCGTCGAGGCTCGAGCGCCGGCCCGCGGAGACGAAGAGATCGGCGCGAAGCGTCTGGTGCGTCCAGTAGATCACCGTCTCACGGAAGCTCCCGACGAGCACCGCGATGGCCACCATCATCGCGAGGCTGACCGCGAGCGCCGCGACCGAGATGCTCAGCCGAGGCACGGCCGCCGCGATCGCCGCGCGCGCCAGCCGCGCCTCCACGGTCACGGGAGGCAGGCGCGCGGTCAGTCCCGCGAGCGCCGCGGGCACGAGCAGCGAGAGCCCGAGCAGAACCAGCAGGGCGGCACCGAAGCCGAAGATCGGAAGACCGTTGACGGGGCCGAGGCGCGACGCGCCGGCCGCGAGCGCCAGCAACGCGATACCACACCATGCGGCTCGACGGGATCGGGGCTCCGCGCCTCCACCCTGCGGCGGGCGCAACGCGTCGAGCGGCGCGACGCGGGACGCCTCGATCGCCGGTGCCGCCGCGGCCAGCAGCGAGAGCGGCACGCCGACGGCGAACCCGATCACGACGTCGACGCCGTGCAGCGACGGCGTCGCGGCTGCGCGCGCGACGTACAGCGTCGTGACGGTCGCGGACGTGAGCGCGGTGGCCGTCTCGGCGAACAGCCGGCCGAGCGGAATCCCGATCGCGGATCCGGCAATCGCAAGCGCCGTCGCTTCGCCGAGGAACAACCCGAGCACGCGCCGGCGCGAGGTTCCGAGCGCGCGAAGCATGCCGACCTCGGCGCGCCGGGCAATCACCGACGTCGAGACCGTGTTGTAGACGAGGAAGAGACCGACGAGCAGCGCAATCCACGAGAGCGCGGCGAGATTGAACTGGAAGGCCGCCAGCATCGTCTCCACCTGGCGGCCGCGGCGCTCGGGCCGCTGCACGGCGAGGCCCCCGGGCAGCCGCGCGGCAATCGCGGTCTCGGCCTCCTCCAGACGTCCGGGGTCGTCGAGCCGGATGTCGATTCGGTCCACCCAACCGAGACGACCGAACGCCAGCTGCGCCGCTGCAATGTCCATCAGCGCGAAGCTGCCGTCGGCCGCGCGCGCCGGGCCATCGTGCCGGAGGATGCCGCGAACCGTGAACGGCAGCCGCGCGTCGCCGATCCGGAGCACCAGCGTGTCGCCGATGCCGAGCCGATGACGCCCGGCGAATCGCTCGGCAATGACGATCGCGTCGCGGTCGACGAGCAGGCGGAGGAACGACGTCGCGTCGGGTTCCGCGTCCCCGCCTCCGCCGAGATCGAGCAGGCGGTACTCGCGCAGCGACTGATCGCGCAGGATGTCGGCGCCGAGCACGCGCAGCAGTTCGCCGCGCCCGCCGCCCACCTCCGCGACGGCATCCCCTTCGATCACCGGGCTGACCTCGCCCCACTCGCGAAGCCACCCGAGCGACGCAAGCCGCGCCTCGCTGACACCGACGCCGGGCCCCACGATCTCGAGCGACGTCCGGCCGGCGACCGCGTCGAGGGAGGCGGCGAATCCCGCCGTGGCGCTCGCGTTGGCGAGCCGGATCGCCAGGCCCACCGCGACGCCGAGCGCGATGCCGGCCACCGTCAGCGTCGTCCGGACGGGCTCCTGCCGGAGCCGGCGGAGAATGAACCATCTAAAGAGCGGCACGGGCGGACCCTTCGCGTGTCCGGTGCTCGATGCCCTCGATGCGGCCGTCGCGCATGCGCACGATCCGGCCCGCGGCCGCGGCGACATCGGGCGCGTGCGTCGCCAGCAGCAGCGTGATCCCCTCGTCGCGGTTCAGCCGGACCAGCAGCTCCAGCACACGCGCGCCGTTCTCGGAATCCAGGTTGCCGGTGGGCTCGTCGGCGATGACCAGCCAGGGCTCGTGCACGAGCGCGCGGGCGATCGCGCCGCGCTGCATCTCGCCGCCGGACAGCTGCGGAGGACGGTGCTCCAGGCGGTGGGCCACGCCGACACGTGCGGCCCACTCCCCCGCCCGCGCGAGCGCGCGCGAGGCGGGCTCCCCGGCCAGCAGCAGCGGCAGCGCGATGTTCTCGCGGAGCGTCAGCGTCGGAAGGAGATTGAAGAACTGGAAGACGAAGCCGAGGCGCTCGCGCCGGAACTTCGTCAGCGCGTCGTCGCCGAGCGCGTCGATCCGCTCGCCGCCGAAGACGACGCGCCCGGCGGTCGGCCGGTCCATGGCGCCGCAGAGGTGCAGCAGGGTCGACTTCCCGCAGCCGGACGGCCCGACGACCGCGACGAACTCGCCACGCGCGAGTGCGAGCGTGACGCCGCGCAGCGCCTCGACCGCGGAATCGCCGGCCCCATAGCTCTTGCTGACCTGCTCGACCGAGAGAAGCGGCACCCCTTCATTGTGCCGCAGCGCACACCCGGCGGCTGCCGCACGCCGTCGCGGCGCCGGGCCGTCAGCGTCACCAACCACAGAGTCACAGCGGGCACGGAGTTGGTACAGAGAGGTCCGGAGGATCTCCGTGCGAGCCCTCTGTGTCCCCGTGCCCTATGGCGCGGCTCCAGTCGCGTCAGCCCGCTCGGTGGCCTACCCGCTGATTCGCGCGCCGCCAGTCACGCAGATTGAGGATGACGGTGAGGATGGCCGCCACCGCGAACACCGCGACGGTCAGCACGTCGGCCGTCCGTGTGCTCACGTCGACGCGCAGCAGCTGTTCGATCAGCAGCTCCGTGTACGACGGCGGGTCGACGTAGCCGAGCTGCTCGCGCACCCGCCAGTGCCAGTCGGTGCATGGGCAGTAGCCCCAGCCGTACCTGATGCCGAGGAGAAGCCACGAGGCGGCCGTCAACGCCATCGTCAGCAGATGCCACGGTCGTGTACGGCGCCAGATCCAGCCGACGCAGTTGAAGACCATCCACAGGCTGTGGACGACGAAGAACCCGGCGTTCAGGAGCTCGAGCGGCACGGCAGTCCGGGTCGCGCCCGCCGGATGTCGCGGCCGGACGCGCGGCCTCGCGGTCTACCGCGTGCTCTCGAGCAGCTCGCGGACGCGCGAGACGAGCGAAGTGGGCGTGAACGGCTTCTGCAGGAACGCGACGCCCGCGTCGACGACGCCGCGGCGCACCATCGGATGATCGGTGTAGCCCGACATGTACAGGACCTTCATGTCGGGGCGCTTCCGGAGCAGGGCCTGCGCGAGCTCCGGTCCTCCCATGCGCGGCATCACGACGTCGCTCAGGAGCAGGTGGACCCGCCCCTGATAGCGATCCGACAGGCTCAGCGCTTCCTCGCCGTTCGAGGCTTCGAGAACCGTGTAGCCGTACTTCTCGAGCACTTCGCGGGTGAGGCTCCTGACACCGTCCTCGTCTTCCGCGACGAGAATCGTCTCCGTGCCGCGCAGCGATCGATGGCCAGTCATGAGGCGGGAGGGCTCAGTCCAGTATAGCGGGGACAGCGGCCGCCGGACGCGGGATCTCGAGGACGGCCAGCGTCTCGATGTGTGCCGTCGCCGGGAACAGGTCGAACAGCTCGACGTGCGTGACGGCGTATCCTGCTGATGTCAATCGCGATACGTCGCGGGCCAGGGTTGCCGGATCGCACGAGACGTACAGCAGGCGGGGTGGCCGGACCGCCGCCAGCGCCGCGGCGGCGTCCTTCGAGAGGCCGGTCCGCGGCGGATCCACCAGAACCGTCCGGCCGGCCAGCGTGTCGGCGTCCCGAAGCACCCGTTCGACAGGCTCCTGCCGCACGGTGACCGCCGGGCCGAACGGCTCGGCGTTTCGCCGGAGATCCGCCCCGCTGATCCGATCGCCCTCGACCGCCAGCACCGGCCCGCGCCCCGAGGCCGCCCATGCAAGACCGAAGAGCCCCGTGCCCGCATACAGATCTGTAATCGGTCCGTGCGGCGCCCTGTCGAGGACCCGCTGCACGAACGCTTCGAGCACATACCGATTGCCCTGGAAGAAGCTGCCGACGTGCCGGACGAGCTTCAGCGTCGCGCGCCCGCCGTCGAGAGACAGCGTGTCGTGGACGGCCGGCGAGCCGTAGCCGAACAGGATGCGGGTACCGCGCGAGACCAGCAGGCCGGTCGTGCCGGGCGGCAGCGCCAGCGCATTGTGCCGAATCCGCGGGGCACGCTCGGGGTCCAGCTCGAGCAGCAGCGCGCGCTCCGAGCCCTCCCGGTTCTCGGTCAGCTCGAGGCCGCGCAGCCCGCCAAGGCGCGCGGCCGCGCAGGCACGGCTCAGGGCCGTGACGGCCGCGAGCGTGTCCTCGCGGAGCTGGCCGCTGCATGCGGGATCGCAGAGCTCGCGGGTTCCCTCGCGATAGAACCCGAACCGCGTCCCGTGCGCGTGCAGCCGCGCGCGCATGCGGTATCCCTGTTCCGGCGACTCGAGCACGTCGATCGCGTCGGGCAGATCGACGTGCGCCATGCGACGGAACTGGTCGCGCAGGATCTCCTGCTTCAGCCTGACCTGCCGCGGATATGCGATGTGCGCGAAGTCACGGCCGCCGCACGCGGGATCGGCACCCGGCGGCCGCCGATCGGGCGAGGCCTCGATCACCTCGACCGTGCGCGCGAACAGCACGCCGCCCCGCCGTCCCTCCAGCCGCGCCGCGACACGCTCGCCGGGGATGGCGCCCGCCACGAGCACGATGGCGCCGTCGATCCGGCCCAGCATGCGGCCTCCCGCAGCGGGCCGCTCGATGGCGATCTCGACGAGCTCGCCGCGGTCGGGAGACATCGATCACTCCGTCGTGAGGACCGGCAGGCGCAACCGATCGCGCAGCGCGCGCGCCGCGGCCGCGTCGACGGAGCGCGCCCACTGGTCGCCGGGCATGCGATCGCGGAACCCCGCCAGGTCGGCCTCCGCTTCGCGCCGCAGCTCGGCCATCACTGCGTCGCCGGCTGCCTCACGCGCCGCCGCCAGCAGCTTCGCGTCGAGCAGGGCCAGTTCGGCGAGCACACGCTCACGCGTCTCGCCGCGGGCCCGTGCCGCCGGCTCGCGCAGCCGGTCGAGCTCGCCGATGATCGACGCGACGATCCCTTCGGGAATGGCCGGCCCCGCCGGTTCCGCGGTCCCGCGCAGGAGCGTCAGCCGCGCGATCGCGCGCTCGAGATGCCGCGCCAGACCTTCACGGCGGCGCGGCGGCGCCTCCTCCTCCGGCTGCTCCGCACGATGAACGCCGACCGCACGGCGCCACTCGTCGAACACGTCGAGGATGTCGGCCTCGCAGAACTCGATCCGGACCGGACGGCGGCGCGGGCCCTTCGCGTAGTAGCGCTCAACGTATCGATCGATCCCGCGATAGGCGACCTTCAGCGGCACGCCGCGTTCGGCCCAGCCGCGCACCTGCTCGAACGCCGGTCCGACGATGCGGACGAGATGGCCGTCGTTCTTGCGGGTGAGGTAGGCCTCGAGCGCGCGGCAGTACTCGTCGGGGCTCACAGCCACTGCACCTCCCCGGCCGTGACCGGCACCGTCTCGCCCGCGCAGCGTACCAGCAGCGCGCCGGCGTGGCTGATGCCCGCCGTCACACCCCGGAGGCTGCGGCCACTCGACTCGAGCGCGACCGGCGCACCCGACGCGCCGACCGCCAGCTGTTGCCATCTGGCAATCACCGCCGGCGTCTGCTCCCCACGCAGCCGCCCGATCCAGGTCTTCAGCCTCGCGATCACCGCTCCGAGCACGAGACCGGCGTCGACCGATCGGCCGAGCTCGTCCTCGAGCGACGTGGCGCGCGCGCTGATCTCGTCGGGCCAGGCAACCGAGCGCACGTTGATCCCGACGCCGAGCACGAGCCGATCGAGCCGCGAGCCGTCGGCCCGCCCTTCGGCCAGGATGCCGGCCAGCTTGCGGGCGCCGCGCACCGCGCCGGCGGGCGCGACGACGAGATCGTTCGGCCACTTGATCTGCACGGGCAGCCCCGAGGCCGCGTGCAGCCCCTCCGCGATCGCGACCCCCGCGGCGAGCGTGAGCAGCCGCGGCCAGTCCCCGGCGTCAGGATTCACGTCGAGCAGGATCGACAGGTAGATCCCCGCGCCGGCCGGCGAGTACCACGAGTGCCCGCTCCGGCCACGCCCCGCGGTCTGCTGCCCCGCGAGCACGAGCGTGCCGTCGCCGTAGCCGTGGTCCCCCAGCCGCATCGCCAGGTCGTTCGTCGACGTCGCCACCGGGAAATAGAGCACCGCCGGCGCGGCCCCGCCGCCCAGGCGCTCGGCCGCGAGCGCCAGGCCGTGAGCCAGCTCGTCGGGCAGCTCGCGCGGCCGATCGACCTCGATCATGCGCGATCCCTCGAGGCCGTGATCTCGAACGAGATGTCCGCCGCGCGGACCGAATGCGTGAGGGCGCCGACGGACACGAAGTCGGCGCCGGTCGTCGCCAGCTCCGGGATGCGCGCCAGCGTGACGTTGCCGGAGATCTCCACGCGTGCCCGTCCGGCGATCCGCGCAATCGCCTCGCGGATCTGCGGCGTCGTGAGGTTGTCGAGCAGGATGATGTCGGCGCCGGCCGAGGCGGCCTCATCGGCTTCGTCCACGCTCTGCGCCTCGACTTCCACCAGCACACCCGGCGCGTGCCGCCGCGCCGCCTCGACGGCCGCGCGCCCCCCCCCGGCCAGCCGGGCGTGGTTCTCCTTGATCAGGACCTGATCGAACAACCCGAAACGGTGATTGCGTCCGCCGCCGACCCGGACGGCGTACTTCTCGAGCGTCCGCATCAGCGGCGTGGTCTTCCGCGTGTCCAGCACGGCGAGGCGTCCGCCTGCGGCGTCGACGTACTCGCGCGTCGCGGTGGCGATCCCGGAGAGCCGCTGCAGCAGGTTGAGCGCGGTCCGCTCGCCGGTGAGCAGACCGCGCGCCGGTCCTTCGACCGTCGCGAGCACCGTGCCCGGCTCGACGCGCGTGCCGTCGGCGAGCGACGACGTCACGGTCAGCGTGCCGCCGGACGCCATGCGCAGCACCGCGAGGGCGACGTCGATCCCGGCGAGCACGAGCGGGGCCTTCGCCTGGAAGACCCCGGTCGCGACGAGCCGTTCAGAGACCGTGGCCGTCGTCGTGATGTCGCCGGCGCCGACATCCTCGGCCAGCGCCTGCTGGAGGAACGGCTCGAGCCCGGCCAGATCCAGCTGATGCCCGGCCGTCATGAGGCAGGGACCGGCGGTTCGTCGGCGGCCAGCGTCACTTCGACCTCGAAGGCCTCCGCCGGTTCGAGGTGGAGCGACTGCACGAAGCCCGACGACACGAGATCCGCTTCGGCGGTGCGCAGCGCCTCGAGATGCTCGGGCGTGTCGCGGACGACCAGCCGCGTCACCGGCGTGGAGAGCTTGCGCTTCGCCTCCGACTTCGTCTTCCGCACTTCCCCGAGCACCAGCGACGCGCGCTCGAGCGCCAGCGCCGCCGACTCGTCCGGTCCGCCGATCGTCTCGAGCAGCTCCGCCGACGTCGGCCATGCGGCACGGTGCACGGAGCCGGGCTGCCACCACGACCAGACTTCCTCCGTGACGAACGGGAGGAACGGCGCGAAGAGGCGCAGCAGCACGGAGAGGCTCGCAAGCAGCGCCGTGTTGGCCGACCCGGCCAGCTCGGGGCCCTGTGCGCCGTAGCGCCGGGACTTCACGAGCTCCAGGTAGTCGTCGCAATACGTCCAGAACCAGCGCTCGGTGCGCTCCAGCACGGTCGCGTACTGGTTCTCCTCGAAGAGCGCCGTGGCATCGTCCACGAGCGCGGCGAGGCTGGTGATCATCGCGCGATCGACCGGCACGGTCACCGGGCCCCGCGGCTCGGCATTGGACAGGGCGAAGCGCGACGCGTTCAGCAGCTTCATCGCCAGCCGCCGCCCCACCTTCATCTGGCCCGGATCGAATGCCGTGTCGGTGCCGGGACGCCCGCCGGCCGCCCAGTACCGGACGCCGTCGCTGCCGTGCTGCTCGAGCAGTGCCATCGGCGTCACGACGTTGCCCTTCGACTTCGACATCTTCTTCCGGTCGGGGTCGAGCACCCAGCCGGAGATCGTCGTCGAGCGCCACGGCAGCGAGTCGTGCTCGAAGTGAGCGCGGGCGACGGTGTAGAAGAGCCACGTGCGGATGATCTCGTGGGCCTGCGGCCGGAGATCCATCGGGAACACCCGGGCGAAAAGGTCGGGGTCGTCCTCCCAGCCGCCCGCGATCTGGGGCGTCAGCGACGAGGTCGCCCAGGTGTCCATGACGTCGGGATCGCCGGCGAAGCCGTTCGGCATGCCGCGCTGATCCGCGGTGTAGCCGTCGGGAACATCGGTCGACGGATCGATCGGCAGGCGCTCCTCGGAGGGCAGAATCGGACGGTCGTACTGCACCTGGCCGTTGCCGTCGATCGGGTACCAGACCGGGAACGGCACGCCGAAGAAGCGCTGCCGGCTGATGCACCAGTCGCCGGTCAGCCCTTCCACCCAGTTCTGGTAGCGCGACTGCATGAAGGGCGGATACCACTGCAGCTCGCGGCCGCGCGCGAGGAGCGCGTCACGGAACTCGATCGTCTTGATGAACCACTGCCGGCTCGTGATGATCTCGAGCGGCCGGTCTCCCTTCTCGTAGTACTTCACCGGGTGCGTGATCGGACGCACGTCGCCGATGAGGTCGCCGCTCGCGCGCAGCAGCTCGACGATCGCGGCGCGTGCCTTCACCGCGGTGAGCCCCGCGAGCGCGTCGTAGGCCTTCTGCGCGGCCTCCGCGTCGGTCGATTCCCATCCCGGGCTGCCCCAGGTCACCGGCCGCAACCGTCCGTCGGGGCCGATCACCGCCCGCACCGGCAGCCCGAGCTCGCGCCACCAGGTGACGTCGGTGACGTCGCCGAAGGTGCAGATCATCGCGGCGCCGGTCCCCTTCTCGGGGTTCGCGAGCGGATGCGGCTTCACCGGCACGCGGACACCGAACAGCGGCGTGACCACCTCGGTGCCGAAGAGCGGCTGATACCGCGGGTCGTCGGGATGCGCGACGAGCGCGACGCACGCCGGCAGCAGCTCCGGCCGGGTCGTGTCGATCTCCACGGCGCCGCCGTCGGGTCGCTTGAAGCGGAGCTTGTGGTACGCGCCGGGCGTCTCGCGGTCCTCGAGCTCCGCCTGCGCCACCGCGGTCCGGAAGTCCACGTCCCAGAGCGTGGGCGCCTCGAGCTGGTAGGCGATGCCCTTCTTCAGCAGCCGCAGGAACGAGCGCTGCGACACGCGCTGTGCCGTCTTCCCGACGGTCGAGTACGTCAGGCTCCAGTCGACCGACAGCCCGAGATGGCGCCAGAGCTCCTCGAACGCCTTCTCGTCCTCCGCCGTCAGCCGCTCGCACAGCTCGATGAAGTTCGGGCGGGAGACGGCGATCGGCGTCTTGCCGGGCTTCTCCGGCGGGACGAACGACGGGTCGTACGGCAGCGAGGGGTCGCAGCGGACGCCGAAGTAGTTCTGCACCCGGCGCTCGGTCGGCAGGCCGTTGTCGTCCCACCCCATCGGATAGAAGACGACGCGCCCGCGCATCCGGTGATAGCGCGCGAGGATGTCCGTGTGCGTGTAGGAGAAGACGTGTCCGACGTGCAGCGACCCGCTGACGGTCGGCGGGGGTGTGTCGATCGCGAACACCCGCTCCCGCGGCGCGGTCCGATCGAACCGGTAGATGCCGTCAGCCTCCCACCGGGCCAGCCACTTGCGCTCCAGCCCCTCGAGCGCCGGCTTCTCGGGCAGCGCGAAAGCGCCTCCGGCGCGTTCCTGCTTCGATGTCATAACCGTCAATGGTACACCGGCGCGGCGGGCGATGGCCGGCCGCTCCGGGTCGGGCGACCAGCGGCGGGGCAGGCGGAACGGGGTCATGTGGCCGGCCCGTCCGGGGAAGGGCGAGCCGCCTGCGGGCTCAGGACAGCTGTTTCAGCCGCTCGATCTCTTCGCGCACGAGCCGCTCGGCCGTTCGCGAGACGATGTCGGCCGCCAGCTGGCGCACCGCCTCGTCGCCCAGCCGCTCGACCACGCGGCGCGCAACCCGCTCGACGAGCGCCTCGTCGTCCACGGCAGGAAGCGGCGCGACCGGCGGCGGAGGCGCCTCGCCCTGCTCCATCGCGAGAAGGGCGACGAACGCATCGGCCAGGCCGGCAGCGGGGTCGGCTCCGGACGTCGCGATCGGTGCCGGCGTGGCGGCCGGAGGCGCAGACGCCGGCATTGGGTCGGCGACTGCAGCCCCCCCGTCACGAGGAGTCGTTTCCGCGGCATGAGCGGCTGGCTGGGGCGGGCCCGGTGGCTCGGCGGTCGCGCCACCGGCCACACCGGCCTGCGGCACTGCCGGCGCCGGGGCGGGAGTCGCGGCCTCCAGGCTGGCGAACGCCCGATCGAGCCGTTCGAAGTAGTCGTCGACAGACGAGGACGATGCCGCGGGGGGTGCAGGTGCGATCACGGCATCGCCGGCATCGGGTCGAGCTCCGGACGCGGCAGCGGCGGGAGCCGGCGACGCGGCTGGCGACGGCCGGCCGGCGAGCAGCTCGCGGACCTTCTGGATCACCGCCTGGGGCTCGAACGGCTTCGGCAGCACGGCGGACGCGCCGGACGCGGCGACGCGCGCCGCATCGACCTGCTCGTACGCGCCCGTCAGCAGAATCACGGGGACATGTGCGGTCGCCGGACGCTCGCGGACGAACCGCGCCACCTCGAATCCGTCGCGCCCGGGCATGCCGACGTCGGCGAGGACGATGTCGAATGTGTCCGTTTCGAGCCGTGCGATCGCCTCGTCGCCGCTGCCGACGGAGACGACGTTGATGTCCTCGTCGGCGAACGTGAGCTCGATGACGCGCTGGACCGTGACGCTGTCGTCGGCCAGGAGAAGCCGTGGCGGCATGGGTGGGAAGGTACCGTGTCCGCGGGGACCGGTCAAGGATGAGACGGGATGGCCGGTCTGGATGGCCGAACTGACGTTCGGCCCTGCGCGGCCGGCGTCGGCGTGCCCGGCCGAACCGAAGCTCGGGCCTACGTCGGGCCTACGTCTGCCCTACGTCTCCAGCTCGCGCGAGCGGACGTTGGCGCGGATGAAGTCGATGATCGTCTGCATCGGCGTGCCCGGCTGGAACACCCCCTTGATGCCCATCTCCTGCAGCTTCGGGACGTCGACGTCGGGGATGATGCCGCCCACCAGCACCAAAACGTCGGTCAGGTTGTGCTCGCGGAGCAGCTCCATCACGCGGGGGCAGATGTGGTTGTGGGCGCCGGACAGGATCGACAGGCCGATGACGTCGGCATCCTCCTGGAGCGCGGCGGAGACGATCTGTTCGGGCGTCTGCCGCAGGCCGGTGTAGATCACTTCCATGCCGGCATCGCGCAGCGCGCGGGCGATCACCTTCGCCCCGCGGTCGTGCCCGTCGAGCCCCGGCTTCGCAATGATGACTCTGATCATCGGATCACCGGCCCCCTGAACGTCCGCCTCCCCATCATGCAAGCCACCCCGGAATCAGAAAAAATCCAATCCGCAATCCCCAATCCGCAACCAATCCGCAATCGACCAATCCGCAACAAATCCGCAATCCGCAATCCGAAATCCGTCGACAAGGATCAGACGAAAGGCTCCTCTTCCCACTCGCCCCAGACGTCGCGCAGCGCATCGCACATCTCGCCGAGCGTGGCCTGCGCGCGGACGGCGTCGAGGATCGGCGTTATGAGGTTGTCCGTGCCGGCCGCGGCCTGCCGCATGGCGTCGAGCGCGCGGCGCACGGCATCGCCGTCGCGCTCGCGGCGCACGCGCTCCAGCCGGGCCACCTGCGCCTCCGCGGCGCGCTCGTCGATGTAGAGGATCCCGATCGGCGGCTCCTCCGCCTCGGTGTACGCGTTCACCCCGACGATGATCTGCTCGCCGCGGTCGACGGCCTGCTGGAAGCGGTACGCGCTCTCGGCGATCTCGCGCTGCGGGAAGCCCTGTTCGATCGCGGGCACCATGCCGCCGAGCGCGTCGATGCGGTCGAAGTACTCGTACGCCTCGCGCTTCAGATCCGCAGTCAGCGATTCGACGAACCACGAGCCGCCGAGCGGGTCGACGACCGAGGCAACCCCCGTCTCGTGGGCGATGATCTGCTGCGTCCGCAGCGCGAGCGTCGCGGCCTCCTCGGTCGGCAGTGCCAGCGCCTCGTCCAGCGAGTTCGTGTGCAGCGAGTTCGTCCCGCCGAGCACGGCGGCCAGCGCCTGCAGCGCCGTGCGCACGACGTTGTTGTACGGCTGCTGGGCGGTCAGCGACACGCCGGCGGTCTGGGTATGGAAGCGGAGCTTCCACGAGCGCTCGGATCGGGCGTGGAACCGATCGCGCATCACCTCGGCCCAGATGGCGCGCGCCGCCCGGTACTTCGCGATCTCCTCGAAGAAGTCGCTGTGCGCGTTGAAGAAGAACGAGATCCGCGGCGCGAAGGCGTCGACGTCCAGGCCGGCGTCGATGCCGTACTGGACGTACTCGATCCCGTCGCGCAGCGTGAAGGCCAGTTCCTGCGCCGCCGTGGCGCCGGCCTCGCGGATGTGATAGCCGCTGACCGAGATCGTGTTCCAGCGCGGCACCTCGCGGCTGCAGAACGCGAAGACGTCGGTCACCAGCCGCATCGAGGGGCGCGGCGGGTAGATGAACTCCTTCTGCGCGATGAACTCCTTGAGGATGTCGTTCTGGATCGTGCCGGACAGCGCGCTCCACGGCACGCCCTGCCGCTCCGCGACGACGAGGTACATCGCGAAGATCATCGCAGCCGGCGAGTTGATCGTCATGGAGGTCGTCACCGACCCGAGCGGGATCCCGGCGAACAGCGCCTCCATGTCGGCCAGCGTCGCGACCGACACGCCGCACTTCCCGACCTCGCCGAGCGACAGCGGATGGTCCGGGTCGCGTCCCATGAGCGTCGGCAGATCGAAGGCGACGCTCAAACCGGTGCCGCCCGCCTCGAGCAGGTGGTGGTAGCGCGCGTTGGTCTCCTCCGGCGTGCCGTAGCCGGCGAACTGCCGCATCGTCCACAGCTTGCCGCGGTAGCCGGTGGCATGGATGCCGCGCGTATAGGGGAAGGCGCCGGGGTCGCCGAGATCGCGGGCATAGTCGATCGCGGCACAGTGCTCCGGGCCGTAGACGGCCTCGATCGGGCGGCCGGAGATCGTGCGGAACACGTCCTTCCGCTGAGCGGTCCTGCCGCCAACCGGTTGCGCCCGCGTCGTCATGCCGCCAGTATACGCCACGCCCCGCGCCCCGCCGGGACCGCAAGCGTCCGCCACGCAACCACTTATCCGCCCTGCGCGGCTTGACGCCGCAGGGACGCGGGGGCTACCTTGGACACGCGTGCGCTGCACGGCGATGTCCGTGCCAGCCGGCAATGCGATGCCGCCCGCCCGCAACCTCTCGAGACATCCTCACGCTTTCGGGGAGATCCACACATCATGACCGCTCCTGGTTCGATCTTCATCGACATGCTGCAGGAGTTCGACAGTGCTGCCAGGATCATGAACCTGGAGCCGGGCATCTGGCGCATGCTCACGCAGCCGAAGCGCCAGATCATCGTGTCGTGCCCGGTGCTGATGGACAACGGCGAGATCGAGGTCTTCACCGGCTACCGGGTCCAGTACAACATCACGCTCGGCCCCGCGAAGGGAGGTATCCGCTATCACCCCGACGTCACCCTCGACGAGGTGACGGCCCTGGCGGCCTGGATGACGTGGAAGTGCGCCGTCGCGCAGATCCCGTTCGGCGGCGGCAAGGGCGGAATCGTCTGCGACCCGACGCGTATGTCGCGGCGCGAGCTCGAGGCGCTGACGCGCCGGTACGTCGCCGAGATCATCGACGCGATCGGGCCCGACAAGGACGTCCCGGCGCCCGACGTCAACACGAACGAGCAGGTGATGGCCTGGATCATGGACACCTACTCGATGCACGTCGGCCGCACCGAGACCGCCATCGTCACCGGCAAGCCGGTCGTGCTCGGCGGGTCCGAGGGACGGCGCGAGGCGACCGGGCGCGGCGTGATGATCTGCACGCGCGAGGCGGCGCGCCACATGGAGATCGACATCCGCGGGGCGAGCGTCGCGGTGCAGGGCTTCGGCAACGTCGGATCGGTCACGGCCGACCAGCTCTCGAGGCTCAGCGCGCGCATCGTCGCGGTCACCGACTGGAAGGGCGGGGTCTACAACGACAAGGGCCTGGACATCGGCAGGCTGCTCGAGTGGACGCGTGAGCACAAGACCGTCGACGGCTTCCCCGGCGGCGAGCCGCTGACGAACGAGGAGCTGTTCCGCCTGGAGGTGGACTTCCTCATCCCCGCGGCGCTCGAGAACCAGATCACGATCGAGAACGCGGGCGACGTCCGCGCCAAGGCGGTCATCGAAGGCGCCAACGGCCCGACGACGCCGGAGGCGCATCGCATCCTGCACGAGAACGGTGTCTTCGTCGTCCCCGACATCCTCGCGAATTCAGGCGGCGTGACCGGCTCCTACTTCGAGTGGGTCCAGAACCGGCACGGCTACTACTGGACCGAGGACGAAGTGAACCGGCAGCTCGAGGACAAGATGGTGCAGGCATTCAACGCCGTCCTCCGGACGTCGCTGAAGTACAAGGTCGACATGCGGACCGCCGCCTACATCGTCGCGATCGATCGGGTGGCGACGGTCACGCGCCTTCGGGGCATGTACGCGTAGGCCGGCGCACGGCGACCACGGACATTGCAGAGGCCACCGGGGTTCGAACGGCAGGAGGCGGTTCTTCATGCCTTCCTCTGTGGCCTCTGTGGCCTCCGTGTTCTCTGTGGCTCGTGACAATCGGCGCACGCGGAGCTCATTGCAGCTCCGGCGCCGCGAAGGTCCGCTCGGACTGCACGACGCCGGCGCGCACGAGCGCGATGAACGGCTCCACCAGCCCGGGGCCGCGCCAGCCGCGCGCCACTTCGCTCCGGAGCACCGCGCACGCGTCGGCGGCGGGAATGGGCTCGCGGTACGGGCGCCAGCTGGTGAGCGCGTCGAAGACGTCGGCGATGGCCATGATCTGCGCCAGCAACGGCACCTCGTCGCCGACGAGGCCGTCGGGATACCCGCTGCCGTCGAGCCGCTCGTGATGCGACCGGACGATCGGGCGGACCTTGCGCAGCGTGCGCAGCTCGCCGCAGAGGCGGTCGCCGATGACCGTGTGGCGACGCATGATCGCGATCTCGTCGTCGGTCAGCGGGCCCGTCTTGAGCAGCACCGCATCGGGGATGCCGACCTTGCCGACGTCGTGCAGGTAGCCCCCGCGCTGAAGCGCCGCGAGGTCGTCGGGCGGCAGCTGCAGCGCCCGGCCGAGCTCGACGCTCGTCGACGCCAGGCGGCCACAGTGTCCCTGTGTCGTCGGGTCACGCGCCTCGATCGTCATCGCGAGGCTGATGATGACCGACTCGGCCGAGTCGAGATCGTCCGTGTACCGCTTGAGGCGCAGGAGTGAATAGGCGCGCGCGCTCAGCTCGGGCGCGCTGAACGGCTTCGAGAGGAAGTCGTCGGCGCCGGCGCGGATGCCCTCCAGGCGGCTCTCGGCGTCGCGCAGCGCCGTGATGAGCACCACCGGAATCAGGCGCGTCTCCGGCGAGTCCTTCAGCGCGCGGCAGATCTCGAACCCGTTCGCGCCCGGCATCAGCACGTCGAGCAGGATCAGATCGGGCTCGGTGCGCGCGACCAGATCGAGCACGTCGCGCCCGTCGTTCGTCACGACGACCGTGTAGCCGTCGCGGCGAAGCAACCGCGCGAGCAGCTCCGCGTTCTCGGGCTGGTCGTCGGCGACGAGCACCGTCGCCGCAGAAGGGTCGAGCTCGGCCATTGTCAGGGGACTCCCCGCCGACGATCGGGGAGGGCTCGCTGATTCACTCCCCCGCCGTCGCCGCGCGGGTCAATGCATAATCGGATCCCTCAGCTTCCGGGAACGCTGCATGCGACGCATTTCACGGCGGCAGTTCCTCGCACTCACGGCAGCGGCCGCCGCCGCTCCCGCCTCCGGGAGTTCGACCGGCTCGCTGTCCGCGCGCACGCTGACAGGCGAGTGGACGCGATCGCGGGCCTACAGCCTCGCCGTCCACACGGGATCGGCCGTGTCGGCCGCGGCGGCCGACGCCTGGCAGGCACCGCCGCGCCGCAACCCGCGGCCTCCCGTCGACTGGGCCGCGGCGGGACGGCTGCTGCGGCAGCGGCATCCAGCCCTGGCGCGTCATTTCATCTTCGAGTACTACCTCTGGTACTCCACCGATCCGTGGCGGCACTGGAATCAGTGGGACCGCCGGCCGCCCGAGGACATCGCGGCCAGCTCGCTCCCGGCGCTCGGTCCCTACGACTCACGGAACCCGGCCGTGCTCGAGCAGCATGCGCGGTGGATCGCCGAGAGCGGGGTCGGCGCGATCAACCTGAGCTGGTGGGGACCCGGCAGCTTCGAGGACCGTGCCGTGCCGCTGGTCATGGACGTGATGCGGGACTACGGCATCAAGGTCACGTTCCACCTCGAGCCGTACCGGAACGACCGCAGCGAGTCCTACGCGTCGGACATCCTCTACCTGCTGCGGGAGTACGGAGAGAAGCGCCGCTGGGACGCGTTCCTGCTGCTGGAGGACGCCTCGGGCCGCCAGGGGCCGGTGTTCAAGTCCTTCGCGACCATCCTCCCGTTCGAGGTCACCGACTGCAAAGGGCGCGTCTCGCGGGTGCCGCTCTGGGCGCCCGAGTCGACCTGGCGACGCCAGACGGACACCGTGCGGGAGACGCTCAGGCGCGACTTCGATCACATCCACCTGCTCGCGGACTCGTCGGCGCTCGATCGGACGGTCGCGTGCGGGTTCGACGGCATCGCCATCTACGACAACTACGTGCGGCCGCACCAGTGGCAGCCGCTGGCGCAGGCCTGCGCGGGCGCCGATCTGCTGTTCTCGTTCAACATCAACGCGGGCTTCGACGGGATCGAGCCGCGCGCAATCGATCCGGACGGCTGCCACACGCCGCTGGCGTTCGAGCCGCCGACGGAGCTGAACTGGCGGACGCGGGAGGGACGCCGGCGCGCCGAGTCCGCCGCCCGCCTGCGCATCGGCGAGTCAGCGGCGACCACGCTCGCGCTGCAGATCGACCCGGCGCTGTCCAACATGCGCCGCGGCTTCTTCGCCGTGTACATCAACTCGTTCAACGAGTGGCACGAAGGCACGGCGTTCGAGCCGATGCGTCCCTTCGACACGCTCACACCGGCCCAGCAGACGCTCTATCACAACGCGGTGAACGGCCGGTACCGCCTGGACATGCTCGCGCGGCTGCTGGAGCCGGTGCTCGAGGAGGTGGAAGACGAGACGCGCGGAATCAGCGATAGACCACGGCACCCGTGATCTGCACGGTCGTCCCCGTGGAGCGCGAGTCCGCGTCCCCTTCCACGGCGATGCGCACGACGTGCTCCCCGTCGGCGAGCCCGTAGATGTGCCACAGCGCGTTGTCGGATGTCCGCTCCGGAATCCAGGCGTCGATCGGGTCTGCCGGCCGCCCGTCGAGCGTCACCCTGGCCCGCCCGCCATCCTGGCCGTAGCGCCCGGTGATCGTGAGGCCCGTACCGCGGAAGGTCAGCGTCACCTCCGCGCCGGCAGCCGATGCGACCCGGCCCCGCTGCGGCCGTCCGTCGCGAGACGGCGGCGCGTGCCATCCCTCGCTCCACTGGAACGCCGCGTCCTCCACCTCGAGAATGCGATCGGGACGGCCCATGTCCCACTGCTCCAGCGCCGGCGGGACCGGCGCCTGAGCCGGCACGCGGACGGCACGCTCCGTCACCGCTCCGCCCGCGCGCGTGATGACCGCTTCAGCGCGCCGGAGCGTCGACGCGACGATGTCCTCGAACGAGTAGTTCGTGTAGGCGAACTTCCTGTGGGCGAGCTCGGGAATACCCGAGCGCCAGACCTCGGGGATGCCGCTGTAGCCCAGCATCACGCCGAGGATGCCGGCCGCGTTCGACGGGTTGCAGTCGGAATCCTGTCCGGCGCGCGTGGTGATCTCGAGCGTCCGCGCGAAGTCCTTCTCGCCGTACAGCAGCCCGAGCGCGATGTACGCGCCGTTCAGCCGGGCGTCGATGTTGAACGGCTGCAGCGACCCGGCGGGACAGGCGTCGTCACGGTCCCACTTGTCCTGGATCCGCTGCCAGGTGCGCCGCCAGTCCCGTGGATCCTCGCGATGCCAGTCGAGCACGTCACGGATGATGGCCGCATAGCCGCTGTCGGCCGGCAGCAGCGCGAGGCCGGCTTCGACCACGGCGCGGACGTCGCGTTCGAAGAAGGCCGCGGCGTACATGCCCGTGACGAACAGGCCCCCGTACAGCCCGTCGCCGTGGTTCATGACCTGCCCGACCCGCAGGCTGTAGTCGCGGGCGGCAGCGGGCAGCCCCGGCGTCATCAGCCCGATGAAGTCGGACTCGATCTGGAAGTCGATGTCGTTGGCGTGGACGTTGTAGCGCGGATGGCCCGACCAGGGGGCGCGGATGCCTTTCGCGAGCAGCCGCCGCGCCGCGGCATTGGCGTGCCAGAGGTTGTACTGCGTGCCGGCGAACGCATCGCCGTACTGCTCGGTCGTCGCGTCCAGGCCGACCCGGTCCATGACCTCGGCGAAGGTCATCTCGACGTACAGGTCGTCCTGGTCGAGCGCATTCGCGACGTTGCCGGGCCGCCACTCGGGCAGCGGCCCCTCGATGATGCGGCCGTTCGACTTGAACTCCGTCGGCGCGCCGAACGAGACACCGATCATCTGCCCCGCCCACCCGCCGCGGATCCGGTCCTCGAGCTCCGCCCGCGGCATCTCGCGAACGGCCGCCGGCGCCTGGCGGCCGGCACCGGCCGCCGGCGCGAGCAGCATCAGCAGCACGGCACCCGCAATCCGTCGTGTCATGAGGTCTCCTCGGTGGGCTGAAGCGTGCCCGAACCGACGCGCTTCGTCAAACCCGTCCTGTCCACCGTCACACTGCGAGCGTGCAGGCGGGGCTGAAGCCCCGCCGCCACCGAAGTCGTTCAAGGTGGCGCGGGCGCGCGGACCCGATCCGACCTGATCCGACCCGATCAGACCTGACCAGACCCGATCCGACTCCTGAAACACCCCTGAAACACGCTCGGTCCGAAAACGTTTCCGCCCCGCCAGTGCTGGTGTAACAGCGTGCAATTGACCCCGCAGATGTAACGGATTACGATGCGCGCCGTGAGCGAGCCTCCCCCGCCCCGCGATCCGCAGGCGCCCGCGACGATTCGCCAGGTCGCCGCGCTCGCCGGCGTGTCGACGGCCACCGTGTCCCGCGTGCTGGCACGCTCCGGGCGGGTCAGCCCCGAGCTCGACGCGCGTGTGCGGGCGGCCGCCCAGCAGCTCAACTACCAGCCGAACCGCGCCGCCCGGAATCTCCGCGCGCGCCATGGATCGACCGTCGCGGTCCTGCTCCCCGACATCCAGAACCTCTTCTTCACCGCGATCGTCCGGGGCATCGACGACGAGGTCACGAAGTTCGGCTACACGCTGCTGCTCGCCAACGCCGACAACTCCGTGGACCGCGAGCGCGTCTACGTCGACACGTTCCGGGCCGAGAACGTCGCCGGCCTGCTGGCGATTCCGTCCCAGAGCGACGACAGCGCGTTCCGCCGCTTTCACGAGACCGGCGTGCCGATGGTGATTCTCGACCGGACGCTGCGGCTGCCGCACGTCGACCTGGTGTCGGTCACCAACCGCGAAGGCGCGATCGACGCCGTCGATCACCTCATCCGGCTCGGTCATCGCCGCATCGCGATGATCGGCGGGCTCGAGGCGCACAACGTCGGCGCGGATCGCCGCGCCGGCTACCTGCTGGCGCTCGAGCGGGCCGGCATCCCGCACGACCCGGCGCTCATCCGCGATGCGGGCTTCGAACGCGAGGCGGCGCGCGAGGCGGTGATCCAGCTGCTCGCCCTGCCCGACCCGCCCACCGCGATCTTCAGCGCGAACAACACCATGTCGCTCGGTGTCCTGCAGGCGCTGCACGAGCGCGGCCTGCGCATCCCGGACGACATCTCGGTCGTCGGCTTCGACGACATGCCGTGGCAGGTGGCCATGCAGCCGCCGCTCACGTGCGTCGCGCAGCCGACGTACGACATCGGCGCGACGGCGGCCCGCCTGCTGCTCGAGCGTATCGCCGACCCGACCCGCCCGGTACGCCGCGTCGTCCTCGAGACGGCCCTCGTCGTGCGCGCCTCGTCGGGTCCTCCACCGGCGAGGTCTGCCGCATGAGCACCGTCCGGCTCGCTGTCGCCCTCCTGCTCGCCGCCGCCGCGGTGGCCTGCGGCGCCTCCGACTCCACGCCGCAGCGTCCCGTCGTCGCGCTCGTGATGAAGTCGCTCGCCAACGAGTTCTTCCGGACGATGGAGGAAGGGGCGCGGCGGCATCAGGAAGCGCACGCCGCGGAGTACGAGCTGATTGCGACCGGCATCAAGGACGAGCAGGACGTCGCGCGGCAGATCGGGCTGGTCGAGCAGATGATCGCCCGGCGCGTGGCGGCGATCGTGCTGGCGCCGGCCGATTCGCGCGCGCTCGTCGCCGTCACGCGCCGCGCCGTGGACGCCGGCATCGTCGTCGTCAACATCGACAACCGGCTGGATGCCGGGGCCATGGCGGAGCGCGGGCTCCAGGTCCCGTTCGTCGGCCCCGACAATCGCAAGGGGGCCCGCGCGGTCGGCGCCTACGTCGCCGCGCGCCTGCGGCCCGGCGACCCGATCGCGATCCTCGAAGGCGCGCCGAACGCCTTCAACGGCATCCAGCGGAAGCTCGGGTTCGAGGACGCGGCGCGCGAGGCTGGCCTGGCGATCGTCCGCTCGCAGACGGCGTTCTGGGAGACGTCGCGCGCCAACCAGGTCGTGTCGTCGCTCATCGCGGAGCGTCCCGACGTCAAGGCGATTCTCTGCGCCAACGACAGCATGGCGCTCGGCGCCGTCGCCGCGCTGCGCGCCGCCGGGCGCGCCGGCAGCGTGCTCATCGCCGGCTTCGACAACATCTCCGCCGCGGCGAAGCTGGTGCGGAGCGGCGAGATGGTCGCGACGGCCGACCAGCATGGCGACCAGCTGGCCGTGTACGGGATCGAGTACGCCCTCGAGCGGATCCGCAATCCGGAGGCGCCGCTCGCCGACAGGGAGACGCCGGTCGATCTGATCACGGCCGACACGCCGTGATGTCTGCCTCCCCGGCAACGGCCCGGCCGCGCCGGCGACGCGGCGAGTGGGCCGGCCTCACGCTCGTCCTCGTGCTGCTCGTCGCCGCCTTCGGGGCGATCACCGAGCACTTCCTGTCCTGGACCACCGCCGTCGCGATCGCCAACAACGCCCCCGAGGCGCTCATCGTCGCCGCAGGGATGACGCTGGTCGTGGTCACCGGCGGCATCGATCTCTCGGTCGGCTCCGTGCTGGCGCTCAGCGCGGCCGTGATGGGCACGCTGCTGACGCGCGCCGGCATCCCCCTCCCGCTGGCGGCGGCGGGTGCGATCGCCACCGGCGCGGCCTGCGGCTTCATCAACGGCTGGACGACCACGCGGTGGCGGCTGCCGTCGTTCGTGGTCACGCTGGCCATGCTCGAGGCCGCGCGCGGCGCCACGTACCTGGTGACGCAGTCGCAGACCCTCTATCTCGGCACCGCGGTCGACCCGATCACGGTTCCCGTTGCCGCGGGAATCCGGCTGCCGATTCTCACGGCGATCGCGATCGTGATTGGCGGCCAGCTCCTGCTGGATCGCATGGTGCTCGGCCGCCACCTGCTCGCGGTTGGCGCGAACAGCGAGGCGGCGCGGCTCGCCGGCATCGATCCGGGGCGCGTGCGCACGGCGGCGTTCACGATGTCCGGCGCGGCGGCGGGCCTGGCGGCGGTGCTCCAGGCCGGACGGTTGGCCGCCTCCGATCCGAACGCGGGGATCGGCCTCGAGCTCGAGGCGATTGCGGCCGTCGTCATCGGCGGCGCCAGCCTGGCCGGCGGGCGGGGCACCATCGCGGGCGCGGCGCTCGGCGCGCTCGTCATCGCCGTGCTCGGCGCCGGCCTCGCGCATCTCGGCGTCCAGGAACCGACGCGGCGCATCGTCACCGGGCTCGTGATTGCGGGCGCCGCAATCGCGGACTACTATCGCCGCCGCACGGAGTCGGCGTGACCTCCTCTCCCTCCATCGTCGTCGTCGGCAGCCTCAACGCGGATCTCGTGGCCCGCGTCGATCGCTTCCCTGCCCCGGGCGAGACGGTGCGCGGAAGCCGGTTCGAGGTATTTCCGGGCGGGAAGGGGGCGAACCAGGCGTACGCCGCGGCGCGGCTCGGCGGTGCGGTCGCGCTGATCGGGCAGGTCGGCGGCGACGGCTACGGGCTCTGGCTTCGCACGCATCTGCAGGACGGCGGCGTGAACGTGCACGGCGTCGGGACCGACGCCACGACGTCCACCGGCATCGCGGTCATCACGACGGATCGGACCGGCGAGAACACGATCGTCGTCGTCGCCGGCGCGAACGGCACGCTGACTCCGGAGCGGCTCGAGCCGTCGGCCGCGGCGATCGAACGCGCGAGCGTCGTGCTCCTGCAGCTGGAGATTCCGCTGGAGACCGTCGGCGCCGCGGCCACCCGCGCACGGGCCGGCGGGGCCCGCGTCATCCTCGACCCGGCGCCGGCGGCTCCCCTGCCGCACGCGCTCCTGGCGCTCGCATCCGTGGTCACGCCCAACGAGACGGAGCTCGCGTCGCTCGCCGGACACGCTGCTCCGATCCTGCCCATTCCGACGGACGACCTCGATCGGCTCGCCCGCGGCCTCATCGGGCGTGGGGCCCCGGCCGTCATCGTCAAGCGCGGCGAGCGCGGCGCGCGGTTCGTGACCGCCGAGCGTGCGCTCGACGTCCCGGCGCCCGCCGTCGAGGCCGTCGACACGACCGCCGCCGGCGACGCCTTCAACGGCGCCCTGGCCGTTGCGCTCGCCGAGGGCGCGTCGCTGGATGTCGCGATGCCCTTCGCGTGCGCGGCCGCCAGCCTGTCGGTGACCCGGCCGGGTGCCCAGCCGTCGATGCCGACCCGGCACGAGGTCGAAGCGTTCGTCGCCGCGCGGCGCCGCGGCCAGCCCTAGGACTCTGCCCCGCCAAGGGCCGTCCACCAAGCGGATAGAATCCCGCCATGCCCGTTCGCATCGCGCTCATCGGCACCGGCAAGGTCGCCGTGGCCAATCACGTCCCCGGCGTGCGCCTCTGCCGCGACGCCGAGATCACCGCGCTCGCCGATCCCGATCCCCACGCGCTTGCCGCGGCGGCACACACGACGGGCGTCACGAGGACATACGCCGACCCGTTCGAGCTGCTGCGCGACGCACCGGTCGACGCCGTGATCATCGCGACGCCCAACCGCTTCCATCGCGATCTCGCCGTCGCCGCGGCGGAGAGTGGGCGGCACGTCCTCTGCGAGAAGCCGCTGGCGCTCACGGTCCGTGATGCCGCCGCGATGCTGGAAGCCGCGGAACGGGCCGGCGTCCGGCACATGACGGCGTTCACGTACCGCTTCGTGCCGGCCATGCGCTACCTGCACCACCTGGTGACAAGCGGCGCCATCGGCACGCCCTGGCACTTCCGCGCACAGCGGTTCCAGGACTGGGGCCGGCAGGCGCTCGGCTGGCGGCAGCGGATGGCCGACGCCGGATCCGGCGAGATCGGCGACATGCTGTCGCACCGGCTCGACTTCGCGCACTACCTCATCGGCCCGATCGCGCGCGTGACGGCGATGACGCGGCGCGTCTGGGAGACCCGCGTCGACGCCGATGGCGTCGAGCACGCGTCGGACACCGAGGACTGGGTCGGCTGCCTCGCGCAGTTCACGGACGGTGCCACCGGCGTCTGGGAGAGCGTGAAGACGGCAACCGGCTACGCGGGGACGGTCACCAGCCGCGACTTCTGCGAGGTCAACGGCAGCGACGGCGCCGTGATCTACGAGCTGTCACACCCGCTGCGGATCCTGCGCGCGCGCCGTGGCGGCAACTACGAGGAAGAGGCGGTCCCGCCGGCCTTCCGGAAGATCGCCGGCTCGCCGCGCGACCCGGATGCCGACCCGTGGGTCGCGTTCCGGTACGACCAGAACTTCGAGTTCGTGGAAGCGATCCATGCCGGGCGGGCTGCGTCGCCGTCGTTCGCCGACGGCCTGCGGGTGCAGCAGGTCATGGCCGCCATCCAGCAGTCGGCGTCGGAGGGCCGGACCGTCGACGTGGCCGCGGCCGTGGAAGCCCCTGGCCCATGAGCACGACGGGGCATCAGGGATGCCCCGTCGTGTCCCGTCGCAGCGCCGGACGTCAGTCCGGCCCGCTCACTTGAGCGGCGAGTAGTCCGTCGCCTTCAGGAACACCGAATCCACCTTCGCGACGATCGGGCCGTTCTTCTCCGACTCCGCCTTGACGCGCCGCCACTCCGGATCGCTGCCGAAGGCGCGCCAGGCCGCGCGCCTCGCCTCGAGGTCGGGATACGCCAGGATGTAGACCAGCAGGTCCTCGTTCGTCGCGCCGGTCTTCTCGTCGAGCGGAACCCAGTAGCCGACGATGGTCATCCCGTGCTTCCGGAACAGCGCCGACGTGTGCTGACGGAAGCGCGCGTGCATCTCCTGCGCGCGCCCCTCGGCTGCGTGATAGGTGCGCATCTCGAACACACGCGAATCCGTCGCCACCGATGCCCCTCCCTGACCGGCGGTCGCAGCGGCGCAGAGCACCGCCACTCCGACACCTGCTGCTGCCATCCACTTCATCGTCCGTTCTCCGTGAGCGCCGCCGCGGCGCCGTCGAGCGCGGTGGCCGGAGCGCATTGCGGGCTGCGCACGTACGTGACGAGCCCGTTGACCAGATGCGTCGTGAACGGATCGCGGCCGTACGCCGACGAGTCGAAGGTCGTCAGGATGACCTTGCCTCGCCCCACGCGGTACTGCACCGTGGTCGCGTGGTTGTCGTTGATCCAGCCGAAGAACATCCCCGAGAGGACGTCGCCCTGCCGCCAGGCGCGCTCGTCGACACCGGCGATGAGCGCACGCGGTGTCGCCGCAGCGGCTTCGAAGCCGGTGATATTGCTGATCCCGGCGCTCGCGAACGCCGGGCTGGCGGCATGCATCCAGGGGAAGTTGCTGACCCAGTTGCCGTCCAGCTCGCCGCGGCGCTCGACGACACCCAGGCCCGGCGCCGCGACGACCGCGCCGAGCAGGCGCGTCAGCAGCACGACCGCGGTGCCGCCGGCTTCGACGTGCTCGCGGACCTGCGCGTCGAACACGGACGAGACGACCGTGCCGCGCCCGTCGGGCACACCGCGCCTCCAGGGCAGGTGCGGCAGCACGCCGTTCGGATCGTGCAGCACGGCATCCCGCACCTCGGCCGGCGCCGGGAACACGAACAGGTCGTGCGTGGTCGACGCCAGCGTCTTCCCCGCAGCGTCCTCGAGCACGATCGTCACGCGCTCGCGCGACGGACGGGTCACCGTGGGCGCCGTGATCCGGAACCGGCCGATCTCCGCGACCTCGCCCCGTGCGACCGTCCCGCCGATCGGCACCGAGCCGCCGGGCGCGCCCGATTCGAGCGACCAGCGCAGCGTCGCGCCCGCCGGGTCCGTCGCGCCGTACCGCGACAACCGGACGATCACGTCGACGGGCGATCCGGACACGACATTGCGCGCCCTCGACTCCGGCAGCAGGACATCCGGCTGCTGGATCTGCGCGAGCGCCCGGGCGTAGGCCTTCGGGCGGCGCCACATGTCCATCAGCCCGTTGGCCTCCCAGTTGATGTCGGTGAGCTCGGTGATGACGTAGCCCTGAATCGACCCGTGGCGCCGGATGGTCTCGATCTCGTGCTTCAGGCTGTGGAACTGGCGCCACTGCGTCTCCCGGGCCAGCGTCGGATAGTCGCGGAACACCCGATCGAACCCGAACGCGTGGAACCGGTCGAACAGCCCGGCCGGGCGCGTGATCCGGCGGCCGTCGAAATCGCGCGGGAACCACCAGGGCAGCTCCCTGGGCAGGTCCGGCAGCCCCCAGTTGCCGAACTCCGAGACGACCAGCGGCTCCTGCCCCGTCTGCACGGCGTCCCCGTGGCGGCTGAAGGTCCACGCGGGCCGGGTGGCGAAGTCGGCAACCCAGCGATCCCACCGATCGGCGTTGTCCGGAATCGAGTAGTACTGGTGGAAGTCGTTGATGTCCGTCTTCATGTGGTAGTTGTCACAGCACGGGCTGTTGTCCACCACCAGCCGGCCCAGCGGCTCCACCAGCGCCTTCGCCTCGTCGAACCAGTCGCGCAGCCCCGCGCGCTGCTCCGCCTCGCGCATGTCCATGCCCCAGGCTTCGTTGATGAGCGTCTGGATGACGATGGAGGGGTGATTCCAGTCGCGGAGGGTCATCGCCTCGAAGATGCGCTTGCCGCGCGCGACCGAGCCCGCCGTCCAGGTTTCCCAGCTCGGGACCTCGTACCAGACGAGCATGCCGACTTCGTCGGCGGCGTCGAGATAGGCCTCGTCGCAGACCTTGATGTGGCAGCGCAGCAGGTTCAGGCCGAGCGCGCGCCCCTTCTTCATCATGTCGATCAGGTACTCGCGTCCCGGCGTGCTGTAGATGGTCTCCGGGTAGAAGTCCTGATCGAGCGCGCCGATCATGTAGAAGGGCTCGCCGTTGAGGAAGAAGCGGCCGTCGCGCGCGGTGAACTCGCGGAAGCCGAAGCGGTCCTGCACCTCGTCGCGCACGCCGCCTGACAGCACGGCGCGCACGGTGTACAGCGCCGGCGAATCGGGCGACCACAGCCGCGGCTGCGCCACCTGACCGGACAGGCGGCGCGTTCCGGGCTCGGCGGCCTGCCGCGGCAGCCTCGCCACGACGCGTCCGTCGGGGTCGAGGATCTGGACGGTGAGCCAGCTGCGGCGGCGGGGCGCCGTGCCCGCGATCTCGACGTCGACCTCCACGCGTCCGGAGTTGGACGGCGTGACGCGGACGGCCTCGACGTAGAGCGACGGGCGGATATCGAGCTCCACGGGCTGCCAGATGCCGCCGTTCTGGATGTACCAGGTCTGTTTGCCCCTCGGCAGCTCCTCGTACGGCAGATCCGGGAACCTGGGCTTCTTCCCCTGCGGCGTCGGTGGCGGATCGGTGACGCGGACGAGCAGCTCGTTCACCCCGCTCTTCACCCGCGCGGTCACGTCGAGCACGAAGGGCGTATAGGCCCCTTCGTGCGACCCGGCCGGCTCGCCGTTGACGAAGACCTCTGCGCGATGGTCGACGGCGGCGAAGCGCAGCAGCACCTTCTGCGGCGCGCGCGATGCCGGCACGGTGAACGGCACGCGGTACCACGCGACGCCGAGATAGTCCCTCAGGTCGTCGAACTGCGCGTTCCAGGGCTGCCCGACCCGCACCGGACGCCACCCGTCGGCGGGCAGCGTTCCCGCCTGCAGCTCCGCAGCCGGATCGATCAGCAGCTGCCATCCTTCATCGAGCGCAACCGGCTCGGCAGCCGCGCTCCAGGCCAGCAGCCAGAACGCCGCCGCCAACGCTCCACATCGCAGACGATTCAGCACGTGACTCCCTTCCCGTGATCCGGTCCTCCCGCGCGGGAGGCCCAAGCGTGAAGACGCGCCGCGCGCCAGCCGAACCCCGCCGCGGCGCGGCGCTCCGGATTGTAGTGCCTCCCGAATGGAATGCTATCGCTCCGGCGCCGCCGAAGCGGTCTGCGTGGTCCGGCGGCTCTCGTCCCGGGCCGTGATGCGCAGGCGAATCGGCGCGGAGATGTGCTCCGACAGCCCGCCGTTCGTCTCGATGCGCGCCGTGACGTACAGTGTCTGCTCGACCGCACCGGCCCGCTCATCGGCGACGATCTCGAACGAGCGGCTGGTCTGCTCCTCGGTGACCAGGATCCCGTTCAGCCCGATGTCGGGCACGGTCACGTAGAGCGGCAGGTTCCTGACCGAGAGCGGCACCCGTCCCCCGAAGCCGCCGGCGCGTTCGATGGACGCGGTGACGATCGCCCGCTCTCCGGGCGCAAGCTCGATGACATCGGGCGTCACGCTGGCGACGCGCACTTCCGGTGGCGCGGCCACGGCGACGACGCTGACCGGCTCACCGGCTCTCGCCTCGTGCGCGACGTCGACACCGCCGATTCGGGCCCGCCCCACGACCCGCAGCGGTACCGGCTCCACGCCGCAGCCGGCGGACGCCGACAGCGCAAGGACCACGGAGGACTCGGTCGGAGGAATCCGGCCGCGTTGCGAACGGAGACACGGCGGCAGGTCACGGAGCTCGACCTCCACCGGCCCGTCGAATCCCTCGGTTCGCCACACGAATACCGTCACCGGCACGCTGCCGCCCCGCGGGACGTTGGGGCTCGACGGCGCCACGAAGAGCTCGAATCCCGGCGCGGGAGGCGCGACGGTCAGGCGATAGGCGTGGCGCGGGCCGGCCTCGCCGCGCGCGTCGCGGACGCGGATCACGTACGTGCCATCCGCCGGCGCCGTGAACGTCAGCTTCGAATCCTTCCCGTATCCCGGTCCGCCGTCGTCGTTCGCGTAGAACAGATCGAACACCGGCAGGCCGCTCGGCGGCAGCGAGGCGCCGGGCGGGTGCACCTCGACCTTGTACACCGGCCGCAGCAGCGCGTGCCCTTCGGGCGTGGTCTCCTCGAACGCGAGGCGCTCGCCGCGGAAGTTCATGAACTGGACGTCCTCGTCCGGGCCTTTCGGCAGGTCGCGCACGCGGATCAGCTCGCGGTCGACGTACACGTAGTCGCCGGCGGCGAGCTCGTCCCACTTCAACAGGCGGAGGCCCTGGTCCTTCGACCCGCGAGACCGCAGGTCGATCGTGGTCTCCCAGACCGCACGCAGCCTGGCGCGCGGAACCGGCTCACCCGACGCGTCGAGCACCTCCACCAGCGAGTCGAGCGCGGATCCGTAGCGCCGCGCCTCGATCTTCGCGACCACCGTCTGGCCGCGCTCGAGCGTGACGCGGAAATGGTCCGTGTCCCCGCCCTCGCCGTCGATGCGGCCGTTGACACTCGACGGGACGGCAATGGGCTGCGCAGTCTCGATTGAGTCGTTGTCCTCGCGCTCGTCGGCATCGGGATGCGGACCGACAGCGACCGTGAGGCTGTTGATCGGCGCACGCCCGAGTCCGGCGACCCGCACGCGCGCGGCCTTCACGTCCTGCTTCGCATCGATCACGAGCTGCCCGATCGGCTCCGCGGGCAGATTCGCCCCCTCGACGCGGACCGGCTTCAGGCTGGCAGTGGACCGCCCCAGCGGATACACGGACGTCAGGACGGGCACGGCGCCGATGGTCAGGCGGTAGTGATGGCGCCAGCTGCCTCCGCCGGTGGCATCGGCCACGCGCACGACGACCTCGCCGTCGGCGTCCGGCACGTAGACGACCAGCGGGTCGCGCGCGCCCCCCGCATCGTCGTTCGCCGCCAGCACGGTGCCGTCAGGGGTCGTGATCTGGAGCGTCGCGTCGAGCATCGAGGAAAGCGGCGTGGCCGTCACCTTCGCCACGAGCTCCTGGCCGGCGCGCACGGGCACACGAAACGCGTCGACGTCGCCGGCCTCGCTCAGCTTGCCGTTGATCGTGACCGGTGTCTCGACCGCCATCGGCGCGTCGGGGCCGGCATCGCCGTCGGGCCCCGTCTCGTGTGCCTCGCGCTCCTCGCCCACCCACAGCGGCCAGAACGAACTGGTCCCGAGCGGGGTCAGGAGACGGAACCCGTGCCGTCCGATTGGCACGTCGGGCGCGGCGGTGACCGTGATCCGCAGCTTCCCCTTCATCGCGCGGTCCTGGATGATCGCACCCGTCTCTCCCGGTCTCCGCTCGCGAATGTCGGGACCGATCTCCTCGTAGCCCTCGATGGTCGCGCTGAGACCCGGGTGCGTGAAGATCACGCGGCTGGTCTCGCCGATGTTCGCGCCTTCGACGATCACCGACGCGCTCGTGCCGCGCTGCATGCCGTACGGCGTGGCGATGAACAGGACCGGCGGGCGCGTCTGTGCCGCGGCGGTCCCCGTGAGCACCGCCAGCCCAACTGCCGCAAACAGCACTCGTTTCATCGGCGCACCACTCCTGCCGGCCGGCGAGCGTGCGGCGACACCAGGTCCGCCGCGAGCTCGCCCGTCCCGGCGTCGTACACGCTCACGGTGCCGTCCTGCCGCCCGACCGCAATCTGCCTGCCGTCAGGGCTGAATGCGAGACCCAGGGGCCAGTCGCTCTGCGACGGCAGCAAGCGCGCGGGCTGTCCGCGCGCGGCGTCCCACAGCCGCACCCGCCTGTCGGCGCCGCTCGACGCCAGCATCGAGCCGTCCGGCGAGTACGCCAGTCTCAACACCGCCCCGTCGTGAGCCGGGATGCTGTGCAACGGCTCGGCTCCCTCCCGGCTCACCCGCCAGATCCGGATCCGCCGGTCGTTCCCGCCGGCGGCCAGCTCTGACGTGCCGGGCCGGAACGCGAGCGTGAGCACACCGCCCGTGGGATCGGTGATCGTGTAAAGCCGCGCGCCGGTCTCGACGTCCCAGATCTTCACGGATCGATCCGCAGACGCCGAGGCCAGCAACGTGCCGTCGCTGTTGAACGCGACGGCGTAGACGGCCTCGGTATGCTCGCGGAGCACGCCGATCGTCCGGCCGGACGCGACGTCCCGGATCCGGATCTGCCGGTCGTAACCGCAACTCGCCAGCCGGCTCGCGTCGTGATTGAACGCGACGTCGTAGACGTAGTCGCGGTGTCCCTCGAGGCGCGCCCGGACGTCGCCCGTTGCCGCGTCGTAGAGGACGATCTCGCCGAAGAACCCCGGCGGCCCGCCCGCAGCCGCCACCAGCCGCCCGTCGGCGCTCCAGGCGACGCTGCGAACGAGGTCGGACGGTCCGCTCCAGCCGGGCTGCAGCGAGCCGTCCGGCATCGCCATGCGGCGCAGTTCCTTGTAGCCGCCGAACACCAGCTCGCGCCCGTCGGGCCGCCAGGCGATGGCGGTCACGCGCGGCGAGACCGGTGCCGGCGCGATCGCCGGCAGGCGGCCGTCCGGATGCGGCAGCCGCGGCGGCGAGTAACGCGCGCCGGCAGCCACCCACGCACGCAGGATGGCCATCTCGTCCGCCGACAGCGTCTTCTTCGGCGGCATCTTCGGCTTCGCGCGCCCCTCCACCTGCAGCACCAGCGGGCTGCGGTCAGGCTCTCCCGGCACGATCGGCGGCCCGGTGTCGCCGCCGCGCATCATGTCCTCGTAGGTCTCGAGCAGCAGTCCGCCTTCGGACTTCGCCGTGTTGTGGCAGCGCAGGCACTGGCTCTCGATGACGGGGACGACGTCGCGTGCGAAGTCGGGAGGGGCCGCGGGGGCGGCAGGCGGCTGGGCCGCGCCTGTCGTCACGGCGGCGCCTCCCAGCACGGCGACGATGATCAACCGGCGCATCCGTCGCACGTCTTCAGTGGTTGAAGAGGAACTCGGTCGACGTGAGCACCGCCCAGCCGAGGTCCTCGAGACCGCGCCGGCGCTCCGCGGGATCCGCCGTGTCCGGAGCCAGCGCGGCCAGCAGGCGTTCGCGCTCGGCAGCCGTGGGCGGGCGGCTGAGGGCGGTCCAGTAAAGCTCGTCGATCACGTCGGCGTTCGAACGCCCTGCGGCGACCAGCCGCGCGATGAGCCCTTCGTCGGCCATCAGCCTGCGGTTCAGCGTGTCGCCGTTGATCGTGTGCAGCGCCTGCGGGAGCGTCGGGTCCTGCATCCGCTCGGCCGCCGACGTGATGACGCGCGCAGGACGGCCGAAGACGTCGAGGAAGTACGACGACACGCGCGTGTCCGGCAGCTGGAGCGCGCGCGTACCCGTCGGATAGCCCTCGAACGTCTCGGGCACCCCCGTCACCTGCGAGAACGCGTCGAGGATCACCTCCGCCGGCAGACGCCGCGTGAGATACCGCGAGCAGAAGCGGTCGTCGGCCTCGTTGCCGGGGCGCGGCTCGGACGAGCGCTGGTACGCGGCCGACGTCATGATCAGCCGGATCAGCCCCCTGACGTCGTAGCCGCTCTCGATGAAGTGCGTCGTGAGCGCTTCGAGCAGCGGCTCGTTGCTGGCCGGATTCGTCTCACGCAGGTCGTCGACCGGATGCACGAGCCCGCGGCCGAAGAAGTTGCCCCACACCCGGTTCACCAGCGTCCGCGCGAACTGGCGATTGTCCGGGCCCGTCAACCACTTCGCCAGATAGACCCGGCGATCCTCGTGCGACCCCGGGGACATGGGGACGCCGTCGAGCGGACGCGGCGGCATCGCGCGTCCGGAGCGCGGATGGAACACATCGCCCGTGGCCGCGGAGAGGATGGTTGCCGTGTCCCCCTTGCCGCCGCCGTCGGCCTCCTCCTTCATCGACACGCGCGCGAACAGGTTCGCGAACCCGTAGTAGTCGTTCTGGGTCCACTTCTCCATCGGGTGGTTGTGGCAGCGCGCGCAGGTGAGCGTGAGCCCCAGGAACGCCTGCGTGAAGTTCTCGGCGATGTCGGTCGGGTTGCGGTGGATGAGGTAGTAGTTCGTCGCGCCGTTGTCGATCGTGCGCCCGGTGGCCGTGGCCAGCTCGTAGACGAACCGGTCCCATGGCGTGTTCGCCGCCACGTGGCCGCGAATCCAGTTGTAGAAGGCGCGCACGTTCGCGGGCCCGAGCGATCGACTCGAGACCAGCAGCAGGTCGGACCAGCGATACGTCCAGTAGTCGACGAACTCGTCGCGCGCGAGCAGCCGGTCGACGAGCGCCGCCCGGCGATCCGGCGACGGGTCGGCGAGAAACGCCTCCACCTCGGCCCGGGTCGGCAGGATGCCGGCGGCATCCAGGTAGGCGCGGCGGATGAACGCGTGGTCGTCGGCCTGACCCGACGGCGGAATCCGCAGCTCGCGCAGCTTGGCGAGCACGTGATCGTCGATCAGGTTGCGCCGCGGTGACCGCTCGTACACGTCGGCCGCGACGTCGTTCGGAAATGGCGCGCGCACGCGCGTCAGCGCCACGCCGGTGAGAAAGCTGACGCTGACGGCCGTCTCGCCGGGTCCGGTGATCCGGACGACGCCTCTGTCGTCGACCGAAGCCACCGTCTCGTCCGCGGATGCGAAGCGGGCCAGTGCACTGACGTCGCGAACGGCGCCGTCCGAGAAGTGCGCCGTGACGCCGAGCCGCCGCGTGTCGCCGACCGCGAGGGTCGCGTCGCCGGGCGTGACTTCGAGCCGCACGAGCCGTGGGTCGTTCGCCGACGGCGGCGGCATGCCCGCCGCGATCCAGTTCGCCAGCACGGTGTACGGCATCGACCCGGGCTCGAAGCGCTTGCCGCCCATGTGGGGCACGGCTTCGGTCGGCTTCAGCAGGAGCAGGCTGCGCGCCGGCTCCAGCGGGTTCACGCGCCGCCCGCCGGCCTGCCGGACAATCGCGTCGTAATCGGCCGCCGGGTCGTACCCGCGAAGCGTCAGCGCGAAGCCGTTCTTGCCGGCCTCGGCGCCGTGACACGGGCCGGAGTTGCAGCCCATCTTCGTGAGGACGGGGATGACCTGGGTGGTGAACGAAACGGGCGGGATCACGGCCGCCGACGGCGCGTGCGACGCCATCGGACGGATCGGCTCCGGCGGCGCCGGTTGCGCCAGCGGCTCGCCGGCCGCCGTCCAGAGCGCCACGGCCGCCACAGCGGCACAGCACGAGGCCACGCGCACGGGCGACCGCCCCCATCGGCGGATCGCGGCGTCGCGGCTGCAGCTCCGTCGCATCGGCCGGCCTCCGTCAGAACAGCTCGCGCACCGGCTCGACGCCGTGGTCGACGATGCGGATCGGGCGCCCCTGCGGCCCGGGAAGCTCCTTCTCGATGTCGATGCCGAGCGCGTGGAGCATCGTCGCGGCGACGGACGCGGCGGCAACCGGCCGGTCCTTCGGGTACGCGCCCATCTCGTCCGACGAGCCGATGACCTGGCCCCCCTTCACGCCGCCGCCCGCGAGGGCGATCGTCCAGCACTGCGGCCAGTGGTCGCGCCCGCCGGCGGGGTTGATCTTCGGCGTGCGGCCGAACTCGCCGATCGCGACCACCAGCGTGTTCTCGAGCAGGCCGCGGCTCGCCAGGTCCTCGAGCAGCGACGCGTACGCGTTGTCGAACATCGGCCCGAGCAGGTCGCGGTACGCCTCGATCGGACTGAAGGGAGCCGAGCCGTGGATGTCCCACGTGATCTCGTTGAACACCGTCTCGAACATGTTCACGGTCACGAACCGCACGCCGGCTTCGACCAGCCGCCGGGCCAGCAGGCAGCTCATGCCGAACCGGTTGCGGCCGTACCGGTCCTTGACCGCGTCGGGCTCCTGCGACAGGTCGAACGCGGCGCGCGCCGCCGACGAGGAGATGAGCGTGTAGGCCTGATCGAAGGAGGCGTTCAGGAGCCGCGCATCGGGGCTCGCCTCGAACTGCTTCACGGCGCCGTCGACGAGGCTCCGCAGGTTCCGCCGCGTGTCGGCCCGGATGGCAGTCAGGTAGTCGGGCGGGAGCAGGTCGGGCACCTTGAAGTCGGGCGCCGACGGGTCGGCGCCGAGCACGAACGGGTCGTGCAGCTTGCCCAGGAAGCCGGCCGTCTGGCCGTGCGGCATGTTGCCGCCGGTGTTGCCGATCGGCCGCGGCAGCAGGACGTGCGGCGGGATCTCCCCCTTCGGGCCCTTGAGAAAGCCGACGATCGAGCCGACGTGCGGCGACTCGGTGCCGGCCTGGAACAGCCGGCCGGTCTGCATCACCTGATGCCCGGCGTCGTGCACCGCGACGCCCGCGTAGTGCACCGACCGCACGAGGGCGAACTTGTCGGCGTGCTTCGCCATCCGCGGGAAGATCTCGCTGATCTGGATCCCCGGGACGTTCGTGGGAATGGCCGAGTAGGGGCCCCGGATCTCGGACGGGGCCTCCGGCTTCATGTCCCAGGTGTCGAGCTGGCTCGGCGCGCCGACCAGGAACAGGCAGATGCAGTTGACGTCGCGGTCGGTGCGGACCGCGCCGGCCGCTTTGAGGGCAAAGAGATCGCTCAGGCTCAGCCCGAGCCCCGCGAGTCCGATGGCGCCGGCATGGAGGAAGTCACGGCGCGTCAGCCCGTCACAGAAGTGCACGGGCCGGTGGGCGTCCAGCTTGATCATGGGCGGCTCCCCGGTTGGCCGCCATGATAGGGGACGAGGGGGCGAAAGGGAACGGGAAACGTGAAACGGGAAACGGGAAACGGGGAACGGGAAGGGCGCGCCCGCTCGACGGTGGGCGACTCGCGGGCGCGCATTCCTGCCGCCGCCGGGCTATCGGGACAGCCAGTAGCTCAACTTCACCAGCAGGATGTCGTCGGCCTCGGCGCCCCAGACGCGCCCGAAGTCGCGGCCGAACTCGAAGTCGCCGGGGTTGCGCAGGTCGTGCCCGCGCCGGGTCCAGACGGCATACAGCGTGGAGCCCGGCCGGAATTCCCAGCGCAGGACCGCGTTCAGCCGCAGCGACTTCACGTTGAAGTCCGGCTCGGGCAGCCGGAAGGCCGGCGCCGGGCCGCCGGCGTCCGGATCGATCTCCAGCTCCCGTCCGCCGGCCAACGTCCGGATGGTGCCGACGTCCTCGCCATACTTGTTGAACCGGTAGGTGCGCGGCTGCGCGAACTCGGTGATCGCGCCGTAGTCGCCGACCGACACCAGCGGCTGCGCGTAGATCTGCAGCGCGAGCGTCGGCGACATCGTGACGTTCACGCGCATCGGCATGGAGATCTCGGTCTGCGCCAGCTCGCCGAAGACGTACCGCGAGCCGAACGTCGCCGTGGCGGTCGGATCCGGCACGGTAGCCAGGTACTGCGCGCGGACCTGCGACCGCATGAGCTGCGGCCCCGCCGTCAGCTGCACGGCATCGGACGGCTGCCACGTCGCGTCCGCGCGGAAGGTGTGGGTCCAGCTGTCGTAGTTGCGCTCGGAGATGTTGGCCGTCAGCGTCCCGTACAGGCTCCGGCGCGGATCGCTCACCACGGACATGTTGACCGACGTGATGCTCGGCCGCACCGTCGTCGGGCCGCCGCGCGTGAGCCGGTCGTCCCAGGTGTCGCGCGACCAGCCCGCGGTGACGTTGTAGCGCCAGTAGTTCAGGAACTGCAGGTTGGCCGTCGCCGTGACGCCGTCGCCCTGCGAGTCGCCGCCGTAGTGCCACGTCCACCACTTCGCGATCACCAGCTGGCGCGACCGCGTGAACCGATCGGGCGTCAGCTTCCGGAACAGCACCTGGCCGTGGCCGCCGCCGCGATCCGATTGCGTGCCGAACCCGGCGTCGTTCGCGTCGAACCCGGGGCTCATGCCCCAGAGCGCCGCGTTGACGGTGACGTTGCCGCGATTGCGGTTCAGGTTGATGTTGCCCGTCCATCCGCTCAGCGTCGTCCGGGTCGGGTCGTACGTGATGTGCGGCGCGTCGGGGCGCTGCATGTAGCGCAGCGAGTTGCGCTGCAGTCGATCGATGGCTTCGGCGGTGCCGCGGAGATGGCTGCCCGCCATGCCCCCTGAAATGACCCAGTCGTGATCGCCGTCGAGGAAGAGATGACCGTCGACGCCGCCGACGTACGCCTGCCCCACCAGGTACTCCGACAGCCGTTCCTCGTCCTGGCGGTGGACCATGGTGCCGATGAAGCCCAGCGCGGCGCGGCTGCCGACGGCACGCTTCGCCCGCCCGACGAAGTAGTTCGTCAGCGGCTCGGCCGCGACGCGCTCGATGCCCTGCACGGTCGCGATGCGCGACGACTCGCGCCCGGTCAGCGCGTTCACGACCCCCACCGTCCAGCCGCCTCGGCTGCGCCCGGTCAGCTTTGCCGCACCGAGGATGGTCGTCAGCGCGGGCGTGTCCACGGCATCGCCGCCGGCGGGCACCTGCGGCGCACGGCCCACGCGCCGCGAGTAGAACAGCCGCGGCTCGAAGAAGTAGTAGCTCCAGTACTCCGACGCCCCGCTCTTGCCGAAGCTCGAGAAGATCTGGCTCCCCTCGGTGAAGAACGGGCGCTTCTCCTCGAAAAACGTCTCCGACGCGCTCAGGTTCACGACGGCCGGATCCACTTCGACCTGCCCGAAGTCCGGGTTGATCGTGACGTCCAGCGTCATGTTGCTTGCCAGCCCGTACTTGACGTCGATGCCGGCCCCGCCGAAGAACCGCGATCCGTCGTTGAACGGATTCCCGGCCGACGCGGGCGCGACGAGCTCCGAGCGGGCGGTGACGTACGGCAGCAGCTCCAGGTGGCGCGGCGGGCGGACGCCCTCGAGCCCGGTCAGCCGCGCCATGCGCGAGGCGAGACCGCTCTCGTTGCTCGGCGTCAGGGCGAGCCACGAGACCTCACCGGTGCGATGCACCGAGCGCTCCGCGTTGATGCCCCACGTCATCGCGTCGCCGGCCCGGAACCGCAGCTGCGAGAACGGAATCCGCATCTCGACGACCCAGCCCTGCTCGTCCACCGACACGGCGGCGTCCCACACCGCGTCCCACGTGTCGTCCTTGAAGACGTCGTTGTAGATGATCGCGTCCTTCTGCACGCCGGCCGCGGTGACGCGCAACTCGACGCCGGTCAGGTGATCGTGGTGCGGGTCGAAGTAGATCGAGAGCCAGTCGGCGTCCGCGTCGAGATCGCGACGGGAGAGGCGCCGGACGATGCGGGCCGGGTCGCTGTCGAAGAGCCGGGCGCCGACGTAGATCGCCTCGTCGTCATAGGCGATCCGGAGCTCGGTCTGCTCGCGCGCCGGCCGCCCTTCGTCCGGCACGAGCTGCAGGAAGTCCGACACCGCGGCGGCCTCGCGCCAGGCCGCGTCGTCCAGGCGGCCGTCCACGCGAATCGGCGTGGCCGTCCTCGTGGCCTGCACCGTGCGCGCGTCCTGCGCAGCTGCGGGGAAAACGAAAATGAGACTCTGGGCGGCCGCGAGCGCGAGCGCTGCGGGGAGACGAATCCAACGGGACACTATGCGGGCACCAAGCCTTCCGGGAGTGGACACGCAGCACCGGATCGGCTGCGCAGCCCCCAGTCTATCCGCCGACGGCTCAGCTGGCCAGACGAGTCCGGCCGGCGCCGGAGCGTTCGCGTGTCAGGCGGTCACGGCGGCGAGCAGGTCGGTCGCCGGATCGAAGTTGCCGTCGGCGTCGAACCGCCACTCACCCGGCGGCACGAGCACCTCGAGGTCGTCGCGGGCCTCGATCGCCGGCAGGAAGGCTTCGGAGACGACGAGGCGATCGAGCGCCAGCGTGTGCCGGATGCGCACGATGCGGGGCCGCTCGGCGTCGGCGCCCGACACCCGCAGCGCCGCCTCGAGACACCGGGCGTCGGTCGGGAAGTTGATCGAGATGCGGGCCGTCGCCGGCGTCATCGCCGAGACGGCGTTCGTGTACGTGATCGCGCGATCCATCGCCTCGACGAGCCGCGTCGAGACGATGTCCGCCAGACCGATGCCAATGGCGTTGCCGTGCGATTCCGGCGTGAGCCCGCGCACGTAGATGGCGCGGACCTCCGAGCGGCGGTTGGCCATCGGGCGCAGGTCCACGCCGCGCCCGATGATGTTGGTATCCATGCCGGTGCCGCTGATGTTCTTGCCGATCTCGTCGACGATCAGCACGTCGATCTCGGGGAACGGCAGCGCCGGCATCCACTCGCGGGCCAGCCGCAGCAGCTCGGGCTCGCGCGCGGCCACTTCGTCGCCGCGCAGCAGCTCGATGCGGGCGAGCTCGTGCGCGCCGTCCTCGATGAGCGCGACGCCATACAGGCGCGGCAGCCGCTCGAGCACGTAGGCGGAGACGTCCAGCAGCACGCGCTCGTGGCCGAGGGTGCTGGCCGCCCAGTGGCAGCGGAACGCCCCCTCCGCCTTGCCGAGCCCGATCGCGCACATCTTCCGGATGCCGCTGCCGATCAGCGCGCTGTCGAAGTCGGTGTGGGGCTTGACGCGGTTGACGAGCACGACGGCGTCCGCCTGCAGGGCCAGCGTCGAGAGCACGACGTCGATGCCCGCCGGGGACCGCCCGATCTCGACGACGTCCATCGCCGTCTCGATGGGCGCGCCGACGAACGCCTCGGTCACGCCGTAGCTCTCGAGCAGCTCGCGCTGCCCTTCCGGGGTGCCGCCCCCATGGCTTCCCATCGCCGGCATGACGAACGGCTCGGCGCCCTGCGCCCGCAGCCAGCCGACGACCGTCCGCGCGACCTCCGCGATCCGCGTGATTCCGCGCGAGCCGATCCCGACCGCCACCCGCCGCCCGGCCCAGGACTCGCCCTGCCAGGTCCCCGACAACCGGGCAGTCAGTTCGGCGATGGGATCGGGCAGGGGAAAGTGAGCCACGCGGGGCTCGATCAGCAGCTGTCTCGGCAATCGGATCATGGTCGCTCGCCGCGTGGGAGCACGCGGTGCGTCGGAACGGAGGCACGAACGGCGCCCATGCGCCGTTCTCATTGTCGCATGCGGCCGGCAGCGGCGCGTCTCCGCCGCCGACCGGCCGCCTCTCTCGTCATTACGCCCCTGCGGGGCGTGGCATTCACTCGACCTCGACGATCATCTCGATCTCGACCGCCATGTTGTTCGGCAGGGAGCCCGCGCCGACGGACGTGCGCGCGTGGCGCCCGCGATCGCCGAAGACCTCGACCATGAGGTCCGAGAAGCCGTTCATGACCTTCGGCTGATCGCCGAACGTCGGCGCGCCGTTCACCAGCCCCAGCACCTTGACGACGCGGCGGACGCGGCTCAGCTGTCCGAGCTCCGACTTCAGGGTCGCCAGCATGCAGATGCCGGTCGCCCGAGCGGCGGCCGCGCCCTGCTCGATCGTCAGGTCGGCGCCGACCTTGCCGATCTGGTCGGGCGTCAGCTCGCCGCAGGGGCCATGCCCCGACAGGAACAGCAGGTTGCCGACCCGGACCGCCTTCACGTAGTTCGCCACGGGCGGCGCCACGTCCGGCAGCTCGATGCCGAGCTCCCGCAGGCGGGCATCGGGATCCACGGCCGGCGCCTCGCCGGCGGGCGACGCCGGCGGTGTCTGGGCGGCCGGCGCGCTGTTGCCGGTGTTGCCGCAGCCCGCGAGGAACGCGGCCAGGGCACACAGGGTCGCGACGCGTGCGAATCCGGATCGGGAGCGGCGGGTACGAACGACGGGGTGGGTCCCTGAGTACATGAGTCCTCTACTTCTCCTTCCAGTCGAGTGAGCGGCTCACGGCCTTCCGCCAGCCGCGATAGAGGCGCTCGCGGTCCGTGTCCGCCATCTTCGGCGTGAACTCCCGATCGAGCGCCCAGTTGCGGGCCACGTCCTCCTGCCCGTCCCAGTAGCCGACGGCGAGGCCGGCCAGATAGGCGGCGCCGAGGGCCGTGGTCTCGGCGACGACGGGCCGCCGCACGGCGCAGCCGAGCAGGTCCGCCTGGAACTGCAGGAGCATGTTGTTCGCCGCGGCGCCGCCGTCGACCTTGAGCGCCGAGAGCGTCAGTCCGGCTTCCTGCTGCATGAGCTCGAGCACGTCGCGCGTCTGGTACGCCATGGCGTCGATCGTCGCGCGCGCGATGTGGCCGAGGGTCGTGTCGCGCGTGAGGCCGATGATCAGGCCGCGCGCGTACGAATCCCAGTACGGCGCCCCGAGTCCGACGAACGCCGGGACGAGGTACACGCCGCCGGCGTCCTGGACGGTCGCGGCGAGGCGCTCCACTTCGGCGGAGCTCTGGATCGCCTTCAGCCCGTCGCGGACCCACTGTACCGCGGCGCCGGCGATGAACACGGCCCCTTCGAGGCAGTAGGTCGTCCGGTCGCCGATCTTCCACGCGATCGAGCTGAGCAGCCCGTGCGTCGAGGGCACCACCTTGCTGCCGGTATTCAGCAGCATGAAGCAGCCGGTGCCGTAGGTGTTCTTCGCGTCCCCCGGCGTGAAGCAGGCCTGGCCGAACAGGGCGGCCTGCTGGTCGCCGGCGGCCCCGGCAATCGGGATCGCCTCGCCGAAGAGCGACGGGTCGGTCTCGCCATACCACTCGCTCGACGCGCGCACCTCGGGCAGCATCGCCCGCGGCACGCCCAGCACCCCCAGGAGCTCCTCGTCCCATTCGAGCGTGTGGATGTTGAACAGCAGCGTGCGGCTCGCGTTCGTGACGTCGGTGATGTGCCGCTTCCCGCCGGTGAGCCGCCAGATCAGGAACGAGTCGACGGTGCCGAACAGCACGTCGCCACGCTCGGCGCGCGCGCGCAGCCCCGGCACGGTGTCGAGGAGGAACTTGATCTTCGTGCCCGAGAAGTACGGGTCGATGATGAGCCCGGTCCGCGAGCGGAACAGGTCATCGAGGCCGTCCCGCTTCAGCTCCTCGCAGATCGGCGCCGTGATCCGGCTCTGCCAGACGATGGCGTTCGTGACCGGCTTGCCGGTCTCCCGATCCCACAGCACCGTCGTCTCGCGCTGGTTGGTGACGCCGATGCCGGCAATCTGGCGCGGAGACAGGCCGGCCCGGGCGAGCGCCTCTTTGGCGGTGGCGAGCTGCGAACTCCAGATCGCCTCCGGGTCGTGCTCGACGTGCCCCGGCGACGGGAAGATCTGCGGGAACTCCTGCTGGGCGGCCGAGACGAGCTGGCCGTCGCGGCGGAACACGATCGCCCGGCTGGAGGTGGTGCCCTGATCGAGTGCGAGGATGAACTGGTTCATGTCAGGCAGCCGCGGACGGGGTGGACGCCGGGACGGGATGGCGCCGCCCGACGCAGACGTCGTAGACAAGACCACCGAGCACGCCGCCGATCATGGGGCCGACGACGGGGACCCACCACCAGCCGTTGCCGGCGCGGAAGACCTCGCCGCCCCACCCGGCGATGGCGGTGAACAGCCGCGGCGCGAGGTCGCGCGCGGGGTTGATGGCGTAGCCGGCGTTGAGGCCGAACGTCATGCCGATGACGAGCACGAGCAGCCCGACCACGATCGGCCCGGCGTTCGACTGCGGCGCGACGTTCCGGGTGTCGCTGATCGCGAACACGCCGATCATCAGGAGCGCCGTGCCGACGATCTGGTCGATCAGCCCGCCGAGCGTCGACAGCCACGGCTTCGGATAGGTCGCCCAGATGCCGGCGGTGGCCAGCGGCCCGGTGACCTGGCGGACGCCGCCGTCGAAGTTCGCCAGCGCGTCCGCATAGGTCACGTAGACGACAACGGAGGCGACGAACGCGCCGGCCATCTGCGCGGCGATGTACGGCAGGACCTTGTTCCAGGGGAACCCGCGCCACACGGCGAGCGC
>DASVDJ010000154.1:0-2890 GCA_036381155.1 Vicinamibacterales bacterium
CTGAAATCCCTGCCGGCGACCGAGCTCGGCGCCCAGGTCGTGCGCGAGGCGGTCCGGCGCGCCGGCGTCGACCCGCGCGAGATCGAGGAATGCATCCTCGGCAACGTCGTCTCCGCGGGGCTCGGTCAGGCGCCGGCGCGCCAGGCCGCGCTGCGCGGAGGGCTCAACGATCAGGTCGCCGCCCTCACGATCAACAAGGTGTGCGGGTCCGGCCTCAAGGCCGTCATGCTTGCCGCACAGGCCATCCGCGCCGGCGACATCGAGGCCGCCGTTGCCGGCGGGATGGAGTCGATGAGCAACACGCCGTACGCGCTGACCCGCGTGCGCGAGGGGCTCCGGATGGGCGACGGGCAGCTCGTCGACCTGATGATTCACGACGGGCTCTGGTGCGCGTTCGAGGCGTGCCACATGGGCCAGGCCGGCGAGGTCGTCGCCGAGGAGTTCGGTGTCAGCCGCGAGGCGCAGGACGCGTGGGCCGCCGAAAGCCACCGCCGGGCAGCCGAGGCCACCGACAACGGCTGGTTCCGCGACGAGATGCTGCCGGTCGCGATCCCGCAGAAGAAGGGGGATCCGATCGTCGTCGATCGCGACGAGCCGATCCGCCCCGACACGACGGTGGAGGTGCTCGCCAGGCTGAAGCCGGCGTTCAAGGCGTCCGGCACCGTCACCGCAGGCAACGCGCCGGGCGTCAACGACGGCGCGGCGGCGCTCGTCGTCTCTTCCGAGCGCTTCGCGTCCGACCGCGGGCTGCGGCCGCTGGCCCGAATTGCCGGCTACGCCACCAGCGGGCGCCCGCCGAAGTACGTGCTGATGACGCCGGTCGAATCGGTGCGTGCCGTGCTCCGGAAGACCGGCTGGTCGACAGACGATGTCGATCTGATCGAGCTGAACGAGGCCTTCGCGGCGCAGGCCGTCGCCGTCACACGCGAGCTCGGGCTCGATCCCGCCAGGGTGAACGTGCAGGGGGGCGCGGTGGCGCTGGGACACCCCATCGGCGCCAGCGGCGCGCGCATCCTGACGACGCTGCTCTACGCGCTGCGGCGCACCGGCGGCCGCCGCGGCATCGCGACGCTGTGCCTCGGCGGCGGCAATGGCGTCGCGCTGGCGGTGGAGCGAATCGACTAGACTGGCCGTCCGGCCGCGCGCCGCGGACCCGCCTTCGCCAGAGGCACACGCTGCGACGCCAAGGGGTGCGCAATCAGGTCTGATTCATGCCTACGTCCACCACTATCGCTGTCATCGGTTCGGGAACGATGGGATCGGGAATCGCGCAGGTGTTCGCGCAGTCCGGCTACGGGGTGCTGCTGCACGACACCGCGCCGGCGGCGCTCGAGCGTGCGCGGCAGTCGATCGAGCGGTCCACGGAGAAACTGGTCCAGAAGGGCGCGCTCACCGCCGAGGCCCGCGTCCACGCGCTCGGCCGGATCGTCACCACCGGCGACATCAACGACCTCACCGCGGCAGACTTCGTCGTCGAGGCCATCGTCGAGGACGTCGAGGCGAAGCGCGCGCTGTTCCGCCGGCTGGATACGCTCGTCAAGCCGGGCGTCATCCTGGCCTCGAACACCTCGTCCATCTCGATCACGACCCTGGCCGCGGCCACCTCGCGCCCGGGCCGCGTGCTCGGGATGCACTTCATGAATCCGGTGCCGCTCATGAAGCTCGTCGAGCTGATCCGCGGGCAGGCGACCGATGACGAGGCGATGCACCGGGCACGCGAGCTGACGGAGACGCTCGGCAAGGTGGCGGTCGAGGCGCAGGACTATCCCGGGTTCATCGCCAACCGCATCCTGATGCCGATGATCAACGAGGCGTTCTTCGCGCTGATGGAGGGCGTCGGCACGCGGGAGGCGATCGACACCGTCATGAAGCTCGGCATGAACCACCCGATGGGTCCCCTGACGCTGGCGGACTTCATCGGGCTCGACGTCTGCCTCGCCATCCTCGACGTGCTGTACGAGGGCCTCGGCGATCCGAAATACCGCGCGTGTCCCCTGCTCCGCCGGATGGTGGCCGCCGGCCATCTCGGACGGAAGACGGGCCGGGGCGTGTACGAGTATTAGGAGGGCCGGCCTTCAGGCCGGCAAGTCGCCGTGGCCTTCAGGCCGGCAAGTCGCGGCGGCCTTCAAGGCCGGCAGATTCGAGACGGCGCGCCTCCGGGCCGCTCCCCCGCGATCGCCGCGCGAGCGTCGCCGCCAGCAGCACGAACGGCCCCAGGATCAGCACTTCCTTCGCCGCCGCTTTCAGATTCCCCCAGATGAACAGCTCGGGAATCCAGTAGAGCCGTGAGATCGCGTCGAACACGAACGCCGTCGACTGATAGTGCGTGGTCGTGAACGGCCACAGCGCCATGATGCCGACCGGGTCGGTCGTGTCGGTACCGAGCCAGTCGAGCAGCAGGTGGGTGCCCCACGCCAGCGCGCTCGCCAGCGCGGAGACGCGGTGCGCCTGCGGCCGCAGCAGGCGCACCGCGACGTAGACCAGGGCGACGGCGCCGACGCTGTGTGTGTACGTGCTGTGGGTACCGAACAGCAGATCGAGATCCGGCGCCACCCCGGCCGCGGCACAGGCCAAGGGTACCGTGGTCAGGACGTCACGAGCCGGCGAGAGATTCCGCCGCGTGACGATCGCCGGCAATCCGGACGCGCCGGCATGTGATCCACGTGAGGGACGCGTGCGGGAACGCGCCGCTGTCGCGAGCAGCCCCACCGTGAGCCCGGCGAGCGCGTGCCCTATCGGACTGGGCATTCGAGCCGGATGACCTCGTTGCAGATTCTGCCAATCCGGGCAGCCGCGGGCAGTGCAGCGGCGGCGGCACCGGACCGACCCCCGAAAAATTCGGCTTTACGTATCTCGTGATTTTTCAGTTGTTTAACCACGCAGGCACGCC
>DASVDJ010000155.1:0-2140 GCA_036381155.1 Vicinamibacterales bacterium
CGCACGAAGAGCGAGTCGTCATTCGTCAGCTCGTGGTCGATGCGGCCGTCGACCCGGTCCCGGATGCGCTCGAGCGGCAGGATCTGGCGGTAGGTGCCGTAGCCGCTCGAGAGCGGCGTCCCGTTCGGTTCGGGGAAGAACATCGACATGATCCGCTGCGCGGCCGGGTCGAGCCGGTCGGCCGGGATGCGGTTGTCCGGGAACGGCTCGCCGGTGATCGGGTCGCGGATGATGAAGCTGGCGCCGGAGAAGTCGCCGTTGCGCATCGCGGCGGACGGCACGATGGCCTGCGCGCCCCCGCCGAGCGCCTTGAGCCGGCTCCCCTCGTAGTTGCCGAAGAAGAACGTGCGGTTGGGGACGATCGGGCCGCCGAGGCTCGCGCCGTAGCGGTGGTCGTGCGTGTCGGCGTTGGGGTCGTCGCGCGACACGCCGTTCAGCGCCTGCGCGTACGTGCGCGCGTTCAGCTCGTCGGCGTTGAAGTCGTAGAACGACGTCGCGTGGTACTGGTTCGCGCCGCGCTTGGTCGAGACCACGACGCCGGCCAGGCCGCCGTACTCCGCGCTGTAGGAGTTCGAGAGGACCTGCACTTCCGCGATGGCGTCGAGCCCCGGCGCCGCGTTCGACAGCTCGCCGAAGATCCCGGCGCTCGACGGCTGGCCGTCCTGCACGTACGACGCGCCGTAGGTGCGGCCGCCGAGGAACTGGATCGCGTCGAAGCCGCCCACGACGTTCGGGTTCAGGACGAGGAAGTCCTGGATGTCGCGGCTGTTGCGCGGGAGGTCGCGCAGCTGCTGCTCGTCGAGCCCCCGGGCGATCGCCTGGCTCTCGAGCGTGATGTTGTTCTGCCCTTCGGCGGTCACCTGGACGACGTCCTCGAGGCCGCCGACCTCGAGGTGCACGTCGACGACGATCTTGTTGGCCGGCCGGAGGACGACGCCGGTGCGCTGCACCGTCTTGAAACCCGACAGGCTGGCCGTGACGGTGTAGGTGCCGGGCCGCAGGTCCGGAATCTCGTACAACCCCTGCGCGTCGGTGGTCGCCTCCCGCGAGACGCCGGTCGCCTCGTCGGCGACGAGGACGGTGGCGCCGGGGACGATGCTCTGCTGCGGGTCGTACACGGTCCCGCGGATGGTGCCGAGCGTGGTCTGGGCAAGGGCCGGGGAGGCAGCGACCGCCAGGGTCGCCAGGACAAGGCTCAGCAGCGGTCTCATCTCGCAAACCTCCTGGGAGGGGAGCAGCGCGGAATGGTCGTCCGCTTCTAGACCTTTCCAATCGTTGTGTCAAGGAAAAAAGCGCAATCAAACGAAAGCAAACGCAAGCTGGTGTGAACGGGCGTCCGGCGGGACTAGTACGTCCGGTAGCGTTCGACGTCGACCCATGTCCCCCCGACCATCACGCGCTCGACGGTGCGCACGTCCGCGATGCGCGTCGTCGGGTCGCCGCGGAAGACGACCAGGTCAGCCGCGAAGCCGGGCCGCAGACTGCCGAGCGAATCGGCCTGGTACAGGAACGCGGCGGCGGTGCTCGTGGCGGCCGTCAGGGCTTCGAGCGGCGTGAAGCCGCTCTCGACGAGCAGCTCGAGCTCGCGCCACGGCGCCTCGCCGCGGCCGGCGAACGGCACCTCGGTGTGGCCGCCGAGGACGACCCGCGCTCCCGCGAGGGCGGCGCGTCGCGTGAGCTGCTGCATCGTCGCGAAGCCGTCGGCGAATACCTTCGCCGTCTCCGGGTCCACCCCGGCGGGCGGGCGATCGGCGCGCCGCTCGAAGACGGCCAGGGTCGGGTCGAGCCATGGCCGGCGCTCGCGCAACGTCGCGTAGAGCGCCTGCGCCTCGGGACCGTCGAGGTCGGCGCGCGCGAACAGCCGGTAGCGCCCTTCGCGCCGCGCGTTGTTGTCGCGCAGCACGGCCTGCCGGTACTGCTCCGCCGCCAGACGGGGCGTGATGCTCATGCCGAGCGACGTGACGTGCTCGACCCCGTGCAGCCCCGCCTCGACGAGCTCGCGCGCGTCGAGCACCTCGAGGTGGGCGGTGCACGGCACGCGCCGCGCGCGGCACACGTCGATGACCGCCCGCGCGCCGGCCAGCGGCAGGCGGAAGTAGATCTTCAGCGACGAGGCGCCGCGGTCGAGGTTGCGTTCCGC
>DASVDJ010000156.1:0-10014 GCA_036381155.1 Vicinamibacterales bacterium
GACCAGGTCGCCGATGCGCTGGAAGCCGAACATCGAGTAGTAGATGAAGAACGGGATCATGTTGAGCCCGTGCGTCGCGTACGCGGTGCCGGCCGCGATGAACGACGACATCGAGCCCGCCTCGGTGATCCCCTCCTCGAGGATCTGCCCGTCCTTGGCTTCCTTGTAGTAGAGGAGCGTGTCGCTGTCGACCGGCTCGTAGAGCTGCCCGACGTGCGAGTAGATGCCGACCTGGCGGAAGAGCGCCTCCATGCCGAAGGTGCGCGCCTCGTCCGGGACGATCGGGACCACGAGCTTCCCGATGGACTTGTCGCGCAGCATCTTCGCGAGCATCCGCACGAAGACCATCGTGGTCGAGACCTTCCGCTCGTCGGTGCCCGCGTAGAACTCCCCGAAGATCGGCGACAGGTCGGCGGTCACGCGCTCCTGCAGCGTCCGGCGCTCCGGCAGGTAGCCGCCGAGCGCGCGCCGGCGCGCGTGCAGGTACTGCATCTCGGGGCTGTCGTCCGGCGGCCGCAGGAACGGCGAGGTCTGCAGCTGCTCGTCCGAGATCTCGATCGAGAAGCGCTCGCGGAACGAGCGCAGCTCGTCCTCGCCGAGCTTCTTCTGCTGGTGCGCGATGTTCTTGCCCTCGCCCGCCTCGCCGAGGCCGTACCCCTTCACCGTGCGGACGAGGATGACCGTGGGCTGGCCGCGATGCTCCACCGCCGCCTTGTAGGCGGCGTACACCTTCACCGGATCGTGCCCGCCGAGCCGGAGATTGCGCAGGTCGTCGTCGCTGAGATCGTCGACGAGCGCGAGCAGGCGCGGGTCGCTGCCGAACAGGTGCTCGCGGATGTACGCGCCGGACTCGACGGTGAACTTCTGGTACTGGCCGTCGACGATCTCGCCGAGGCGGCGGACGAGCAGGCCGTCGGTGTCACGGGCGAACAGCGGATCCCAGTCGCTGCCCCAGATGCACTTGATGACGTTCCAGCCGGCGCCGCGGAAGACGGCCTCGAGCTCCTGGATGATCTGGCCGTTGCCGCGCACCGGCCCGTCGAGGCGCTGGAGGTTGCAGTTGATGACGAAGATCAGGTTGTCGAGATTCTCGCGCGCCGCCAGCGTGATCGCGCCGAGCGTCTCGGGCTCGTCGCACTCGCCGTCGCCGAGGAACGCCCAGACCTTGCGCCCCTTGAGCGGCTTCAGGCCGCGGTCGTCCAGGTAGCGCATGAAGCGGGCCTGGTAGATCGACATGATCGGACCGAGGCCCATCGAGACCGTGGGATATTCCCAGAAGTCGGGCATCAGCCACGGGTGCGGGTAGGAGGACAGGCCGCCCCCCTCGGCCGACTCGCGGCGGAAGTTCTCGAGCTGCGTGCGCGTCAGGCGCCCCTCGAGGAACGCGCGCGCGTACATGCCGGGGGACGCGTGCCCCTGGAAGAAGACCACGTCGCCGTCGAAGCCGCTTTCGCCACGGCCGCGGAAGAAGTGGTTGAAGCCGATTTCGTACAGGGTGGCCGCCGAGGCGTACGTCGAGATGTGCCCGCCGATGCCGTCACTGAGCTTGTTGGCGCGGACGACCATCGACAGGGCGTTCCACCGCACCAGGCTCTTGATGCGGCGCTCGAGCACCTGGTTGCCGGGGAACGGCGGCTGCGCCGCCGCCGGGATGGTGTTGACGTACGGCGTGTTGGCCGAGAACGGCAGGCGGTAGCCGCTCCGGCGGGCGTGGAACTCGAGCTGCCGGAGCAGTTCGGCCGCCCGGGCGACACCGCCCCCGCGCTGGATGACGTAGTCGAGCGACTCCTGCCACTCGCGGGTTTCGATGGCGTCGACCGCAGGGTCCTGCGTGCTCGCGATATTTCTCATGGATTCGGCTCTCTCGGACGTGGTCAGGACAAACACCCTATTCTAGTTCGATTATCGGAATATTCGCCAGCCTTCTGGACAGTTTCGGGCTGATCCATGCTCGTGGCGCATGACGCTCATATGCGGCGGACCGACGCCCGAATACATGGAGGCCAAGAGAGGGCACAGAGGGCGCAGAGGGCACAGAGAAACAGGGCACACGGAGGACATTCGGAGGACGCACGGCGTTCGCGTGATTCCGGCGCGTTCCGCCCGGACTCCGTGATCCTTCTGCGCTCGCTGTGGCTCTGTGGCCCGCGGCCCGCCGGCTCGGGGACGTCAACCCGCCAGGATCGCGCGCAGCACGCCAATATCGAGGTTGCCGCCGCTCATCACGCAGACGACGCGCTGGCCCTGCAGCCGCTCGCGGCAGCGGAGCGCGGCGGCGAGCGATGCGGCGCCGGCCCCCTCCGCGAGGTTGTGCGTGAGGTCGAGCGCCATGCGCACACCTTCCTTCAGCTCGTCCTCGCTCAGCGACACGAAGTCGTGGAGCCCGCGCTGCAGGATGCCGAACGTCAGATCGAAGGTGACGCGCGTGGCCACCCCCTCGGCGAACGTGTCGGCGGATGCCGACGGGGTGCGATCGCCGGTGCGCCAGGCGCGGGCAACCGCGTCGGCGCGCTCCGCGCCGACGGCGACGATCTTCGTCGGCAGCCCCAGCGCGTCGCGCACGAGGATGAGCCCCGCTGCCCCGCTGCCGCCGCCGACGGGCACGAACACCGTGTCGACGTGGTCGAGCGCCTCGGCAATCTCGAGCGCGTAGGTGGCGACGCCGGCGATCAGGTCGGGCTCGTTGGCGGAGTGCACGTAACGCAGCCCGCGCTCGACGCACAGCCGCTCCACCAGCTCGCGCGCCTCGTCGAAGTCGCGCCCGTGTTCGATCAGGGTCGCTCCCCACGCCCGCATCAGCGCGCTCTTCGCCGGGTTGTTGCGCTCCGGCACGACGAGCGTGCAGGGCACACCGGCGCGGGCCGCCGCGAACGCGATCGACTGCCCGTGGTTGCCGGTGGTCGCCGAGATGACGCCCCGGCGGCGATCGGTTTCGGAGAGCCGGGCGACGAGCGTCAGTCCGCCGCGCACCTTGAAGGCGCCGGTCGGGTTGTGGTTCTCGTGCTTGACCCAGACCTCGGCGCCGATCCGGGCGTCGAGCAGCGGATGCCGCAGCAGCGGCGACGGTTGCATCGCGGCGTAGACGTGCTCGCGCGCGGCGCGGATGTCATCGATGGACGGTGGTTGCATCGGAACCCGTGAGGCGGCGGTCTCTCAGCCGGCGTGCGAGCAGCGCGCCGCGACCCACGCGTCGCGCTCCCGGACGCCCACGTCGGGGCAATCGGTGATGAGCCCGTCCACGCCCCAGTCGAGCAGCCGCCGCATGTCGGCGGGATCGTTGACGGTCCAGACCTGCAACGCCAGGTTCGCGCGGTGCACGGCCCGCAGGAACCGCGGCGACACGACGACGTGTCCGCCCGCGCGCTCCGGCACCTGGAAGGCCCGATACGGCGGCCGGCGCGGCGCCAGCCCGATCCACGATCCGTAGAGCGCCCAGCGTGTCTCCGGCAGCGACGCGCTCGTCGCGATCTCCGGCGCGATCGCGCGCACGGCGCGCAGGGCGGTGCGGCTGAACGATCCGACGCACACGCGCTCCACCGCGCCGGCGGCACGCACCGCTCGCACGACGGCCTCCGCCGCCCGCCGCGAGGCCGCCTTCATCTCGATCACCGTCGGCACCGACGGATACCGCCGCAGCACCTCCTCGAGCGTCGGGACGCCGGCGCGCGGACCCGACCAGGCATGCTCCAGCTCCACGCCGTACCGCCGCGTCGCGTCGAGCGCGGCCAGCTCGGCCGCCGTACGGGCCGCCACCGGACCGGTCGCATCGGTCGTCCGATCCAGCGTCGCGTCGTGAATCACCACGGCCACCTCGTCGGCCGAGAGATGCACGTCGAGCTCGAGCCCGTCAGCGCCGGCCGCGAGCCCCAGATCGAACGCCGGAATCGTGTTCTCGGGACCCAGCGCGCGTCCGCCGCGATGCGCGAGGATCAGCGGACGGTCGGGCATGCGGCGCGCGGGTGACAGGATGGACGGGAACGGACTCGACACGTCGCGGTCATTATCCAACGAACGCGCGACCGATGAGCTTGCGCGTCGCGCGCGTGGCCATCGCGGGCCGCGCCCGGTGCGGTGTCGCGGGGAGTACAATCCGGGTATGGCCAACCGTTCCCTTCCGTCCACGCTCGGCGGCCTGCGGCGCGCGGTCCAGTCCGGCGAGCTCACGCACCATGCGAGCGTCAAGGACGAGGTCCGCGCCAACCTGATCACCCGACTGCGCGAGGGAGGCCCGCTGTTTCCCGGACTCGTCGGCTACGACGACACGGTGATCCCGCAGGTCGTCAACGCGCTGCTCTCGAAGCACAACTTCATTCTGCTGGGGCTGCGCGGCCAGGCGAAGACGCGCCTGCTGCGGAGCCTGACGGCGCTGCTCGACGAGCAGCTGCCCTGCATCGCCGGGTGCGAGCTGCGCGACGACCCGTTCCACCCGCTCTGCGCGGCGTGCCGGCAGCGGATCGCGGAGGGGGGCGACGACGTGCCGATTGCGTGGCTCCCGCGAGACGCCCGCTACGTCGAGAAGCTGGCGACGCCCGACGTGACGATTGCCGACCTCATCGGCGACGTCGATCCGATCAAGGCGGCGCGCGGCGGACGGGAGCTCGGCGACGAGCTGACGATGCACTACGGGCTGCTGCCGCGGGCCAACCGGGGCATCTTCGCGATCAACGAGCTGCCGGATCTCGCCGGCAAGATCCAGGTCGGCCTGTTCAACATCCTTCAGGAAGGGGACGTGCAGATCAAGGGCTATCCCGTCCGGCTGCGCCTCGATCTGCTGATGGCGTTCACGGCCAACCCCGAGGACTACACCGCGCGCGGCAAGATCATCACGCCGCTCAAGGACCGGATCGGCTCGGAGATCCGCACGCACTACGCGGCGACCCGGCAGCTCGCGATGGAGATCACCGCGCAGGAGGCCTGGACGGCGCGGCAGGGCGCCGGCTCGATCGAGATCCCGCGCTGGGTACGCGAGGTCGTCGAGGAGGTGGCGTTCCAGGCGCGGGCGGATCGGCGGATCGACAAGCGCTCCGGTGTCAGCCAGCGGCTGCCGATCAGCGTGATCGAGAACGTCGCGAGCAACGCCGAACGCCGGGCGCTGCTGACCGGCGAGACGCCGTCGGTGGCGCGCATCGCCGACATCTACGCGGCGCTGCCGTCGATCACCGGCAAGTTCGAGCTCGAGTACGAAGGCGAGCTCAAGGGCGCCGACGCCATTGCGCGCGAGCTGATCCGCGGCGCCGTCGCCAACGTGTTCGCCGCCGTCCTCGACAGCTTCGACTCCTCCCCCATCGTCGAGTGGTTCGAAGCGGGCGGCACGCTGCCGCTCGAGGACCTCACCCGCGCCGACGAGGTGCTCGCGCGCGTCCGGAAGATTCCGGGGCTCGCCGACAGCGCTCGTGTCGTGGGCGTCGACGAGCGGGCGCCGGCGCCGCTGCGCGCCTCGGCCATCGAGTTCGTGCTCGAAGGGCTCGCGTCGACGAAGCGGATCAGCCGCAGCGACGAGAAGGGCTACATGGCGCCGGAGACGCCGCAGCCGCGTCGCGCGCGCCGCGACGAGCCGTCGCTGGAGGACATGCCGCCGATGCCGGGCGGGAAGAAGCGCTATTACAACTGACGCCCGTCGATTGCGGACGTCGGATTGCCGCTGACTCTGACCCCAGGAGGGCCGGCCTTCAGGCCGGCGGACTCATGCGTTACAAGTACGGCAAGTACATCCCCGACCTGCTCGACGAGCTCGACATGGACGAGCTCATGTCGCGGCTCTCGGATCTGCTGCTCTCGAGCGGGTTCAACGATCCGTACTTCAGCGGGTCAGACGACGACCGCTCGATGCAGGCGCTCTACGACGCGATTCTCGAGGCGCTGCTGAGCGGCGGCGTGCTGCCGGACGAGACGCTGAACCAGCTGCTCGGCGACGAGGCCGACGAGGGCGCGAAGCAGCGTCTGGAGCAGCTGATCCAGCAGATCATCGAGCGCATGCAGGAGAGCGGCTACATCACGCCGGCGCCCGCCCCCCGGGCGGCGCGCGCCGAGCGCGAGCAGGGCGGCGGCGGGATGGGGCAGGGCCAGGAGCACGTGAAGTTCGAGGTCACCGACAAGGCAATCGACTTCCTCGGCTACCGGGCGCTGCGGGATCTGCTCGGCTCGCTGGGGCGCAGCAGCTTCGGCCGCCACGACACCCGGGACCTGGCGACAGGCATCGAGGCCTCGGGCGCGACGAAGCCGTACGAGTTCGGCGACACGCTGAACCTCGACCCGAGCCAGACGGTGCTGAACGCCGTCCGGCGGATTGCCGCGGCGCCGGGCGCCCGCGCACGGGGGCTGGTCAATTCTGATGGCGGGATCGATCTCGACTACGAAGACCTGGTCGTGGCGCAGGGCGAGTACCAGAGCTCCTGCGCGACGGTGATCATGCTCGACTGCAGCCACAGCATGATCCTGTACGGCGAGGACCGGTTCACCCCCGCCAAGCGCGTCGCGCTGGCCCTCTCACAGCTGATCAGACTGCAGTACCCGGGCGACTCGCTGAAGCTGGTGCTGTTCCACGACTCCGCGGAGGAAGTGCCGCTCGCGCAGCTCGGGCGCGTGAAGGTGGGCCCGTACTACACGAACACGCGCGAGGGACTCCGTCTGGCGCGCCGGCTGCTGGAACGGCAGCGCAAGGACATGCGGCAGATCGTGATGATCACCGACGGCAAGCCCTCGGCCCTCACCCAGCCGGACGGCCGCATCTACCGCAACGCCTTCGGCCTCGACCCGCTCGTCGTCGCCGAGACGCTGCGCGAGGTCGCCAACTGCCGCAAGGCGGGGATCATGATCAACACGTTCATGCTCGCCCGCGACTACGACCTGATGGCGTTCGTCCGTCGTGTCGCCGACATCTGCAAGGGGAAGGCGTACTTCACGACGCCGTACACGCTGGGGCAGTACGTGTTGATGGATTACATGGACAAGAAGACGCGTACGATCCATTAGGCCGTACGTGTTACGCCGGCCTGAAGGCCGGCGCTCCTGGTGTCAATCGGACGACTCAGTGGGCGAACCCCGACCCGCTGCCGGCGGTGAGCGCCTTCATTTCCAGCAGGTCGGCCAGCGCCGAGGCGCGCTGCACCAGCGTCGCGCACTCGAGCAGGGCCTGTTTCTCGATCGGCTCCAGATCCAGGTACTGCGCGAGGGCGTGGATCAGGTCGGCGTCGCTCATGGCCGGCGGGACGTTCAGCTCGCCGCCCGCGCGCTCGACGAGCGGGGTCAGCAGCCGCTCGAGCCGGTCGCGCAGCACGCGCACGGTCGCGGTGTCTGCCGGGCCTGGCGTGCCGCCGTCCAGCGGCTCGATGGCCGCCACCCGGTAGACCCGCGTCTCATCCTCGCCCCGGATGCGGAAGCGCTCCACCCCCTGCAGGACGATGTTGTAACGCCCGTCGGGCAGCTCCTCGGCATGCGTGATGAGGCCGGCGCAGCCGACCGGGTAGACCGGCGGGCGGCCGTCGTAGTCGTCCTCGAAGCCGGGCTTCAACAGCACCATCCCGATCAGCCGGTCCCCCTCGAGCGCATCGGCCGTCATCTCGCGATAGCGCGGCTCGAAGATGTGCAGCGGCAGGTACACGCCCGGGAAGAGCACGACGTTCGGCAGCGGGAAGAGCGGGATGGTGGGGGGAAGCATGTCGATTGCGGATTGCGGATTGCGGATTGATTGCGGATTGAGGATTGCGGATATCCGATGGCTATTCCGTGATGGCCGATGGATGATTGGTTACCGCGACTCGAGCTCCGCGGCGGGCTGCGGCTCGCCGCGCAGCCGTTCGGTCAGCACCTTGACCAGCCGCTCGCCGTGGAAGCGGCCGTTCTCGATGAAGATCGGCGCCGTGTCCTTTCCCGCCAGCACGCCGCCGGCCAGGAACAGATTCGGGACGTTGCTCTCGAGCGTGGCCGGATCGTGCCGGGGGACGCCGGAGACGGGATCGACCTCCACGCCGCACGCCTCCAGCAGCTCGAAGTCGGGGTGATAGCCGGTCAGCAGGTAGACGATGTCGGCCGGCAGCGCCTCGGGGCCGGCCGGTCCTTCGACGTGCACCGCCTCGGGCGTGATGCGTACGACGCGCGTGTCGAAGCGCGCGGCGATCGAGCCTTCGGCAATCCGGTTCTCGATGTCGGGCTTGACCCAGTACTTGATCGACCCGGCGAGCGTCGGGCGCCGGTGCACGAGCGTCACGCGGGCGCCGGCGCGATACAGCTCCAGTGCCGCCTCCGCCGCCGAGTTCTTGCCGCCGACGACCACGACGTTCCGCCGCCAGGCGTCGTGCGCCTCGCGGTAGTAGTGCGAGACGTGCGGCAGGTCCTCGCCCGGCACGCCGAGCCGGTTGGGATGGTCGTAGTAGCCGATCGCGAGGACCGCAGCCCGGGTGCGGCGCTCCCGCTCGTCCCCGCTCTCCAGTCGCGTCTTCACGGTCAGGAGCCCGGTCGACGGATCGCGCCGGATGCCGGTGACGGTCTCGCCGAACGCGATGCGCAGGTTGTACGTCTCGGCCACCCGCCGGTAGTAGCGCAGCGCTTCGATGCGGGTCGGCTTCTCGTAGGGGGTCACCAGGGGCAGGTTGCCGATCTCCAGCAGTTCCGGCGTGGTGAAGAACACCATGTGCACCGGGAAGTGGAAGATCGAGTTGACCAGCACCCCCTTCTCCACGACCTCGTAGTCGAGCCCTTCGCGGCCCGCCGCGATCGCGGTCGCCAGGCCCGACGGCCCCGCCCCGACGACGATCAGATCCCGCACGTCCATCCGTCGATGATAGCGCCTCGGCCGGGCGCGGCTCGCGAGGCCGACCGGGCCGGGTGGATGGCCACGGCCCGGCGGCCGCACCGCTGGTCCGCCGCCGCGCGTGTGTCCCCAACGACGAAACAAATACGACCCGATGTGTCGGATTTGACCACTCGCCGCCCGCTCGGCCCGCTGGCCCCCGGATCGCGCCAATTGACCGGAATTTGGGACATTTCTGCCCGTCTGCTGACTAGAATGGCGCAATTCCAAAGGGAATCTCGCGACTCGGGCAGAGGCGCACGGGCCGCGGGGCTCTGGGCCACGGGCCCGACAGGAGAACAGCTGCGATGCATCGACCGATCAAGTACGTCGAGAAGGGACTGGCGGTCACCGCCAACGGGCTGTGGCACGTCTTCCAGGCGCTGAACTCGATCAGGCCCAATCCCTCGTTCACCCCGAAGTGGTCCGACAAGCCGCTGAACAAGTCGTGGCAGAAGACGAAGCCGCCGCTCGGGTGGCCGCGCGAGACCGACTCGCTCTGCCCGGTGTGCGTGCGTGAGGCGCGGCAGGAGATCCTCGACGGCAAGAAGGACGTCTCGGTGCTCCTGACCGAGAAGGTCGGCGAGATCAAGGCGACGATCCTCGAGCGCGACGGGAAGATCATGATGGTCAAGGACTGCCCGCTCCACGGGCACTTCGAGGACGTCATGTCGATCGACCCGGCGATGTTCCGCCACCTCGAGGAGTCGTTCCCGGGCCGCGACATCCAGGCGCACAACGACGAGAAGCTGCACAACCACGGCAGCAGCACGATCAAGTACGGGCGCGGCGCGGTGCTGACGATCGACCTGACGAACCGCTGCAACATGATGTGCGACCCGTGCTTCATGGACGCGAACCAGGTCGGGTTCGTCCATGAGCTCTCGTGGGAGGACATCAAGCAGGTCCTCGACAACGCGGTCTCGATCAAGCCGCGCCGCCAGATGTCGGTGCAGTTCTCGGGCGGCGAGCCGACAATGTCGCCGTTCTTCCTCGACGCGATCCGCTACGCGCGCAAGGTCGGCTACAACTCGGTGCAGGCGGCGACCAACGGTATCGAGTTCGCCAAGAGCGCCGACTTCGCCAAGGCGGCCGCGGAGGCGGGCCTGCGCTACGCCTACCTGCAGTTCGACGGGATCGGCAACGCCGCCAACTCGCATCGCCGCGTCGGCAACCTGTTCGACGTCAAGCTCCGGGCCATCGAGAATCTCTACAACGCCGGAGTC
>DASVDJ010000157.1:0-15107 GCA_036381155.1 Vicinamibacterales bacterium
CGTCCGCGATGGTCGCGCGCATCATCGACGGCCGCAATCCGCTGCCGGGACACGGCGGGCCCGACATGCCGGTGTGGGGTGACGTGTTCAAGGCCGGGCGGGGCGCGACGGAAGCCGACGTGAAGGCGCGCATCGACGCCCTCGTGAAGTACATCGAGGGCCTGCAGCTGAAGACCGCGGCACGCCGGCACGAACCGCCGCCGGCAGCGCGGTAGTGGCGGCGCACGTCGACGCCGCGACCGGTGGTATGGTGTGCCGCACATGCGCTGGGCCGAACTGCTCCTCGCCGTGCTGGTCGGCGCCGCGGCCGGCATCGGCGGGTACACGTTCGTCTACGCGCGCGGTGCGTCGTATCTGACCGACGATCCGGCTGCGTGCGCCAACTGCCACGTCATGCGCGAGCAGTTCGACGGCTGGTCGCGGTCCAGCCACCGCTCGGTTGCGGTGTGCAACGACTGCCATACGCCGGACGGGCTCGTCCCCAAGTACGTCACCAAGGCCCGCAACGGGTTCTGGCATTCGTTCTACTTCACGACCGGCGGCTTTCCCGAGCCGATCCGGATCACGCCGCGGAACCTCGAGGTCACCGAGGGCGCGTGCCGCACCTGCCATGCGGAGGTCGTGCACGCGATCGACGCGATGCCGCGCGCCGGCGGTGCGCTCTCCTGCGTCCAGTGTCATCGTGACGCCGGCCATCTCCACTGACGGACGCTCATGGCTGCCAACGATTCCCGTGTCCCGCGCCGCTGGCTCGTCGCCGCCCTCATCCTGTCGGCGCTCGCCGCGGTCGGTCTGACCGTGCTCGTCGTCGATATCGCCCGGCGCCGGGAAGAGGCACGCAATCCCTTCTATCGCGTCGTCGAGATCACCGACGAGACGACCGATCCCTCGGTGTGGGGCAGGAACTTCCCGTTGCAGTACGACGGCTACCGGCGCACCGTCGACCAGGTGCGGACGCGCTACGGCGGCAGCGAAGCGGTGCCGCGCACGCCCACCGCGGCCGATCCGCGCTCGATCGTCGCGCAGTCGCGTCTCGAGGAGGACCCGCGGCTGAGGACCATGTGGGCCGGCTATGCCTTCTCGCGCGATTTCCGGGAGGAGCGCGGGCACGCCTACATGCTCGAGGACCAGACGTTCACGGAGCGGCAGCAGGCGGCGCCGCAGCCGGGAACGTGCCTGCACTGCCATGCGTCGGTCTACGTGCCGTACCGGACGCTCGGCGGCGGCGACCTCTTCGCCGGGTTCGAGAAGATGAACGCGATGCCGTACGCGGAGGCCCGGAAGCACGTGTCGCACCCGGTGGCCTGCATCGACTGCCACGACCCGCGGAGCATGCAGCTGCGCGTCACCCGGCCCGCGTTCCTGGAAGGCATCCGTCTCGTGAAGGCGGCGCAGGGCATCGCGGACTACGACGTCAACACGCAGGCGACCCGGCAGGAGATGCGCGCCTACGTGTGCGCGCAGTGTCATGTCGAGTACTACTTCAGGGGCCCGGGCAAGCGCCTGACCTACCCGTGGCGGGACGGCATCCGCGCCGACGAGATCCTGGCCTATTACGACAGCGAGGGCTTCAGCGACTGGACGCACGCGGAGACCGGCGCACCCGCCCTGAAGGCGCAGCATCCCGAGTTCGAGATGTGGAGCCAGGGGATCCACGCGCGTGCCGGCGTGGCCTGCGCGGACTGCCACATGCCGTACGAGCGCGTGGGGGCGATGAAGATCAGCGACCACCACGTGCGCAGCCCGCTGCTCAACATCAACCGCGCCTGCCAGACGTGCCACCGCTGGGATGAGGAGGAGCTGCGCTCGCGCGTGTACACGATCCAGGACCGGACGTTCGACATGCGCAACCGGGCGCTGGACGCGCTCGTCGCCCTCATCGGCGAGTTGAACGCCGCGGCAGCGGCCGGCGTGCCGGAGGAGCGGCTGCGACAGGCCCGGCAGTTCCAGCGCCAGGGACAGTTCCTGCTGGACTTCGTCGAAGCCGAGAACTCGATGGGGTTCCACGCGCCGCAGGAAGCGATGCGTGTGCTGGCGCGCTCGATCGACCTGACCCGCCAGGGGCAGATCGCGCTGCGCGGCGACGTGGCGCAGAAGTGATGCGGCGGCCGATGGCGCGGCCGCCGCATCGAGGGAGGGCTACTGCTTCTTCAGGACGCCGCAGGCCGCGCGAGGCCCGCCGCTCACGCCCGACTTCGGCTCGCCCGTGATCCCCTGATCGGGATTGGCGTGGAGGATGATGGCCGTCCCGTCCTCGTCGAACACGGTGATCGGGCTGTCCGTCAGGGTCACCCGGGTCGTCGTCGCCGTCAGGCTGCCCGAGCCGTCATCGCCCACCCGCAGGTTCGGCAGGTCTCCCATGTGGAACGGGTGATTCGCGTCGGGGTCCGTGTTGCTCGCCGGGCCCGGATCGAAGTGGCCACCCGCCGACGTGAACGGCGGCTCGCACCTGCCGACCGCGTGCAGATGGACGCCGTGCAGCCCGGGCTTGAGCCCGGAGGCCTTCAGCTCGATCTGCACGACGCTGCCGGTGTCGTGCTTGAATTCGGTGAAGGTCGCCGTGCCGGTGACGCCCTCGCCCTTGATCTCGGCGACGGCCTTCGCCACCGGCGTGCCCTGCGCGCCGTGGCCGGCGTGCTGGGCACTCGCGCTGGCCGCGCACGCAAGTGCCGCCGCGACCACCAGACCCGTCATACGCATGTCGTGTGCCTCCAGTAGACTGATATCTGCTGATTGTAGCTCCAACGAATGGCCGCGCCGATCATCCGCTCCGAAGCTCTGCTGCTCTTCGACATCGATGGCACGCTGATCCTGACGGGAGGTGCCGGCATCCGCGCCATGAACCGCGCGTTCCAGGAGGTGTTCGGCGTGCCGGACGCGCTCGACGGCATCGAGGTCGCCGGGCGCACCGACAGCAGCATCCTCGCGGACGCGATGGCCCGTCATGGCGTCGCGCAGGAGGCGGGTGCCACCTCGGCCTTCCGGGAGCGCTACCTCGCGTGTCTCCAGGCGGAGGTGCCGCGGACGCCGCCAGGACCGGGTATCGGCGTGCTCCCCGGCGTGTCCGCGCTGCTCGAATCGCTCCGCCCCGTGCAGACGGCCTTCCTCGGCCTGCTGACCGGGAACTACGCCGACGCCGCCGAGGTGAAGCTGTCACACTTCGGGCTGTGGGACTATTTCCGCTGCGGCGCGTTCGGCGACGATCATCCCGACCGCAACCACCTCGTGCCGGTCGCGCTCGACCGGGCGCGTGCCTGCGGCCTGCCGCCGCACGTCGGCACCAGCCGCGTCGTCGTGATCGGCGACACGCCGCGGGATGTCGCGTGCGCGCACGCGCACGGGGCCAGGTGTCTCGCCGTCGCCACGGGCATCCACGACGCGGCGGCGCTGGCGCGGGCCGGTGCGGATCTCGTGCTCGACGATCTCTCCGACACGCCACGCGCGCTCGACGCGCTGCGCGCGCTGCTCGACTGAGCCCGCATTCCTGAAGAGCACATGGCATCCCATGGATCTATGAGACAAGCGACTGCTGCGCCCCTGCTGCTCCTCGTTCTTCTGCTGCTCGCCCCGGGACGCGCCGGCGCAGGGCAGCAGGCGTTCGCACCCGGCGATCCGGCCCGATGGGAGGCCGACATCCGTGCCTTCGAGGAGGCGGACAGAACGTCACCGCCGCCACGCGGCGGGACCCTGTTCATCGGGAGCTCCAGCATCCGGCTGTGGAAGACGCTCGCCTCGGACTTCCCCGATCGGCCCGTGATCAACCGCGGGTTCGGCGGCTCGCAGCTGTCGGATGCCGTCCACTTCTTCGATCGCATCGTCCTGCCGTACCGGCCCCGGCAGATCGTGCTCTACGCGGGGTCGAACGACATCGCCGCCGGCGAGCCGCCGGAGCAGGTCGCCGCGGATTTCCGGGAGTTCGTCGCGCGCGTCCGGCGCGCGCTTCCCGGGACGCCCGTGGCCTTCATCGCCATCGCGCCGAACGAGGCGCGCTGGTCGCTGATGTCGAAGTTCACGACCGCCAACGAGCTGGTGCGCCAGTTCACGATGGCCGATGCGACGCTGTCGTTCATCGACGTCGTCCCGCACATGCTCGGCGCGGACGGCCGGCCGAAGCCGGAGCTGTACGTCGACGACCGCCTGCACATGAACGCGAACGGGTACGAGCTCTGGACGCGGATCGTGCGGCCGTACCTGCGCTGAGTCGCGGGACACGCGCCGCGGAGCCGGCGTGGCGGAAGCGCCTGGGAGTCGAACCCAGCCTCCCTGGCAGGCAGGGAGCAGCCGATTTTGAAGACCGGGAGGGCCACCGGGCCCCGTTCGCTTCCGTGTTGTGTGAGGGATCGGACTCGCGGGAGGAGACTGCGGAACCGGGGGACCCGGTCCGGCCCCGAGGCCTGGCGGCCGATGGGGCCGGATGCCGAAGCGGCGCGTCAGCCTTCGATCAGCCTGACGTCGCCGGCGCGCGGCCCTTTGCCCGACTCTTCCGGCTGGAATTCGACGCGCTGTCCTTCGCGAAGCAGCTCGAAAACCGCGCCGCGCACGGCAGAGCGGTGGAAGAAGTGCTCGACGCCCCCTTCGTCGCGGATGAACCCGAACCCCTTGTCGATGAGGAGCCGTGCAATTGTGCCGGTCGGCATACCCGTGACCTCCGATGGACGTGCCCTCGGGGACAATCCCCAGGGAGCGAGCCACCGGTCATCCGTTCAATCACGGGCTGTCCGGAGCGCGCGCGTGCCGGGGCACACACGGGCTCGCCGCCGTCCAATGGGCGGACTATAGGGATTTCAATCGCAGGAAGTCAAGCGAGAGCGCCGGTTTCCGGCTGGAGTTGACCCGTGGACGCTGACCCCCGGCCCCTGCCCGCCGTCGTGCTGGCCGCCGGCGCGTCGAGCCGGATGAGCCGGCCGAAGGCGCTGCTGGACGCCCGCGGCCGCCCGTTCGTCGGGCGCATCGCCGACACGCTTCGGGCCTCCGGCCTCGATCCGGTGCTCGTCGTCACGCGCGCCGAGCTGGCCGGCGCGGTGGGGGACGCGGCGCCGCACGCCCGGGTGCTCGTCAACCCGGATCCCGATGCCGGCCAGCTCTCGAGCCTGCGAATCGGGCTGTCGGCTGCCGTCCCGGCGCCTGCCGCGCTCGTGACGCTCGTCGATCTCCCCCTCGTCAGGCCCGACACGATCGCCTCGCTGCTGCGGGCGTGGCGCGCCTCGCAGTCGCCGCTGGTGCGCCCGTCCTGCCGGGGGCGCCACGGGCATCCCGTGATCTTCGGCGCCGGGGTGATCGACGCGCTCCTTGCGCCCGGCCTGGACCTGCAGGCCGGGGCGAAGCCGGTCGTGCGTCGCTTCGCGTCCCGCAGCATCTCCCTCGACACCGACGACGAGGGGACGATCAGGGACGTGGATACGCCGGACGACTACGAGGGATTGTTCGGGGGGTCGACGCGCTCGAGCCTGACGAACAGCGGCGAGACACCGAACAGGCCCAGCAGGTAGTAGAAGCTGCCCGGCGCCCAGTTCACGCAGCGGAACCGGACTTCGACTCCGGGCTCCGCGTCGAACTCGACGGTCTTCCAGACGAGGGTGTTGTTCGCGCGCAGGCGGTGCCGCCCCGGCGCGATCTCGCGCGAGCAGCTCTGCCCGTAGAGAAGGGTCGCGATCCGTTCGCCGTCGAGGCTGATGATGACCTGCCGGTTCCTGACGTCCTCGGGCGAGTTGCGCTCGATGGTCACCACGGTCGGCCGGAGAATCGGCCAGCCTTCCTCGTCGAGGGTCGAATACTGCAGGTCCGGCAGCTCGGGTACGACGGTCGTGCTCATGCCCACTCCGCATCGTACCCGATGCCGACGCCGGGCGCCTGTTCACAACGGGCCACGGAGTCCCGGGGGCCCGTCAGTCTTCAGGCCAGCTGTCCGCCTCCTTGTACGCCTCGATGAGCGCGAGCTCGCCCTCGAGACCCGGCCTGACGTTGCCGTGCTCCATGCCGAACACGAAGTCGCGTCCGGTCTCCTGCATGCGGCGGTGGATGTGGCGGAAGATGTTGCGGTAGTTCATCTCGCCGGTGCCCGGCTCCTTGCGGCCGGGCACGTCGCCGATCTGGAAATACGCGATCTCGTCCCACACCCAGTCGATGTGCTCGATGATGCGCCCTTCGTTCCGCTGCATGTGGTACATGTCGAACAGGATCTTGCACGACGGGCTGCCGACGGCACGGCAGATCGCGTACGTCTGATCCGAGTGGCGCAGGAACAGGTCCGGCGTGTCGCTCAGCGGCTCGAGCACCATCGTCAGGTTGTGCGGCTCGAGGATTTCGGCTCCCGCCTTCAGCGCGTCGATGACGTGCCCCGTCTGCACGCCGATCGGCAGGTTCCGCTCGTAGAATCCGGGAACCACGGTCGCCCAGCGGGCGTTCACGCGACGTGCGACGTCCACCGCCTTCCGGCACGCCTCGACGAAGCGCTCCCGGAACTCCGGCTTGCCGGTCGTCAGCGAGGTCTTCCAGTTGTCTCCGGCGTCGATCACGAACACGCCCATCGTCATGCCGAGCGATGCGAGGGTGCGCCCGATGGCCTCCTGGACGTCGACGGGGCGCTGCATCAGCCCGTTGTCCTCGAAGGCCGTGAAGCCGGCGTCGGCCATGAACCGGAGCTGATCGAGCAGGTCCTCGCCGGCCGCATGCTTGAACATGCCGAAATGCGGCGCGTACTTCAGCCTGAACCGGTGCTTCTGCACCGCAGGGCGGCCCGAAGGCGTCTGCGCGGCGGCCGCCGCCGGAAGGCCGAAAGCGGCAGCCGCACCGGCAGTGTGAACGAGAAAATCACGTCGGTTCATGCTGCTCTCCGTCGCCGGACCGGGGCGGCCCGGCGTGCCGGTCATGCCGGCTTGAACACCATCAGCGCGATGATGATCGTCACGAGGACGCCGAGCACGCCGCCGAGCGCGGCCCCGCGCTTCGACAGTCGCTGGAACTCGGGATCCTGCGGACCGCGTGCGTCGAGCACCGCGAGCTGGCGGCGCAGGGTGGGCGTGTAGAACCCGAAGCCGATGACGGCGACGACCACCAGCAGCCCGAGCGATCCGTGGATCCACACGAGGGACCACGGCAACCCCGCGGTGTACACCATCGAGATGCCCGTGACGAGCAACAGCACGTAGCACGGGTTCGCGACGTAGTCGTCCATGAACTTCACCGTCCGGAGCGCGAAGCGCAGCTCGCGCCCGTCCGGTCCGGCGTTGCGTGCTCGGGCGATGAGCAGCCCGTATGCGGCATTGAACCCGACGGCGAGGATCGCCAGCAGCACGTGCAGGAACTTCAGCGTGGTGTAGAGCATGGGCGAGGCTAGCCTATGCAATTTCGGCGGCGTCCGGCAAGGCGCGCCCTTCAGCGGCTCGCACCCGGGCCGGCAGGCGGTCGAGCGATGAGCGCGGCGACGTCGGCCAGCACGGTCAGCAGCGAGCTGCCGCCCGGATACGCCAGGTACCGCGGCTCCCAGACCGGATCGAACTTCCGCGCGTGCTTCCGGAGCAGCCGGAAGTGGTACGGTCCGCCCTGGGTGAACGGGTACGGGCCCAGGCGCATCCAGAACGGCGCCGTCTCGGCATCCGACGCCTCGTCGACCGGCACGAGGCCGAGACTGCACCAGCGGTAGCCCTGCTGCCGCGCCCACACGAGCACCCAGGTCAGCAGCCCGTCGAGGAACCCGCGTGGCGCGGTCGTCCGGTGCCGCAGCAGGTCGATGGTGACGATCGATCGGGCCGGATCCGGCCAGAGCAGCGCGAAGGCCTCCACGCGGCCGCCGTTCTCGAGCAGCACCGCCGGGAAGCGCCGGACGTAGTCCGGGTTGAACCAGCTGACCGCGAAGGACCGCTCGGCGATCCGCCGCTCCGCCAGCCAGGCGTCGGAGATCTCCCGCAGCGTGTCGAGCCGCGCGGCCGTCTCCTCCGGCGGGATCACGCGGAGGCTCGCGCCCGCGCGCGTCAGGCGCGCGAGGGTCGTCCTGAGCACGCGATTGCCGCTCGCTTCCACCGAGAAGTGCGGCAGGTAGACGCGCGCCTCGTCGCCGAGACGGATTGACGTCAGCCCGTGCTCCGCGTACGCGGGCAGCCAGCGTCCGGACGCGCCGCAGACGACGGGCAGGCCGTCGTACTCGTCGCAGCGCGCCAGGAAGGCGGGCACCAGGCTCCCCGCAGCGCCGCCCGCCCCGACCGGGTCGCCGAGCGCGACCCACGTCGAGTCCTGCACGGCATACATGAGGAAGGCGTCGCGGGTGTCGTTCCAGATGAGCGCCTTGTCCCCGAGCAGCGCCAGCGGCGCGGGCAGGGCGGGCGACGTCGCGATCACCGCGGCGGCGCGATCGAGCTCCTGCGCATCCGGCAGCGTCACCGCCGGCCGGGCCGGGCGCAGCGCATGGCGCACCGCAACGGTGACGAAGACCAGGCCGACGCCGATCGTCGCGCGCAGGAACCGGGGCAGATCGCTGCGCAGCCCGAACTCGGACCAGAGCTCCGGCGTGATCGCCACGTTCCGGAAGACGAACAGCCCGAGTCCCACGAACCCGCTGACCACTGCCAGCGATGTGACCAGCCAGCCCGGGGAGAACGGCACGTCGAGCAGCGGCGTGCGGCGATCGAACTCGCTCCGGCTGAGGGCGAGCGCGCCGATCAGCGCCGCGAGGACCGCGGCCGCCTCGTAGTCGAACCCCTTCACGAGCGCCGCGGCGGCGCCGGCGCCGAGCGCCGCGAGCCCCCAGTCGGCCGCGGCCGCCAGGCGCCGCCACAACCCCCACGTGATCACCAGCAGCACCGCGCCCAGTACGCCCGTGAGGAAGTGCGCCGCCTCGATGACGGGCAGCGGCACGTGCGCGCCGACCAGCTCGATTCGCGACGGCTCGATCGGCAGTGCGGCCGACGTCAGCAGCAGCGCGGCGGCGAGCATCGTGAACACCGCGAGCAGCTTCGGCGTGACCTCCGAGCCGAGCGAGCCGAACGCGCTGCTCCAGCGAAGGACCTGCTGGCGGCGCTGCGACAGCTCGTCGGCGATGAGCACGACCAGCGCGATGGCCAGCGGGATCAGGTAGTAGATGACCCGGAAGAGCGCGAGCCCCGGCAGCACGGCCGTCGCCGGCATCTGCAGCATCAGGATCATCAGCGACTCGAACACGCCGAGGCCGCCCGGGACGTGGCTGACCAGCGCCACGAGCTGCGCCGCCAGGAACGCGCCGACGAAGAACAGGAAGTCCGGTCTCGGTTCGGGCAGCAGCGCGTAGAGCACACCGGCCGCGAGCGCCCAGTCGAGAATCGACAGGACGAACTGCGCCGTCACCAGGCCGATGGACGGTATCCGGAACTCGATGCCCGCCACCGAGACCGGTCGGCGCCGCACGACCGCGAACACGGGATACGCGAACGCCATCCCCAGCATGAGCCAGCCGGTGGCCTGCGCCAGCCGTGCCGGCATCACCGACGCGAGCGCCTGGAGCTCACCGCCGGCGAGCGCCCAGCCGCCGACGACGATGAGGCCCAGCCAGAACGTCCCGGAGTAGAAGAGGACGACGCGCGAGATGTCCTCGCCGCTGAGGCCCCACCGCGAGTAGAAGCGGTACCGCGCGGACGTGCCCGACAGCAGCGCGAACCCGACGTTGTTGGCGATTGCGTAGCCGACGAACGACGCCAGGGCAATCCGCGCGCGGCCGATCGGCACGCGGATGTAGCGGAACGCCAGCTGGTCGTAGCCGGTGAGAATCAGGTAGTTGAGGAACGTGCAGAGGCCGGCCATGGCCAGCGCACCGGCCGGCACCTGACGCATCGTCGCCGCCAGCTCCCGCGGCGGCATCGTCCGCAGCTCGCGGGCGAGCACGACGACGGCGGCGCCGAAGAGCGCGAGGCCGACGAGCGGCGCCAGGCGGTGCCAGTACCGGCCCGCCGCGACGATCCACGAAGCCGCGGCCGGTGCCGGCGGCGGCGAGACGGGCTCGAGGCTCACGCGGGGCGGACGGGTCGCGTGGCGCAGACGCGCGGCGTCCGGACCGGCCGCTCCTTCACACGGCTGGCAGCGCTGCGTGTCAGGCCCATGCGCGGAAGTGGCCGTCCCGCGCGTCGAGCAGCTCGCCGATGGTGATGGCGGCATGGATGAGCCCGACGTGCGTGTAGGCCTGGGGGAAGTTGCCGAGGAGCATGCCGGTGGCCGGATCGATGTCCTCGGAGAACAGGCCGAGCGGGCTGGCGTGCGTCATGAGCCGGGCGAACAGCTCCATCGCGCGCTCCAGCTCGCCGATCATCGCGAGCGCCTCGACCCACCAGAACGAGCAGATCGAGAACGCCGACGTCGTCTCGCCGAAGTCGTCGTCGTGCCGGTAGCGGAGCATGAGCCCGCGGTCCACGAGCAGCCGCTCGTACGCGCGGACGGTCGAGACGAACCGCGGGTCCTTGGGGTCGACGAAGCCCAGTGTCGCCAGCAGCAGGTTGCTGGCGTCGGGGTACGTGCCGTTCAGCGCCTGCGTGAAGTAGCCGCGCTCGACGTTGTAGGCCTCGCGCAGCACGCGGGCCTGCTGCTCGTCGGCCCAGGTCTGCCAGCGCTCGGCCTGGCGGTCGAGGCCGTGCATCCGCGCGAGGCGCGCGCCGCGGTGCGCGGCGACCCAGCACATCGCCTGCGAGAACGTGTAGAACCGCGGCTGTGTCCGGTACTCCCAGATGCCGGTGTCCTCGGTGGGGGCGACGGCAATCGCGTGCTCGACCAGGCGTTCGATGAGACGCATCAGCCCGGGCTGGTCGTCGTCGACGATGCGCGGGTCGGTCATCAGCGTGTCGAGACAGAGCACCATCTCGCCCATGAGATCGTGCTGCTGCTGCATGTAGGCGGCGTTGCCGATCCGGACCGGCCGCGCGCCGGCGAAGCCGCTGAGGTGATCGAGCGTCTCCTCGGTGAGCATGCGCTCCCCCCCCACGCCGTAGAGCGGCTGCAGCGGCCCGTCTTCCGCGACGTCGCGCAGGAATCGCACGAACGCCTCGCCCTCGGCGAGCTGGCTCAGACGCCGGAGCGCCTCGACGACGAACGCGGCGTCGCGCAGCCAGCAGAACCGATAGTCCCACGTGCGGACGCTGTCGAGCGCCTCGGGAATGCTGGTCGTCGCGGCGGCGATGATGGCGCCCGTGTCGGCGGACTGATGGAGCTTCAGGCAGAGCGCTGACCGGAGCACCGCCTGCGGCGCGAAGGCGGGCACCAGGCACGACTTCACCCACGAGCGCCAGGCGCGGACGGTGATGTCGCGCGCCTGCTCGACCGCCGGCACCGAATCGGCCTCGGGCGGCCGTCCCCAGCTCAGCGTGAAGAACACCGGCCCGTCGAGGCGGATGGGCCGGTTGTTGAGCACGTAGGGGACCGGCACGTTCGTGCGCAGATGCAGGCGGGACGTGCCCGCCTGGACCTCGACGCCGGCGGCGACGGGCACGAGCTCCGGATTCTGTCTCGCGTAGTCCGGCCGCGGGTCGAAGTGCACGCGGATGCGCGGCGTGCCGCCGGTCGGCACGATCAGCCGGTGCAGCTCGAGCGGCGCGTGGGTCTGCAGCAGCCCCGGCATCCACGGCGCGAAATCGAAGATCGTGTACTGCCCGTCCTCGGCGGTGACGTCCGTGCGCAGCACGTTCGTGTTCGTGCGATAGCGCATCGAGCGGCTCGTCACCGGCGCCGCCGACTCGAACCCGAAGCGTCCGCCCCGGACCGGGTCGAGCAGCGCGGCGAAGATCGACGGCGAGTCGAAGCGTGGCAGGCACAGCCACTCGATATCGGTGGACGGAGCCACGAGCGCGAGCACGCGCCCGTTGCCGATCACCCCGTGATCGAGGCGAGGTACCGAGGTCGTCGTCATGGATGTCGCGAAGGCGCCGGGGAAGTCGCACTGGTGTCCCGGCCGGCGGGCGTCAGGGCGAGGAGCCGGTCCAGGAGGCGGTCGATTTCGCGCTGCTCGTGCAGGAAGTACCGCGCGCGCGACCCCGACTTGAGGCCGACGCGGACGCTCACCAGCCCGGGCAGATCCAGGCCGAAGATGTCTTCGTCGGTCCGGTCGTCGCCGACGTACAGCGCGGTGCGGCAGCCGAGCTCGCGCAGGTGCGCCAGCAGCGCGGTTCCCTTGGTATGGGTGCCGGCGGGCGCGAGGTTGAGATCGGCGTGCCGGCCGCCGAGGATGCGGACGTTCGGCAGCCTGCGCGCGAAGGCGTAGAGCCGCCGCTCGACCCCCTCGAGATCGGGCGTGTGGCGGTAGTCGACCGTCACCGACCAGCGCTTGTCCTGGATCTCGATCCCCTCGACGCCATCGAACGCCCGATGCAGCGCCGCGACCCAGTCCGCGACCAGACGCTCGACCTCGGGTGTCGCTCCCCAGGGCTCGACGCCGTGGTTGCCGGAGAGCCCCGCGAACGGAATGCCGGCCACCCGTGGGCGGAGATCGTCGAGGCGGCGCCCGGAGATGAGCACGACAGGATACCGCGAGGCCAGTTCGCGCAGCCGCGCGGCGGTCCCTTCGGGCAGCCGGGCGGCCGGCGGCCATTCCACGAGCGGCGAGAGCGTGCCGTCGAAGTCGAAGGCAAGGAGCGGCCGATCCGCGAGGAGCGTGTGAAGGACGGCGTCGCACGCCGGACTGAGCAGATAGCGCATACGCCGCTCAGGCTTCGAGGCCGGGCAGATCGTGGGTCGAGCCCTCGAAACGGCCGGTCAGCCGTTCGCGCCGGCGAAGCCGCTCGGCGTCGCGGAGCATGCGGCCCGCCCAGCGGTAGATGTTGAACTCGGCGAGGAACGCCCGCATCGCGTGCATGCGGACCTGCTGCTCCGACGGGGGCATGGTCAGCGCCACGGCCAGTGCCTCGGCGGCCTCGTCCAGATCGTACGGATTGACGATGAGCGACTCGGCCAGCTCGCGCGAGGCGCCGGTGAACGAGCTCAGGACGAGGACGCCGCGCTCGTCGTCGCGTGCCGCCACGAACTCCTTGGCGACGAGGTTCATCCCGTCGTGGAGGCTGCTCACGTAGCAGAGGTCGGCAGCCTTGAAGAACTTGAACACCGTCGGCGGCTCGTGGTGCGCCCGCCGCAGGATCAGCGGACGATAGGCGCCGTCGCCGAAGCGGCGGTTCACCCGCTCGACGACGGCGTCGACGCGCTCGGCGATGGCGCGGTACTCCGGGATGCTCGAGCGGCTGGGCGCCGCGAGCTGCACGAACGTGAAGCGTCCGCGGTACTCCGGGAACCGCTCGAGCATGCGCTCGACGGCGAGCAGCCGCTCCTCGATCCCCTTCGTGTAGTCCAGGCGGTCGACGCCGACGCCGAGCAGCGCGTCCGGCTCGAGGTGCAGCTCCGCGAAGACCTCGCGCCGGCACACATCTGCGGGCGGCGTCTGCTGCGCCCAGCGGTTCGGCCAGTCGATGGAGATCGGGTACGGCCGCACGAGCGTGCGCTGGCCGCCGAAGACCACCGCGTCGAACTCGCGGTCGATGCGCGCCTCGAGGAACCGGTCCACGGAATCGAAGAAGTTGTTGCAGTGGAACTGCGTGTGGAACCCGAGGATGCTGCTGCCGAGCAGCCCGTCGAGCACCTGCTCGGTCCACGGGCAGATCCCGAGCCGTTCGAAGTTCGGCCAGGGGATGTGCCAGAAGGTGATGATCGTCGCCTTCGGCAGCTTCTCGCGGATCATCCGCGGCGCCAGCGCGAAGTGATAGTCCTGGACCAGGATGATCGGATCGTCCGCGTCGACCTCCTCGACCGCCGCTTCGGCGAACTTGCGGTTCACGGCCTCGTACTGCGTCCAGTCCTCGGTACGGAACACCGGGCGCGTGTGGGCGACGTGGCACAGCGGCCACAGGCCCTCGTTGGCAAATCCGTAATAGTACCCGCGCTCCTGCTCCTCGGTCAGCCAGATGCGCCGCAGCAGGTACGCTTCCTCGCCAGGCGGCACCGCGACGTGATCGTTGGCGTCGACGGTTTCGCGATCGGCCGTCCCGCTGCCATGCGCGATCCAGACACCGGAGCAGGCGCGCATCACCGGCTCGAGCGCCGTGACCAGCCCGCTCGCCGGGTGCCGCACCACAATGGTACCGTCCTTGTCCCGGTCGTGAATGTAGGGCTCCCGGTTGGCGAGGACCACGACGCGCTCGCCGAGCAGGTAGCGCTTGAGCGAGTCCTTGAGCCGCTGGGGTGTCCAGGTGCCGGCCGTGCCGTCGAGCTCGCGCTCCATGCTCAGCCGGTCGACGAGCTCGCGCACCTCCTTGAGCAGCGGCTGGAACTCCGGACGGTGCACGCCGCCGCGCAGCATGCGGCGGATCTCCGCCGTCCAGCCCCGCCACGACAGCCGCGTCACCAGCATGGTCAGCAGCGACGCCGACACGGCGAGCACGCCGAACGTGCCGATGAGCAGCCGCTGAATCTGGGCTTCACGCTCCTCGGCGAAGCCGCGGTCGTGCAGCACCATCACGAAGCCGAGCGGCTCGCCGCGTTCGGCCAGCGGGATGGCGCTGAGGTGGGCGTCGTGTGCGCCGAGGTCGACCGTCGTGTACCAGGAGGCCCAGGCGGAGCCGGCGGCGTCGGCGTCGGGACGGACGTGCGGCGCCGTGTCCTCGCACGTGACGTGGATCGGCCAGTCGACCGTCGCGGCGACCCGGGTGCCGTCGCGCGTGCAGGCGGCGGCCGCCACCATGCGCTCGTCGCGGGCGAGATCGGACAGCAGGGCGCCGAGCCGCTCGGGGGAGCCGGTGATCCAGCTGGTCACCAGCGCGGGCCGGGCGCCGCGGACCCCCAGCTCGGCGCGCGTGGCCAGATCGCGGTCGACCCACTCCGACAGCGTCCGGCTGACGAAGAAGGACGTGGCCAGGACGAGCAGGCCGAGTCCGGTCAGAACGATGAGGGTGAAACGCAGCGGGCGCGTCATCGAGCGAGCGGCAGAAGTCTCCCGAGGTCACGCACGAAACTGAGCCGCAGCCCTGCTCCGGGCGGAGCGGCTTGCGGGCGTGAGTCGAGGCGGGTCCCGTCTGCTGCGGTCAGTGTTCCACAAACTCCGCCGGAAGTGCAAAGCCGCGCCGGGGCGCCCGGGAGGACACGCAGCCGCCTCAGTCCGGGCCGATTCCCGGCTGTGC
>DASVDJ010000158.1:0-16868 GCA_036381155.1 Vicinamibacterales bacterium
CGTGCTCGACGCGGCGATGCCGGGCGGCTTCGTCGAGGGCACGGGAAGCCTGCGCTACGGCCAGACGATGGCGTTCACGACGCTGATGCTGTACCAGCTGTTCAACGTCTTCAATGCGCGGTCGGATCGGGACAGCGCGCTTCCGCGGCTCTTCACGAACCCGTGGCTCCTGGGGGCGGTCGCGCTGTCGCTGGTGCTGCACGTCGCGGTGGTCTACACACCGTTCCTGCAGCACGCGTTCTCGACGACGGCGCTCTCGGCCGGCGACTGGGGACGATGCGTGGTCGTCGCCAGCTCGGTGCTGTGGCTCAGGGAATTGTCGAAGCTTGCAGGTCGCCGCAGGGCCGCATCGCAGGGCCAAACGTAGGCCGAACTTCAGTTTGGCCAATTCGCAGGGCCGGACTTCAACCCGGCCGGAGCGCACGAATGGCAAAACGGCTTCAGAAATCCCGCACCTCGCGACGCACCGCGTCGATGTCCGAAGATCTCGCGATCATCGCCGTGCTGATCGCGGCCATCAACGCGAACCAGCACATCACCGCCGCCGAAGGCGGCCGGACGATGCATCTGCTCTGGTCGATGCGCCGCTTCCGTCAGCGCGACGGCGAGGAGCTCGACCGCCTGATCGACCAGGTGCGGCAGCGGATCAACGCGCAGGGAGACGAGGCGGTCGTCGCGGAGGCGGTGCGGGCGATCCCGTCGCGGCTGCGCCCGGGCGTCTTCGCGGCCGCCGTGGATCTCGTGCTGGTCGACAGCACGCTCGAGCGCGCCGAGCGGCAGTACCTGCGCCGCCTGGCGTCGCACCTGAAGATCCCCGCCGACCGCGCGCGGACGATCGTGCAGGTGATGGAGAAGAAGAACAGCCTGTGAGAAGGCGTGTCGCAGGCAGCTGGCGGCAGGCAGCTGGCGGCGGCAGCAGCTTGCTGGAGGCGGCCGGCACTGACTGCCAGCTGCCGGCTGCCGGCCGCCAGCTACAGGAACAATCTGAGCCCCAGCTCCATCCGCCGTCCCGGCAGCGCGGCCGTCGGCTGGCCGAACAGCGGCGATGTCATCACGCCGCTGTACCGGATGAAGTTCGTCGTGTTGAACAGGTTCGAGATCTGCGCGTAGATCTCGGCGCCGCCGTCGCGGCCGCGCTGGCCGCCGGGGCCGCCGCGACCCTCGCGCCCGCCGCGGTTGCCGCGGCCCTGCTCGTTGTCGTGGCCGCCGACCGTCCAGCCGAGGCGCAGGTCCGAGAGCACGTGCCACTCGCCGCGCTCGGTGTTGCGGCCGACTCCTTCGGGCCGGTCGTTCAGCACCTCGTCACCGTTGTCGTCGAACCCGGTGCGGATCGTGTACGGCGCGCCCGACGAGGCGTGCGCGCCCAGCCCGGCGCTGAGCCCGTACGGCAGGCGGGCGCGAACGTAGCCGAACACGCGGTGCCGCACGTCGCCGGCCGAGGGGCCCCACTCCGCCGCCAGGTTCGCGCTGTCCATCGGCAGCGAGAGCGCGCCGTCGGCGTCGTTCAGCTCCCGGGCGTAGCGGTAGCGGGTCATCGCGAACAGCGTGCGGCCGCGCCGCAGCCGGAGGCTGACGTCGAAGCCGCGCTCCTCCTCCTCGCCGATCGACCGGATCTCGGTGATGCGCGCGCGGGTGGGATCCGGCCGCACGCCGTCGACCGGCGTGTTGACGTCGAGGCTCCGGAAGCGGTGCGACGTCGACTCGTCGAAGACGTTCACGCGCAGGTCGAGCCCCTCGGCCAGGGGCTGCTCGAAGCCGACGGAGATGCGGCGCGTGCGCGGGAGCTGCAGGTCCTCCGCCGCCCGGATCACCGAGGGGGGCGGCGTCTCGATCAGCGCGCCGTCGCCGGCGAACGGGTCGGGCCAGCCCGGGTTGGTGACGATGAGCTCCTGCTGCCGCACGCCGTCCAGGCGCAGGGTCTGCTCGTGCAGCGAGGCGTCGTACCAGTTGTAGAACACGCCGGCGCCGGCCCGCAGCGTCGTCTTCGGCAGCGACGCGGGGGTCCACGCGACGCTGCCGCGCGGCGCGAAGTTGGCCCTGGCGTCGACGAACGACTGCAGCTCGTGGCGCATGCCGAACCCGATCTGCAGCGACTGGATCGGCCGGTACTGGTCGTACACGTACCAGCCCGCCTCGTAGCGCGAGTACTCGACCCGCGGGTCGCCGATGCGCTGCACGAACTGCAGCGGCTGCCCCGCCTCGTACGCCTCGAGGCTCGGGAACGTGAAGCGCCCGGTCGCGTTCTCGATCTCGTCGCTGCGCCGGCGGCCGAACTCCGTCTCGAAGCCGACCTGCAGCCGGTGTTTCTCGCCGAGGGCGACCTCGAGGTCGTCGCCGAGCTCCAGCTCGAACTCGCGGGTGCCTCCGGCCAGCTGCGCGCCGCCGCCGGAGAACGCGTTGGTGACGTTGACGGCGACGGCGTCGCTCAGCGAGTGCCGTGAGCTGTCCATCCAGATCAGCTCGAGCCGCGCCTCGTTCAGCGCCGACGGACCGTACGACCCGAGGTTCGAGACGCGGATCAGGTGCGTGCCCCACCGCGTGTCGAAGGCGCGCTCCGGCAGGCTGTACTCGCCGACGCCGAGGTTCTCGCGCTCCCCGGACCGCCGCTGGTACTCGATGCGCAGCGTCTGCGCGGGCGTGAGCGCGTGCTCCAGCCGGAACCCGCCGTTCACCCACCGTCCCTGCTGGTTCGCGGTCTGGTTGACCGTCTGGCCCGGCAGCACCGCGATGATCGCCTGCGCGTCGTAGGCGTCGCGCAGGAAGAGATTCACGGAGAGCGAGGTCCGGCCGGGCACGATCGGGCCGCTGGTGCTCCACCAGAGCCGGCGCGTCTGCCCCTCGCCGCGCGTCGGCGCGAACGGATTGCGCGCGTCGAGCGCCTGGTCGCGCAGCCCCGCGTTCAGCCGGTGCTCCCAGCGGTCCATGCCCGGCTTCGTGATGATCTCGACCCGCGGCCGTCCGGCGCCGTGCGTGTCGGCCGCGAACGGATCCTGCCGCACGCGGATCGCCTGGATCTGCGACTTCGGCGGCAGCTCCGTCTCCTCGAACCCGTTCACGCGGATCTCGGCGTTCGGGCCGGCGAGCTGCTCGATGAGCGCCAGCGCCTCCTCGGGATCGTCCGGCAGCGCGTCGATCTCCTCCGCCCCGAGCTCCTCGACGAAGTTGTCCTCCAGGCGCTGCGCGACGGCATCCTGCGTGACCGTCACCTGCTCGGCGTAGCCGCCGAGCGGCAGGCGCGCCGCGTGCTGCAGGCTGCGTCCCGCCTCGACCACCAGCTCCGCCTCGGCGGTCTCGAATCCGGGCAGCTCGATCCGGATGTGATACCGTCCCGGGGCCAGCGCCGCTTCCGCCTGGCCCGTGCCGTCGGTGTAGATCACGATCGGCTCGCCGGTCTCCGCCCCGGCGGGGCGGAGCGTCACCGTCGCGCCGGGCAGCGCGCCGCCGAGCGTGTCGGCGACCTCCACGCGGACGGTGCCGGTCGCCTCCTGCGCCGCGGCACGCCGGGGCATGCCGATGAGCGCGACAGCGAGCAGACAGCACACGAGTGACGCCGCGCACCGCTGCGCGGCCGGACGGATCGGACCTGCGGCCATGCGATCCAATCTACGCGGCCGATCCTGAACGGATGATGAAGGGCGCGTTCAGCCAGCCTTCAGGACGTGCACGGCAGAATGGGGCGATGCGCCGACTGCTGCCGGCATCGCTCGCGGTCTCGATCGTCTCGATCGCCGCCTCCGGCGTGCTGCCCGCGGGTGCCGCGCCGGGCCGGAGAGGGCCGACGGTGGTGGAGTTCCTGACCGTCCGCCCCGGCACGCTCCCGCCCGGCTTCGTCACGCTGACGTCGGCGGATCCCGAGCCGGGCCGGTGGGAGGTCGTGCGTCTCGGCCGGTATCACGCGCTCAGCCAGCTCGCTGCCGGACGCCACGGCTATCGGCTTGCCGTTCTCGAGTCGCCGCGGCTCGGCAACCTGCGCGCCGGCACGCGCCTGCGCCTCGGCGAGCGCGGCGACCGCGCCGCCGGCCTCGCCTGGCGCGTGCGCGACGCCGGCACCTACTACGCCGCCCGGCTCGATCTGGCCACGCACGAGTTCGTCCTCTACAAGTTCGTGCGCGGCAACCGCGTGCGTCTCGACAAGCTGTCCGGCCTGCGCCTCGAGGCCGACCGCTGGCACGAGCTCACCGTCGAGCACGTCGGCGAGCACATCAGCGTGTGGCTCAACGGCATCCCGGTCGCCGACGAGCGCGACGCCGCGCTCGCCGACCCGGGCATGGTCGGTTTCTGGCTGCCCGGCGACTCCACCGCGCATTTCCAGCGCCTGTGGTACGAGCCGGTCACGGAATAGCCGCCTGAAGGCCGGCCCTCCTGGTCCCCGAACCCCTACAATTGAGGCAGCTGGCGGGCTGCCAGCCGCCAGCTGCCAGCCGCCAGCCGCCAGCTACACGATTCACCTGATGCGCGTCCTCATCGTCGAAGACGAGCCCGACCTGGCCTCCGCCCTGCAGCGCCTGCTCGAGGAGGCCGGCTTCTCCGCCGACGTCGCCGGCGACGGCGAGACCGGCCTGACGCTGGCGCTCGAGGACACGTACGATCTGCTGGTGCTCGACCTGATGCTGCCGCGTCTGCCGGGCGAGAAGGTCGTGACCGAGCTGCGCCGGCGCGGGCGCGACCTGCCGGTGCTCGTGCTGACCGCGCGCGACCTCGTCTCCGACCGCGTCCGGCTGCTCGACACGGGCGCCGACGACTACGTCATCAAGCCGTTCGAGCCGGAGGAGCTCGTCTCGCGCTGCCGCGCGCTGGTCCGCCGCGCGAGCGGACAGCCCTCGCCAACGCTGACGCTCGGCGACGTCACGGTCGATCTCGCGCGCCGCGAGGTGCGGCGCGGCGGCGAGCCGGTGGCCGTCACCCCGCGCGAGTTCCGCGTGCTCGAGTACCTCGCGCTCAATCGCGGCCGCGTCGTCTCGCGCGAGGAGCTGCTGTCGCGGCTCTACGGCGAGAACGAGGAGACCTGGTCCAACGTGCTCGAGGTCTACGTCGCCGCGCTGCGGCGGAAGCTCGGCGCCGGCATCATCGCCACCCGCCGCGGGCACGGGTACCTCGTGGAATGAGCGTCCGGCGCCGCGGCTCGCTCGTCCGGCGCCTCTCCGTCGGCGCCTCCCTCTGGGTCAGCGCGCTCGTGCTCGTCGTCGGGTCGGCGGCGGTGTTCCAGTACTGGCGCACGTCCGTGCGCGCGATCGACGCGCGGCTCACCGAGGAGGCGCGCGCGCTGGCCGCCCGCATCACCGTCGTCAACGGCCTGCTCGAGATCGACATCGACACGCCGGCCGCGGTGCCGCCGGCCGCCGGGCCCGCCGGCGCGCCGCTGACCGACGCGGTGCGCTACTACGGCATCTACGACGCGACCGGCCGGCTGCTCGACGGCCGCGCGCCGGCGCCGCCGCGGCTGGCGCCCGGCCCCGCCAACGCCACGCGCGACGGGTTCCGCGTGGCGCGCGTCGCCGGGCCGCGCGACTCGGTGGTCGTCGTCGGCGAGTCGCTGGCGCCGGCGTACGCCGACGTGCGGCGGCTGCTGCTCAGCCTGCTCATCGCCAGCGCCGCCGGCGCGGCGCTGGCGCTGCCCGTCGGCGTCTGGCTGCGCCGCCAGCTCGCGCGTTCGATCCGGCAGATCGGCGAGACCGCCCGCGCGCTCGCGCCCGGGCAGCCGACGCGCATCGATCCGGCGCGCGTCGACGAGGAGCTCGTCGCCGTCGCGCGGGCGCTCAACGACGCCTTCGACCGGCTGGAGCAGGCGCTCGCGCGCGAACGCCAGCTCACCTCCGACGCGAGCCACGAGCTGCGCACGCCCGTGACCGCGCTCGTCACCGAGACGCAGTGGGCGCTCGGCCGCGAGCGCACGGCGGAGGAGTACCGCCGGTCGCTGGAGGTCTGCGCGCGCCAGGGGCAGCGGATGAAGGCGCTCGTCGAGAGCCTGCTGACGCTGGCGCGCCTCGAGGCGGGCGCGCTGCCCTCGCGCCGCGAGCCGGTGGCGCTGCGCGCCCTCGCCGACGAGACCGCCTCGGAGCTGCGCCCGCTCGCCGACCGTCACGAGGTCCGCGTCGCGCTCGACGGCGAGGCCGCCGCGCTCGCCGACCCGGTGCAGATCCGCATCCTGCTCTCGAACCTGCTGTCGAACGCGATCCGCTACAACCACCCGGGCGGCGAGGTCGTCGTGCGCCTCGACCAGGAGAACGGCCGCGCGCGCGTGTCCGTCAGCGACACCGGCCCCGGCCTCGCGCCGGACGCGGTCCCGCACGTCTTCGAGCGGTTCTGGCGCGCCGACCCGTCGCGTGCCGCGCGCGACGGCGGCAGCGGCCTCGGCCTCGCCATCAGCAAGGCCATCGTCGACGCGCACGGCGGGTCGATCGCGTGTGACAGCCATCCCGGTGAGGGCGCGACGTTCACCGTCACGCTGCCGGGGGCGTGATGGCGGCGATGCGTCGGCCGCACACAGCGGTCACAGAGGCCACACAGGTCACAGAGGCAAGGGAGGACGCAGAGTTGTCGGGCCGAACTCGTCGCGCCGGACAGTAGCCATGCGACCGACTTGCTACACTGCCCGCATGGCCGAGGACCCTTCGCCCGAGTCCGCGCGCTCGCAGCGCGAGCGCATGATCGCCGGCGAGCCCTACGATCCCGCCGACGCGGAGCTGGCCGATCTGCGCGCGCACGCGCGCGACCTGTGTCAGGCGCTGAACGCCACGCGCGATCGCGACCGCGAGGCACGCCGCCGGCTGTGCACGGAGCTGTTCGCGGCCGGAGGCGACACGGTCTGGATCGAGCCGCCGTTCTTCTGCGACTACGGCTTCAACATCACGCTCGGCGAGCGCGTCTTCTTCAACTTCAACTGCGTCGTCCTCGACGTCTGCCCGGTGCGCATCGGGGCGCGCACGCTGTTCGGGCCCGGCGCGCAGGTGCTGACGGCGATGCATCCTCTCGACGCGGAACGCCGGCGGCACGAGGAGTACGGGAAACCGGTCGAGATCGGCTCGGACGTGTGGGTCGGCGCCGGGGCGCTCATCCTCCCGGGCGTGCGCATCGGCGACCGCGCCGTCATCGGCGCCGGCAGCGTCGTGACGCGCGACGTCCCCGCGGACACGTTTGCGGCCGGAAATCCGTGCCGGGTGATACGGCCGATCGGATCGGATCGAGTCTGACCAGGTCCGGCCGCCGGCGCGCGGGAGACTGAGCGCGCGACCGTCGGCCGGCATCGGAGCTGAGATGTTCCTTCGATACGGACTGCTTGCACTCGCGGCGCTGCTGCTGCCGGTCTCCGCGCACGCGGATTCGGACAGCTACTACTGTGTCGGCGCCGGCTACCTCGCGGTCGAGTTCCGCGCGTTCAACACGCCGGGGCTGTCCGCGCCTCACGTGCTCAGGATCGCGCGCTTCGACGAGCAGGGGCCGCGCTGGGCCGGCGAGGTCACGCTGGAGGACTTCCAGACGCACACGCTCGCGTGCGGCGCCGCGGCGGTGCTGATTGAAGGCGCCGGCGCCCGTGAGCGCGGATTCGTCTCCTGTCTCGTCGCGCTCGACGCCGACACCCCCCGCATCGCCTGGCAGACCGCGACCCCCTTCCAGCGGGTGGGCGCGCTGCCTCCGGGTCCTCCCAGCTTCTTCTTCGGATCGCAGGAGGGCATCCAGGAACTGCCGCAGCGTGGCGGCCATCCGCGATTCCGGCTGCACGTGACGCGATCGATCGACCGCAGCGGCGGGGCCACCTATCACCACATCAGGGCGACGCTCGAGCAGGTCGATTCGTCGGAACGAGTCGTGCGGGAACTGGTGATCGCGGAAGGGACGGTGACGGAGTCCGTGGACTTGCCGGTGGCGCCTGGTCCGTGACTTCTGGCCCCTGGCCCCCGGCCTTGGCCCCGGGAACTTTTCGCTTCCCTTTGTTCCGAACGGGACTACGATGGCCCGTTGCCCCGATGACTCGGCCCCGTCGAGACGGAGCGACCACAGGAGGACAGCGATGAGTCAGGGAACCAGGAGACGGACGGGCCGGTGCATCCATCTCATGCTGGCGGCGTGTGCCGCCGTGGCGCTTGGCGTGTTCGCGGGCTGTGCCGGCGCGCCGGAGCCGGCGCAGGCCGACGAAGCGCCCACGGCCAACGCCTCCCCCGCGACGAACACGGGCGGCGTGCCGGATGACGTGCTGCGCGAGATGCGCGCGCTGACGGAGAAATACAAGGACGTGAAGGCCGCGGAAGCCGACGGGTACATCCGCGATCCGTTGAACTACTGCGTGACGTCGACCTTCGAAGGACAGCCGAAACAGCTCGGCGGCATGGGCATTCACTATTTCAGGCCGGACGTCCTGAAGATCACCGCCACCGAGCCGCGCATCGACGGGGCCGGCACCCACACCGATTTCCTGCGGCCCGGGGTGCTCATCTACGAGCCGCAGGCCGACGGATCACTCGCGCTCGTCGCAATCGAGAACCTGGTGTTCCAGAAGGCGTGGCACGACGCCGGCCACACCGCGCCGCCGGAGTTCCACGGCAACCAGTACTACTCGATGGTCGACAACCCGCTCACCGACGTCGACGAGGCGCACATGTTCCAGCCGCACTACGAGCTGCACCTCTGGCTGTATCGCGACAACCCGAACGGCCTGTTCGCGCAGTTCAACCCGAACGTGACGTGCGAGCACCATCGCGGCCCCGCGCACGGGACGCATGGAGATTGACGTGTAGCTGACAGCCGGCAGCAGCCGCAACGGGAAGCGGGAAGCGGGAAGGGCGCACGCTGGCGATGTTGTCGACGCCAGCGTGCGCGCCGGCCGACCTGATCAGACCTGATGCGCCTACTGCCGGAGCGCTACGACCTGCCGCCTCGTCCTCACGATCAGCAGATCCCCGCTGAGCGCGGGCGTCGCGAGCACCATTTCCTGCATATCGTTGCGCGCGAGCAGCTCGAACGTCCGCCCCGCGCGGACGACGAACACGTCGCCGTCCTCGCTCGGGAAGTAGAGGCGTCCGGCTGCGGCGACGGGTGACGCGCTGAAGCCGCCGGCGTCCGGCGCGAGGCGGCGCTGGTAGATCCGCTCGCCGGTGGCGGCGTCGTAGGCGGCCAGCACGCCGTTGTCGACGCAGACGTAGAGCACGCCGTCGTAGACGACGGGTGTGGGCGTGTACGGCGAGCCGCGCTCGGTCCGCCACGCGATCTCGCCGGTCGCGGCGCGGATGGCGAAGATCGGCCGGCCGCCGGTGGGCCAGCCGCCGGTGACGATCACCAGGTCGCCGGCAGCGATCGGCGTGACGACCTTCACCTGCGTGCCGTCCTCGACGCGCCACTTCTCCTTCCCGGTGGCCGGGTCGTGTCCGCGGATGAACTTCGGCGAGTTCGTGACCAGCACCGGCGCGCCGCCGTTCTCGTGCACGAGCGGCGTCGCCCACGACGGCATCTCGTCGCGCGGCGACCGCCACCGCTCCTCGCCCGTCGCCGCGTCGAACGCGACGAGGTACGAGTCCTCGTGCCGATCGTTCTGGACGATGACGAGGTCGCCGTACAACACCGGTGAGCTGCCGGGCGACCACTCGTCGGACGGATCGTCGACGTACCCCTGGTTCATGCGCCCGAGATCGCGCGTCCAGAGGAGCGTGCCGTCCATGTCGTACGTGTAGAGCCCCTCGGACCCCATCAGCACGACGACGCGCCGGCCGTCGGTGGCCGGCGTCGCCGAGGCGTACGACGCCTTGCTGTGCCGCTTCACGCGCGGCACCCCTTCGTGCGCGGTTCGCTCCCAGACAATCCGCCCCGTCGCGCGGTCGAGGCAGTAGAGGCGCCAGGCGTGCGGCGCGCCTGCGGGCACCGAACGGCCGTCCTGCAGATCGACGCGCTCGTCCACCGCGGCGCCATCGGCCGAGAGCGGCACCGCGGTCGTCACGAAGACGCGGTCGCCCCAGACGACCGGGCTCGAATGCCCGAGCCCCGGAATCGGCGTCTTCCAGGCGACATTGCGGCCCGACGCGACGTCCCACGAGACCGGCGGCGTTGCCTCGGCGGCCACGCCGGCGGCGTGCGTGCCGCGGAACGCGGGCCAGTCGGTCGACGACGGCCGCGCCGGCGCGGCGAGCAGGATCAGGATGACGAGCAGAAGTGGCAGATGCATGGCATTCGTAGGCCGGACTTCAGTCCGGCCATTGACGCAGGGCCGAACTTCAGTTCGGCCATTCACGTTGGGCCGGCCATTCATCCGTAGACCCAACCGCACCACCAGGCAACAGAACACTGACGGACGACATGCGAGCGACGATGAACGGCGCGCCGGCCAGGTCGAGCGCGCAGACGCCCGCGTGCCCGAAGTTTGGCCCTACCCTCGGAGCAGCTGCTGCACGACCTGCCGGTACTGCCGGCCCGTCGTCAGCCGCGTGCCGTCGCGCAGCTCGAGCTCGTAGGCGCCGCCGAGCAGCGTGTGCACGGCGACGATGCGCGAGGTGTTGACGATGCGGGAGCGGTGGACGCGGAGGAAGCGGCGCGCATCCAGCCGCCGCTCGAGCGCCGTCATCGTCTCGGTGAGCAGGTGGCGCGTCGTGCCGCAATGCAGGCACACCTGGTTGCCGGCCGCTTCGATCCAGTCGATCGCCTCGAGCGGCACGAAGTCGAAGCGCTCGCCGCGGCGGACCACCAGCCGATCGAACGCCGGTGCGTCGCGCGCGGCGAGCAGTGCCTGCAGGCGCTCGGCGAGCGCCTCGGTGCCGCGCGCGGCCAGGCGCGCGCGCGCCCGCGCAATCGCCTCGCGCAGCCGTTCGGGATCGAACGGCTTCAGCAGGTAGTCCACCGCGTTGACCTCGAAGGCCTGCACCGCGAACTCGTCGTACGCGGTGACGAAGACCACCGGCGGCATCCGCGCGGGGCCGACACGCCGGACGACGTCGAGGCCGGTGCCGCCGGGCATCTGCACGTCGAGCAGGACGAGGTCGGGCGGGTCCGCCTCGATCGCGGCGATCGCCTCGTCGCCCGAGCCGCACTCGCCGACGATCGCCACGCCCGGCTCCTGTCCGAGCGCGCGGCGGATCCCGAGCCGGATCAGCGGCTCGTCGTCAACGATGAGCAGCCGCAGCGTGTGCATGGAGAGGAGCCTCGGCGGGATCGAACCGCAGCGGCAGCGTGATGGCGACCTCGGTGCCGCCGTCGGGTACGGCGCGCATCGCGAAGGCGTGGCGGCCCGGATAGAGGCGCGCGAGCCGCTCGCACGTCGCGCCGACGCCGATGCCGTTGCCGCGCGCCGGCGACGCGCCGTTCGGGCCGGCGCCGTTGTCGGTCACCGTCAGCAGGAGCGAGTCGCCGTCGAGGCGCGCCCGGATGGCGATCACGCCGTGATGGCGGACGCCGTCCAGGCCGTGCCGGATCGCGTTCTCGACGAGCGGCTGCAGCAGGAACGACGGCACGAGCGCGCGCTCGGTGCCCGGTTCGAGATCGACCGCGAACGACAGCCGGTCGCCGAAGCGCATCTGCTCGATCGTCAGGTACGCGGAGGCCAGCGCCGCCTCGGCCTCCAGCGTCGTCTCGGTGCCGGTGTCGCGCCGGAGCGAGACGCGCAGCAGGTCGCCGAGCTTCGTCAGCATGCGGCTCGCCGTCTCCGGATCGTGCAGCGTCAGCACCGAGATGTTCTGGAGGCTGTTGAAGAGGAAGTGCGGGTTCAGCCGCATGCGCAGGACGTCGAGCTCGGTCTGCCGCAGGCTCGTCTCGAGCTGCGACTTCTCGAGCATCAGGCGCGCGGCGCGCCGCTCGCTCTCGCGCGCCTCGACCAGCGCGCGCACCAGCCACGCCGCCGCCACCGAGCCGACGTAGAGCAGACCGTGCCCCATCAGGTCGCGGGCCGGCGGGATCCAGACCGGATCGGGCACGTGCAGCGGGGCGCCGACGGCGACGTGCACGAGCGCGACGTTGACGTAGGTCGCCAGCGACGCGGCGCAGGCGAACGGCAGGCCGATCGCGGCGAGCGCCGCGGCGTGACGCGGCCAGGTGCCGCGGTCCACCGGCAGCCGCCGCTCCAGACGGAAGACGATCGGCGTCAGCGCGATCCACGGGACGTAGCAGGTCAGCGCCAGCAGGTAGCCGGCGACGACGCCCGGACCGAGCACGCGATCCGGGTCCTGCAGCGCGTAGCGCGCCCAGCCCACCGTGCCGACGATCGTCCACGCGCAGGCATGCACCAGCGCCGCGGGGTAGCCGAACAGCCGCGACTCCCCGCGCCCCCCGGTCCCCCGTTCCGGCGTCGCGGTCATGCGCGGGATTCTGCCACGCCCCCCGCGCCGGCGGCTCCCGTTCCGGGCAAACGGCACGCCCGGTCTGACGAACGGCCCCCACGACCGGATAGGCGGCTCACCCCGAAATGAGTACCATTTCCAGCATGGCCCGCGTCACCTCCGCCGTCCCGAAAGCCCGCAAGCGCCAGATCGGCCGCGGCAGCGACCTGCTGCTGTCGCACGTCCGCGTGTTCGGCACCCAGCTCAGCGACGCCGACCGCGAGTACATCAGGACGAAGATCGGCGAGAAGTTCCGCAAGGCGGCCGGCAAGATCTCGCGGCTCAGCCTGCGCGTCCGCGACATCAACGGCCCGAAGGGCGGCGTCGACCACGTCTGCCGCATCAAGATCATGCCCTTCGGCCTGCAGCCCGTCGTCGTCGAGGAGCGCAGCACGCGGCTGCGGACCGCGGTGGACGAGGCGCTGCGCACCGCCGAGCGCACGCTGGTGTCCACGCTGAGCCGTCGCCGCACCAAGCCGATTCGCGACGTCGTCGCCCGCCGCCCGCGCCAGACCGCCGCCAAGCGCGTCTGATCGGACCCGGTGCCCGCCGGGTCCTGTGGATGTCCCGTCCGTTGCATACCCGACACGGACGAGCAGGCGCTGCGTTGCGCAACAACGCAGCGCCGACCTGACCCGCCTTCACCGAAGGCGCTGGCAGGACACGTCCTCCGCGCAGACCAACGAGCTGCTGGTCGACATGCTCCACACGCTGTATCCGGAATTGAAGGACGCGTAGGGCTCGCGTAGGGCCCGCGTAGGGCCGGACTCTAGTCCGGCCTTGGGCTGCGCGCCTGCAGCCGCGACCGTCGGCTCGCAGTTGCGGCTTTCGCGTGCAGCGTCACAGTCAACATCGTCCGGATCTGGCCAGGTGATGGGGGTGCCCCCATCGGCTCCCAAGGCCCAAGGTCCAAAGCCCAGAGCCCAAGCCAAGGCCGAAGGCCCAAAGCCAAAGGCCCAGGTCTCACCCGGACGACGACTGCGCCGCCTCCGGCTGGAACAGCACGCGCTCGATCTTGAGCCGCCGTGTGCGGCCGGGCACGGTCCACTCCACCACGTCCCCTGCCCGATAGCCCAGCACCGCGGTCCCGAGCGGCGCGAGCACCGACACTCGTCCCTGCTCGAAGTTCGCCTGGTAGGGAAACACGACCGTGAACGTCATCGTCTCGCCCGTGTCGAGGTCCTTCAGCTCGATCTCCGAGTTCATCGTCACGACGTCCGGCGGAATCTCGGCGGCCGGGACGATGTGGGCGCGTTCGAGCTCTTCGGCAAGGCGCTCGACGTGCGCCTTGTCGCGGCCGCCCGTGGCGGCGACGAGATTCTCGAGCCGGTCGTAGTCGTTCTCGGTCACGTAGATGTCGCGGGCCATGGACCCCTCGGTGAAGGAGACATCCCAACTGTATCAGGCGTACGCCCCACGTGCACGGCGTGTGCCCTCGGCCGTAGGAACGTCACGCGCGGCCCGCATTCGACCGTCCCGTGTCCGCCATCGCATCAGGCCTGACGCACAATCCACGCAATCCAGCCGATCCAGCCGACGAAGATCGCAAGACTCCCCGCAACGCCCCACCACACCCGGCGACGGGCGGCGACGAATGCCACGACCGGCAGCACCGCGAGGAGCAGCGCCCATCCCTGCAACGCGGGCATCATCGCCAGGTCGATCGAGAACGGCAGCACGGCCACCGCCGCGGCGATGAGGAACCCCGGATGCCGCGTCCCCGCCGCCGCGAGGAGACACAGGATCGCGAGAAACGGTCCTGCCCAGACGAGCGCGCCGATGGGCGACTCCATGTCGCAATCCTCCGGTCCTTCCGCCGAAGCCTCCGTAGCCCGAAGGGCGAAGGAGGGCGAGGCGGGACCCGATCAGACCCGATCCGACCCGATCCGCCGAAGCCCGCGAACGGTTGCACGCGGGCGAGGCGGGACCTGATCAGACCTGATCTGCCCCTCCCCCACAAGTGACCTGCGCCCGTCCCTTGCGCGCCTCGGCCGTCCGGGTGCAAGCTGCCGCTTGCCAGCGCGTCACAGAGCAACAGGACCGTCCGGGCGAGCCTTCCGATGGCGTTCGCGATTGCGGTCGGCGCGGTGGTGTCCGCACAGCATCCGGCGCCCACGAACGGCCGCGACCAGCGTCCCCTCTTCCGCGCCGCCACCGACGCCGTCCTCGTCGACGTCGTCGTGCGCGATCGCGAGGGGCGGCCCGTGACGGATCTGACCGTCGACGACTTCGAGATCTTCGAAAGCCGCGGGACCCGACCAGACCTGATCCGCCCGCGTGCACGATGCCGACGCGGGCGGGACCTGATCCGACCTGATCGCCCGCGCGACAGCGCGGGCGAGACCTGATCCGCCGGAGTCCGCGCGCGGATTCCCACGCGCGGCGAAGGCGGGACCCGATGCGACCTGATCCGCTCACGCCGAAGGCGCCGGCGGGCGCGCCGTCGCCGCGCGCTGGTTCGGGGCGCGGCGAAGGCGGACCTGATCAGACCCGATCAGACCTGATCCGACCCGATCCGACCCATGCGAACATGTGACGCATGCCGAGCGCCCTTTCCCGCCGCCAACTCCTGACCGCCATCGCCAGCCTGTGCGCGACGCCCGCGTTCGCGCACGCGCGCGAGCGTGATGTCGCCGCCGCGTTGCGGGCGCTGGAGGCGCGCGCCGGCGGCCGGCTGGGTGTCGGCATCCTGCACGCGGCCAGCGGCCGCATCGTCGGGCACCGGCTCGACGAGCGCTTCGCGATGTGCTCGACGTTCAAGCTTCCGCTCGCGGGAGTGATCCTGCACGAGGCCGATGCCGGGCGGCTCGACCTGGAGGAAGTCCTCCGCTACACGGAGAAGGACCTCATCTCGCACGCGCCGGTGACGACGACGCACCTGCGCGAGGGCGGGATGACGGTCGCGGCGCTCGCCGAGGCGGCCCAGGTCACGAGCGACAACCTCGCGGCGAACCTGCTGCTGAAGCGGCTCGGCGGCCCTGCCGGGTTCACCGCGAAGCTGCGCGCGCTCGGCGACGAGACGACGCGCCTGGATCGCTGCGAGCTGGAGCTGAACATCGTGCGGTCCGGCGACGTGCGCGACACGACGACGCCGCGTGCGATGGCGGAGACCGTGGCGCAGTTCGTCGTGGGCGACGTGCTGAAGCCGGCGTCGCGCGACCGGCTGATCGCGTGGACCATCGCGACGAAGACCGGGCTGCAGCGCATCCGGGCCGGCCTGCCATCCGGCTGGCGCGCCGGCGACAAGACCGGCACGGCGTTGGCCGACGTCATGACGGACAAGTACAACGACGTCGCCGTGTTCTGGCCGCCGGACGGTGCGGCAGTCGTCGTATCGGCGTACTACGACACCGCCGTGCAATCGAAGACGATCCGCGATGACCTGGAGGCGGTGCTGGCAGAGGTCGGCCGCATCGCCGCATCCACGGTCACTCCGGGCTGATCGCGCCCGCGTCGTACACGACGACGCATCGACCACGTCAGGATGCTGCCGTCGGGCTCCTGGCGGGCATGCTGCACCGGACCGGCCGTGCCGACGACGCGCAGCGCGTGCTCGGCGCGCCGTCTGGTGCGCGCGACGCTCAGCCTGCCGCCGGCGTGAGGCCGTGGCGGCGCATGATCTCGGCCATCCGCGCCCGGTCCGGCGGCCCGCCGGCGGCCGCGTCGACCGCCGCCGCCGCTTCGCGGAAGTACTCCGGTCCGATCGCGGCCGGCGTGATCACGCAGAGCGCCTTGACGTCCTGGCTCCCGTGATTGTCGAAGCGGTGCACGGCGCCGCGCGGGATGGTGAGGGCCTGCCCCGGTCCGACGTCGATGGGCCGGCCGTTCACGGTCCAGGTCAGGACCCCCTCGATCCCGTAGACCGTCTCTTCGTAGTGATCGTGGCTGTGCGCGGGCGCCCCCAGGCGCTGCCCGGCCGGCACCGCGAGCTCGAACAGCGCGACGCTGCCGCCGGCGTCGGCGCCCGTCACGAGGAAGCGCACGGCGAGGGGCCCGAGCCGGATCGTCTCGTCGGACGGGTTGACACGGAGGTCGGTCGTCTGCGGCGCCATGGCACGTCTCCTGACTGGTAAATGCCGTTTACTGATGTAGACTGTAAATCGCGTTTACCGACATGTCAACACGTTCCTCCACCCGGGTCCCTCCGGACCAGATGCTGATCGGCGCCCTGCTCCGCGTGCCGGCCCAGGCCATCCACCGCCGGATCATCGCCGGACTCAATGACGCCGGCTTCACCGAGCTCCGCGTGCCGCACATGGCCGTGCTGCAGTACCCCGGCCCGGACGGCGCCCGCCCCGCCGTGCTGGCGGAACGGGCGGGCATGAGCCGGCAGGCCATGAACCAGCTGCTGCGGAGCCTGGAAGGGCTCGGCTACATCACACGGTCCGACGCCCCCGGCGAGCCCCGCGCGCGCATCGTCCGCCTGACCCGGCGCGGACGCGCCGCCTACCTGACGATCCACGGGATTCTCCGCGACATCGAGCGCGAGTGGCGCGCCGAGCTTGGCGCCCGGGATTTCGACCGGCTCAAGACGCTGCTGCTCCGGGTCTGGGAGAGTCCGCTCGTCCGGTAGCCGGG
>DASVDJ010000159.1:0-85862 GCA_036381155.1 Vicinamibacterales bacterium
CGACGCGTAGCGCTCCATCTCGCGCAGGTGCAGGCGATCGCTCTCCGTCATGCCCCCGCTCGACTCGAGCAGGCTGCGCCACCGCGCGAAGTCGCCGGGCGACGAGATCAGGACGCATTCCGACGGCAGGCCGTCCCGCCCGGCGCGGCCGGCCTCCTGCTGGTAGTGCTCGAGCGATCGCGGGACGCCCAGGTGGAGCACGAACCGGACGTCCGGCCGGTCGATGCCCATCCCGAAAGCCACCGTCGCCACCATCACCTGCACGCGCTCTTCGATGAACGCATCCTGGTGCGCATGCCGGACATCATCGGCAAGTCCGGCATGGTACGGGAGCGCGGCGACCCCCTCGTTGCGCAGCGAGTCGGCGAGCGCGTCCACCTCCTTGCGCGACAGGCAATAGATGATGCCGGCCTCGCCGGGGTGTCTCGCCAGCACCTGCCGGATCTGCTGCCGGGCATCGGCGCGCGGGACCACGCGATAGGTGAGATTCGGCCTGTCGAACGGACCGACGAGCACCTCCGGATCCCGCAGCCCGAGCTGGGCCGCGATGTCCTGCCGCACGCGGGTGGTCGCCGTCGCGGTGAACGCGTGCATCGACGCGCCGCGGAACTCTTCCTTCAGGCGCCCGAGGAGGCGGTACTCCGGGCGGAAGTCGTGCCCCCACTGGCTGATGCAGTGCGCCTCGTCGATCGCCACGAAGCGGACGCCGCGCTCGCGGAGCCACTGACGGAAGCCCTCGCTGCCGTCGCCCACGAGCCGTTCGGGCGAGACGTAGAGCAGGCGGCACGATCCGTCGCGCACCTGCGCGGTTGCTTCCGCGCGCTCCCCGGCCGACTGTGCGCTGTTCAGACACGCCGCGGGGACGCCGTTGGCGCGGAGTCCGTCCACCTGATCCTTCATCAGCGCGATGAGCGGCGAGACGATCACCGCGAGCGCCTGCGTGCCGGGCGGGCCGGGAACGAGCGCCGGGACCTGGAAGCAGAGCGACTTGCCGCCACCCGTCGGCAGCACGACAACGCTGTCGCGGCCCGAGAGGATGGTCTCGATCGCCTGCCGCTGCAGCGGGCGGAACTCGCGGTAGCCCCAGTGCCGCGCGAGCACCTCTTCGAGTGCGTCGACCGCCTGCATCAGATTGCGTTCGGACGCCAGGCGAGGCCCAGGCTGACGATTCGCTCCAGGAGCGCCTCGTAGCTGAGACCGGCACGCTCCGCGGATTCCGCGAAGTCCTCGCCGTAGGCGAGCTGCGGGTTGGGGTTGGCTTCGAGCACGTAGAACTTGCCGGCGGTGTCCATCCGCAGGTCGATGCGTGCGTAGCCCGTGATGTCGAGCGTGCGGTAGACGCGGCGGGCCACGCGATGAATCGCCTGGACGGTTGCCTCCGGCAGGTCCTGTGCCTGATCGGTCATGATCCCGTGCTTCTTCTGGTACGTCGCGCTCCACTTCACGCGCTCGGTGGCAATCGGCCAGTTGTCCCCCTCGACCATCTTCTGGAAGTGCATCTCCCAGACGGGGAACACCTGGAGCCGCTGGTTGCCGAGCACGCCCACGTACAGCTCGCGCCCGTCGATGTAGCGCTCGACGATGGCGTTCGTGCCGACGCTGTTGTGGACGAACTCCACGCGGCGGCGGAGCTTCTCCTCGTCGGAGACGACCGACGCCTGCGAGATGCCGATCGACGCCTGCTGCGTGAGCGACTTCACGATCACCGGGAACTGCAGGCGCTTCGGCACCTTCAGCTTCTGGCCGCGCCGGAACACCCAGAACTCCGGCACCGGGATGCGGTGATACGCGAGCAGCTTCTTCGAGAGCGACTTGTCACGCGCCAGCAGCAGGCCCCGCGGGCTGCAGCCGGTGTACGGAATCCGCAGCAGCTCGAGATAGCTGACGACGTTCTGGTCGAAGAGATTGACGTTGTCGAACGCCTCGAGGAGGTTGAAGACGATCGTCGGCTTCCACTCCTCGATCGCCTGCCGGATCGGGTTGAGCTCGTCCTGAATCCCGAGGGGGCGGACGTCGTGCCCCATCTCCTCCAGCGTCGAGATGACGTCGAATTCGGTCTTCCACTCGGCGTTCACCACGTCCATGCCCGTGGTGTCGGCCGGCGGCACCAGGTGTTTGTGCACGAGCACCAGCACTCGCTGCCGTTTCACTGTCCCCCCGTCAGAGCGCCACCCGATGACCGCCGCTGTGCAGGTAGTTCATGGTCTGGACCGTCAGCAACACGGTGAACTCGAGCCGCGCCTGTTCTTCCGGCACGGCAAGCCGGAGATTCAGCTGGCGGCAGCGTTCAATCATCTCCTCGAGCACCTGGTCGATCGTGTACTGGTAAATCCCGGTCCAGCTCGCCACCATCTTCCGGACCGGCTTGCGGATGCGCATCAGGAACTGCGCTGCCGTCATGTTCTGCCCGAACTCCGGCGCATCGGAGAACAGCCGCCGGAGGTCGCGGTCGTAGAAGCGCGGGTACTCGACGCCGTAGTGGCGGCGCTTGCGCCGGTAGTGCTGCCTGAGCGTGCGCTTGATCGCCGGCAGCGGATCCAGCGTCTCCGTCGACGTCACCGGCGGCGTCCGGCCCGCGAGCCCGCGCATCAGCGAGTCCATGTACTCCAGCTTCTTGAGCGCGGGCCATTCATGATACCGCTCCCGCCACTGCGCGTCCGGCGTCAGCCACACCGCGAAGGTCTCGGCGAAGTCCTCGTCCGGATGGCTCTGCGCGTACCACGAGTCGAGATGCAGCACGTAGTTCTTCGAGTACGGCTTCGGCGCGTAGTACTCCGGATAGGGCACCTTGTGGCTGCCGAACAGCTCGCGGCGCCGCCGGCGCCGCCGCAGGTTGAATGCGTTGTCGATGGCGTGGCCCGCCTCGTGCCGCAGGATCCGCATGCACGACTCGGGATCGCCCCCTTCCACCTCCAGCATCTGCGACAGCTCGAGCCGCGCCAGGCGCGGGTGGGCGAGGTAGAAGGGGATCGCGATGCCGGGGATGCCGTCCGGCGTGAACCACTCGTCGGAGAGCCAGAAGTGCGGCCGGAACTTCAGGTCACGCGCCGCCAGCTCCCCGGCCAGCTGCTCGATCCGGAGCTGGAGATCCGTGCCCTCGATGCGGAGATCGAGCTGCCGGAACTGCAGGTCGAGCAGTTCCTCGTCCGACATCGCGTTCAGCGCGTCGGGCGGGACGCGATCCGGGGCCCGCTTCATCGCTGAGCCGGATCATGGCATGGAACGGCGTGCCGTTCCAACGGACCGCCGGAGACGACTGTCCCGACCCGTACGGGTGTCTGACACGCGTACCGGTACGGGTGCCAGACACCGGTACCGGGCGGCCGCTGTGGCAGAATCGGGCGATGCGCGCCTGGAGCCTGCTGCTGCTGGCCGGCCTGCTCGAGATCGGGTGGGCGGTGGGCCTGAAGTTCACCGACGGCTTCACGAACCTGCGGGCCTCGCTGCTGACACTGGCCGCGATGGCCGCCAGCATGTACCTCCTGGCCCTGGCCGCGCGCGACCTGCCGATCGGCACCGCCTACGCCGTGTGGACCGGCATCGGCGCGATGGGCACCGCGATCCTCGGCATGGTGCTGTTCGGCGAATCGCGCGACGTCGTCCGCATCGGCGCCATCGCGCTCATCGTCTGCGGCGTCCTCGGGCTGCGCCTCACCTCGTCGTAGCACCGGCCCGGGGCAGCAGCGCGACGGCGGCCGCGCCGACCGCCGCCAGCCCGATCAGCAGGCTGAAGCCGGCCGCGTAGCTGCCCGTGCTGTCCCGCAGCGCTGCGACCAGCATCGGCGCCGTCGCCTCGGCGACCCCGTCCGCGGTGAGCACGATCCCCATGAGCCGCCCGAGCACGCGCACGCCGAACAGCTCGGCGGCCATGAGCGGGATGATCATGTAGTCGCCGCCCAGCCCGATGCCGAACAGCAGCGCGAAGGCATACCGTGCGCCGGCCTGGTCCGCCAGGAACAGCAGCGGAATCGCGCCGGCGACAATCGAGTAGATCAGCAGCATCACGTGCTTCTTCGCGAAGCGATCCGCGAGATAGCCCATCGTGACGCGCCCGATCAGGCTGCCGACGAGGACGAGCGACGAGATGCGCGCCACCTCGCCCTGCGACAGCTGGATGTCGAGGCTCAGGAACAGCTTCAGGTTCTGCATCGTCCCGCCGACCGCGGCGATGGAGCACATCGAGCCGACGAGCAGCAGGTAGAAGGCGGGCCTGCGGAAGACGGCGGTGAAGGGGAGCGTGGCCGCGGGCGCGTCGGCGACCGCGGCCGCCGACCCACCCTGCACCATGGCCGGTGCGGCCGGCGCCGGCGCCGGGCCTGCATCGCGAGGCGTCTCGGGTTCCGGGTTCTCGCGGACGAACCAGGCCATCGGAAACGCGATCAGGATCATCAGCACGCCGAGGATCTGCAGCGCCGCCTGCCAGCCGAAGCGCTGCGTCAGGGCGTGCGCCAGGAGCGGGACGATCGCGCCGCCGACGCCGATGCCCAGATAAGCGAAGCCCATCGCCTTGCCGCGGTTGCGATCGAACCACCGCGAGAGGAGCACCTGGTTCGGCAGCGGCCCGCCGCAGACGTACCCGAGCGCGTTGAACAGGTAGAAGAGGTAGAAGAACGTCAGCGTGGTCGCCCAGCCGAGTCCGATGAGCGCGCCGCCGCCCATCAGGATCCCCGCCAGCATCAGCCGGCGCGGCCCGAACCGGTCGACGAACCAGCCGGCCAGGAACCCGAACAGCGGGCCGACGAGCAGCTTGCTGTACGCGTTCCCCGACGTCACCTGCTGCCGGGTCCACCCGAGGTCCTGCACGAAGAAGTCGTAGAAGAACGGCAGCCCGTAGAGCGCGAAGCCGACGATCGAGAAGAGCGCGAGGAAGGCGGTGGCGGCGACGTGGGTCTGATGGCGCATGGGGCTCCGCGATCGCGTCGGCTGTCGGGTCGAACGTCAGCTCCGCCGGGCCGGAAGGCACCCGCGCCCCGGCCCGTTACACGCTCGCCTTCTTCAGCGCCTTCAGCCGGGCGGCGTGCGGATGTTTGACGTAGAACGGGTCCAGCGGATAGCAGCCGGAGACGAGGCCGTTACGCGGACCCGTCGTGCAGTCGCTGAAGGTACGGCAGAACGCCTTCGTCTTCAACGGGCGCCCTTCCAGCACGTCGGCGGGCAGGTCGGGATAGCTGAGCACGAGCCGCCCGATGCCGACGGCGTCCGCCAGGCCGTTGCGGACCACGGCCTGCGCGACGTGCGGCAGCCACTCCTGCAGATAGCTGTACGCCGACCCGACGATGACGAGGTCGGGGTGGCGGGCCTTGAGGCGCGCGGCGGCGTCGATCTGGCGCGCGACACCCACGAGCGGATCCTCGGGCGGCCGATACCCGTCCGACGGCGGGAAGAGCGCAGGGCGCTGGATGTGCGGGTTGTAGTAGGGGCTGCCGCCGGTGATACAGACCCACGCGATCCCGAGCGCCGGCAGCATGCGCAGCAGCGCGTCGGCCTCGTCGATGCAGGCCGGACCCGAGGCGCGCGTCAGGCCGAACGCGTGAACGTACGTGTCCTCGTCCAGCTCCGGTGTGCCCGTGCCCGACGGGTCGGGGCGGAACGGAACCATGTCGAAGGCCGACAGCCGGACGGCAATCTGCAGGCCCGGCGCTTCGGTGCGGATGCCGGCGGCGACCTCACGCAGGAACCGCGTGCGGTTCTCGAGCGAGCCGCCGTAGGCGCCGGGACGGGTGCGCGCACTCAGCAGCTCGTGCCCCAGGTACCCGTGACAGTGCTTGATGTCGACGAACGCGAAGCCGGCGCGCGCAGCCAGCACCGCGGCGCGGACGAAGTCGTCGACGAGCGCGCGGAGTCCGGCGTCGGAGATGACCGCGGCGTCGCTCGTCACGCCGACGCGCGCGTCGAGCTGCGGATGACGGTAGGCGATGACCGGCTCCGGGCCGCCGTCGGGTCTCGCGAACCGGCCGGAGTGGGTGAGCTGCAGGCCGATCAGGAGGTCGTCGGCCGTGCCGAAGCGCTCGCGGTGGGCGGCGACGAGCCGCTCGCGGAGGTCGGCGAGATCGCCCAGCGTCTCGGGGCTGATGACGAGCTGGTTCGGGTTCGCGCGGCCGTCGTGCCGCACCGCCACCGCCTCGCCGCCCCAGATGATCTTCGCGCCGCTCTGGCCGAACCGGGTCCAGCGGCGCCGGGTGAGGTCCGACGGACGGCCATCGATGGTCCCGTCCCAACCCTCCATCGGGAGCACGCACCAGCGGTTTCCGGCGCGCAGGCCGCCGCGTTCCAGCGGCTGCGCGAGCGGCGAGCCCGGATGCTGCTCGAGCGCCGGGTCCACCGGGAGCTGGAGGCCGAGGGCATCCAGGCGGGCCCGGAAGGCGTCGACGTCCTTGAAGCTCGCGATGCGCGGAAATGCCAAGATGGGCGAATTGTATATCGTATATGGCCAATCCAAACGCCTGAATTCCGGGCGGATTCACGCTCTCGGGCGCCGCGCCGATTCTGGGCCCAAGGCTGGCCCTGTCGAGGGGGCGGCCGCGGGAGACATGAGCTCGAGCGACTCGCCCGAACGCCGCGTCCTGAATCCGAGGAGCATGCGGGCCCCGGCGCTGTTCGTCGGCTTCCCGTCGCCGGACGCGGCGTCGGACACCGACTACCAGCAGGCGCTGCGCCGTCTCGGGATCCAGCTCCGGAAGTCGCGAGGCATCCTGGTGGCCTCGGCCCGCTGGCACACCGTGCGGCCGCTGCGCGTGACCGGGCACCCGGAGCCCCCGCTGCTCCCGCACCCCGACGATGCGCGGGCGTGGGCGACGCGTCCGCCGGCGCCGTGTACCGGCGAGCCGGGGCTGGCGGCGCGGGCGGCCGACCTGCTGAGCCACGCGGGCCTGCCGGCGGTCGTCGACGACGCGCGCGGGCTCGACGCCGCGTCGTGGATGCCGCTGTCGCTCGTCTACGGTCGTGGTGAGGTGCCGATTGTCGAGGTGTCGCTCCCCGCAGGCGGCTCGCCGGAGGACATGCTGGCGGTCGGCGCGGCGCTGGCGCCGCTGCGTTCGGACGGCGTCCTCCTCGTCGGCAGCGGCGCCGTCGTCTGCAATCCGCACCGGGCACGGCCGGATCGCGGCGGCGGGCTGCCGGAGAGCTGGGCGCGCGCTTTCGACGACTGGGTGGGCGACCGCCTGGAGGCGCTCGACGTCGACGCGCTCGCCGACTACCGCCGGCGCGGGCCGCACGCGCACATCTCCGCGCCGACGCCGGAGTTCCTCGATCCGCTCTTCTTCGTGCTCGGCACGCGCATGCCGGGAGACCGCGTGATGACGCTCTTCGAAGGCTTCCACGCCGGCTCGCTCTCGCTGCGCACCTGCCTGCTCGCCGGCCGGCGCAGGACCGATCTGCGTCTGCCGGATGAGTTGACGCTGCGCGTGCCGGCGCCGCTGCGCGCGGCGCGCTGACCCTTCTCGCTTTCTCCCTGCCCGGGGAATCGCGGTATCATCCCGCGACTGGTCCGACCTGCCGGCCGAACCTCCAGCCGTTCTCTCACTTGCCGGCGGGGTCCGACGCGACACGCGGTGACGGGATCGCGGCGTCGCGTGCCGGACCGGCGTCTCCGGGCGCGCGGACCATCGAAGGGACAGGCATGCAGATCAAGCAGACTCCGACCGTCTACGACGTGTGCATCATCGGCTCGGGCGCCGGCGGTGGCATGGCGGCCTATGTGCTGACGCAGGCCGGCGCGAACGTGGTGATGCTCGAGGCCGGGCCGAAGTGGGATTCGGCGACCGATTCGGCGATGTTCAAGTGGCCGTACGACTCGCCCCGCCGCGGGGCGTCGACGCCCGAGCGCTCCTTCGGCGAGTTCGACGGGTGCATCGGCGCCTGGACCATCGAAGGGGAGCCCTACACGATGGCGCCGGGGTCGCGATTCGACTGGTACCGCGCGCGGATGCTCGGCGGGCGCACCAACCACTGGGGGCGCATCTCGCTGCGCTTCGGCCCCGACGACTTCCGTCGGCGCAGCATCGACGGGCTGGGCGACGACTGGCCGATCACGTACGACGACATGAAGCCGTACTACGATCGGCTCGACCAGCTCGTCGGCATCTTCGGCACCAACGAAGGCCTGCCCAACGAGCCCGACGGCATCTTCCTGCCGCCGCCGAAGCCGCGCTGCTACGAGCTGCTGATCAAGGAGGCCTCGGAGAAGCTGGGCATCCCCTGCGTGCCGTCGCGGATGTCCATCCTGACCCGGCCGCACAACGGCCGCCCGCAGTGCCATTACTGCGGCCAGTGCGGACGCGGCTGTGCCACGCACTCCAACTTCTCGTCGACGTCGGTGTTCCTGCCGCCCGCGCTGGCGACCGGGAAGCTGACCATCATCACCGGCGCGATGGCGCGCGAGATCATGACGGACGAGAACGGCCTGGCGACCGGCGTCTCGTACGTCAACACCGCCGACGCGCGCGAGTACGCCGTCCGGGCGAAGGCCATCGTCGTGGCGGGCGGCGCGTGCGAGTCGGCGCGGCTGTTCTTCAACTCGCGCTCGCCGCGGCATCCGAACGGCCTCTCCAACTCCAGCGGCGTGCTCGGGAAGTACCTCACCGACTCCACGGGCCTGTCGGTCGCCGGGTTCATCCCGAAGATGCTGGACATGCCGGCGCACAACGAGGACGGCATCGGCGGCATGCACCTCTACATGCCGTGGTGGCTGGATCACAAGCGGGCCGGCTTCCCGCGCGGCTACCACATCGAGATCGGCGGCGGCCGGCGCATGCCGGGCTACGGCTTCGGCAGCGGCATCGCGTACATGCCGGGCAGCAACGGCGGCGGGTACGGCAAGGCGCTCAAGGACGAGTACCGGCGCTACTACGGCGCGACGGTGGGCTTCGCCGGGCGCGGCGAGATGGTCGCCAACGACAACTGCTACTGCGAGATCGACCCGAACACCGTCGACAAGTGGGGCATCCCGGTCCTGCGCTTCCACTGGAAGTGGAGCGATTACGAGCTCCAGCAGGCGAAGCACATGCAGGAGACCTTCCGGGAAATCATCCACACGATGGGCGGGGAGCCGCTCAGCCCGATGCCGGGGCGCGATCAGGATTACGGGCTCGAGCCCGGCGGCCGGATCATCCACGAGGCCGGGTGCATCCGGATGGGCAAGGACCCGCGCACGTCGGTCCTGAACGAGTGGTGCCAGGCGCACGAGGCGAAGAACGTCGTCGTCTGCGACGCCGGCCCGTTCGTGTCGAACCCGGACAAGAACTGCACCTGGACGATCATGGCGCTCGCCTGGCGCACGGCCGAGCACCTGGCCGAGGAGATGAAGAAGGGCAACATCTGATTGCGGATTTCGGAATGCGGATTGCGGATTGATTGCGGATTGGGGCTGCGCCGCCGATTGCGGATTCCTGCGGATTGGCGGCATCGCTTCGCTCGCCGCGATTGCAGAGAAGGGCCGACGTCAGGTCGGCAGGAATCGAAGGAGCGGATCCGCGCCCACTGACCGCCGTGACCGCCGTGATCGCCGGGGCCTCCGTGCCCGCTGCGGTCTCTGTGGTTTGACGGTGCTCGGATCGAGGACGTGGATCAGATGAGGACGGCATGGACATCTCACGACGCAACGCACTGAAGATCATCAGCGTCACGCCGGTGGCGGCGGGGCTGGGCGGGTTGAAGGATGCCGAGCCGCAGCAGCAGGGGCATCAGCATCCGGCGCCCGGCAGCGGGCAGGCGCAGGGCGGATCGCGCAGCGCCTACACGCCGAAGTTCTTCACGCCGCACGAGTGGGCGACGGTCGTGCTGCTGGCCGACATCATCATCCCGCGCGACGAGCGGTCGGGCAGCGCGAGCGACGCGGGCGCGCCGGAGTTCATCGACTTCATGATGATCGACCGGCCGCAGTACCAGGTCCCGATGCGCGGCGGCCTCCGGTGGCTCGACGCCGAGTGCCACGACCGGTTCGGCAGGACGTTCATCGACTGCACGGACGCCGAGCGGCGGCAGGTCCTCGACGACATCGCGTACCCGCGGAAGGCGAAGCCGGAGTTCAGCCACGGCGTGCGGTTCTTCTCGAACTTCCGCGATCTCGTCGCTACCGGGTTCTGGACGAGCAGGATCGGCATCGAGGACCTGCGGTTCATGGGCAACGTGCCCAACCCGAACTGGGACGGCTGCCCGCCCGAGTGTCTCGCGCACCTGGGGGTGAAAGCCTGATGTCCGGCACGCCGCTGCGCACGCTCCGCCGCGCGGCCGCCGCGGCGGCCGCCGCTGCCGTGCTCCTGGCCGCGCCCGCGCCGCGCGCGCAGGAGCCGGCGCCCTACACGCCTGCGCCGGAGAACCTGAAGGCGCGCGAGTGGTTCCAGGAGGCCCGCTTCGGGCTGTTCGTGCACTGGGGCGTGTACAGCCTGCTCGGCGACGGCGAGTGGGTGCTGAACAACCAGCGCATCCGGCTCGAGGAGTACGAGAAGCTGCCGGCGTTCTTCAACCCCATCGCGTTCGACCCGGCCGAGTGGGTGGCCATGGCGAAGGCGGCGGGGATGAAGTACATCACGATCACGTCGAAGCACCACGACGGCTTCGCGATGTTCGATTCGAAGGTGTCCGACTGGGACATCGTCGATCGGACGCCGTATGGCAGGGACGTCCTCAAGGCGCTGGCGGAGGAGTGCCGCAGGCAGGGCCTCAAGCTGTTCTTCTACTACTCGCAGCTCGACTGGCACCATCCCGACTACTACCCGCGCGGCCGCACGGGCAACGACACCGGCCGGCCGAACGCGGGCAACTGGGACCGCTACATCGACTACATGAACGCGCAGCTCACCGAGCTGCTGACGAACTACGGCGACATCGGCGGCATCTGGTTCGACGGCTGGTGGGACCGGCCCGACGCGCCGTGGCGGCTCGACGAGACGTACGCGCTCATCCACCGCCTCCAGCCCTCGGCGCTCATCGGCTCCAACCATCACCGGCGGCCGTTCCCCGGCGAGGACTTCCAGATGTTCGAGAAGGACCTGCCGGGGCACAACACCGCGGGCTTCAACGCGGAGGCGGAGATCGGCGACCTGCCGCTGGAGATGTGCGACACGATCAACGGATCGTGGGGCTTCAACCTGCAGGATCGCCGCCACAAGAGCACGCGTGATCTGATCCACCTCCTCGTGAAGGCGGCCGGCTACGACAGCAACTTCCTGCTGAACGTCGGCCCGATGCCGAACGGGAAGATTCAGGAGGAGCACAAGCAGCGGCTTGCCGAGATCGGCGAGTGGCTGAAGACGCACGGCGAGGCGATCTACGGCACGCGCGGCGGCCCGGTCTCGCCCCGCCCCTGGGGCGTGACGACGAAGAAGGGGCGGACGGTGTACGTGCACGTGCTGGACTGGCAGGACGGGACGCTGCTGCTCCCGCCGCTCGGCGCGCCGGTGAAGTCCGCGCGCTTCCTGAAGAACGGGCAGCCGACGACGGCGAAGAACCTGCCGGAAGGCGTGCTGATCACGCTGCCCGCGGATCCGATCGATCCCTATGTGACTATCGTCGCCCTGGAGCTCGAGTCGTAACCGAGGGCCGAAGGCCAAGGCCCAAAGCCCAAGGCCCAAAGCCCAAAGCCCGAGCCGAAGGCCCAAAGCCCGAGCCGAAGGCCCAAAGCCCAAAGCCCAAAGCCCAGAAGAGGTCGATATGTCGTTGACCCGACGCGATGCCCTGAAGACCGCCGGCGCCGCCGCGCTCGGCGCGGCGCTCGCCGGCCGCCCCGCCTCGGCGCGGGAGAAGGCCGTGAAGAACGGCCGGCTGAAGCAGTCCGTGTGCCGCTGGTGCTACCAGCGCATCCCGCTGGAGGATTTCCTGGCACAGGTCGCGGCGATGGGGCTGCCCGCCGTCGACCTCCTGCAGCCGGAGGAGTTCGAGGCCGCGGCGCGCCACGGGTTGACCGTGTCGACCGGTTACCCGGGGAAGGGAGGCGGCACGATCCCCGACGGCCTCAACAACGCGGCGCTGCACGACCAGATCTACGCGGCGTTCAAGCAAGGCATCCCGCGCGCGAAGGCCGCGAAGGTGCCGAACCTGATCACGTTCTTCGGGAACCGGAAGGGGATGCCGGACGAGCAGGCGATCGAGAACTCGGCGGCCATCCTGAACCGGATCAAGCCGATCGCCGAGGACCACGGCGTCACGGTGGTCGTCGAGCTGCTCAACAGCAAGGTGAATCACCCCGACTACCACGGCGACCGCACCTGGTTCGGCGTCGAGGTGATGAAGCGCGTGAACTCCCCGCACGTGAAGCTGCTGTACGACATCTACCACATGCAGATCATGGAAGGGGACATCATCCGGACGATCCAGGACAACAAGCAGTGGATCGGCCACTATCACACCGGCGGCAACCCCGGACGCCACGAGCTCGACGACACCCAGGAGCTGCAGTGGGCGACGATCGCGAAGGCCATCCTCGACACCGGCTACACCGGCTACTTCGCGCACGAGTTCATCCCCACCCGGGATCCGATGACGTCGCTCCGCGAAGCCGTGGTGCTCTGCGACGTGTAGGGATTGCGGATTTCGGATTGCGGAGTGATTGCGGATTGCGAGGAACGGGCCTGGCGGCCCGTTCCTCATCGCCGAGTCTTTCGGATCCGGAACTGACGCATGTCATTCCGGATCATTGCGGACTGGGCGGTGACATCTGATTGCGGATTGGCATTGCGGATTCGGGGACGGGTGATCGGGTGACGCGGCTGGATCCGCCAGAATCCGGAGTCGCCGCGCGCAGCGCGGCCAATCCGCAGGAATCCGCAGTGACGAGCGGGCCGTCCGGCCCGCGCGTCGAATCCGCAATCACTCCGCAATCGGAAATCCGCAGTCCGCAATCGACCTGGCGCCACCTCGGCCCCGGCTTCATCATCACCGCCACCATCGTCGGCTCCGGCGAGCTGATCGTCACGCCGAAGCTCGGCGCCGACGTCGGCTTCATCCTCCTCTGGTTCATCGTCCTCGGCTGCGCGGTGAAGGTGTTCGTCCAGATCGCGCTCGCGCGTGCCGCCATCGCGACGCGCAAGACGACGCTCGAGGCGCTCGACGCGTTGCCGGGCCCGCGGCTGCGCGTGTCCTGGGTCGTGTGGCTGTGGCTCGGGATGTACGTCGGCCTGGTCTTCCAGGTCGGGGGCATCGTCGGCGGCATTGCCAGCGTCTTCGCCGAGGCGGGCGTCGGCGGCAGCCCGCAGCTCTGGGCGCTGCCGGTCGGCGCGTCCTGCGCGCTGCTGCTCGCCGGCGGGCGGTACGCGACGGTGGAGCGGCTGTCGACGACGATGGTCGTGCTCTTCACCCTCGCGACCGTCGGATCCCTCGCCGTGCTGCAGGGCACGCCGTACGCGATCACCGCGGCGCAGATCGGCGACGGACTGCGCTTCGCGCTGCCCGACGACTTCGCCGTCGCGTTCGCGGCGTTCGGCGTCATCGGCGTCGGCGCGTCGGAGCTGATCTACTACCCGTACTGGTGTCTCGAGAAGGGCTACGCGCGCCACGTCGGTGTCCCTGACGGCACCGCCGCGTGGACCGCGCGCGCCGACGCCTGGATGCGCGTGATGAAGATCGACGCCGGGCTGTCGCTGGGGCTCTACACCGCCATCACGATCGCGTTCTACCTGCTCGGCGCCGCGGTGCTGCATGCGCGGCAGGCCGACGTCTCCAACGCCGAGATGATCCACGTGCTCTCGCTGATGTTCCGCGAGAGCTACGGCGAGTGGACGCTCGCGATCTTCCTCGTGGGCGCGTTCTTCGTGCTCTACTCGACCTTCTTCGGCGCGACCGCCGGGAACGCGCGCCTGTTCGCCGACGGCCTCTCGGTGTTCCGCCGCGCGCGCTTCGACGAGGACGCGCGGCGCCGCGTCGTGCGCGGGGCGTCCGTGGGACTGGCGCTCGGCTCGACGGTGGTGTATCTGGTATGGCCGGAGCCGGTCACGCTGGTGCTGGTCGGCGCGACGGGGCAGGCGCTGATGCTGCCGTTTCTCGGCTGGGCGGCGGTGCTGTTCAACCGCGAGGCCGGCGCGCTGAGGACGCCCTGGTGGGAGACGGCCGGTCTCGTGATCTCCGCGCTGCTCATGGGGCTGCTCGGCGTGTACCAGCTCCATGGACTCTTCTTCCCGTCGTAGCGGAGCCTGGTGATCGCATTCCGGGGCCGAACGCCGCCCGGTAGCGGTGCGGTCCGGTGAGAGGAGCAACGCATGCGTCTGGCCGGTGCTGTCGTCGCGCTGCTGCTGGTCGTTCCCATGACTGTGGAGGCTCAGGTGCAGGTCGAACGGGTGACGTGTCTGAATCAGCCGGAGTGCATCCGGCTCTCGAACGGCACCGTGGAGGTCGTCGTGACGACGCGGATCGGACCGCGGATCATCCGCTACGGCTTCATCGGCGGCGACAACCTGCTCGCGGAGCTGCCGGACATGGCCGTGCCGACCGCGCTCGGCGAGTGGAAGCCGTGGGGTGGCCACCGGCTCTGGACCGCGCCGGAGCACATGCCGCGCAGCTATGCGCCGGACAACTCGCCGATCGAGGCGCGTGTCGACGGCAACACCGTCACGCTGGTGCAGCCGGTCGAGAAGGAGACGGGCATCCAGAAGACGATGACCGTGACCCTCGCGCCGTCCGGCACCGAGGTCGTGGTCGGCCATCGGCTGACGAATCGCGGGCTGTGGACCGTCCCGGTCGCGCCGTGGGCGCTGACGATCATGAACAGCGGCGGGACGGTGATCATCCCGCAGGAGCCGTACCGCAGTCATGACGAGGACCTGCTGCCGGCGCGGGCGATGACGCTGTGGTCGTACACGGACCTGAGCGACCCCCGCTGGCGCATCGGCCCGAAGTTCATCCGCCTCAGCACCGACGCCTCGCGCCAGAGCTCGCAGAAGATCGGCGTGTCGAACCGCCGCGGCTGGGCCGGCTACGCGCGGAAGGGGACGCTGTTCGTCAAGCGCTACCAGTGGCAGGAGGGAGCGGAGTACCCGGACTTCGGCGTCAACACGGAGACGTACACGGCCGGCAGCTTCATCGAGCTGGAAACGCTGGGCCCGCTCGTCACGCTCGATCCCGGCGCCTCGACCGACCACGAGGAGCGCTGGAGTCTCTACCGGGACATCGACGTCTCGGGAGACGACGACGCGGTCGCGAAGGCGCTGGCCAGGGTGACAGGAGAGTAACGGAAAACGGAAAACGGGAAGTGCGCACCCGCTCGATGACCTCGGACTCGCGGGTGTGCGGGCGGCGCCTCTGCCGCAGGAGGCGCCGCCACTGCCAGGATGTGCACGCCCGCGACGCCCGAGTCATCGAGCCGGCATGCCGCGCGACTGCGAGTCACGAAACGCCGAGCAGTCGCGCCCTTTTCGTTTCCCGTTTCCCGTTTCCGGCTGCGCCCGTCCCGTTCCCCGTTTGCCGTTTCTGCGTTGCCCTTATAATCCCCCCGATCCCGTCCATCCCCCAGGCGGGTCGCACGAGGCCGCCATGCGTCGCATTGCTCTCGTCCTGACCCTCGCGCTGACCTCGGCCGTGCTGCCTGCGCAGGAGCGCGTGGAAGTGCGCCTGGTGGAAGTCGAGGTCCGCGTCACCGACCGCGCCGGGAACCCCGTCCCGGATCTCACCCGCGCCGACTTCCAGCTCAAAGAGAACGATGTCGTTCACGACATCGCGACCGTGCATTTCGTCCCGCCCGCCGAGCCCATGAAGGTTCGGTGGGAGCGTCCGGACGGGCAGCTCGAGGAAGAGCAGCCGCTGCCGGGCCCCGTCTCGCCGACCTGGGTGTACGTCGCCACCGAGGCCGGCCCCCAGGACGTCACCCGCGTGGTCGAGGCGCTGCGCGAGTTCTTCGTCAGCGGGCTGCAGCCCGGCTATCGGGTATCGCTGGCGGGACGTCCGTTCACCGCGGAGCGGGCCGAGCTGCTGAGCATGCTGTCCAGCCTCTCGCGCGGCCCGCTCGGCACCGACGGCCTGCCCGGTCTCGTCGACCTCGCGCGGCCGCTCGCCGACGATGCGGCCGAGGAGCGCGCGATGGCGAACAACCTGCGGCGGCACGAGGAAGGGACCGCGCCGCTCATGGGGTTCAACTTCCGGCCGGAGCGCATCGAGTCGGGCGGCTCGTTCGCGCAGCCGACGCTGACCGTCGGCCGCGTGGATCGCCAGCTGCCTGTCTACGGCGACGTCGCGCTCAAGAAGTACTTCGACATCGTCGAGTGGATGTCGGAGCTGCCGGGCAAGAAGGCGATCGTGCTGATGCGGCCCGGCCTGCGCCTCGAGCTCGACAACATCGGGCTGATGATCGAGCTCGCCAGCTATGCCGTGCGCCGCCGCGTGAGCTTCTACACCGTGGATTCACGCGGCCTGCAGCCGATGATCCCGGTCGACGAGTACTCGCCCATCGGCTACACGTTCGACCGGCGCCCGCGCCGGCCCGATCCGGACCTGACGGGGCAGCTCGAGATGACGCGGATGGCGAAGGAAGGGCTGGAGAGCCTCGCGCGCGAGACGGGCGGACGCGCGCTCATCGGCACGAACCGGCTCGCCGACGTCTTCGACAAGCTCGCCGAGGACGCCTCCGGCTACTACGTGCTCGGGTACCAGCCGATCGATTTGAGCTCCGAGGGACGCTTCCGGACGATCAAGGTCAGCGTCGACCGCCCCGGCGTGAAGGTCCAGCAGACCACCCGCGGGTACTACGAGCCGCGGCGCCTCGGGGTCAACCCGAAGGACGATCTCGGCCTGGCCATGCGGCGCGCCGTGCAGCGCGAGCAGTTGCCGACGGATCTGCCCGTCGCCGCGTCGGTCGGCATGTTCGCCGACGCGGACGGCTTCCCGGTCCTGGTGCTGAGCGCGGGCGTTCCGACGATGCACCTCGATCCGGGGGACCCGCGGAAGCCCGGCCTGTCGGCGACGGCGCTGCTGCGCATCTCGACGGCCGATCGGTCGCGATTGCCGTACTCGTTCGAGCGGAAGCTCGAGATTCCGCTCGACCGCGCGGCCTGGGAGCGCGCGCGCAGCAACCGGACGTCGTTCGTCGCGACGAGCGAGATGATCACGCTGCTGCCGGGCGAGTACGACTGGCGCATCGTGTTCCGCGACGACAAGAGCGGCAAGCTCGGCGGCATCGGCGGCCGCGTGCTGCTGCGAGACTTCCGCGGGCCGTCGACACCCAGCTCGCTGCTGCTGACGCGGCAGGTCGAGCGTCTCGAGGCGCCGGGCGACGGACGTCAGCCGCTCGACGCCGGACCGCTGCGGTTCCAGCCGCAGCCCTCGCCGGTCTTCTCGCGCGGCGAGACGGTCCACCTGCTCTACAGCCTCTACAACGCGACCGATGCCGACGTCGCGTCGGCGCGGGAAGGCATGCGGCTGGCGCTGTTCACCGGCGGCCGCGCGGTCGGCGATCTGCAGGCGGCCGGCGTCCCCGTGGTCGACGAGAGCGGTCGCCGCATCGATTTCGCCGGCGCGATCCGCACGGAGGACCTCCAGCCGGGCACGTACACCGTCGTCGCGCTGCTGCCGAACTACGAGCAGCGGACGCCGGCCCAGGTGGAGGCGCGGTTCGTGATCATCGACCCGCAGGCCGCGGGGACGATGTGATCCCCCCGGGAGGGCGCAGAGGCACCAAGCCAGAGAGGCGCCACAGAGATCAGGAGGCTGGACCCCCTGGAATCCGCGCGGGCGAAGGCGGGACCTGATCGCGCGCCCGCGGGCCGGAATCAGCGAGCGGCCGCGCGGACCCGATCAGACCTGATCCGCCGAGCCCGCCCTGAAACTACGCGGGCGAGGCGGAACCTGATCGCGCGCCCGCGGGCAGGAATCATTGAGCGGGCGCGCGGACCTGATCAGACCCGATCAGACTCGATCCGACCGATCCGACCTGATCCGACCCGATGTAGACGTATACTCTCGCCGAACCGTTCTCGTCATTTCAGGAGCAGCGAATGACCCGCCCGCACAGCAGACGTGAGTTCATCAAGCAGATCGGTGCCGGGGCCGCCGCCGCGGCGGCCGCCGGTGGCATGAAGCCGGCGCCGGCCGGCGCGGCGCCGCGCCGCGCGTTCGCCACGGGCCGCGTGCTCGGCGCCAACGACCGCATCAACGTGGGCTTCGTCGGGTGCGGCGGGCGCATGCGCACGCACATCCGCCACATCGTCGCGCGCAGCAAGAGCCGCGGTGACGTGCAGGCGGTTGCCGTCAACGACATCTGGGAGAAGCGGAAGCAGGCGGCGCGTGAGCTCGCCGAGGTCGACGCGAAGGCGGTCTACCACGACTACCGCGAGCTCTGCGCGCGGCCGGACATCGACGTGATCGTGATCTCGTCCCCGGATCACTGGCACCACGCGCACACCATGGCCGCGCTCGAGGCCGGCAAGGACGTCTACCTCGAGAAGCCGATGACCTACACCGTCGAGGAGGCGAAGGAGATCGCCGAGGCGGTGCAGGCGCGCGGGCGGATCCTGCAGGTGGGCAGCCAGTACGCGTCGATGGACCATTTCTGGAAGGCGAAGAAGGCCATCGCCGACGGGCTGCTCGGCACGGTCGTCTGGGCGTCCGGCGGCTTCGGGCGGAACCGCAACCGGCGCGGCGAGTGGAACTACGAGATCGACCCCGAGGCGACGGAGCGGACGCTCGACTGGAAGGCGTTCCTCGGTCCGGCGCCGGACCGGCCGTTCTCGCCGGAGCGCTACTTCCGCTGGCGGAAGTACTGGGACTACTCGGGCGGCATTGCGACCGACCTCTTCTATCACACCGTGTCGCCGCTGCTCGTCGCCATCGGTCCGGAGTTCCCGCACCGTGTCATTGCGGGTGGGGGCATCTACATGCAGCCGGATCGCGAGGTGCCGGACACGTTCTTCATGAACGTCGACTACCCGAAGTGGACCATGCAGCTGGCCTGCTCGGTGGCCAGCGGCGTCGGCGCGCCGCTCGTCATCCACGGATCGGAGGCGACGCTGTTCATCTCGCAGAACAGCGAGTCGCTGAACAACACCGAGATGGAGATCGTGCCCGATCGCGAGTACCGCGACGAGTTCGTCAAGAAGACCGGCGTCGAGGTCCTGAAGATCCCGGTCACGCCGTTCGAGCGCGGCACGCATCCGCACATGGACAACTTCCTCGAGTGCGTCCGCTCGCGCCAGACGCCGAACCTCGACGCGGCGACGGGCTACCGCGCCATGGCCGCGATCGGGATGGGCGTCAGCGCCTACCGTCGGAACCAGGTGCTGTTCTTCGACGAAGCGAACGGACGTATCAAGGGGGACACCTCGAACTGAGCCTCGGAGCCGGTGTGACTGCCATCCGCCCCATCGACCTGACCGCGCTGGCGGCCGTCGTGTGGCTCGCGGGCGGCGGTGCGGCTGTTGCCCAGGTGCCCCCTCCGCCCGAGGGGGCGCCGACCACACCGGCTCTCACGCGCCTCCTCGAGGGGCGCGGGGAGGTCAAGCGGGTCGCGACCGGCTTCGGGTTCGCGCAGGACCTGGTCTGGGACGGCGAGTCGCTCCTCGTTGCCGATCGCGGCCGGGGCCAGCTGCTGCGGGTGGGCACGCCGACGAGAATCCTGCTGCCGGAGCCCGGACTTGCGGCCGTGGCGCTCGACACCGGCGGCCAGCTGATTGCCGTGTCCGGCGGCGAGCGGCGGATGCTCCGCCTCGGCGAGGACCGTCGCTCCGTGCTCGTCGAGCAGGAGGATCGGGAACCCCTGGCCCAGCCGGCGGATCTCGTCGTGTCGCGGGACGGCCGCATCTTCGTCGCCGATCTCGCCGGCGAGTCCGGACGGATCGTCGAGATCGGCGCCGATCGCGAGCGGCGCGTCGTCGTCGACGATCTGGTGCGCCCGACGGGCGTCGCGCTGGCGCCCGACGGACAGACGCTCTACGTCAGCGACGCGGGACGCAGCGAGCTGCGGGCCTATGCGCTGGCGGAAGGGGAGGTGGGCGAAGGCCGGCGCCTCGCGTCGATCGTGCCGTGGAAGCGTGGCGTACGCGGCGCGCCCGAGAAGATGACGCTCGACGAGGACGGACGGATCTATCTCGCCGGTCCCGGCGGCATCTGGGTCCTCGACCGGCGCGGCGGGCGGCTCGGCGTGATTGCGACCCCGGAGACGCCGACGGCGTGTGCGTTCGGCGACGCGGACCGGCGCACGCTCTACATCACCGCGCGGAGCAGCGTGTACAAGGTGCGGCTGAAGGTCGAGGGCGCGCCGACGGCTGGCGGCAACTCGTCGGCGACTCGACAGCCCGCCTCACGTCCCCGTCCTGTGACATGACGGCCGGCTGGCCGTCTGCATTTGCGACTGTCCTACGAGTGCTCGGGGTGCGTGCAGCCCTTGAACTCGGGGAAGAACAGGTGCCGCGCCTCGCCGATCTCCTCGAGCAGCCCCGCCTCTGACGTGTAGTAGCCGGTGACGGTCAGCGGCTTCAGCGCGCGGAAGAAGTCGGCGCCGGCCCTGTCGTCGTCGGCCGGCTCGCGGCTGCTGATGGCGGTCAGCAGCGCGTTCTGCTGCGCTTCGGTTGCCTGGACGAACGGCACGCCGTGGTCGCGCCGGCTGCGCGCGTCCACCCAGGCCAGCCCGTCGAGGAACTGCCGGCGGACCTCCGGGCTGGCGTCGGCGAGCACCGCGTCGATGAACTGGTTCACGCCGGCCTTCGCCGCGCCCGGCGTGTCGGTCTCCGGGATGATGCGCTCCGTGAGCGCGATGACGAGCTCGTTCTGTGCGGGTGTGAAAACCTTCGGCGTCCAGCCGGCAGCGGCCGCCTGGCTCTGATACCGGGCGGCGTGCTCCGCCGCCGCCCCGGCGAGCGCTTCGACCCAGAAGGGCGCGCCCACGACCGCCGCTCCGCCCACGGCGAGCCTCCGGATTGCCTCGCGCCGATCGAACGTCGTCATGCCGCGCCCTCCGTAGCCTGCAGCCGGCAGCCGGCAGCCGGCAGTCGCCCCGCACGAACGGGGCATCTGGCGGTCAGCAGCGAATCGCTCCCTGACTGCCAGCTGCCAGCGGCCCGCCGCCAGCTGCACGGATCACCTACGCCCAGTACGCCGTTCCCGCCGGGGCGCTGATCACCGTGTTCTTCAGCACCGCGATGGCCTTCTTCAACCCTTCGTCACCCGACATCAGCGAGTCCTCGTGCTCGATGCTGATGACGTGGTCGTAGCCGACCATCCGCAGGTTGCTGACGATGTCGCGCCAGACGGATTCGCTGTTGCCGTAGCCGACGGTGCGGAAGATCCACGAGCGGTTGATCTCGTCCGTGTACTTCTTCACGTCGAGCACCCCGTTCTTCATCGTGTTGACGGGGTCGACCTTGCAGTCCTTCGCGTGCACGTGGAAGATGAGGTCCCCCAGCTCGCGGATGGCGGTCGGCGGATCCGCCTGCTGCCAGAACAGGTGGCTCGGGTCGAAGTTGCACCCGATCACGCCCGGCGCCACGTCGGCGAGCCGCCGCATCGTCTCCGGATTGTAGACCACGAAGTTCGGGTGCATCTCGATGGCGACGCGCACGCCGCGCGCCTTCAGGAACTTCGCCGTCTCCTTCCAGTAGGGGACCACCCGCTCCTTCCACTGCCACTCGAGCATCTTCGGGAACTCGGGCGGCCAGGCCGAGGTGATCCAGTTGGGCTGCGTCGCCTTCGGGTCGCCGCCGGGGCAGCCGGAGAAGGTGATGACCTGCCTGACGCCGAGCCGCTTCGCCAGCTCGACGGTGTCGCGGAAGACCTTGTCGTGCGCGCCGGCAATGCGCCGATCCGGATGGATCGGGTTCCCGTGGCAGGAGAGGGCGCTGATGACGAGCCCGCGGCGGTCGATCGCCTCGCGGAACGCCTTCAGCTTCTTCTTGTTCCGGAGCAGCTCGGCCGGCTTGCAGTGCGCGTCGCCGGGATAGGCGCCGGTGCCGATCTCGACCGCCTCGAGCCCGAGCTCCCTGACGTAGTCGAGCGTCTCCTCGAACGGCTTCGTTCCGAACAGGACGGTGAACACTCCGAGTTTCATCGCACGCTCCCGGGGCTTAGACCTTGACCCACCGCTTCGTGGCCGCGGCCTTCTCCATCGCGGCCAGCACCTTCTGATTCTTCACGCCGTCCTCGAAGTTCGGCGTCGGCACCTTGTCGCGGGCGATGGCTTCGAGCAGGTCGTAGACCGTGTGCACGAACGTGTGCTCGTAGCCGATGATGTGGCCCGCCGGCCACCAGTTCCCGACGTACGGATGGTGATCGCCGTCGGTGACCATCACCGTGTGGAAGCCCTGGACGGCCGGGTCGTCCTCCGTCAGATAGACCTCGAGCTCGTTCAGGCGCTCCAGGTTGAAGGCGATCGATCCCTTGCTGCCGTTGATCTCGAAGCGATTGTAGTTCTTGCGCCCGGTGGCGAAACGGCTCGCCTCGATCGTGCCGAGCGCGCCGTTCTGGAACCGTACCACCGCGGCCGAGGCGTCGTCGACGGTGACGCGCCCCTTCTTCTTCGGGTTGTCCGGCAGCGGGCGCTGCTTGACGAACGTCTCCAGGGCGGCGGTCACCTCGGTGATCTCGCCGACGAGGAAGCGCCCGAGGTCGAGCGAGTGCGACGCGATGTCGCCGAGCGCGCCGGACCCGGCCGCCTCCTTGCGGAGCCGCCAGACGAGCGGGAAGTCGGGGTCGACGATCCAGTCCTGCAGGTACGTGCCGCGATAGTGGTAGATCTTCCCGAGCTTGCCGGACTCGATCAGCTGCTTCGCCAGCATCACCGCCGGCGCGCGGCGGTAGTTGTGGCAGATCATGTGGATGACGCCGGCCTTCTTCACCGCCGCGAGCATCTGCTCCGCTTCGCGCACGGTGTTGGCCAGCGGCTTCTCGCAGAAGACGACCTTGCCGTTGCGGGCCGCTTCGATGGCGATCTCCGCGTGGCTGTCGCCCGGCGTGCTGATGTCGACGATGTCGATGTCCTTGCGGCGGACGACCTCACGCCAGTCCGTGGAGGTCTCCTCCCAGCCCAGTTGCGCGGCCGCGGCCTTGACGCTCTTCGCCGTGCGGCCGCAGAGCACTTTCATCCGGGGCGGATGCTTCGGGTTGAAGAACCGGGCCACCTGACGGTACGCGTTGCTGTGCGCCCGTCCCATGAAGGCATAGCCAATCAGCGCGACATTCAGTGGTGCTGCCATAGGCCTCGCTCACCGACCGGTCGGTCGGGTCCAGGGAAAAGGAGAGCGGCTTCCGCCGCCGATGACGCGAACGGATGGACGGGTCCGCGGATGCGGCCCGCACGCGGGCAGGGCAGGGCGCCGCGGGCGCCCCGCCAGAGGTGTGGTCAGGATGACGCGTGGTCCGTGCCGGATCTGCTACTTGCCGGACTTGCGGGCCCCGTTGGCGCCGGGCTTCGCCTCGTCGCCCTCCGGCTTCAGCTTCTTGTCGAACTTCCGGACGTACTTGGCCAGCTCGAGGATCTCCGCCTCCGACAGCCGGCCCTTGAACGGCATCATCGCCGTCCCGGGCACGCCGTTCGTGATGACCGCCGCGAGCTCCTTCGCGGTGGTGCCGTGCTTCCACTCGCCGTCGGCGAAGTTCATCTGCTTGATGGCCGCATTGCCGTCGGGCATGTGGCACATCGCGCAGTTCGTCTTGTACAGCTCCTCGGCGGGCCTGGGCTTCCCGGCCGATTGCGCGGCCGCGGGGCCGGCCAGGAGGAAGCACCCCAGAGCAAACGGAACGGTCAGTCGCACGATACCAGCGTCCTCAGCATGATGGGCGCCGCCGCGCCCGGATGGCACTAAGACGAGAAGACTGAATGAGTTCCGACAAACAGCCTTGAAGCGAGCGTAGCTGTCGCCTTCGGCGCTTGTCAAGCCAGTGGCCGCCGGCCCGCGTGCGGCGGTCACACCGCGCTGTTCCGCGTGAGGCCGGTTGCCACTAAGATGAGCCCGCCGGAGGATCGATGCACCTCACCTGGATCGACTACGCCATCATCGGCATCTACTTCGCCTTCGTGCTGGGCATCGGGTTCGTCCTCAAGCGCGGGGCGCGGACGAGCGAGGATTTCTTCCTGTCCGGCCGCTCGATCCCGGCCTGGGTGGCCGGCCTGGCGTTCATCTCGGCCAACCTGGGCGCCCAGGAAGTGATCGGCATGGGGGCCAGCGGCGCCAAGTACGGCATCGCGACCTCGCACTTCTACTGGATCGGCGCCATCCCGGCGATGGTGTTCGTGGGGCTCTTCATGATGCCCTACTACTACGGGTCGCGCGCGCGCTCGGTGCCGGAGTACCTGAAGCTCCGGTTCGACGAGAAGACCCGCGGGCTCAACGCGATCTCGTTCGCCGCGATGACGGTGTTCTCCTCCGGCGTGTCGATGTACGCGATGGGGAAGCTCCTGCAGCTGCTGCTCGGCTGGGACTTCACCGTCTCGGTGCTGCTCTCGGCCGGCATCGTCCTCGTCTACACGTACCTGGGCGGGCTGACCTCGGCCATCTACAACGAGGTGCTGCAGTTCTTCCTGATCGTCGCCGGCTTCGTGCCGCTGGTGATCGTCGGGCTCATCGACGTCGGCGGCTGGGACGGGTTGACCGCACGGCTGGCGACGGAGGCCGTGTCGCGCGGGTTCGAGCCGGGCGCGATGACGACGTCGTGGGCGCCGCTGGCCAGCCCCGCGAACAACCCGATGGGGGTCGAGTGGTTCGGGCTCGTCATGGGGCTCGGCTTCGTGCTCTCCTTCGGCTACTGGTGCACCGACTTCCTCGTCGTCCAGCGCGCGATGGCCGCCGACTCGATGAACGCCGCGCGCCGGACGCCACTCATCGCGGCCGTGCCGAAGATGCTGTTCCCGGCCCTCGTGATCCTGCCGGGGATGATTGCCGTCGCGGTCGCCCCGCGCGTGGAGATCGGCTTTGCCGGTGCCGGTGCGGCGGCCCAGTACCGGGACGGCGCCGTCGCGCAGGCGGGGCCGGCCGTGCCGCTGGTGCGGACGAGCCTGATCCCGCCGAAGGTCGACGAGACGACGGGTGAGCCGATCGTCGACGCCGACGGCCGCGTCGCGCTCGACTACGACCTGGCGATCCCGATGATGCTGCAGCACTACTTCCCGACGGGGCTGCTCGGCCTCGGGCTGTGCGCGCTGCTGGCGTCGTTCATGTCGGGCATGGCGGGCAACACGACGGCGTTCAACACCGTGTGGACGTACGACATCTACCAGAGCTACATCCGGCCGGGCGCGCCCGACTCGCACTACCTGGCGATGGGGCGTGCCGCCACGGTCTTCGGCATCGGCACGTCCGTGGCCGCGGCGTTCGTCGCGCGCGAGTTCAACAACATCATGGACCTGCTGCAGCTGGTGTTCGCGTTCGTGAACGCGCCGCTGTTCGCGACCTTCATGCTCGGGATGTTCTGGAAGCGCGCGACGGGGCACGGGGCGTTCACCGGCCTGCTCGCCGGCACGCTGGCCGCCGCCGCGCATCACGGCCTGACGCTGCCGGCCGGCGCGGTGGCCGGCGTCAAGGGCGGGTTCCTCGGGCAGGTGCTGTTCACCTATCCGAGCGAGATGGCGCAGAACTTCTGGACCGCGATCGTCGCGTGGACGACCTGCTTCCTCGTGACGGTCCTGGTCTCGGTCTTCACGCACCCGCGGCGCGACGAGGAGCTGAGCGGGCTGGTCTACTCGCTGACGCCGAAGCCGAGCGATCGGGGGCAGCCGTGGCACAGGCAGCCCGGCCCGCTCGCGATTGGCGTGCTCGGCCTGACGCTGGTGCTGAACGTGATCTTCTGGTAGGAGCGGCCATGGACATCCGCGTGCCCGTGAGCCTGCTGTTCGCCGTGCTCGGCGCGCTGCTGGCGGGCTTCGGCCTGACGACGGCGTCGAGCCCGATGTACGAGCGGCACTCGCTCGGGATCAATCTGAACCTGTGGTCCGGTCTCGGGATGCTGGCCTTCGCCGGCGTCCTGTTCTGGCTGGCGCGGCGCGGCGCGCGCGTGCAGGCGGCCGGATCGGATCGCGAACAGACCTCGCGGCCGTCACGCCGCGAGGCGGGAGTGGGGTAGCCGATGCGCGAGGTGAGCCGCCGTCTGCGCGCGGGAGGCCGCCGCTGCGGCCTGCTGGCGTGTTTCCTGGTCCTGGTGCTGTCCGCGGCGATGCCGGCGGCGGCACAGCCGAGGATGAAGGTGCTGCTCGACACCGACATCGGCACCGACATCGACGATGCGTGGGCGCTCGGGCTGCTGATCGCGTCGCCGGAGGTGGAGCTGGTCGGCGTGACGATCACCGACGGCGATACCGCCGCGCGCGCGAAGGTCGCGTGCAAGCTGCTGCACGTGACGGGGAAGGGGGACGTGCCGGTTGCGGTCGGGCGCCGGACGCCGCCGCCGCACGACGTCGACTACCAGTTCACGTGGGCCGAGGACTTCACGGCCAAGCAGCCCGTCGCGCAGCCGGCCGCGCAGTTCATCGTCGAGACGCTGCGGAAGTCACCGGGCGAGATCACGCTGGTCGCCGTCGGCCCGCTGCAGAACCTGGCCGACGCGCTGCGGCTGGAGCCGGAGCTGGGGCGCCTGGCGAAGCGGATCGTGCTCATGAGCGGCTCGATCGGCCCGAACGCCTGGTCGCCGACGCCGGTCGCGGAGTGGAACGTCGTCCGGTCGACCGAGGACGCGCAGCTCGTCTACGGCGCGGGGCTGCCGTTGACGATCGTGCCGCTCGATTCGACGACCTACGTGACGCTGCGGCAGGACGAACGCGAGCGGCTGCGCACGCATCCGGCGCCGCTGACGCGGGCGCTCGAGGCGCTGTACCGGTTGTGGATCGAGCGGCCGGAGCAGCGCATGACGCTGCACGATCAGCTGGCCATCGCGGAGCTGCTGCGGCCGGGGGCCTTCTTCGCGCGGTGTCCGACGCTGGCCATCGCGGTGGACGACAAGGGCGTCATGCGCGTGGACGCGCCGGGCGCGAAGCCGGTGTCCGTGTGCCTCGAGCCGAAGCGCGACGCGTTCATGCAGTTCTACGTGAGCGGGCTGCTGCAGGAGGAGGCGTCGGCCGCCGGGGTGCGGTGAGACACCCCGTCCCTCCCCACCCAATACGCGGCCGGCTGATTGATTTCAGCAGGGCCTGAGGAGGGCCGGGGATGCCCCGGCCCTGAGCAAGCGCCATTCCCGCCATTCGGGCCGGAATCGCCCGATTTTTCCGCGAAGAATCTTCCGCGAGCCAGACGATCGTCGGGAGAGGAACAGACGGCAACGCGAGGAGAGAGTCCTCGGGGTTCCGGTCACATCCGGAATAGCCGACCTGAAGGTCGGCCCTCCTGATTCGCAGGTCGGACTGCCCGGCCAATGTCGCGCGCCCCCAGCCCCTTTCATGGCCGAACTGAAGTTCGGCTCTACGACGTCTGGCCCCTGGTCCCTGGCCCTGACCCCTACAAGAATCACTTTCCTCTTGCAGCGAATAAAAAGCGAAACTAGAATGGCTGCCGGAGGAACGTCCTCATGGCGTCAGCTGCTGCACGTGCCGCTCTCGAGTCGCTGCTCCGGACCCGCAAGCTCGACACGACGCTCGTCGGGCAGGACCTGCCCGCTATCCGGCTGTCGCCGGATCGGGTGCTGTCCACCGGCGCGCCGGCGCTCGATTCGGCGCTGGGCGGCGGGCTGCCGCGCGGGCAGGTCTCCGAGATTGCCGGGCCGGCCAGCTCGGGACGCACCGCGCTGGCGCGCGCGCTGCTCGCGTCGGCGACCGGGGGCGGTGAGCTGGCTGCGATCGTGGACGTCTTCGATCGGTTCGATCCGGCGGGTGCGGCCGGGGCCGGCGTCTGTCTCGACCGGCTGCTCTGGGTGCGTGGCGAGAGTGTGTGGCAGGACACGCCGCTCGCGCTCGATCCGGCCTGGGAGCCGTCCCGTCCCGGTCCCCGGGCCGCGCGCTCGCGCATGGGCCAGGCCGTCAACCGCGCGATCAAGGCGCTCTCGCTGGTGCTCTCCGCCGGCGGATTCGGGCTCGTCGTCTTCGATGCGGCCGACGTGCCGGTGCGCGTGCTGCGGCAGCTGCCATTCACGACCTGGCTGCGGCTGCAGCGGGCGATCGAGGGGAGCGACACGGCCTGCGTGCTGCTGGTTCGCGAGCCGATCGGACGCAGCCCCGGCGGCGCGTCGGTGCGGCTCGGATCCCGCACGCCGGCGATCCGTGCCGTCGAGCAGCCGGCCGATTTCCACGTGCGCGTCCAGGCCAGCCGGCATCCGTTCGTTCCCGGACGCCCGCGCGTGAAGCCGGGCAGGGCAGGGGCCGCCCAGTGGACCGGGTCTCCGCAGGCCCGCCGGTTCCGCGGGCTGGCGCCCCTGGCGTCGGTGCAGTGCGGCATCCGGACGACGAGCTGCGAGCTGGAGTTTTCGTAGGGCCGGGCTTCCGTCCGGCCTTGCTGCCAGCTGCCCGCTGCCAGCCGCCAGCCGCCCGCTGCCAGCTGCCAGCTACATGGATCTCTTATGTTCGCCTGCATCTGGATGACCGGATGGCGCGACGAGGTCGCGGCGCCGCAGCACGCGCTGCTGGAGGTCGCGCAGCGGTTCTCGCCGCGCGCCGCCTGGATCGGCCGCGACACGCTGGTGCTGGACGTGGCCGGACTGCGCCGGCTGTTCGGCGAGCCGTGCGAGCTCGGCGCCGAGCTGCGCCGCGCCCTGGCGGACGCGGGGCTCGAGACGCGCATCGCGCTGGCCGGCACGCGGACGGCCGCGCGATTGCTGGTCCGTGCACGCGCCGGCCTGACGATCACGGAAGCCGGCGACGAAGCGGCCGCGCTCGCGGCGCTGCCGATCACGCTGCTGCAGCACGTGCTCGTGCCGCCGCAGGAGGCAGGACAGCTGCCGCTCGACGGAACGGCCGCCGCGCCGTCGCCGCCGTCGCGCTTCTACCGGTCGTCGCCGGTGCAGGAGATCGTGCGCCCACGCCGGCGGAGCTCGGGGGCACGAAGCGCGGCGGAGCGGGCCGCAGCCGAATGGCTGGCGACGTTCCGCCGGTGGGGGCTGCGCACGCTCGGCGATCTCGCGGCGCTGCCGCCCGCCGAGCTGGCGGCGCGCTTCGGCGACGCCGGGCCGGCCCTGCAGCGCCTGGCCCGCGGCGAGGATCCGGAGCCGCTCGTGCCCATGGCCGGCGACGAGCGGTTCGAGGAGACGCTGCCGCTCGACTGGCCCATCGAAGGGCTCGAGCCGCTCTCGTTCGTGCTCGCCCGGCTGTTCGATCCGCTCTGCGCGCAGCTCGATCGGCGCGGGCGTGCGGCCGCGGTGCTGCACGTCGAGCTCCAGCTGGTCACCCGCGAGTGCTGGGCGCGGCGGCTCGAACTGCCGGCCCCGGTGAACGACCCGCGCACGCTGCGGACGCTCGCGCTCCTCGATCTCGAGTCGTCGCCGCCGCCGGCGGCAATCGACGCGGTGACGGTGCGCGTCGACCCGACGCCGGCGCGCACGCTGCAGTTCTCGCTGCTCGAGCGCGCGCGTCCGGCGCCCGAGCAGGTCGCCACGCTCACCGCGCGTCTGATCGCGCTCATGGGCGAGCGACGCGTCGGCCGTCCGGTGCTCCTCGACACGCATCGTCCGGACGCCTGGCGGCTCGAGCCGTTCACCGGCGAAGACGGGCATCCGGCCGCGCCGGCTTCGGAGCCGTCATCCGGCCGTCCGTCCGGCGCCGCGCTGCGCCGGCTCCGGCCGCCGGTCCCCGCGCGCGTCGTCGTCGACGCCGGGCGTCCGGCGGCCGTTCAGGTGAGCGGCAGCGATCCGATCGGCGGCGCGGTGGAGCAGGCCGCGGGCCCCTGGCGTGCATCCGGCGACTGGTGGGCGCCGGGCGAGGCCTGGGATCGCGACGAGTGGGACGTCGCGCTGGACGGCGGGACGGTCTGCCGGCTGGTACGCGATCGCCGGCAGGATCGCTGGTATCTCGACGGGCTCTACGACTGACATTGACGAACCGCGGGCGCGCTGTCAGGATCTCGCCCCATGATGGTCCGTCCGATGTTCCGCACGCGGGCGGGCGCGGGACTCGGCGCCGCGCTCCTGCTGCTCGCCCTCGACGTCCCCGCCGCGCGCCAGCCTGACAGCCAGGCCGGCGGCGACGCGCAGGCTCCTGGCCTGCAGATCCATTTCGTCGACACGGAAGGTGGCGCCGCCACGCTCATCACGACGCCGGCCGGCGAGTCCATCCTCATCGACTCCGGCAATCCCGGCGACCGCGACGCCGGGCGCATCGTCGACGCCGCGCGCCAGGCGGGCGTGACCGAGATCACGCACTACATCACCACGCACTGGCACAGCGATCACGTCGGCGGCATCGGCACCGTCGCGCGCACCCTGCCGGTGCGCAACATCTACGGTCACCAGATTCCCGACCCGCTGCCCCGCGACATCAACCCCGAGCTGATGGCCGCCTGGCGCTCGCTGTCGCCGACGCCGCGCATGCTCGCCGCCGGGGACACGATCGAGCTCAAGGGCCGGCGGGGCACGCCGCGTCCGGTCATCCGGGTGCTCGCGGCCGACGCGCGCGTCGAGGGAGAACCGGCCGGCGCCCCGCCCGTCGTCACCTGTGACGACGGGCACGAGGCCAGGCCGGAGGACACGTCGGACAACGCACGCAGCCTTGCGCTGCACCTCACCTACGGACGCTTCGATCTCTTCGCGGGCGGCGATCTGACCTGGAACATCGAGCACAAGCTGACCTGCCCCCACCGTCGTGTGCCGCAGGTCGACGTCTATCTCGTCAACCATCACGGCATGGACTCGAGCAATCATCCCGCGCTCATCGCCGCGCTCGCGCCGGAAGTGGCCGTCGTCAACAACGGTCCCCGCAAGGGCGCCGAGCCCCGGACGATGGAGACGGTGCTGAAGCAGGTGGGCGACCTGGGCGTGTTCCAGCTGCACCGGAACGTCAGGCCCGGCGCCATCAACGCCGAGCGGTCGCGCATCGTCAACGACGCCGAGGCGTGCCAGGGGTTGCCGCTCCGGTTGCGGGTCGACCCCCGCGGCGACCGTTACACCGTCTACGTCCCGTCGCGTGACGCGGAGCGCGTCTTCCAGTCGCGCTGATCTCCCATGCGGATCACATCGCTCACCACGTGCGCGCTGCTGACGGTGGCGATCGGCTGCGGCTCGCCGGCGCAGGAGCCGGTGCGTCCGTCGTCTGATCCCTCGCAGCGCTTCTCGACCCTCGCGGCGATCACGCCGGACAATGTCACCCGGCTCGAGGTCGCCTGGACCGCGCACACGGGCGAGTTCGCCGGTGGGCGCGGCCCGAATCCCGGCCGCCCCGTCCCCGGGTTCCAGACGCGGCCCGTCCTCGCCGGCGACCGGCTGATCATCACGACCACGACGAGCAAGGTGATCGCGCTCGATCCGGAAACGGGCGCGGAGATGTGGCGGTTCGATCCGTTCGCGACGCGCCCGCGCACGTGCGAGGCGCCGCACCGCGGCGTTGCGGTGTGGCCGGCCGCCGGCGCGCCGCCGGACGGGGCGTTCACGATCGTCTCGGGGACCTGTGACGGCCGGCTCGTCGCGCTCGACGCGCGCACGGGGCAGCCGCTGTCCTCGTTCGGCGATGGCGGCGAGCTCGATCTGCGTCCCGGCGTGGACGCGCGTGACGGCGAAGAATACTCGGTGACGACGCCGCCGGCGATCTACCAGGATCTGGTGATCGTCGGGACGGCGCTGCCGGAAGGCACGCCGCACGGCCCGTCCGGCGACGTGCGCGCGTTCGACGTGCGGACCGGCCGCGAGGTCTGGCGTTTCCACACCGTGCCGCGGGATGGCGAGCCCGGTGCGGACACCTGGAGCGACGGCGCGCGTGAGCGGCGGACCGGCGTCAACGCGTGGTCCGCGATCACCGTCGATCACGAGCGCGGGCTGATCTTCGCGCCGCTCGGGTCGCCGGCCTACGACTTCTACGGCGGCGACCGCGTCGGACGCAACCTGTACGGGAACGCGCTGGTCGCGCTGGACGGGTCGACCGGCAGGCTGCGCTGGCACCAGCAGCTGGTCCATCACGACATCTGGGACTACGACCTGCCCGCGGCACCCATCCTCGTCGATATCGATCGTGCGGGACGGACGATTCCCGCGGTCGTGCAGCTGACGAAGATGGGGCTCGTCTTCGTCTTCGATCGCACGACCGGCGAGCCGGTGTTCGGCATCGAGGAGCGGCCGGTGCCGGCCAGCACGGTGCCGGGCGAGCAGACCTGGCCGACGCAGCCGTTCCCGGTGAAGCCGCCGCCGCTGTCGCGGATTGCGCCGCTCACCAGGGACGACCTCACCGACGTCACGCCCGAATCGCAGCGCGAGTGCGCGGCGATGTTCGACCAGGCCGTCAGCGGCGGGTTGTACACGCCGCCGGGGCTGGAGCTGACGATCGTGTTTCCGGGGACGCTCGGCGGCGCCACCTGGTCCGGCGGCGCCGTCGACCCGTCGCGCGGCTATCTCTTCGTGAACACGAACGAGGTCGGCGCCATTGCGCGGATGGCGGCGCAGCCGCCCGGCGCGCCGACGCCGTACCGGCGGACCAGTCCGTGGGGCGAGTACGCGCGGTTCTGGGATTCGAACCGGCTGCCGTGCGGCAAGCCGCCGTGGGGGCGGCTGCACGCGGTCGACCTGCGCACCGGCGAGATCGCGTGGCAGGTGCCGCTCGGCAACGCGCCGCAGCTGGCCTCGCGCGGCATCACCGGCACCGGCACGCCGAGCCTCGGCGGTGCGATCGCAACCGCCACCGGTCTCGTCTTCATCGCGGGCACGAACGACGCGCGCCTGCGCGCGTTCGCGGCCGACTCGGGCCAGCAGCTCTGGGAGGCCGCGCTGCCGGCCAGCGGACATGCGACGCCGGTGACCTATGCCGGTCCGCGCTCGGGCCGCCAGTTCGTCGTGGTCGCCGCAGGTGGCGGCGGGCGCTTCTCATCGGACGTGAGCGATGCAGTCGTGGCCTTCGCGCTGCCCGCGGACCCGCAGCCGAGCGGCCGCAACTGATGGGCTGTCGGTCGGCGGCCGCGCAACGATCACATACTGGCCTGTGGGCGGGGCGTCGGCTCCGCGCGGGAGCGTGTGAATGAGCATTCCGGTTTTCAGGAACTTCATCGGCGGCGAGTGGGTCGCCGCCGCCAGCGGCGCGACGTTCGAGAATCGCAACCCCGCCGACACGGACGACATCGTCGGGCTCTTCCAGCAGTCCGATGCGTCCGATGCGCGGCAGGCGATCGACGCGGCCGCGGCGGCGCAGCCGAAATGGGCCGCCGTCCCCGCGCCGAAGCGCGGCGAGATCCTGCATCGTGCCGCGGCGCTGCTCGAGGCGCGCGCCGAGCAGGTGGCGCGCGAGATGACGCGCGAAGAAGGCAAGACGCTGCCCGAGGCGCGCGGCGAGGTCGGGCGCGCCATCAACATCCTCCGCTACTTCGGCGGGGAAGGGGCCCGACTCGGCGGTCATCACGTGCCGTCGGAGCGGCCCCGCGTCTTCATCCAGACGCAGCGCCGCCCGCTCGGCGTCGTCGGGCTGATCACGCCGTGGAACTTCCCGATTGCCATTCCGGCGTGGAAGGCCGCGCCGGCGCTCGTGGCCGGCAACGCCGTCGTGCTGAAGCCCTCGGACCTGTCGCCGCTCTGCGCGCTGCGGCTCGTCGAGGTGCTGGACGAGGCGGGCGTGACGAAGGGGGCGATCAACTTCATCACCGGGCCGGGTTCGAAGGTCGGCCACGAGATCGTCACGAATCCGATTGTGAAGGCAATCTCGTTCACCGGCTCGGAGGCCACCGGCAGCGGGATCGCGGTGGAAGCGGCGAAGCGGCGCGCCCGCGTGCAGCTGGAGATGGGCGGCAAGAACCCGACCATCGTGCTCGCCGACGCCGATGTCGCCGACGCGGTCAACGTCGTCGTCAACGCGGCGTTCTTCTCGACGGGGCAGCGGTGCACGGCGACGTCGCGCGTCATCGTCGAGGAGCCGATCGTCGAGCGGTTCACCAGGGCGCTCGTGGAGCGCACGAAATCGTTGAAGGTCGGCAACGGCCTCGAGCCGGGCATCGAGATCGGGCCGTCGATCGACGAGCGGCAGCTGGCGACGGTGCTCGACTACGTCGGCGTCGGGACGAAGGAAGGGGCGCGGCTGCTCTGCGGCGGCGAGCGCCTGAGCGACGGGCCGTACGCGCGCGGGTTCTTCTCGTCGCCGGCGGTGCTCACCGACGTCGCGCCGACGATGCGGGTGGCGCAGGAGGAGATTTTCGGCCCGGTGCTCGGCGTGCTGCCGGCGCGCGACATCGATCACGCCGTCGAGATCGCCAACTCCGTGCGCTACGGCCTGTCGGCCGCGATCTGCACGAGCTCGCTGACGAAGGCGTACGAGTTCATCAACCGCGTCGAAGCCGGGCTGGTGATGGTCAACCTGCCGTCGGCGGGCGTCGAGTACCATGTGCCGTTCGGCGGCTCGAAGGCGTCGTCCATGGGGATGCGCGAGCAGGGGCCCGTGGCGATTGACTTCTATACGGAGTGGCAGACGGCGTACATCAAGTTCTGATGCGGGTGTCAGGAGTGCGCCGGAACGATCCGACCCGATTCGACCTGATCCCATGCACCTTTACCGTCTTGCCACGTCGATTCTCGTCAACGACTCCGGCCGGTGGTTCCGGCTGACCGACCCATGGGATGCGGTGGTGAACCGCGACGACCTGGCGGCCTGGCTGCGCGAGCAGGTTGCCGGCATGAAGCCGCTGACCGGGACGCCCGATCTCACCGGGCTGCAGCCGCCGATCCAGTCGCAGGAGGTGTGGGCGGCCGGCGTGACGTACTACCGCAGCCGCACGGCGCGCATGGAGGAGGCGAAGAGCGCCGGCGGCGGCGACTTCTACGATCGCGTGTACGAAGCCGAACGGCCGGAGCTGTTCTTCAAGGCGACGCCGCATCGCGTGCGCGGGCACCAGCAGCCGGTGCGCCTGCGGAGCGACGGCAAATGGAACGTGCCCGAGCCCGAGCTGACGCTGATGGTGACGAGCGGCGGGCGCATCGTCGGCTACACGATCGGCAACGACATGAGCTCGCGGGACATCGAGGGGGAGAACCCGCTCTACCTGCCGCAGGCCAAGGTCTACGACGGCAGCTGTGCGCTGGGGCCGGGCCTGCTGGTCACAGAGGAGCCGCTGCCGCCGTCGACCGAGATCGTGCTGACGATCGCGCGCGGCGGCGCGCCCGTGTACGAAGGCCGGACGACGCTGGAGGCGATGCGGCGGACGCCGGAGGAGCTGGTCCGCTTCCTGTTCCGGGACAACACGTTTCCCGCCGGCTGCCTGCTGCTGACGGGAACCGGCATCGTGCCTCCCGACGACTTCACCCTGGCGCCGGGCGATGAGATCTCGATCGCCATCGAGCCGATCGGCACGCTCGTCAACGTCGTGGCCTGAGCGATGACCAGGCGTGAGCTGCTGCGGGCGGCCGCTGCCGGCTTCTTCGCGACGCGCGCGGTGCGGACCGCCGCGGCGGAGTCGATTCAGACCGTCACCGGATCGGTTGCGCCGGACGCGCTCGGCGTCGTGCTGCCGCACGAGCACGTGCTCGTGGACTTCATCGGCGCGGACCGCGTGAGCCCGGATCGCTACGACCGGACCGCGGCGTTCGAGAAGGCGCTGCCGCATCTGCGGCGCCTCGTGTCGCTCGGCTGCCGCACGCTCGTCGAGTGCACGCCGGCCTTCATCGGCCGCGACCCCGTGCTGCTGCGCGATCTCGCAAAGGCGACGGGGCTCCACATTCTCACGAACACCGGCTATTACGGCGCCGCGAACGACAAGTTCCTGCCGCCGCACGCTTTCACGGAATCCGCGTCGGTGCTGGCGGCGCGCTGGATCCGCGAGGCGCGCGAGGGCATCGACGGCACCGGCATCCGCCCGGCGTTCATGAAGATCGGCGTCGACGCCGGGCCGCTCTCGGAGGTCGACGGGAAGCTGGTCGACGCGGCGGCCCAGACGACGAGGGAGACCGGGCTGCCGATCTGGTCGCACACCGGCGACGGCGTCGCGGCGATGGCGCAGATCGAGCGGCTCGCGCGCCACCGGGTGCCGCTCTCGCGGTTCGTCTGGGTGCACGCGCAGAACGAGAAGGACCCGGCGGTGCACGCCAGGGCGGCGTCGCGCGGCGCGTGGGTGTCGTTCGACGGGCTGAGCGAGGCGAGCTTCGACCGGCACGTCGAGCTGATTCTCGAGATGCGCCGGCGCGGCCTGCTCGGCCGCCTGCTGGTGTCGCACGACGCCGGGTGGTACCACGTCGGCGAGCCCGACGGCGGCACCTACCGCCCCCACGACCTGCTCTTCACCGACGGCCTGCCGGCGCTGCGGAAGCACGGGCTGTCGGACGCGGAGATCCGGCAGCTGATCGAAGAGAACCCGCGACGGGCGCTCGCCTCGAGCTGATCAAGCGCAACTGGAAACGGGAAACGGGAAGGGCGAAGAACGCGGAGACTGTCGCTGGTCGCGTTCTTCGCGCGGGGCTTCAGCCCGCCTCATCGCCGAGCCCGCGACCACTTGCATGCGGGCGAGGCAGGACCTGATCGCCCGCGCGACCAGCGCGGGCGAGACCTGATCTGACCTGATCCGCCGAGCCCGCGACCACTCGCACGCGGGCGAGGCGGGACCTGATCCGCCCGCGCGCTCCGGTCACCCGCGCGGGCGGGACCTGATCCGACCTGATCCGACCTGATCCGACCCGATCCGACCTGATCCCCCACATCTTGTGTCTTGATCCCCGAAAACCGGCTCGTTATGATGGCGAAGAAAAAGCGAAATGTTGGGCTATATCGAACTCAACGCCGCCTCGGCGTTCTCCTTCCTCCAGGGGGCGTCGCTGCCCGAGACCCTGGCCGAACGGGCGGCGGCGCTCGGGTATCCGGCGCTCGCGCTGATCGACCGCGACGGGGTGTACGGCCTGCCCCGGTTCCACAGGGCTGCCACGCAGCTCGGCATCAAGCCGCTCGTCGGCGCCGCGCTGACGATCGCCGACGCGCCGCTCGATCCGGGGGGGCGCGTGAACGGCGGTGGGCACGCGACGGCGCGGCGGCGCCGCGGCGACACCTGGACGCTGCCGCTGCTCGTCGCCTCGCGCGAGGGCTATCAGAATCTCTGCCGGCTCATCACGAAGATGAAGCTGCGCGCCCCGAAGGGGGAAGGGGCGCTGACGCTCGAGGAGCTCGACGGCCACGTCGGCGGGCTCGTCGCCATCGCCGGCCGCGCGCTGCTGCGGGGAGGGCGGCACGGGGTCGCCGGGCTGCTCGACCGGCTGATCGGCATCTTCGGGCGCGATCGCGTCTACGTCGAGCTGCAGCGGCACCTCGATCGCGAGGAGGCGATCGACAACGAGTCGCTCGTCGACCTCGCGGCGGCGTACCGCGTCCCGCTGCTGGCGACCAACGGCGTGCGGTTCGCGTCGCCCGACGAGCGGCCGCTGCACGACGTGTTCCTCTGCCTGCATCACGGCACCACGCTGGCGGAAGCCGGGCGCCGGCTGTCGGCGAACGCCGAGCGCTTCCTGAAGTCGCCGGAGGCGATGGCGGCGTTGTTCGCGGATCGGCCCGAGGCCGTGGCGGCGACGCGCGAGCTCGCGGACCGCCTCGAGTACACGATGGCCGATCTCGGCTACCGCTTCCCGGAATACCCCGTCCCGCCGGGCGAGACGATGCAGTCGTTCCTCGAGAAGATCACGCAGGTCGGGGCGCGGGAGCGGTACCGGCCGTATCACGACCGCGCGCGCGCGCAGGTCGCGCGCGAGCTCGCGCTCATCGACAAGCTCGATCTCGCCGGCTACTTCCTCATCGTCTGGGACATCGTCAACTTCTGCCGCCAGCACGGGATCCTCGTGCAGGGGCGCGGGTCGGCGGCCAACAGCGCCGTCTGCTACAGCCTGGGCATCACCGCGGTCGACCCGGTCGGCATGGACCTGCTCTTCGAGCGCTTCCTCTCGGAGGAGCGCGGGGAGTGGCCCGACATCGACCTCGACCTGCCGAGCGGCGAGCGGCGCGAGCGCGTCATCCAGTACGTCTACGAACGCTACGGGCAGCTGGGGGCCGCGATGACGGCCAATGTCATCACGTACCGCGCGCGCAGCGCGACGCGCGAGGTCGGCAAGGTGCTCGGGTTCGATCCGGCGCTCGTCGACCGGCTGGCGAAGCTGATGGGGCGCTTCGAGTACGTCGACAGCAGCGAGACGCTGACGCGCCACCTGCGCGAGGCGAACGTCGACACGTCCGATCCCCGGATCCGCCGGTTCGCCGACCTGTGGCACCGGATGCAGGACCTGCCGCGCCATCTCGGCCAGCACAGCGGCGGCATGGTGATCTGCCAGGGACGTCTCGACAGCGTCGTCCCGCTGGAGAACGCCTCCATGCCCGGCCGCGTCGTCGTGCAGTGGGACAAGGACGACTGCGCCGACATGGGGATCATCAAGGTGGACCTGCTGGGCCTCGGGATGATGGCCGTGCTGCAGGACGCGCTGGCGCTGATCAACTCGGAGGGAAGCGGGGCGCGCGCGGAGACGGGCAGCCAGCCGGCGCCGCGGGTGGAGCTGGCGCACCTGCCGCAGAACGATCCGGCCGTCTACCGGATGCTGCAGGAGGCCGACACGGTGGGGCTGTTCCAGGTCGAGTCGCGGGCGCAGATGGCGACGCTGCCGCGGCTGAAGCCGAAGTGCTTCTACGACCTCGTCGTGCAGGTCGCGATCATCCGGCCCGGGCCAATCGTCGGGCAGATGGTGCATCCGTACCTCAACCGGCGCGCCGGCCGCGAGCCGGTGACGTATCCGCATCCGTCGCTCGAGCCGATCCTCGCGCGCACGCTGGGCGTGCCGCTCTTCCAGGAGCAGCTGCTCCGGATCGCGATGGTGGCGGCGGGATTCACCGGCGGGCAGGCCGAGGAGCTGCGGCGCGCGATGGGATTCAAGCGATCGGAGAAGCGCATGCGGGCCATCGAGCAGCAGCTGCGCGACGGGATGGCGGCGCGCGGGATCACGGGAGAGGCGGCGGAGGCGATCATCACGTCGATCACCTCCTTCGCGCTGTATGGATTCCCCGAGTCGCACGCGGCGAGCTTCGCGCTGCTGGCCTATGCCAGCGCGTACCTGAAGGTGCACTACCCGTCGGCCTTCTACGCCGGGCTGCTCAACAACCAGCCGATGGGCTTCTACCATCCGGCGACGCTCGTGAAGGACGCGCAGCGGCGCGGCGTCCACTTCGCGCCGATCGACATCGAGGTCTCCGACTGGGACTGCACGATCGAGGCGGACGGCCGCATCCGGCTGGGGCTGCGCTACGTGACGGGACTGCGCGAACAGGTCGGGCGCGCCATCGCTGCGGTGCGCCCGGCCGACCCGCCGCGGCCGTCGCGCTGTCCGAAGTGCGGCTGCGACGACCCGTCGCTGCTCGAGGTCGCGCCGCAGGGGCGCGAGGCCGGCGTCTGGGCCTGCTTCTGCAACCTGTGCGCGCACGACTGGACCGCGCCGCGCGGTGCCGCGCGGAAGTTCACCTCGATCGAGGATCTGATCCGGAAGACCGGCGCGCGCCGGGACGAGCTGACCGTGCTCGCCGAGATCGGCGCGCTCGCGTCGCTCGGCTACGACCGGCGCGGCGCGCTGTGGCAGGTCGAAAAGGCCGTGCGGCCCGATCTCGCCCTGCGGATGGACGAGCCGGACGGGGAGGCCGCCGCCCCGTCAGTCGACGAGGAGGCGCCCGCTTTGATGCCGCTGCGCCCGATGAACCCGCTGGAGCGGATGACGGCCGACTTCGCGGGCACGGGGCTGACCATCGGCCCGCATCCGATGGCGTTCCATCGCCGCGCGCTCGCGCTGATGGGGGTGCTGCGCGCGATCGACCTGCCGCGGCAGCGTCCCGGCCGCCGCGTGCGGATTGCCGGCTGCGTCATCACGCGGCAGCGTCCCGGCACGGCCAAGGGGTTCGTGTTCCTGACGCTCGAGGACGAGACCGGCATCAGCAACGTGATCGTCCGGCCGCACGTCTTCGAGGAGCAGCGCGCGGTGATCATCGAGTCGCACTTCGTGATGGTCGAAGGGCTGCTGCAGCAGGAGGATGGCGTCACCGCGGTTCGGGCGGATCGGGTTCGGCCGCTGGAGGGGGTGCCGGTGGAAATCGAGTCGCACGACTTCCATTGAGCCACCGGCTGGAGCGGGGCCTCGTGTCCGTGCGTGAAGGCCGGCCCCTGGTGACAGTTGCCGGCCTGAAGGCCGGCCCTCCTGGCAACTACTGCCTACCGCCTGCTGTCTTCCTCCCGTACCCCAGCTCTGCACCGCCCGAGACGATGTGGTCGGCGCCGGTGGTGAAGGTGGCGTCGGCGGCGAGATACAGGCAGAGGCGCGCCACCTCGGCCGGCTCGCCCATGCGCCCGACGGGCTGGGCCGCCTCGCCGTCCGCGCGCGTGCGCGCCGGATCGGGCGAGGCGTCGATGGCTTCCTGCCAGAGCGGCGTGTAGACGTTGCCGGGGGAGATGGCGTTCACCCGCACGCCGTTCGGTGCCTCGTCGATGGCCAGCGCCTTCGTGAACGACAGGACCGCGCCCTTCGTCGCGACGTAGGTCGTCGCATGGCGCTGGCCGATGGTGGCGACCAGGCTCGCGAGATTGATGATGCAGCCCTGCGTCCGGCGCAGCCACGGCAGCGCCGTGCGGCATCCGACGAAGACGCTCATGACGTTGAGCTCGAAGAGGGCGCGGAAGTCCTCCGGCGTGAACCCGTCGATGGGGTAGTGCGGCGGGTGCCACCCGGCGTTGTTCACCAGGCAGTCGAGCCGGCCGTGCGCCTGCGCCGTCGCCTCGATGAACCGTGCCAGGTCGTCGGCCTTCGAGACGTCGCACAGCCCGAACTGCGCACGCCCCGGTCCGCGGCGCGTCACCGCCTCGGCGAGCTCGACGCCGCCGGCCGGCTCGTGCGAGCAGAACGTCACCAGCGCGCCGGCGCGGCAGAACTCCTCGACGATGGCCCGGCCAATCCCCCTGGTCCCGCCGGTGACGATGACCACGCGATCGGCGTAGCGCATGTCTAGTGGCCCACCGATGCGGCGCCCGCCGTCGCGGTGGCGGGGACCTCGCGCCGCGCCACCGTGCCGCGATCGACGGTCTCGCCCGTCCGCGAGATGACCTGGAAGTGCATCGTGTTGCCGATGATCTCGACGATCATGAAGCTGAGATCGGTGTCGAAGCCCGCGGCGTACAACGGGCCCTTCCGGATGTTGCCGGCGCGCAGCTTGCCGGCCGATCCGACCGTGAAGTACGCGATCCCCTGCTGCGGCTTCAGCCGCTCGTAGAAGTGCTCGTGCCCCGCGAAGACGACGCTGACGCCGTACTTGACGAACAGCGGCTCCAGGAAGGCGCGCAGCTCGACGTCCGATCCGTGCCGTTTGCCCGACGAGTAGATCGGGTGGTGCATGTAGGCGATCTTCCATGGGGCGTCCGACGCCTGGAGCGCCCCCTCGAGCCACTTGAGCTGCTCGGTGGACATGAACGTGCTGTCCACCACGAAGAACTCGGCGTTCCCCTTCACGAAGCTGTGGTAGCGACGTCCGTTCAGGTTGAACGGCTTGTAATGGATCTGGATGTGCGGCTCGTCGTGGTTGCCGAGCGCCGCGTAGAAGGTCACGCCGGCGTCGAGCAGCGGCTGGTAGGGCCGCTCGAACTTCTGCACGAAGTCCTTCGGCCGTTCGCGCCCGTAGATGTTGTCGCCGAGCATCAGCACGAACTCGAACGGAAACGCACGATGCGCGAGCACCATCTGCCCGGCGACCTGGTACTGCCGGTACGAGCCGCTGCCGCTGTCGCCGATCACGGCGAACTTCAGCGACCCCTCGGCGTTGGGCAGCTCGAGCGTGACCGCGCCGGCGGCCACCGCCCACACGGCGGCGCCGAGCAGGGCGAGGCCGGCCCGCAGGCGCGGCGAACGGGATGGACGGCGGCTGATCATGGGCACCCCTGACCTGGCGCCGGGCGTTGCCCGGGCGCCTGGCGCCCCAGTCTATCAGCGCCGCCCGCCGGTCAGGAGGTCGGGGCGGTCTGGGTCCGCGGCTTCGGCGGCGGGCTCAGCCCTTCGCGCAGCCGGCGCACCGCTTCCCCGACCCGGATGGACGCATTGAACACATGGTCCACCTTGAGGGGGCCGGCCAGCCGGTACCGGCCGATCGCGCCGAGCCCCGCCGACGCGATGCAGCCGCAGTTGGCGCAGTCCGGCCTGCCGCCGAACTGGCACGGCGTGATGCGCGTCTCGAGGTCGGCGGAGTAGGACTTCGTGACCCGCGCGAAGACGCACTCGTCCGGCGAGGCCGGAGGGTCCGCGTAGACCTCGATCATCCCGCGCGGCATCTGGATCTTCGGGTAGCGCTCCCGCAGCACCATCAGCGCCGCGACGACGTCGCGGCGATTCTCCGGCGTGAGCTTCTCGGCCGACTCCTCGCCGATCTGCGGCGTGTAGAGGCTGAACCAGATCTTCCGGCAGTGCGGCTGCTCCTGCCAGAAACGGGCGAACTCCTCGAGGTAGCCGTCGCGCTGCACCTGCTGCCGCGTCACGGTGCAGTGCACGACGATCTGGTGCCCGACGATGTGCTTGAGGATGCGGTCGTAGGTCGCCGGCGCCCGGCGCACGTCGTGCTCGGCCGGCAGCCCGTCGATCGACACGACCACCGACAGCCGGGGGATGGAGGCCCACTCGACCGGAATCGGCCGGACCGCGCTCGTGACGACCTGGACGTAGAGGCCGCGCGCCGACAGCTGCGGCAGCAGCTCGTTGAGCTCCCGGAACCGCACCAGCGGCTCGCCGCCGACGATGGAGACGTGCACCGGCTTGTAGCGATCGACGAGCGCGTGCACGCCGTCGATGAGCGCCTGCCCCTTGAAGTCGCGCACCTCGCGCAGCGTCATCGTGCCGCCGAGGTGTTCGTCGCCGTATGCGTAGCAGCCGGGACAGCGGAGGGGACACTCGCGGGTGATCTCGATCGACAGGAAGGGCGGATATCCACCGAGAATCCGGCCCCACGATGTGAATATCCCTTCCATGCGCAACCTCCTGCCGGACGGGACGCCCGGGGCACCACTATATCAGCCTCGACGCGGACACCCTGCGCGGTCCCATCCGTGCACGCCGGCCCGTCCGATCGAGGTGCGCCGGCGCGCGGCGATGTTATCTTGTTGGGCGCATGATCGTTCGGAGACGTTCGAAGATAGCTGGCTGGGGCGTGTTCGCGACCCAGGACATCCCGAAAAACAAACGCATCATCGACTACGCCGGGGAGAAAATCACCCACAAGGAGAGCCGGAAGCGCGAGGCGCGGTACCTCAGGCGCGGCATGATCTGGTGCTTCACGCTCAACAACCGATGGGTCATCGACGCCAACGTCGGCGGCAACATCGCGCGCTTCATCAATCATTCCTGCAAGCCCAATTGCTACGCGCACATCGTCAACGGGACGATCTGGATCCGGGCCGCGCGGAACATCAGGAAGGGCGAGGAGCTCAGCTACAACTACAACACCACCGGCAATGCGGAGATCAAATGCCGGTGCCGGCCCGATTGTCCGAACTACCTATGACCGGCTGCCAGCCATGAGCGCACCGGCGCTCCTCTACCTGCACGGGTTCGCCAGCTCGCCGCAGTCGTCGAAGGCGCGGTTCTTCGTCGAGCGGGCGCGGGCGGCCGGCCTGCCGGCCGACTGCCCGGACCTGAACCAGCCCGATTTCAGCACGCTGACGGTGACGCGCATGATCGAGCGCGTCCGCGAGGCCGCAGCGGCGATGCCCGCCGGCCCCGTCGTCCTCGTCGGCTCGAGCCTGGGCGCGTTCGTCGCGCTCCATGCCGTCGCGAAGGCTGGTTGGGACCCGGCGCGCCCGGTCGAACGGCTCGTGTTCCTGGCGCCGGCGCTCGACCTGGCGCCGGGCCTGGCTCGCGACTTCGGGCCCGAGCGCATGGCGGAGTGGGAGCGCACCGGGTGGATCGAGATCTTCCACTACGCCGAGGACCGGATGCGCCGGCTGCACTGGGCGTTCATGGAGGACGCGCGCCGGTACGATTCGGACGCGGTCACGGTGCGGACTCCGACGCTCATCTGGCAGGGGCGGCAGGACGAGGTCGTGCCCGCCGCAGAGGTCGAGCGCTGGGCGTCGACGCGCCCCTGGACGACGGTGCGGCTGGTTGACGACGGTCATCAGCTGCTGTCCGTGCTCGAGCCGATGTGGGAGGACGTGCTGGCGTTCGTCACGGGCCGTTCCGGATGAGGTGGTTGCTCCTCGGCCTCGCGCTCGCCGGCGCCGCGTCCCTCTCGTTCTCGCGCGTCGGCGCGGAGGCCCCGGCGGAGGGCACCGCCGGTGCCGCATGGCGGGTCGTCGAGTGGCCCGGGGGCGCCGTGGTCGCCGAGTCGGACGGCGCGCGGCTGCAGACGCCGGTGCAGCCCGGGTCGATCCTGAAGCTTCCCGCGCTCATCGCTGCCCTGAATGCGGGCATCGTCACACAGGGGACTCGCGTGCCGTGCAGGGGCGAGGCCCGTGTGGGCGGGCACGTCGTCCGGTGCAGCCATCCACGGCAACGCCATGCGCTCGGCCCGTCCGAGGCGCTGGCCCTTTCCTGCAACGTCTGGTTTGCGACGGTCGGCAGCCGGTTGCCGCGCGGGCGGTTCGACGCCGTGCTGACGGCGCTGGGGTTGCCGCCGTCGCCTGGTGATGCCCCGATGCCCCTGGCGGTGACGGGGCTGCGCGCGACGCCGGTGCCCCCGCTCGCGCTGCTCGAGGCGCTGCGCCGTGTCGTGACCGGTGCGCCTGGCGTGGAGCTGACGGATGCGGCCCGCCGTATCGTGATGGACGGCCTGCGCGGCGCCGCGCTCTACGGCACCGCGGACGCCTTCGCGGATCGGGGACTGGACGCCGCCGCCAAGACCGGCACGGCGGATGCACCGGGCGGCGGCGTGCACGGGCTCGTCGTGGCTGCGTGGCCGGCGACGAACCCGGCGCGCGGCCTCGTGCTCATGGCGGCCGGCGCCGCCGGCACGAATGCGGCCCAGCTGGCTGCGGAGATCGCGACAGCCCAGCGCACGAGGGCGGTTCCGACGAAGGCTGATGCACGGTCGTCGCCGGGCGCGAGCGGGAACGCTGCGACGTCGCGTCAGACCCTGCTCCGCGTCGGCACCGCACAGGGTCGGCAGTATGCCGTTCGCGAGTACGAGCTCGAAGACTACGTCGCGCGCGTCGTCGCGGGCGAAGCGGCGCCGCGCAGCGCGCCGGCGGCGCTCGAGGCGCTGGCCATCGCCGTGCGCACGTTCGCGCTCGCGAACCGTGGGCGGCACGCACGCGACGGCTTCGACCTGTGCACGCTGACGCATTGCCAGGTCCTGCGCGAGCCGCACGAGGCGGCGCGGCGCGCGGCCCGGGCGACGGAAGGGCAGGTGCTCGTCGACCGCGGTGTGCCGGTGCCGGTGTACTTCTCGGCCTCGTGCGGCGGACGTACCGAACGGCCGTCGGCCGTCTGGCCGGGCGCGGACGATCCCTCGTGGCTGCCGTCGAGGCGCGACCGGGCGTGCGGCGGCGAGCCGCGCTGGGCCGCGGAGATCCCGGTCCAGGACCTCGAGCGCGCTCTGCGTGCTGCCGGGTTCAGCCGGGGCCGCCTGCTCCGCCTCTCAATCGACGGGCGCTCCTCGTCGGGCCGCGTCCTTCGGCTGCGCCTCGAAGGGCTCGTGCCGGATCGCATCACGGGACAGGACTTCAGGATGGCCGTGGGCCGCACGCTCGGCTGGCAGCTCGTGAAGAGCACCGCGTTCGACCTGCGGCGGACCGGCAACGGCTACCGGTTCGACGGCCGCGGTTTCGGACACGGCGTCGGGATGTGCGTGACCGGAGCGGCGCGACGCGCGGAGCGCGGCGAGGCGGTGCAGGAGATTCTCGACGCCTACTACCCGGGGCTGAGGGTGATGCGGATGCCCGCCGGCGCGTCCGCGCCGACAACGCGCATCGCGCCGGCACCAGAGCCGGCACGGCAGCCCCAGACCCCACCGGTGATGCAGGCCGCGAAGACGGCGCCGCCGGCACGGGCGGCGGCATCCGGTTCGAACCTGCGGATCGTGCTCCCTCCGACCGCCGAGTCCGAGCGCGCGGCGTTGACGGAGTACGCGCGCCGCACCCTCGACGCGCTGGTGCGTGCGACCGGACGCCAGGCGCCGGACCGGATCGATCTCGTGTTCCATCCATCCGCGGCGAGCTTCCAGCGTGAGACGCAGGAGCCGTGGTGGTCCGCGGCGCGGACGCGCGGCACGCGCGTGGATCTGCTGCCGCCGGCCGTCCTGTGGGCGCGGGGCACGCTCGAGTCGACGCTGCGGCACGAGCTGGCGCACGTGCTCACCGCGCCGGTGCTCGGGGATCGGCCGGAGTGGGTGAGGGAAGGGGTCGCGATGTACTTCGCCGGCGAGCCGCCGCCGGCGTCGCTGCTTGGCGAGGACGGCCGCCCGCGCCGCGTGCGCTGCCCGTCCGACGACGACCTGCGACGCCCGCCGTCGCCGGCCGTCGCGCGCGAGGCCTACGCGCGCGCGGCCGCCTGCGTCGCGCGCGAGATCCAGGGCGGCACGCCGTGGGGGGAGATTCGATAGGGCCCTTGGACCTTGGGCTTTGGGCTTTTGGCTTTGGGCCTTCTTAGGCTTTGGGCATTGGGCTGTGGGCCTTGGGCTCACCGTTCCGGATGCGTGGTGGCTTCAGGCCCTCAACCGAACGACGCTCGCTGTCACGCTGGCCGAGTTCAAAGGGAGCAGCAAGCACATCGCACGGCGTCCGTCTGCGACGCACGTGAGAAGCGAGACTGCGAACGCCGCGGGGGCAACGCCGTTCGCCCGTCACACCCCGGACCAGCCCAAAGCCCAAAGCCCAAAGCCCAAAGCCTAGAGCCCAAGGCCCAAAGCCAAAGGCCCAACGCCAAAGGCCCAAAGCCCAAGAAGGCCCTAAAGCCCAGTCCGGGCTAGTCGCGCGCTGCGGTGCGCAGAATGAGCGCCCAGCCCACCGCGGCCGCCACAGCAATCAGCCCCAGCTTGGCGGCGACGAACCACGGCTCCAGCGATAGCGCGAGGCCGCCGGGCCGCCAGTCGACTGCCTGCACAGGCAGCACGATCAGCAGCACCAGCCACACCGTGATCAGCAGCCAGCGGGCCGGCCGCAGCGCGGCGCGGACCCAGCCGGCATCCCGCAGCACGCCGAAGCCGCCGCGGACGACGGCCGCGAGCAGCGTCAGCGACAGCGTGAGCGCCAGCGGCCATCGCACGAACTGCAGCGCCCAGAACACCAGCGCGTGGAGCCATTCCGTTCGCGGGCTGCCGGTCCGCGCGATGATCATCGCGTCGATCTGGCCGGCGATCCCGGCGTGCCACTCGAGCAGCCACCCGGTGACGACGCGGATCACACAGAACAGCAACGTTGCCAGCAGGAACGGCGGCGCGTGGCGGATGCCGGTCAGCAGCGTGCGGACGAGGCCGTTCTCGTGCTGCCACGCGGCCACCGCGCCCGCGTGGATCGTGGCAACCCCCGCGACCAGCGCGACGACCGTGAGTGCGGAGAGGCCGAGCATCAGGACGGAGCTCTCGGGGATGTTGAGGAGTCCCCAGAAGATCCCGAGCAGCAGCAGATGCCCGCCCAGCAGCCACGAGGCGATCACGGCGAGCCGCGCGGTCACTGCGCCCCTCCATTCGCAATCGTCACCATCTCGGGTGTCGTCGACGCCATGACGTCCGGCACGTACATCGGCGTGACGCGCGCCGGGAGCGCCGTGAACACGCCGGGCGACGTGATCTTCAGCAGGTACCAGAACTCCACGCGCCCGCCGGGCAGCCCGTCCTGGAAGAACACCACGCGGTCGTCGCGCAGCTCGCGCCGGTTCCGCCAGGACCCGGCAAGCGGCCGCTCCAGCTCGTAGAGCGAGTCGTCGGCCATGGCTTCGGATCCGGCCGGCAGCGGATCCTCGATCAGCAGATACCGCCAGTCGCTTGCGCCCGCCACCGTGAGCCGCACGAGCAGCACGTCTCCCGGCGAAGCCGCTCCGTCGAACGGCACCTGCCGGTAGACGATGCGGTCGCGGACGCGCTGCGGGGTCAGCGAGAAGTACTCGCGCGCGATCGCGAGCTCGCGTCCGCCGGTGCGGGCGATCGGCGTGCGCGTCTCGAAGTAACGTGCCGACGCGGACCAGTAGACCGTGCCCTCGCCCGTGACGGTGAGCGTGACGGCGTTCTCTCCCTCCCGTGCGGGGGCGGTGACCACCACCGGATCGGGCGCGGTGATGTCGTCGGCCTCGAAGGCGACCGTCTGCACCGGCGCGCCGTTCACCGCGACCTCCACGCTGACCGGGCTCGCACGCTCGCCGCGTGCCGTCATGTACGCGGTCAGCCCGTACACCGCCATCGCCGTCGCCTTGGTGCTCATCCACGCGCCGGCCTGGCGGCGCGCGAGGATGTAGCGGACGGCCTGTTCGAGCAGCGGGTCCGACGGCATGCGCGGCGCCAGCGCCTGCACGGCCATCGCGGTCGCCTCGACGCTCGTGTCGCTCCAGTCGTCCAGCAGCGGGTCGCGACCGACGGTCCACCAGGCCAGGTCGCCGCGCCGCTCCGCCTCGCCGGCGAGCGTGCGGGCGAGCTCGTCGCCTCGTGGATCCTTCAGCGCGTCGAACGCCAGCAGCAACAACGCGCGCCCGTATGGCGTCAGCCGATCGCGCGCGTTCCACACCTCGTCCAGCGCCGCGGCGCGATCGAACGGCTCGTCGCCAGGGGTGGGCTCCAGGCCGGCGGCCGACGCGCGCGCGAGGACGAAGAGCATGTACGCCTTCAGCGCGGGAACCGCCCGCGGGTACTCGCGATACTGCTCGACCATCGCGTTCAGGCCGCGACGGATGCGCCACTCGTCGACGTGATAGCCGTTCTGGCGTGTCTCGAGCAGCCCGTATACCGCATACGCCGTCATGAACGGATGGTTCTCGTCCGTCCGCCACCAGCCCCACCCGCCATCGTCGTGCTGGTACTCGAGCAGCCGCGCGACGCCGGCCGTGACCTGCCGGTCGACGAGCGAGAGCCGTTCGGTGGCCTGCAGACCGAGCTGCGTCATCGCGCGCTGGACGACCAGCGTGGGCAGGAATCGCGACAGCGTCTGCTCCGTGCAGCCGTAGGGATAGCCCGTCAGGAAGTCGAGCGCGCCGAGCAGCGAGCCGGCCAGCGACGGCGCGAGCCGCACCGAGATCGTGCGGGCGGCCGGGTTCGTGTCGGCGGGAACGGTCAGCTGCGCGGAGGCCGTGCTGCCTCCGCGCGCGGAACCGGAGCTGCCGGTCTCGCGCTGCAATCCGAACGGCTGCACCGGGAACGAGAGCTCGACGGCGTCGGCCGCCGCTTCAGTGGTCGCGCGCGCGGTGACCGTGGCGGTGCCGGCCGTCCCGGCCTCGACCTTCCAGTCGAGCCGCACGTCGCCGCCGGAGGGGATCGCGGCTTCCGTGGACGCGGGCGCTCCGGTGACGGTGAGATTTGCCGCGTCGAGCTCGACGCGCGCCGTCGCCGTTCCGTCCTGGTAGTTGTGCGTGACGACGGGTACCGTCAGACGATCGCCTTCGACGAGGAACCGCGGCGTGATCGGACGCACGATCAAGTCCTTCGTCACCGTCGTCCGCGCGACCGCCTGCCCGGCTTTCGTGTCGGCGGTCACGCCGCGTGCCGTCACGCGCCAGGTCGTGAGCGCATCGGGATACGTCAGCGTCACCATGGCTTCGCCGTTGGCGTCCGTGACGAGATCGCCGATCCAGTAGATCGCGTCCGGGAACTCCTTGCGGACCTGCGGCTGGGCGGGCTTGTCCGCCTTGAAGTCGGCAAGGCTGTACGGCCGGCGCTTCTGCGCGAGGCGCAGGACCTCCGTGCCCGAGTACCCGACGAAGTAGTACTCGCGCGAGAACTGCGTCCCGACGCGGCTGTACGACCGCCGGTAGAAGTACTGCAGCGGGTCTGCCGTGTTGTCCGGCTTCACGCCGTACACGGCCTCGTCGATCACGCCGAGGCCGAACTGCGCGCGGACGGGCGCACCGGTCGCGTCGACGGCCTTGACGCGGAAGCGCGCCGGCTCACGCGGACGGGCCGTCTCCGCTTCCGGCGTGATCGTCACAGTGATCGCGCGGCTGACGGCCGGGACGCGGACGCGGCGCTCCGCGCGATATAGCCGCTTCTCCTGCATGAACACGAGGTTGACCCAGACGTCGCCGACGTCCTCCTCGGTGATCGGCACCTCGATCGTCCCGTTGCCGCGCGCCTGGATCACCTGCCGCCACGAGACGTGGTCCGCCTCCTTCGTCACGAGGACGTGCGCGTCGAACTCGGCGCCGCGGATGAGGAACCGCGCGATCTCGCCCGGCATCACGGTCCGGCGCTCCGGGATGAGCTCGAGATAGCGGTACTCGTCGGACAGGCCCTCTTCGTCGGCCCGTCCACCCGGACGCCAGACGTACGCGTCGTCTTCGATCGCGCGCCCCTTCTCCATGGCGCGCGCCCGGATCCGGTAATCACCCGGCTCCTGCGGTGTCGGCACGACCCACGACGCGTCCCCGTTCGCGTCGGTCGTGATGGTGGCGGACGTGACCTCCTGGACGCCGCGCTCGTCCTCCCATCCGTAGGTGGCGAGCCGCCGCTGAAGGGCTACCTGCACCGGAAGGTTGGCCTTCGGCTCGCCCTGGTAGCTCACCGCGCGCACGCGCAGCGTCGTGGTCTCGCCGGGTCTGATCAGATAGCGGTCGGTCGACGCCGCGATCAGGAAGGTGCCGATCGTCGCATGGACGACGCGGCTGCCGGAGACCTCGCGGCCGCCGGCATCGGTCACGCGCGCCTCGATGCGGAGGCTGTAGTCGCGCCGGTCGTCGTCGGGCTCCGTGGGCACGACGATCGTCGCGCGCCCGTCGGGGCCGAGCCGTGTCTCGCCCTGCAGCGTCTGCTCGTCGCCGTACCAGTAACCGCCACCGAACTCGTCCTCATCGTCCGACCAGCGCAGCGGAGAGTAGTACGGCTGCTTGTGCGCGACCCAGGCCACCCGCCCGTTGGCCACCGGCTGGCCGAAGTAGTACCGCGCGTCGATCGTCGCGGTGATGCCGGTGCCCTGGACGACGAACGGCTGCTCCGCGCGGACGATCACCTCGAACTCCGGCTTCCGGTACTCCTGGACCTCGAAGCCGGCGGTCGCGGTCTCATCGCCGTGCAGGATCGCGATCACGTAGTGGCCGAGGGCCACGCCGGGCCCCAGCGGGATGTCGGCCGTCACGCCGCCGAACGCATCCACCGGACGCCGCTCGCGGTAGATCACCTTCTGGGTCAGGTCGGAGACGCGGACTTCGACCTCTCCGGCGTCGAACGGCACCAGCGCGCCGTGCGTCCGCCATCGCAGGAAGCCCTTGACGTGGACCGTGTGGCCGGGACGGTAGATCGGCTTGTCGGTGAAGACGTAGCCGATCAGCTCGCGCGCCGCCTCGCGCAGGTACCAGCCGCCCGGATCGGCAATCGTGACCTGATCGCCGCAGCGCGCGATGGAGACGTACGAGTCGTGGCCGGCCGCAGGCTGGGCTTCGAACAGGCCGTCGGCGTCGGTCGTCCCCGAGGCGATCGGCTGCCGGTCCGCGAGGACCTGCACGCGGCAGCCGGCGGCGGGCGCGCCGGTGAAGCGGTCGGCCGCATACAGGAGCAGCTGCCCGGGCGCCGCCTTCGAGACCAGCCCGATGTCCGACACGACGACGATCGTGTAGGCGCGGTACGGCGGCGAGACCGCCTCGACCACGTACAGCCCCGGCTCGCGCGTGTCGATCGGGATGCGGCGGACGTCGGTGTCGCGCAGGCGCGGGAGGATCTCGTGCCACGACGTCACCAGCTGCGACGGGTTGAGCAGCGGGACCTGCGCGAACGATCGCGCGCGGGTCGTCTGGCGGCGGAGGACGACCGCGCTGGCGTCGAGGCGCTCGCGCCGCGCGCGGCGGTAGTCGGAGCTGAACTGCGATCGGACGAAGGATCGGATCCGCGAGCGCCACCGCGCCTTCCAGGTCGCGATGCGCTCGAGCAGGGTGGGGGCCTGCGGCACGAGCGGCCGCTCGCTGCCGAGCTGGTGCGGATCCTCGAGCCCTGCGAGGAACGCCACCGGGTCCTGGACGCGATACACCCGGAAGTCGAGCCCCTCGAGATTGCGGAACGTCAGGTAGACCGCGGGCGTGTCGGCCGTCGTGAAGATCGTGCCGCTCGAGAGCGAGAAGGCCGGTCGATCGTCGGGCGCGTCCTGCGCGTTCGTCGCGGCTGCCGGCGCGAGCAGTGCGGCAATGACCAGCACGACACGGCCGGCGTGGCGGAAGACTCCTGTCATGGGAACGACGTGAGGCGGAAGACGCCGACGAAGGCCTCGTTCGACGGAACGGGACGCCACCGCGGCGCCGGATGCCGGAGCAGGTCGGCGAGCCGGACCTTCCGGATCTCGCCCGGGTCGTCGCCGTCCGGCCCCGTGTGATAGACGACGAAGTCCGGGGCGGCGCGATCGAAGCGCGACGCGCCGACGACGATCATCAGGTGGTCGGGCTGGCGTTGCGACGGCTGCCGGAAATAGAGCAGGTCGCCGGGGCGCGCCACCGAGACGTCGCGCGACACCTGCCAGGCGTTCCAGCGGACGATCGTCCGCGCGTCGGCGAACTCCGCGAGGTCGTCGGGACGTGCCGAGACGCGGAAGATCGGCAGCAGGCCGTCGCGCCCGGACGGGCGCTCGCGGACGTCGGGCAGGCCGGGGGCGGCCGGCAGGCCGGCGCGGCGCAGCCACTCGGGCGTGTGCGGGCGGAGCGATTCGCGCAGGGCGTAGCGCACGAGCGCCGCGCAGTCGGTGACCTCGGCCGGCGGCTCGTAGAACGCGGCGTCGGCCAGCAGCACGAACCAGCTGCGGAGCGCCTGACGGTCTCCGGCATCGGCGAGCCGGAGCTGCGCGGCCAGGTCGGCGCGCGTGCAGGGCAGGAGCAGAGCGGCGGCCGCGACCAGCAGCGCGGCCGCGCTACGCATCGGCGATCCCGGCGGGCTGCTCCGGATAGCCCTTCGCCGCCGCGCGGCACACGGCGCCGAACATCCGGACCCTGCGCATGTCGCCGCTCAGGAGGCTGCCCGCCGTGCGCAGGCCCATGCCCGTCACCACCAGCGCGCGCGTCAACGGGCGCGCGAGCAGGCCGTGGTGCTTCGCCATGTAGCGCTCCAGGTTCCGGTAGTACAGCGTCTGGATGTCGGCGCAGGTGAGCTGCCGCATCGACATCCCGCCGATATGCCGGAACGGCGCGCGCGGGATGAAGAAGATCGTCCAGCCGACGACGAGGAGCCGCCGGCAGAAGTCGACCTCCTCGAACCAGGCCGGCGCGAACTGCTCGTCCATGCCGCCGACGTGCTCGAACGCATGCCGGCGGACGAGGAGGCACGCCGCCGTCGGCTGCTCGACCAGGTGCGGCTTCGAGTCGCCGACGTCGGCCGCCCTGGCGTGACGCGAGATCGGGTTGTCCGGCCACAGGTAGCCGAGCAGCAGGAGATGCGCGGCCAGCGTGTGATAACGCGGCAGCCGGCGGAGGTTCAGCCCGCGCTGCCACTGCTCGGTCATCGAGAGCAGCCGGCCGCACGCGGCGCCGCACGTCGGGTGCTCGTCGAGAAACGCCATCAGCCGGGCGACGGCGTTCGGCGTCGCCTCGGCATCCGGGTGCAGGAGGAGCAGATAGTCGCCGGTCGCCTCACGCGCCGCGCGGTTGATGCCGCCGGCGAACCCGAGATTCCGGTCGCTGCGAATCAGCCGGACGTGCGGGAACGTCTCCGCGACGAACTCCGCGCTGCCGTCCGTGGAGGCGTTGTCCACGGCCACGACCTCGCTGCCGGGCGGAAGCGACTCGAGGCACCGGCCGAGGAACTCGCGGTTGTTCCGGATGACGACGAGCGTGGACAGCGTCGAGGCCAACGGCCCACATCCTAGCATCGACCGAGCGGCCCCCGAGCGGCCCCCCGGGTGGCCTGAGCCGCTCTGGGCTTTAGGCTTTGGGCTCTTGGCCTTGGGCTCGTCCGGGTGTGACGGGCGTACGGCCTCGCCCGAGCGGCGTTCGCAGTCACGCTGTTCACGTACGCTGCGCAGGGCAGCGCGCGCAACATGCCAGGCAGCTGTCTTGATCCGACTGCGCGACAGCGAGTGCCGTCCGACCAAGCCCCTGTTGGCGCCGCGCATCCGGAACCGTGAGCCCAAAGCCCAAAGCCCAAAGCCCAAGGCCGAAAGCCCAAAGCCCAAAGCCCAAAGCGCCCAAAGCCCAGAGCGGCCCAAGGCCCAGTACTTGCAGACCCCGCGACGTCGTGGCACAGTCGCGTGTCATGCGCCTGCTCGCCGGTGCCCTGATCTGCCTCGTCGCGCTCGGCGCGGACGCCGCGTCCGCGCAGCCGGCGCCGGGCCGGAATGAGAACCCGCAGGCCGAACGGGTGCAGGGGGACTCGGCCGAATTCCTCGCGGAGTGGCACAAGCGCATCCCGCAGATGCTCCGGACCGGCGCGCTCCGGCTGCGCGAGGAGCGCGAGCAGCCCGACGGCGCCCGCGACCAGTGGTTCGATCAGCTCCATCGGGGCGTGCCCGTCGAAGGCGGATCGCTCTGGCGGCGGCTCGTCAACGGATCGACGCAGGCCATCGACGGCACGCTGTATCGCGACATCCGCGTCAATCCCGTGCCGAAGCTGACGCGCGCCGAGGCGGAGGCGGCCATCCAGGCGCTCGCGCCGGAGCGGCTCGGGCCCAGCCTGCCGCCGGAGCTGCTCGTGCTGCCGAAGGAGGACGGCACCTACGTGCTCGTCTACCGGGCGCGCGTGTTCTCCGGCACCGAGCTGGTCACGCACTACGTCGACGCGACGACGGGCGCGATCGTCCGGTCGGATGCGATGCCGGGGCCGCCGTGAGCGCACGCGAGCGCGATGACGCGCGCGCGCTCCTTTCGCTGGCCGTCCACGAGCTGCGCTCGCCGCTCACCGTCGCGACCGGATCGGTGCAGCGCCTGCTCGCCTCGGACACGATCGACGACGAGACGCGGGCGCTCCTCGAACGGGCCCTGCGCGCGTGCCGGCAGGTGGAGACGATCGTCGGGCAGATGCGCGACTGGACGCGGCTGCACGACACGCCGGCCGCCGAGCCGCGTCCGGCGCCGCTCGCCCCCGCGCTGACGGAGGCGGCCGCGCTCGTCGGGGCAGCCCGGCCAGGACTGACGGTCGCGATCGACGCCGCGCCGGCGGTGCACGTCGCCGCGCTGCCCGGCCGGCTCGTGCCGGCGCTGGCTGCGGTGTTCTCCGCGGTCGCACGTCCGCTTCCCAACGGCGCCACGCTCCCGATCCGCACCGCCGTCCTTGGCGACCGCGTGGCCGTGCAGGCCGGACTGACCGGCCGCGTTCAGCCGGCCGGACACGAAGTGGCCGAGGTCGGCGGCCTCGGCTTCACGCTGCCGCTGGCGCGTGCCGTGCTCGAAGCCGGCGGCGGCCGCCTGTCCCTGGCCCGCGATGGGGACGAGCGGATCGCCGGTGCGGTGGTCGAGCTTCGGGCCGTCGCGGAACCATCGGGCACGGACGGCATCTGAGTGGGTATTGCTGCCGGCGTGGTTCGCCGCGCCGTGCGTTTGTGGGAGCATGGGGGCATGGAGCCCGTACGCCGGACCTCCGGGCGGCGCGGGATGAGGGGGCAGGGATGCTGATTCGACGCGCACCGGACCTCCGCTGGAGCGAGGTCACGCCGAAGGCGCTGTATCTGCGCCGCCGCGAGTTCATCCAGGCCGCGACCGTGCCGCTCGTGGCCGGAACCCTCGGCGCCTGCGGGGTCGAGGGGGCACAGGGGAAGGGGCAGACGCTCTCCTTCACGAAGAGCCCGCTCAGCACGACCGGCGAGGAGCTGACCCCGTACGACGCCGTCACCACCTACAACAACTTCTACGAGTTCGGCGTCGACAAGGACGACCCGTCGCGCAACGCCGGCAGCCTGCGCACGCGCCCGTGGACGGTGACGATCGACGGCGCCGTCCGCAAGGGAGGCGAGTTCGCGATCGACGATCTGATCAAGCCGCACCAGCTCTCGGAACGCATCTACCGCATGCGGTGCGTCGAGGCCTGGTCGATGGTGATCCCCTGGATCGGCTTCCCGCTCAAGGCGCTGCTCGATCGCGTCGAGCCGACGGAGGAGGCGAGGTTCGTCGAGTTCAGGACGCTTCGCGACCCGGAGCAGATGCCCGGCCAGCGGCGCGGCTTCCTCCGGTGGCCGTACGTCGAGGGGCTGCGGCTGGACGAGGCGATGCACCCGCTGACGATCCTGGCGGTCGGGCTCTACGGCGAGGTGCTGCCGAACCAGAACGGCGCCCCGATCCGGCTGGTCGTGCCGTGGAAGTACGGCTTCAAGGGCATCAAGTCGATCGTCCACATCAGGCTCGTGAAGAACCAGCCGAAGGGCACCTGGGAGATCATGCAGCCGAGCGAGTACGGGTTCTACGCGAACGTGAACCCGGAGGTGAGCCATCCCCGCTGGAGCCAGGCGCGCGAGCGGCGCATCGGCGAGTTCTTCAAGCGCAAGACGCTGATGTTCAACGGCTACGCCGACCAGGTCGCGCACCTGTACGCCGGCATGGACCTGCGGAAGCACTACTGAGTCCGGGTGATCGCCGGCGCAACCGGCCCGGCGATCGCCCCGGCCGCCACCGATTCGATGGTTGCCCGTCTGAAGCCGCTCGTGTTCCTGGCGGCCCTGGTGCCGTTCGGCGCGCTCGTCTACGGCGCGTTCGCCGACACGCTCGGGGCGAACCCGCTCGACGCGATCACGGACGAGACCGGCACCTGGACGCTGCGCTTCCTCGTCCTCACGCTGCTCATCACGCCGCTGCGCCGCTGGACCGGCTGGAACTGGCTCATCCGGTACCGCCGGATGCTCGGCCTGTTCGCCTTCTTCTACGGGTCGCTGCACTTCCTCACGTATATCTGGTTCGATCAGTTCTTCGACCTCGCCGAGATCACCGCCGACATCGGGCGGCGGCCGTTCATCACGGTCGGGTTTTCGGCATTCGTCCTGATGGTGCCGCTCGCCGCGACGTCGACGGCCGGCTGGATCCGGCGGCTGGGCGGGCGCCGCTGGAACCGCCTCCACCGCCTGGTCTACGCCTCCGCCACTCTCGCCGTCGTCCATTACCTGTGGCTGGTGAAGGCCGATACGTCCCGCCCGGTGCGCTACGGCGTCATCATCGGAATCCTGCTGGCCGCGCGTCTGTGGTTCGCCTACAATGCGCGCCATGCCAATACCTCGCGCGCTGCTGCCGCTCGCCGCGGCGGCCTGCCTGATCGTGTCGAGTCCGCCGACGCTGGCTGACGAGCTGTCGGTGGCGCTCGCCGACGCCGTCCGCTCGTTCCTCGACACGCTCGACGCCTCGCAGCGCGCGCGTGTGCAGTTCCCCTTCGACAGCGAAGAGCGGTTCAACTGGTTCTACGTGCCGCGCGAGCGGGAAGGGCTGCCGCTGAAGCGCATGTCCCCCGCGCAGCAGCAGGCCGCGCTCCGGGTCGTCGAAGCGGGGCTGAGCCAGAAGGGGTACTCGAAGGCCGAGGCGATCCGCGCGCTGGAGCCGGTGCTGGCGGCCATCGAGAACAACCCCGTGCGCCGCGATCCCGAGAACTACTACCTGACCGTGTTCGGCGAGCCGGGCGCGGATGCGACATGGGGCCTGCGGTGGGAAGGGCACCACCTGTCGCTCCACTGGACCATCGTCCAGGGAAAGGCGATTGCGACCACGCCGCAGTTCTTCGGCAGCAACCCGGCCGAGGTCCGCTCCGGGCCGAAGAAGGGCACGCGCGTGCTGCACGCGGAAGAGGATCTCGGGCGCGCGCTCGTGCAGGCGCTCGACGAGGCGCAGCGGAAGGTCGCCATCGTCGCGCCGGAGGCGCCGAGCGACATCCTGACGACGAACGAGCGGAAGGCGGGCATCCTCGAGCAGACGGGTCTCGCCTACAAGGACATGACCGCGCAGCAGCGCGGCATGCTCCTCGCGCTCATCGAGGAATACGCCAGCGCGCAGCCGCGCAAGCTCGCCGCCGAGCGCATCCGGACGATTCGGGATGCCGGCCTCGACGAGGTGCGCTTCGCGTGGATGGGGTCAATCGAGAAGGGGGGCCTGCACTACTACCGCGTGCAGGGGCCGACGTTCCTGATCGAGTACGACTGCGTGCAGAACGAGGGGAATCACATCCACGCCGTATGGCGTGATTTCGATGGCGATTTCGGGCGGGACCTGCTGGAAGAGCATTACAGGAACTCACCGCACCATCACGGGCACCGGCCGGACTGAAGTCCGGCCCTACGAAGTCGGCGACGCGATCACCCGCACGATCGTCTCGCCGCCGTCCTCGTACGCAACCACAATCCGATTCGGGTCTGGCAGGGAAGCCGCCGCCGCGAACTGCCCGCGTGCCGCGACGACCTGCGGCGCGGCGTCACCCCAGCGCGCGGTCAGGCCGTCGGGGGCGTTCCAGACGACGACCGGCGTGGCGCCTGCGAGCGCCAGCGTCGGGTTGACCCCCTCGCCGACGCGGGTCTCGCGGCCGGCGCCGCCGACGTAGACCGTTCCTTCACGACGCCAGGCCGCGACCAGTTCCCCCGCCCGGTCCAGCGCGATCGCGCCGCCGTCCATCGGGCACATGGTGATCGGCCACGTGCCGGTGCCGACGCGCCTCGCCTCGCCCCAGGTCGCGCCGCCGTCCGCTGACTCGATCGCGTACATGTCACGCGCGCCGTGCAAGTCGTTCCGGAACATCGCGACGACCCGCTGGCCGGCGATGAGGACGGACGGATGGCAGCAGGTGCAGATCGTCGGCGCGTCGTCGTAGGCCAGGCGATTCGGGCCCCACGTGCGCCCGCCGTCCGAGGAGGCCGCGCTCATGAGCCGCATCTTCCCGGTGCGCAGATCGAGCCAGAGCAGCGCGGCGCGGCTTCCCTGGAGCGCCATCCCGTGCAGCCCCTCGCGCGCCGCGTTCGGCACGTCGTTGACGACGACCGGCGCCGACCAGGTGGCGCCGCCGTCCTCGGAACGCCACACCATGAGGTCGCCGGATGTGCCGCGTGCCGCGCCCGGCTTGCTCACGATCGCCGAGACGAGGACCGAGCGGCCGGAGGCGGCGACCCGCGGCCCGCGATGGTTGCCGAGCGCGAGCTGCCCCGGCACGGCGATGGGTGTCAGACGCGTGAAGCTCGCGGCCGCGTCGGTCGATCGGGCAACCAGGATCGAATCGGGTGCGCCGCAGGCGACGTAGAGCCCCGAATCGGCGGCGGCCAGCTGAGGCTGGCGGCAGGGCAGCCTGGTGTCGCCCGCCTGCGCGTCCCCGGCCAGGGTCGCCACGAACCCGAGAGCGAGACAGAGGTACCTGAAGAAGGGCATCACTGATTAGAGTATCGCGCTGGGCAGACGTGGTCGAGTTGCCAGCCCGCGGTACCAGTCGCCGCGGCGGGACCCGATCTGACCTGATCGCCGAGCCCGCGGAACGACTGCAGCGCGGGCGCAGGCGAGACCCGATCCGCCGTGCCGCGAACGGGACACGCGCGGCACGGCGGGACCTGATCAGACCTGATCCGACCCGATCCGACCCGATCAGACCTGATCCGACCTGATCACGGGCTAAGATCCGCAAGTGGTGCGTGGACGTGACCTTCGGTTGAGCGTGCTGCTGGCGGCGGCGGTGCTCGCCGCGCCGGGCCTTCGCGCGCAAACCGCGGACGGAAACCGGGCCGCGCGCCTCGTGGCCGAAGGGTTGGCGCTGCTGCGGGCGGAGCGGACGGCAGAAGCGGAAAGGCTCCTGACGGAAGCGTCGACGCTCGACCCGAAGAACGCGCAGGCCAGCTATCTGCTCGGCATCGCGCTGGAGCGGCGGCGCGACCTCGAGGGGGCGCAGGGCGCCTACGAGCGCGCGGTCGCGCTCGACCCGGAGCTGGCGCCCGCCCACGACCGGCTCGGGTTCGTGCAGGGGCTGCTGGGCCGCACCGATCTCGCGCGGGCGTCATTCGAGCGCGCGGCCGAGCTGGATCCGACCTTCTTCGACGCGCAGTACCACCTCGGGGTCACGCGCTGGCTGCTCCGCGATGCCGCCGGCGCGCACAAGGCGCTCGCTGCGGCGGTCGCCATCCGGAACGACCACGCCGAGTCGCAGTACTATCTCGGGCTCGCGCTGCGGGCCCTCGGCCGGCTGCCCGACGCCATCACCCATCTGCGCCGCGCGACGGAGCTGGACGGCACGCTCGTGGTCGCGCATGCGCACCTCGGGGTCGCATTGCGCGAGCACGGCGACCTCGACGGCGCGCGGCGCGCGGCGGAGCGCGCGCTCGTGCTCGATCCGGCGCGCTTCGACGCGCTGAACACGATCGGGTTGATCGCGATGCAGCGCGGCGACGCGGAGGACGCGGTCTCCACGTTCAAGCGCCTCGTCGACCTGCACCCCGACGAGCCGACCGCCCGCCTGAACCTCGGCACCGCGCTGATGCAGAAGGGGGACCTCGCCGGCGCCGTCGCCGTGCTGCGCGCGCTCACGGATCGCCGGCCGGAGCACGCGGAGGCCTTCTACAATCTCGGCACGGCGCTGAAGCAGCAGGACGACTTCGCCGGCGCCGAGACCGCGCTGCGCGAGGCGCTCCGGCTGAATCCCGCGCTGCCCGACGCCCACTACACGCTCGGCGTCGTCCTCTGGCAGACGCGCCGGCTGGCCGAGGCGAAGGACGCCTTCCGCGCGGCCACGCGCGCGAAGCCCGATTACGCGCAGGCCTACTACATGCTGGGCACGATCTTGCGACAGGAACGTGAGTACCACGCCGCGCTCGTCGAGCTCCGCCGCGCGCTCGAGATCCAGCCGGACATGCCGGAGGCGCATCTCGCAATCGGGCAGATCCTGCAGCGGCAGGGCGATCGGGCGGCCGCGGCGAAGGCGTTCGCGGAAGCGGAGCGCCTGAACCGCATCAAGGCGGACCAGCAGGCCGCGGCGTTCGCGCTGGGCGTCGGGCTGTCGCGCCTGCGCGACGGCGACCTGGACGGCGCCGTGGAGCGCCTGCGCGAATCCGTGCGTCTCGATCCGGCGAACGCGCGGGCGCACCTGGCGCTCGCTGACGCGCTCAGTCGGCAGGGACACGCCGCGGAAGCGGCGAAGCACCGGCGCGAAGCGCGACGGCTCGACCCGTCGCTCGCCACGGAGGCGCCCTGATGCGGGCAGTCGTGCGCTCCCTCGCGCTCGCCGTCGCCATCGGCATGGTCCTCTCGGTGCCGGCGCTGACGTCGGACAACGGCCTCGGCTTCAGCTTCCGTCTGCTCGGGCCCGACGCCGGCCTCACCGGCCGCATCGTGTTCGGCGGCGTGGACACCAACCGGTACCTGCTCGAGACCACCGGCACCGGCGTCGCGATGTTCGACTACGACAACGACGGCTGGCTCGACCTCTTCTTCGTCAACGGGACGACGCTCGAAGGGTTCCCGAAGGGCAAGGAGCCGCGTCCGTTCCTGTACCGGAACACCGGCGACGGCCGCTTCGAGGACGTCACGCGCGCGGCGGGGTTGTCGGAGCAGTGGGGCTGGGGCCAGGGCGCGTGCGCCGGCGACATCGACAACGACGGGCACACCGATCTCTTCGTCACCTACTACGGCCAGAACCGGCTGTTCAGGAACACCGGCGGGCGGTTCGAGGAGATCACCGAGGCCGCCGGCCTCACGCAGACGCGCACGCGCTGGAACACCGGCTGCGCCTTCGTCGACTACGACCGCGACGGCCGCCTCGACCTGTTCGTTGCGAACTACATCGATCTCGATCTCGAAAATGCGCCGACGCCCGAGTCGGGGCTGTGCCGCTACAAGGGGGTGCCGGTGGCGTGCGGTCCTCCCGGCCTGACCGGCGGACGCAACCTGCTCTACCGCAACCTCGGCGACAACCGCTTCGTCGACGTCTCGGAGCAATCCGGCATCCTGCAGACGACCAGCACCTACAGCCTCGGCGTCGCGACGCTCGACTTCGACGACGACGGGTGGACGGACATCTACGTGGCGAACGACTCGAACCCGAGCTCGCTGTACCGGAACCGCGGCGACGGCACGTTCGAGGACATCGGCATCCGCGCCGAGTGCGCGTTCAGCCAGGACGGCAAGCCGCAGGCGGGCATGGGCGTCGGCATCGGCGACTTCGACCGCAACGGCACCCTCGACATCGTCAAGACGAACTTCGCGGGCGACACCTCGTCGCTCTACGCGAACAGCGGCGAGGGCTTCTGCGAGGACCGGACGTTCGACGCCGGGCTCGGCATGAACACGCGGTGGCTGGGGTGGGGCGCCGGCTTCGCCGACTTCGACAACGACGGCTGGCTCGACATCTTCCTGACCAACGGGCACGTGTATCCGGAGGTCCGTCACATCCCGACGGAAGCCGCGTACGAACAGCGGAAGGTCGTGTATCGCAACACCGGCAACGGCCTGTTCACGGATGTGACCGACCGTCTCGGCGCGCCGGCCACGACGCCGCGTGCCGGACGCGGCAGCGCCTTCGGCGATCTCGACAACAACGGCACCGTCGACGTCGCGGTCGCCAACGTGCACGCGACGCCCGACGTGTTCCTGACCACCGCGACCGCCGGCCACCACTGGGTGCTCCTGCATCTCACAGGCACGAAGTCCAATCGCAGCGCGATCGGCGCGCGCGTGCGGGTCGTCACCGGTGATGTCACGCAGATCGGCGAGGTGCAGGGCGGTGGCAGCTACCTGTCGCAGAACGACCTGCGCCTGCATTTCGGGCTTGGCGCTGCGACCAGGGTCGACCGCGTCGAGGTGCGCTGGCCGAACGGCCAGCGGGAGGGGTGGAGCGGCCTCGAGGCCGACAGGATGCACCGGCTGGTCGAAGGGGAGGGAACGCCGGTGGAGAGCGGCGCACCGGCCGGTTCGGGGCAATGATGGCGTCCGGCCTGCTGCTTCCGGCGGTGCTCGCGCTGGTCCTGTCGCAGTCGGCGACACCGGCCCCGCCGCCCGATCGGGCGGAGATTCGCGGCTGGATCATGGACGGCCAGACGGCGCGCGCGCTCGAGGCGCTCAAGGCGCAGCCGCAGGACTCGCCGTGGGTCCGCTATCTCACCGGGCTGGCGTACTACCATCGCGACGACCACGTCCGCGCCATCGAGCTGCTGGCGCCGGTCATCGCCGAACTGCCGGATGGATCGCCGGAACGCCGCGAAGCGGTGCAGGTGCTGGGGCTCTCGTACTTCGTTGCCGGGCGGCTGCAGGAGGCGCTGCCGCTGCTGGAGGAGACGCGCGCGTGGGCGTCGGACACGATGGAGCTGGCGCGCGTGCTCGGCGCGGCGTACATCCAGACGCGACAGCCCGCGAAGGCGCGTGAGGCCATCGCGCAGGTGTTCGGCGTGCCTCCGGAGTCGGCCGACGCGCACCTGCTGGCTGCGCAGCAGATGATCCGGCTCGAGTTCGAGGACATGGCGGAGACGGAGATCCGCCGCGCGCTCGAGATCGACCCGCAGGCCCGCGAGGCGCACTACCTGCTCGGGCAGCTCGCGGTCCATCGCGCGCGCTTCGACGAGGGCATCGAGCACTTCCGCACCGAGATCGCGCGCAACCCGCTGCACGCGATGGCCTACTACCGGCTCGGTGAGACCTACGCGCGGCAGCAGAAGTGGGATGCCGCCACCGAAGCGCTCCAGCGCTCGCTCTGGATCAACCCGTACTACAGCGGCACCTACATCGTCCTTGGGCGCGCCTATCTGACGCGGGGGCAGCCGTCGACGGCGGAAGGGCTGCTGCGGCGGGCGGTCGAGTACGACCCGAACAACGCCTCGGCGCATTACCTGCTCGCGCAGGCGCTGCAGCGGCTCGGCCGGCAGGACGAGGCTGCGCGCGAGTTCGAGGTCGCGGCCAGATTGAGCGAGGGGCAGCCGCGACGATGACGGTGCCGGGGCGATGACACTGCGGCGCCTTGTCATGCCGATCGCGGTCCTGCTGGCGGCAGGGGGGCTCGCCGGAGCGGGGGACGACTGGCCGGTACGCTTCGTCGACGTCGCCGCGCAGGCGGGCCTGACCGCGCCGTCGATCTACGGCGGGCTCGAGTCGAAGCGGTTCATCATCGAGACCAACGGCGCCGGCGCCGCCTGGATCGACGTCGACGACGACGGCTGGATCGACGCGCTGGTGCTGGGCGGGACGCGGCTGGAGCCTGGGACCCGCCGTGCGATGGCCAACCCGGACTTCGGGCCGACGACCCGGCTGTACCGCAACAACCGCGACGGCACGTTCACGGACATCACCGCGCAGTCGGGGCTGGGGCGGACGGCGTGGGCGTCTTCCGTCTGCGCCGGCGACGCCGACGGCGACGGCGCAATCGACCTGTACGTCACCGCCTATGGCACCAACGTGCTGTATCGCAACCGCGGCGGCGGGCGGTTCGAGGACGTGACGAAGGCCGCCGGCCTCCCCGACAGCGGCGTCCGCTGGGGCTCCGGCTGCTCGTTCTTCGACTACGACCGCGACGGCGACGTCGACCTGTTCGTCGCGAACTACCTCTCGTTCGATATCGAGACCGCGAGCGAACCGGGGCAGCGCGTGAACTGCCTGTGGAAGGGCATCCCGGTGAACTGCGGGCCGAGGGGCCTGCCCACCGACACGAACCTGCTGTTCCGCAACCGCGGCGACGGCACGTTCGAGGACGTCTCCGAGGCTTCGGGCATCGCGCGCGTGCGCAACCGCTACCCGATGACGGCGCTTGCCGCCGACTTCACAGACGATGGGTGGGTCGACGTGTACGTGGCGTCGGATTCGACCGCGGCGATCCTGTATCGCAACAACCACGACGGCACGTTCACCGACATCGCGGTGGCCAGCGGCGCCGCGTTCAACGAGACCGGCATCGCGCAGGCCGGCATGGGGGTCGCGGCGGGCGACGTCGACGGCGACGGGCGGCTCGATCTCGTCAAGACGCACTTCGCCGACGACATCCCGGCGCTCTATCGTGCGCTCGGCGGCGGGCTGTTCGAGGAGCGCGCCACGGCGGCGGGGCTGGCCGTGCAGAACCAGCACGTCGAGTGGGGGACCGGGCTGGCCGACTTCGACAACGACGGCCGCCACGACCTGATGTACGTCACCGGCAACGTCTACCCGGAGATCGAGCGGCACATCGCGCGCTACCCGCACAAGGGGCCGCGCGTGGTCTTCCGCAACCGCGGAGACGGGACGTTCGAGGACGTCACGGCGCGATCGGGTCCCGGGCCGCTCGACGCGCGATCGAGCCGCGGCGCGGCCTTCGGCGACTACGACAACGACGGCGACGTCGACGTGCTGATCATGAACATGAACGAGCCGCCGTCGCTGCTGCGCAACGACTACGCCGGCCCGAACCGCTGGCTGCGCGTCCTCCTCGAGGGCACGACCTCCAATCGCGACGCCTACGGCGCGACGGTGAGGGTGACGGCCGGCGGCCGCACGCAGGCGCGCGCGCTGCTCAGCCAGAGCAGCTACTACTCCCACGACGACCGGCGGCTGCACTTCGGCGTCGGCGAGGCGGCGACGGCCGAGGTCGAAGTGGTGTGGCCATCCGGCGCACGCGATGTCGTGAAGGGGGTGGCCACGAACCGCGAGGTCCGGATCCGCGAGACGCGCTGACGGACCCGTTTCGCCGCCTGGCCGAACCAAAAAGCCCTCCCGGCTGCCGGCTCAGGCTGACGTCCGGCCCTGCACCGGGCCCGCTCTGCACGGAAACACGCGTCTCGTCCCCGAATTGCGCCATCGGTACCTTGACGGCGAACCGGCGACGGCCCTAGTATCCACATACTACTGGTCGGACCACTCCCCAGGGCTACCAGTGGTCACGCCGTCGCTCTCGGGCGAAGGTCGTTATCCCGCAAAGAGGCCGGCGTGTTGACCTCGTCGACGCGTCGGATCTTCCCCACCGCGCGTCGCCGATCTGTGTGCGTTGCGAAGGGACCGCGTACCACTTCCAGCGCGTCCCCGCGAAAGGAACCTGGTCATGCTCCGTTTCTGTGCGTGGAATTGCGTGCGAATAGCCGTCGCCGCGCTGGCCGTACTCTGGTGTTCGGCGCCACCGGCCGCCGCCCAGGCGGTGTACGGCAGCATCAGCGGAACCGTTGTCGACGAGAGCGGTGCCGTCCTCCCCGGCGTCACCATCACGATTACCAGCCTCGAGCGCAAGACCGTCGATACGGTCGTCACCAACGAAGCCGGCTTCTTCCTCCGCGAGCGCCTGCTGCCGGGCACCTACGAGGTGAAGGCGGAGCTCGCAAGCTTCAAGACCGCCATCGTGCCCGAGGTCGTCGTGCGCGTCGACACGCAGACGCCGCTGAGCTTCCGGCTCGAGGTGGGCGCGATCGCCGAGACCGTCGAGGTCACCGGCGGGTCGCCACTGCTCAAGACCGACCGCGCCGACGTCGCGACCACGTTCGACGAGCGCCAGCTCACCGATCTCCCCGTCGTCGACCGCAACTTCACGAAATTCATCCTGCTGACCCCCGGCACGCAGCAGCTCGGCTGGCAGCACGCGGCCAGCGAGAACCCGCAGGGCTCCGTGCAGACGATGGTCAACGGGCAGCATTTCAGCGGGACGGGGTACCAGCTGGACGGCACCGAGAACCGTGACCCGATTCTCGGCATCATCGTCATCAACCCGAACCTCGACGCCATCGGCGAGTCGAAGATCACGTCGCAGAACTACGACGCCGAGTTCGGCCAGGCGATCGCGGGCGTCGTCTCGGTGCAGACCAAGTCGGGCAGCAACGAGTTCCGTGGCAGTGCGTTCGAGTTCTGGCAGGGGGACAAGTTCCAGGCGCGCAATCCGTTCTCGCAGGCGCTGCCGGATCCGCTGACCGGGCGCTTCATCCCCGAGACCAGCAAGCACCAGTTCGGCGGCACGTTCGGCGGGCCGATCTCGCGGAACCGGACCTTCTTCTTCGGCGCGTATCAGGGGCAGCGGCAGACGCAGGGCGGGTCGCGCCTGCTGACCGTGCCGACCGCCGCGGCACGGACGGGCGACCTGAGCGCGTACGGCATCGACATCTTCGACCCGGCCAGCGGCGCGCGTCCCGAGGACCGCGTGCAGTTCCCGGGCAACGTCATCCCGCAGAACCGGCTGTCGCCGCAGGCGCTGGCGCTGCTCAACCTGATCCCGCTGCCGAACGCGCCGGGCGTGGAGAACGGCACGCGCGAGAACTACATCGCCAGCGGCAGCGAGACCTTCGACGGGAACCAGTTCGACGTCCGGATCGACCACCGGCTGAGCGCCGACGCGAACCTGTTCGGACGCTACTCGCTCGCCGACTACCTGCGTGACGGGCCGACGGCGTTCGGCCAGGGCGGCGGCCCCGAGTTCGTCAGCCTGGGCGGCGTCTCGGACGTGCGCAACCAGAGCCTGGCCTTCGGCTACGACCGGACCCTGTCGCCGACCCTGCTCGCCGACTTCCGGTTCGGGTGGTTCCGCTACGACGTCGACGTGCTGCCGTTCGACTTCGGGACGACGCCGGCGGCGGATGCGGGCATCCCGGGCCTGAACCTCGACACGACGTTCACGAGCGGTCTGCCGGCGATCTTCGTCGAGGGCATCGGCGGGTTCAACGCCGGGTCGGGGCTCGGCGTGAACCGTTGCAACTGCCCGCTCGACCAGGACGAACAGCAGTGGCAGGTGGTCGGCAACGTCACGAAGCTCTGGGGCAACCACACGTTCAAGTTCGGCGTCGACGTCCGGCGCGCGTACAACCTGCGGGTGCCGAGCGACGCGCACCGGTCGGGCGAGCTGACGTTCAACACCGACCGGACGCGTGGTCCGTCGGGCGGCGGCATGGGGCTGGCGACGTTCCTGCTGGGTGACGTCACGCGGCTGGCGCGCTACGTCAGCACCAGCACGAACGCGCGCGAGCGGCAGTGGCGCCACTTCTACTACGCGCAGGACACGTGGCGACCGACGCCGCGCCTGACCCTGAACTACGGCCTGCGGCTCGACGTCATCAACCCGCAGACCGTCAACGAGCCGGGCAACGGCGGCTGGCTCGACCTGACGACCGGCGAGATCCTCGTCGCCGGCGTCGGCGGGATCGACCTGGCGGGCAACGTCGAGAACCGGCTGAACTGGGCGCCGCGGCTGGGGGCGTCGTTCAACCTCGACGAGCGCACCGTCATCCGCGCCGGCTACGGCCGCAGCTACGACATCGGCGTGTTCGGGTCGCTCTTCGGCCACAGCGTCACGCAGAACCTGCCGGTGCTGGCGTTCCAGGAGCTGCGCGGCGCGGAGAACTTCGACGCGGCGTTCAACCTGGCCCAGGGGCCGAGCGCGCCGGTGTTCCCCGAGGTGCCCGGCAACGGGCGGATCCGCCTGCCCAACGGCATCAACACCCGGGCGCTGCCGACGAAGCAGCGGCCGCCGGCCGTCGATGCCTTCAACGTCACGCTGCAGCGGCAGCTGACCGACACGATGGCGGTGGAGATCGGGTACGTCGGCAACCGCGGCCGGCGGGTCTTCGCCGGCGACGGGCCGGAGGTGAACGCCAACGAGCCGACGCTCGAGGGCTTCGCGCAGGGCGTGCCGCGCAACGAGCGGCTGCCGTTCTTCGCGCGGTCCGACGGCACGATCAACCGGACGCCGTACCTGGGGCTCGGCGGCGGGTTCGGATGGACGCAGGGCATCGGGTACTTCTGCAACTGCGCCAACAACTGGTACGACTCGCTGCAGACGCGCCTCGACAAGCGCTTCTCGAACGGCTACGCCGTGCAGGTGAACTACACCTGGCAGCGGGCGCGCGGCGAGGGCGGCAGCTACTTCTTCTGGGACCGCACGCTCGAGCGCGGCGTCCAGGACTGGGACCGCACCCACATCCTGAACGCGACGCTCGTCTGGGAGCTGCCGTTCGGGCGTGACAAGCGGTGGGGCGCGGACTGGTCGACCGCCATGGATCTGGTGCTCGGCGGCTGGCAGTTCAACGCCACCCACACGATCCAGAGCGGGCTGCCGTTCAACGTCACCTACGCCGACGCGGGCGCGGATCGGGACGTCGGCCCCAACCGGCCGAACCTGATTGGCGATCCGGAGGGCCCGAAGACGCGTGACCAGTGGTTCAACACGGCGCCCATCGGCTCCCCGAACAGCGCCTTCGCGCGGCCGGCGCCGGGCACGTTCGGCAACCTCGAACGCAACGCGCTGCGCGGGCCGTACTACCGGCGCACCGACGCGTCGCTGTTCAAGCACTTCCGGCTTGGCGGCAACCGCGATCTGGAGGTCCGCATCGAGGCCGTGAACCTGTTCAACGTCGTCAATCTCGGCAACCCGGACAGCGAGATCGGCACGGAGAACAGCCCGCGGCCGAACGCCGGGCGTATCAGCTCCACGGCGTACGGCGGGCTTGACCCGCAGCGGAACCTGCAGTTCGCGGTGAAGTTCAGGTTCTGACGCAGGGCCGAACTCCAGTTCGGCCGAACCCGTAGGGCCGAACTTCAGTTCGGCCAGACCTTGGCCGACGGCGGACAGAGAACCGACGCATGCAGGGCGGGCGCTATCAGCCCCGCCCGCATGCGCCCGCTTCCTCTGCCATCCCCTTGCAGACCCCCGCTGTACCCGGTATACTGAATCGGTTGACGCGGGGTGGAGCAGTCCGGTAGCTCGTTGGGCTCATAACCCAAAGGTCGCGGGTTCAAATCCCGCCCCCGCAACCAACGATATTTGGAGCAGGAGGTCGCCAGTTTCTGGCGACCTCTTGCTGTCTCTGGCCGCGCTCAGCATCCCCGCCAAGTCGCCCTTCAGCGTGATCTTCAGCTTGTTCCCTTCGGGTGCGAGGAGGATGGCCTCGATCAGCCCGCGAATCGCCTCCGCTGCCCCGGCCCGGCTGTCCTCGTGCTCCAGCGCCTGGCACAGGCTCGTCACCTTCTCCCGGTAGACATCCGCCATTGCCGGGTGCAGGAGCTGCGGCATCTCCGGCGCGGCCAGTCGCGCCTGCAGATCCGCCTTCCTGGCTTCGAGCGAGGCCATTTCATCTCGAATCGAGGCGCCAGGCACGCCGTCCTTGATGGCTTGAATGAGCTTGCGAATCTCCCGCTCCACCGTCGCGAGCTCGTGGCGAGCACCTGAGAGTCTGGCGCGGTGCTCCATTCGGAGTCTGTTCAGCTCCTTCACGTATTCCCGGCAGAAGTCCTCGAACAGATCTCGCCGCATCAGCTTGTCGCGCAAAGCGACGAGCACACGTCCCTCGAGCTCCTGCCGGCTAATCGTGAGCCGGTTGCTGCACGTCCCGCGCATCCGGGCGCCCGCACATGCGAGCCGATCGTGCCAATACAGGACGTACCGGCTGCCGCATTCCTCACACCGCGCGAGCCCGGAGAACAGGAACTTGGGACGCCGCGCGCCCACAAGCGCCGTCGGCTTCCCGCCGGAAGCTGCGCGACGCATCTCCGTCTGTCGCGCCTTGACCCGATTCCACAGGTCATCGTCGACGATGCGCAGTTCGGGAACCTCCGTCGTGACCCATTCAGCCTGAGGATTCAGACGGGACACGCGTTTGCCTGTGTCCGGATCCTTGAGATACCGAAGGCGATTCCACACCAGCCGACCGACGTACAGCTCGTTGTTCAGGATGCCCGTTCCTCGAGCGGGGTTGCCGTGAATCGTGCTCGGACTCCACGCTGCGCCCCCCGGTCCAGCAACACCTTCTGCATTCAGCCGCTTCGCAATCGCCTTCGGTGAGGCGCCAGCCGCGTACTCACGGAAGATTCGCAACACGACGCCTGCCTCATGGGGGACGACCTCTCGGTCGCCGGTGACAAGCACGCCGTTCTGCAAGGATCGGACAACGCGATACCCGTAACAGAGGCCGCCACCTGACTTGCCCCGTTCGACCCTTCCTCGAAGGCCACGCCGAGTCTTATCCGCGAGATCCTTCAGGAAGAGCGCGTTCATCGTGCCCTTTAAGCCGACGTGCAAGTGCGTGATCTCGCCCTCGGCCAGAGTCACGACACGGACTCCCACGAACGTCAGGCGCTTGAAGAGTCCCGCAGTGTCCTCCTGATCGCGGCTGAAGCGATCAAGCGACTCCGCGACGACAACGTCGAATCGACGTTGGAGCGCGTCGCGCATCATCGCTTGGAAACCAGGACGCAACAGCGTCGCTCCTGAGATCGCGTGGTCCGTGTACTCCTCGGCGACGCTCCAGCCCTCCTTGTCGACAAAGATCCGGCACAGGCGGAGCTGGTCCGCGATCGATGCGTCGCGCTGATTGTCTGAGGAGTACCGAGCGTAAATGGCGGCTTTGGTCATCGTAGGGTCTCGTCGAGTTTGCCGCCCTGCTCGGCCAGTGCTCGCTCGAACGTCTCCCGGGCAGCTTCACGAGCCAGGATCTGAACAAGTGTCCGGAGCATCTCCGTCTCTCGATCGAGCGCCTCGTCCTTCCGGTCACGACGACCGGCTCCGACGAGGCTCGCTGCACGATCTGGCTTCTCCCGACGAGTCATAATAGCGCCGATCCGTTACCTGCGCTCAGCCCTCGCGCAACTCCTTGGCCACACAACGTGAGTTTCGCGGGGCGCGGAACACATCTCGAACACCCAGGGAGGGCAAGTCCAGCACCTTAGCGTCCGCCAAGTTCGGCTCGTGCCGCACTGCCTGCCAACCGGCGTGCATGAGGCCTGGTGGGAGCACCTCAATGGCATCTCCGCCCGCAGCGGGCAAGGAAGTTGTCACGGCCGCTGTTGCTTGCCGTGGAAACCGATGCACCTCGCGTCTGCGTGGGTCGAGGCTCGTTCCGGTCTTCGTCGTCGCGTGCTGGTTCCTTGACGAGACGTGTAGCCGTCTGGCAGCGCTCACCTGTGCTCGGTTTCCGTCGGGAGCGGGGGCACGTCCGTCGCCGATCATTCGCGTAACGTCGGCAGCATTGTCGATTGCTCCTTCGTAGTCCACCGGTCTCCTCCTCTTGCGCGGCATCTTCGAGGGAAGGCTCGATCGCTGCCCGCCTTCCCTCGAAGGACGCCAGTGTTCAGGTGTCCGATTGACCGCTCTCCGCGGCGTAGGCCTGCAGCACGAGCTGACGGAGGCGGTCCTCGGCGCTCCGGTCGTCAACGGCGCGGATCAGTGAAAAGTTGCGCCGCTCTCCGTTCACCATGAACGGGCGCGCCGGGAAGGTCACATTGCGGCCCGATCCGTTGCGCTGTCGCCAGATGGCGAAGCCGAGCAGCTTCAGACCATCGAGCTCTCCGCCGATGAACTGCAGCTCGGCATCCGCCAGCTTGTCCTGCGGTGTGTTCTTCTCGTTGCGAACGATATTGACCGTGATCGTCATGGGGTCTGCTCCTTACATGCGCTCGCATCGGCGAGCCGGGCGTTATGCGTGTGCGGCGTGCGCCTGCTCCTCTTCGAGCGGTGCGCCGAGCCGCTGCCACAGCCAGTTCTGCAAGGTGTTCAAGCCGACGAGCACCGGATCCGCGGGTACGAACAGGTGCCCGTGCTCGCGGCAGCGCCGCTTCTGCCACGAACGTTCCGTGGCGTCGACGAGAATCAGCCGCGCCTTCGTCCTGGCGCGACACGCATCGAAGACGATCTCGTCGAGGGCCAGTCCCGACACGTCCGCGAGCGGCGCGGTGTAGAGCGTCATCGTGGACGGAGCATCGAGGGCGGCCGGTGCGGTCGTGATGTGGGCGTAATAGAGGCGTGTGTGCCGGCCGATCGTCACCCCGATGCTGGGTGTGATCGACGTCGTGTTCATCGCTGGTCCTTCCTTTCGAATCGAGCCCAACGTCCAAGCGGTCATGAACCTGCCGGGCCATCACGTAATTGCGAGAAGCCGGGCTCGACCGAGGGCCTCGTCAAGGGCGCCAGCCGCGCGGAGCGCGGTCGGAGCCAGGCGATGCAGGCGGAGATCCTTGACGAGCCCGAGGCGAGCCGGACAATCGGACCCGTGATGGCCCATAGCAGACAGCCGTCCGTCATCGGGCGGTTCTCCTTCGCAGGGAGCGAGACCCGCGCGCACACGAGCCTCGCCCCCGGTTGTCCATGCGAAGCACGATGCTTCGCGCGGGCCTCAACGGTGTTCTGGTTCTCAGAGAGCCGCTGGGCTTGATGGCGCAAGCGGCGATGCAGGCGATCTCGGTCGCCTCAGGAACGGGCGGGGTTGAACCCGCACCCGCACATCTGGTGGGCGCCGCGGGGCTGTGCCCGCACGGCGGATGACCCGGTCAGTGGACCGTGGTCAGGAGTCGGCTGGCGGCGCGGTCGAGTGCGAATCGGTGATCCTGCCACGGGGTGCGCTGACTGAGTCGCGTTAACCCTTGCACATACCCCCAGACGGATCGGGGATTCGTCTCGTACTGCTCGGCAAGCGCGTAGGCGTGTGCAGCCTGCTTGCGCGAGAGCTCCACTCGCGCGGTAACGGCATCGAGCACCGCGTCTCGCGTCGGCCCCAGCTCGTGGGTCGTGGCCCGGAGGAGCAGCGTCCGATCGTCGGCGGCGCCTGTGTCGAGCGCCGAACGCACCGCCTCCAGTGAGTCGGTCCACGCCGCGTGAATGGACCCACCTACGTGCCGGCGCCGAAAGCTGGCGACGTGCCGGAAGCCCCAGATGATGTTGTTGCCGCACACGGCGCGGTAGAGAAACACATCCAGGGTCAGGGCGGCGGCGCCCACGTCGCTGTTCCGGATGATGAACCCGCGGAACAACCCTCCGTGCGACCGGTCGGTGGGATCGTCGAGATCACGGTTGCCGTCGATCAGGAAGAGAAACATGTCTCGATCTCCCAGATACGCGCCGGAGGGCACGAGCTCGGCCCCGTACACGCCATCCTTGTACCCGAGCGGCAGGTGCCACGCCGGATGAGCGGCCATGAGGTCGAGCACCCGGGCGGCCAGGTCGTCGTGGTGCACCCGCGCGTACCTCGGCGAGGTGATCGCGTGGATGGTCCACGGCGCTTCGCGATCCGCGAGGACTTGATGCGCCTCGCGGTGTGGCCGCTCGAGGCCCACGTTGATCGCGCTCGACGCGATCGGCGCGGGCAGTGTCCGGAGGTACTTCGGCGGCGCGCCGACAATCGCGGCAAGCTGCTCGAAGCTCCAGTGCGTCAGCGGAGCGGTGCGACCCGACGCCTCTCGCACGACGAGGTCGTCGTCTGTTTCCGCCGCTGTTCGAACCTGGTGAGTCTCGATGGTGCGCTCTTCGGTGCGTGCCCGCCGGACGCGAGCCGCCTCGTAGAGCGCCGAGACGCTGGCGAACCGTTCGTCGGGCGGCCGCGTGGCCCATTCCCGATGCGCGGTATACGCCGTGACCGCAGATACACCAGTCCTCTGCATACAGTGCTCCTTTCTGTGCCCTGAGGGCGATCGAGTGAGGAAGCATCTCCACGTCGCTGGACGATGCGTGGAGGGGTGGCCGGGATGGCCACAGGCGAGAAAACTGGAGACGCTACGGTGGGCTCATGCCGGCTCCTTTCCGTTTTCGAGGGTCGGCTGTCCGTCGGCCTCGTGATTCGATGCCAGGTATTCGCGCCGTAACAGCACGGGACCGATCTTCCTGGTCACGACGAGGGTGAGCTGTGTCAGACGCGGGACGCCGGGATCCCGTCGCCAGATGAACTCGCGGAGGTGCAGGGCCACGTGGGCGTCCGGCACGAGGGCCTTGACCTGCTGCAGCAACGACCATTGGTCCTTCGTCATCGTTCGCACCGGATGGCCGAAGACCACGAAATCCCGTTCGGTCACGTTGGATCGCTTCCGACGGAGCCATTGCTCGACGTGCGCGCGCATGCGCTCGACACCATCATGCGTGTAGCGCGGCCGGTCCGCGACCGCGCGGAACGCCTGGTCGGCCATGGCCTCCTTGATCTCCGACGGAGGGAGCAGCCTGGCCGCCAGCCGCGCCTGCTGGTCCGGTGTACCGTGCTTGTTGATCCACGCGGTCATCGCCTGCCACCGTTCATCGCGCAGGCGCACGTGCTCAGCGCGCTCGCGGGCACGCCGTTCGCGTGCCGCGTTGACATCGGCCCGAAACCGTCGCAGGGCCTCGCGCGGCACGTCACGGGCGGGCCCAGTGTCGAGCTTCCGGTCGAAGCGGAGGTGCCCGTACGGGGTCGCAAGATAACAGCGTCTGGGCGTCGGCGAGGGGTGAGCGAGCGCCCGCTGCGTCGGATCGGCGAGAAAGGCCAGAGCGATCTCGGTGCGACGAACCCGATCGGTGTCCGCGCGCTGGTCGCGCGCGATCGTCCGCTGCGCATGGTACGCGCGCTCGAGCTGATGATTGCGTGCGGCCAGCCGCAGCAGCTCGTCGATCGTGGGCGGCTCGTCGTAGATCGGCGCCCTGTCGATGCAGATGACGCGCTGATCCGCGTCGAGCTCGTATCGGGGGCGGAGCTTGAGGCGTGCCACGCCGTGGCCGTTGACGGTGACAAGGTGCAGGCGATTCGCCGGGACCTCGAACGTGATGCGCTGCACCGCGCGTCCGTCGCCGCCGGCAAGCAGCGAGGCCTTCCGGCCCGCCTCGGACAGGTGGTACACGGCGGTCACGGTCAATGCCTGAGCCGTCGCTGGACCGGGCAGTGTCGTCGGTGTGTTGACCTGCTCTGAATGAACCAGCACGGGGCGGGCCAAGGATTCCATGACGCGATCCTTTCCGGTCAGCGGCTTTGCTGAAACCTCACGTGACGGAAACGGGGGCTGTGCCCCCTCGAGGCCCTGAGGGCGTCGAGGGGGAGACAGCCGGGCGGTCGGGGTCGAGGGCCTGAGGCCGACGACCGGTCACCCTGAGGATTCACTCGGTCTGCATCTCGACGCGGCTGAACGCGTCGAGGATGTAGTCCCGAATGGCCTCCTGCGCGCTGGCATCCCCGTTGGCGGGACGGAGCAGCGCGAAGCTCCGGCGTTCTCCGTTGACGGAGTACTGCCGGGCCGGGAACGTGACGTTCCTCCCTCCGGTCCGTCGTTCCCAGATGGCGAAGCCGATCAGCTTGAGCCCGCTCAGCGGGCCGGCGCCGGCTTCGAAGGTCAGTTCCGCATCGGCCAGCTTCCCCGGAGGGTTGCCGGACGTGTTGGGAACGACCCGTACGGACACGAGTTCCGTCTTGCCTTTGGTCATGGAGTCCTCCATTTGGACGCCGAGGGCCTGAGACCGACGGCGTAGGCGAAGGTTCCGGCGGATCCTGGGGATGCCGCGGAACGGGGTGGGACGCACGGCTCTGGGAGCGCGTGCGTGCTGACGGGCAGAGCCGTCTGTATACCTATAAGAACCCGGTCACGACGGCAAAACTAACGGGAGGTTACCAGACGAACGCGACGCTGCTCAGTCAGCGATTGCCGATAGAAGGAGCGGGCCAGCGCACACGCTCGCGTCAACTTCGAGCGCTGCCAGATCGACCTCGTGTCGAGGGTCCCGGAGGACAGGCTCCTGCGTGATGCCTGCGCGATCGGCGCGATGCTTCGACGATGAGGGCAGTCAGCGGCGACAGGCCGGCCGTGAGCGCACCCAGCCGTCAACGCTGATGACCACGTCAGCCGGAATCTGCCTGCGGGAACGAGTGACAGAAGCGCAGGGCCAGCGAGAAACGCCGCCGCCGCACCAAGCGCGCCGCCGGCGAGCGAGAGCACGGCGCCTTCTGCGAGGAACTGGCGAACGAGCCGTGCGCGGCTCGCGCCCAGGGCCAGCCGCGTGGCGATCTCGTGCCGGCGCGAGATGGCCCGCATCAGCAGCAGGTTGGCTACGTTCGCGCAGCCGATCAAGAGGACGAGCGCCACGGCACCGCCGACCACGAGCAGCGGCAGGCGGACATCGCTCAACATGGCGTCGTGCAGCAAGGTCACCCGCGCGATGAGATCGCGGGGCCGGTCGGGATTTGGCGGCAGGTTCCGTATCCAGGTTTCCAGGTCGGCCTGAGCCTGTTCGCGTGTGATGCCTGGTTTCACCCGTCCGATCACCGGCCTGATGACCCCGAGGCCTGGGCCGGGGCGGATCGCGTGCGGGATCCAATACTCGGCGTTGGCAGGATACGAGAAGCCGCGCGGAAGAATGCCGACGATGCAATAGAGCGATCCGTTGAGCGTAATCGTCGTGTTGACGATGCGCGGATCGCCGCCGAACTGCCGCTGCCAGAGGCTGTCGGAGATCAGCACCGTGTTCTATCCCGGCTGTTCGTCTTCGGCGCCGAACGTGCGCCCCATCGCGGCGCCGACGCCGAGAACCCGGAAGAAGTCGACGGTGACCGCGGCGCCCGTGAGTTGTGTGGCCGCGCCCGCACCCGCCAATGTCGATTCTGCCTGGGAGATCATGGCGATCGACTCGAAGGTACGGTTGGCGTCGCGGAAGTCCACGTAGTAGCCTTGCTCGCACATGCCCGGGCAGAGCCAGGCTGGTCTAAGACTCTAGACTAGGCGACGTGTACGAGATTGCGAACAGCCGGTCGGCGTCGGGGCAGGGAAGCGGCCGGAGGAGAACGCCATGCACGACGGTGAACATGGCGGTTGTTGCGCCGATGCCGCGGGCCAGCGCGGCCGTCGTGAACGCCGGGCTGCGCCGCATCGCGCGTACCGCGTGACGCACGTCCCGCGCGAGATCATCGAGCCACGGCAGCCCGCGCTGATCGCGCAGCGCCTCCATCGCCGCGAGCTGTCCGCCCGCCTTAGTGAGTGCGGGGCGGCCCGCTTCGGCGGCCCATCTCCGCATGCAGTCGCGGCTACTCGGCCAGATCTTCGTCGCTCCGTCGCGGGCGTACCACCCCGAGGAGGCGAGCGCTCCATTCACGCAGCCAGCGCATGTCGGGTCCCTGCGCGTTGCCCCTTAACGGTGCATGGAAGATGCGCGTCTTCCCAGTCACGGCGGCGCAGCAGTTTATTAACCGTGCCAATGGAGCGTCCGCCAACTGTATCTGAATGCCAAATAGAAGCGGGAGTCGGTTCCTTGGCCACGCCGGCGTCTCCGGATGTGGGACCGGAGGTGACCCGAAGCGCGCGTTGACAGCCATTCCGGCCGTACCGACTCGCGAAAGCCCCTTGCAACGACCCGCGAACGCCCCTTGCACCGACACCCGGAAGCTGCCTTGCACCAGTCGTGAACCCCGTGTACAAGGTCGCGAGATGGCCATATGCTCGTCGTTGCTGGCGCTCCCCGCAGGCCTCCTGCTGGCAGCGCTGTGCTGGCGGGAGGGCAGGGCATTCGGTCAACCACGAGCGGAAAATCCCGGGCGCCTCAAGGGTTCGCTCGCTCCGCTCGCTGGCGGCGCGCGCTTGCTCGGCCCGGCGCGCTCCCATCGTACTGGCATTTGCCGGGGATCGACGTATGACCGTGAATAGCCTGCGCAAACGCGCATGGCACTTCGGCTTTAGAGTCCGGTTCGGCGTCCGCAAGCTTGTGACTCTTGCGCGCAAAGTGATCCCGAGTTTCGATGTTGCCCTTCGGGCTGCGCTGTTCGTCGGCACGGCACTTGGTCTTGGGGCATTCATCAACGCCGCCGCCGACCTCAGTCGTCTCACAGCGGAAACGTTGATCAATGTGCTGATCGCCATGGGGACGATGTTCGGCGGTGTGCTTGCAATCGTGTTTGCATTATCGAGCTTCATGCAACAGAACGCGGCAGATCTGTACTCATCGCAGTTCTACGAGGTGTACGCTCGGGATTGGCGAGAGAAACTGATCTTCAGTGCGATTGCCGTACTGACGGTTCTTTCCTTCGCGCTCGCCATTTTTCAGGACACCGCGATCGTCCCGTTGCGACCGTCTTTCTTGGTGTACGTGATCCTGCTTGTAACTGCTGCCGTTTTCGCGCTCGTCGATTGGCAGTACAAGCTGGTCACCAAGAAGATCAACCCGCTGATCGCCCTGGCGTTTCTCGAACGACAGTGCATGAAGTCTCTTGAGTCCGCACACGATCTCGCTAAACACCTCGCGTCCTGGCTGCGGATCAGCAATGAACAGCTCACCGAAGAGCAAGCATTGGCTGTCAGTTACAGCCGATTCGTCGCACCGTATCTGACACACGTAGATCGTCAGCTTGATCATCTCACCGAGATTTCGCTCCGGCTGGCCGCGAAAGGCGAGCTGCTGGCGACGCAGAGAGGGCTAGCGAGCGCGCACAACGTCTTAGCAAAGTACCTACAATTCCGAAAGGATTCGTCGCTTGCGATACCTGCGGGTCCGTACTTGATGGCGGTTGAAAGCGATAGCCAATGGTTCTTGGCAAGAACGTTCCAGCGAATTAACACAGCCGGCGAAATGTTGATGGCTCAACGTCAGTCCGCATCGGTTGTTTTCCTCATGGATCTGTACGCTTCGTTGGCTACGTATGCGAAAGAGGTGCAATTCCTCAATCGCCCCGGTGAAAACCCGATTATCGACCAACTGAGAGGTTACATGAGCGGCCTCTTGGACGCCGCGATTCGAGTCGATGATGTGGAGGTCTGTTTTCGAAGCGTCGCTGTGTCACGAGCGATTGGGACTGCGGCGGTTGAGCGCAAGCTCCACTCAGCCACGCGGTGTGCAGTCTACGGCGACCTTACGAAGGTCGCGATGTGGGCGATCGCAAGCAAGAAGCCCGTGTTTATCGAACACTGCACGGATGCCATGGTTCAGTTGATCGGCAAGTCAATCAATGACGATGGTTCTGGGCTCGACACCGAGCTGGCCGAAGCGTTCGATCGGCTCACCACGATAACGAGCACGATGTATACGGCTGTATCCGCCGGACTGGTGCCCAGCGCTATCGACACTCAAATCATGGTTGGTAAGTGTTACGGGCAATTGGCGGCAGTACTCGCGGCCGTGGTTGATCGATACGAACGCCTGATAGAGGGACACGAGAAACGAGCGCTGGGGTGGAACCTCGCCGCGTGCTTCAAAGCACTATACCGAAGCCTTCGAGAGATGTCGGAGGTGCTGAAGAACTGCGACGCTCCGGTCGTGTTCAATATTGCATCCCTGATCGAGGAAATCCTCAAGATGTTGGTTCGCCTCTCGACCGACACGAAGGGGCTACGTGAGCGCCACGAGTTTGAAAAGCAGTTGAGCTGGTACGTCCACCTGCCGGGTTGGTTTGTAGAGCATGCCAGCAACGTCACGTTAACAGATGCGTTCGACACACTGGCCGACATCGGTCCAAAGGTTGGACTCCAGCTTCTGCACCGCAACGCTCCGTCGGACTCCATTGTGAAATGCGCCCAGGCAGCGTTCTCCATAACGAAACAGATGCTAGCGAAGCTTAAAGGTGGATACGCGTACGCTGAGCCACGTCACATGCTGACGGTGTGCTACTTGGGCATCGTCGCATTGAAACAGGGAGCCATCGGAAGTGGTGTTGTCCAGGCAATCCTATCGATGGTTCGAGAGTTCGAGGAACTCTACCGCAAGAAGTACTTCAGCACGTTTACACCACCGGCCGGCAATTACATGGACCCGAGGCCGCAGCAACTGATGGTGGAGGTGCTTCGCTGGAGAAGCGATGTCATTCGTGAGCGATACAACATCCCGCCACTGTTGGACCGCTCGCGCGACATCGTGCGCCAGATGGTCGACGTTGCTGACATTGATCGGTTCATTTTTGAGGTGTGGCGCATGGTGCCATCAGACAGTCCGATCAAGGCTGAATTGACGGACCGGCAGCGCCGCCACGTTCTGATGCTGAGATTGTTGCGTCTCTTGAGTGCTGAACTGCAACGGCGGCAGCCCGTAAATGCACCTGCACAGACAGACGACGCTTAATTAAACTAAGCTAATCAATTATCGCGAAGTCGTAGCTGAACTTAGAGATGTGTGGGCGCATCAATCGCCTCCTACGGGTGCGGCGCGCGGAATCCGCTCGCCTCACCGAAGCATCGCAGAGCGCGAAGGCTCGCCTCCTTCCACGGATGAGCTTAGCGTAAACTGATCCCGGCCGCCCAGAGGGGACGATGCCCCACCGCCTCCGGCGCTGGGTTTTCGACGAGCCGCCGAGAATGGTCGTCGCAGCGGGTGATCTTGGAAACGACCCTCAGGTGAGTAGACCGCCCCGCGCGAGTCCGCCGATTGGTTCGCGGCCATAGCGTCTCGCCCGCCGCAGCTTGTCCAGTAGTTCCCGCTCGGACCATGGCGGCTGGCATCGAGTGTTCCAGTCGCTGATCGCACGGAGCGCCTGATCATCTCCAAGCGCGAACCCGCGCACGAGCCGACAGCACACGCGGAACGTGTGGGCGTCGCCGTGCTGACCGGCGATGGCCGGCGGCACGCGCTCGAGATATCGGCGCGCCCGGTCCACGGTACTGCGTTCATCGACTCGAAGAGAGGTAGCACGCGCCGGCGCCGGCGCCCGCACGACTGGCGGCGTCGCGTCGCACCGGGCAGCGTCGCGGGACACTTGCACCGCGGGAAAATCTGGCGGGGTGTACACGCGGTCCAGACGTCCGTACTCGACGGTCACGAGGTGAGCGGACGCGTACTTGTGGTTGTTGAAGCCCGGCAGCCGGGTGGTCTGCGTCGCCGGCGTCGCGGCAGGATCCGTATCGAGTTCGCTGGCGAGCCTTTTCTGGAGCGCCTCGATGCAGTGAGGTTCGAAGGCGGTCACCCGCCAGAAGATGTGAACGCGGTTCGGCGATGAATGCAGGATGTACGACGGCTCTGGCAGATCGGATCGGGCGGCGATGCGCGCGAGGACGCCTGGGCCATCACGATCCGCCTCCAGGAACGCATGGCGGATCGCGCCCACGGAGTCGCGCGTCCGCGTCCGCTTCCATGGCGCAATTGCGTTCACGCCGCAGTACACGTTGAACTTCTGCGAGTTCTTGAATCGGAGCCACGCCTGGAAGCGCGGATGCATCACCCAGTCGAGCGGCCCGACGCGCTGGGTGACCTGTCCCGTCTCGTACGACTTCAGGAAGATCGCGACCCAATCGTCGGGTTCGAACGCGGTCTGAAGGAATCTGAGCGGCGCCTCAGGGTCGATGGCAGCCAAGGTTCGATCCCCGCTATTGCTTCGTCAGCACGACCTGACCGGCGAACACCGCCGCGTTGCAGTCGGTGCCCGTGAAGTCGGCTTCAATCCGGGTGGCCTGCGCAGTGCCACTGCTCCCGAACGTCCCCGTGCAACCGCGCGGTGACGAGAACGTTCCCTGCGTGCTGATCCCCGTAGGCGGGGTGTTGCCTGGCGAGATCGCCGTCGTGGCAGTAGTCGTCATGTTCAGCCAGGGATGTTCCGACCGGATCGTGCTGTTGAACGACTGACGGTTCGAGTTGGGCATCACCTCGAACGTCCACGTGATCGGCCCGCTCGTGGGCGGAGCCGCACCTGGGGCATGCGGGTTGACCTGGATTGTTACCGTCCCCCGCCACGTACCCGAGAGGAAGGACTGCTCCGACGGTGACGTCGGCGACCCCTCCCGCCCACACGCGGCAAGAGCCATCAAAGCGATCAGCGGCCACCACGCGGCCCGACGTCTCCAGTGCGTCATCGTCGGACTCACCTCCGAAACGAGCGCTCATCCCGGCGCGCGTCTGCCGCCGCGCCGTCCAGGGTCTCTAGCTCGAAGCGTTCCGACGCAGGATCGTACCCGCGAATCCCGACAACTTCCGTCACCTTCCGAAGCCCATCCACACGTGCAATGTGCACGACGAGGTGGATCGCCAGCGAGATGGCTTCGCGGACGCTGCGATGCGGCAGGCCCACGTTCGCCGTGAGTACGCAGTGGGCGAGGCGTGTGAGCGCCTGCTCCGCTGAGTTGGCGTGGATGGTGCTCAAGCTGCCGAGGTGGCCGGTGTTCAACGCCTGGAGCAGGTCGAACGCTTCGGGACCGCGCACCTCGCCGACAAGAATCCGATCCGGGCGGTGACGTAGCGTGGCACGGACGAGATCGGAAATCGTCACGGCCGGCACTGGGGTCTCCTGGCCGAGTGGGATCTGAGCACGTCGGGCCTCGAACCGGACGAGGTTCGGCTTGTCGATGAGAATCTCCGAGGTCTCCTCGATGAGCACGATGCGATCGCCCTCAGGAATCTTCGCGGCGAGCGCGTTGAGCAGTGTCGTCTTGCCGGTACCGGTCCCTCCTGAGATGAGGATGTTCCTTCGGTCGTCGACCGCACGCCGGAGCCGTGCGGCGACGTCCTCACTGAGCGTGCCGACTGAAACCAGCTCGTCCAGCGTGTACCGGTGCGCGAACTTCCGCACGGTCAGCGTCGGTCCGTCGACGGAGCAGGGCGGAAACATTGCCGCCACTCGTGACCCGTCTTCGAGGCGCGCGTCCAGCATCGGCTGGTGATCGGAGATCTCGTCCCCGCATGCTCTCGCGATGTTCTTGATGGCCACGGTCAGGTTCCGGACCTCCAGCGTCCGATCGGGCACCGCCTCCACGAGGCCGTGCCGCTCGACGAACACCCGCGTGCCGCCTCCGTTCACCATCACCTCGGTGACGCTCGGATCGATCAGAAGGTCTTCGATCGGCCGCAGGAACGGCAGAATCCGGTCGAGACTGCTCACAGTGCGCCCCGTTCGAGATGGTCGAAGTAGCTGGTCTGGACGTCCAGGTAGTACGGCTTCAGGTAGCAGTACTGCGGCGGAAGCGGATTGATGCCGTCGTAGGGCACGACGATGGCCTGAGCGTTCTGGAGCTGGGTGAACACACGGGGCGCAAAGATGTACTCGTGGTGCGGAGCGTAGCTCTTGCTGGCACTGAGAGATTGGCGGTTCGCCGTTGGTCGTCCCGTCAGAAGCGAGATGTGCGCATCACGTCCGGATTCCGAAATGGTGTAGTGCGCCTTCAGGCGATCCCGCCGTCCGCACAGTTCCGCCGCCGTTCGTGCCGTGAATTCGTCGCTCGTGGCGAGAAAGATCTTCGTCCGGAAGCATTGCATGAGCGTCCGCCAGCTCTCTTCTCCGGGGAGCGCCGACCGCAGCGAGCTGATGCTCTGCGTCGCCACGATTGGAATGAGCCTGGCCTGCCGCGATAGCGCGAACGTCCGCTCGTCGCCCATCGGATCGGTCTCACCGACGGTGGCAAAAGCGTGGTACTCGTCGCAGACGAACAGCAGATCCCGCCACACACGGCGCGGATGCGCCGTGATCTGCGGGATGCGCTGGAGGACGGCGCGCTGGAAGTCGAGCTTCAGCATCACCCCCAGGATGCGGGCGAGGCCAGGGTTCATCCCGACCGGGAAGTTCAGGGCCAGCACCTTGCCCGCTTCCATCAGGGAATCGAGTGGAGGCAGTGGCCTCGGCTCGCCGGGCTTGGGTTCCTCAGTGTATGCCGCGCGCGGTGGACAGAATGCCCGGTGGACCGCGGGGTTGTCGTCAAACAGGGAGAGGAACACGACGACGCCCTCCGTGATGGACGAGCGGAGACGCGTGTCGAGCCGACTCCAGCCGTGCAGATACCACCGCTCCACAGCATTGAGCTGATGCCGGCGGGCCTGCCATCCAGTGCCCTGCGGGCGTTGCACGCGGAACGGGATGTGGTGCTCGTCCAGGTGAATTTCGAGCGCGGCATCGTAGGGATGCGCCATCTCGCCGTCCCCTTCCGGGAACCAGTGGCGCCACGGAAGCTGCACGCAGTGCAACCGGTGCTCTTCGCGCGGGACGATGATGACGTCCGGCGGGTGCGTGAGTTCGGCCTTGAGCCGCTCGATATCCCGCTGAATCTGCCCGTCGTCCAGGATGTATTGGTAGACCTCCGAGAAGGTCGTGTACCCGTCGGTGATCCGACGAAGGAGGATCACGAACTTAAGCAGGTCGGTGTACGCCTGCTGCCAGAACGGCTCCTTCGACCGCCCGAACAGGTTGTTCAGCAGCGTGGCGATGGCATAGGCCACGGCATACGGATCGAGGTCGTTGTGCAGCGGGTTGTAGCAGACTCCCGTATCGAGGCCGATCTCCAGGTAGTCGTCGACGCGTCCGGCGCGCGACAGGATGGATCGCACCTGGCCGCAGAAGTCGCCTTTCACTTCCAGAACGAGGCCGCCGATTCTTCGCTGCGGATCGTCGCTCCTCCATCGCAGCAGCTGATCGACGTACGGATACATGCACGCGGAGGTCTTTCCCGTCCCGACCGCGCCGAGCACCATGACACCGGTGTAGAGACCACGCTGCGGGATGGTGAGCCACGTGGGCTGCGGCGCGCGTCCCGGCGTGGTCAGGTGGTGGGTCTCGCCCAGGACGAGCATCGGTGACGGCCGTTTCTCGGGACATGGGTATGGCGGCAATCCCCGGAGCCGCATTGACGGTAGGCGACGGTAGACGACAATCGTGACGAGCGACGTGATGATCGAGGCGACGTAGTAGGGTGTCGTGAACCAGAGCGCGCCGTACCCGTAGACCAGCACGTGGAACACGACCGGCTTTCGTGCCTCGATCATGGCGAGGAACACCTCGTCGGGACGCACCGGATATGCATGGAGTCCCCAGGTTCCGACGCCTGCGGCCACGATCAGTGCTACCAACCCGCGCGCCTCGAGGATCGACCGCAGCATCAGCGCGACAGAAGGCTCTCGGAACGCGGGACATCCGTACCGGTCGGTTCCGTCGTGTGAGGGCGGGCCCCGGTATCGGCGCGGCCCGCGTGTGCGCGCTTGCGGCGCTCGCGGCCGGTGGGCTTCGGGACGAACGACTCCGGATGCGAGGTCCGCCACTGGACGAAGTCCTTGTCCTTCGCCAGCACAGTGTCGATTACCTGGTTGAGCACGTACTCGGTCGACTCACCCAGGAAATGGGCATACGCATACAGCGTTTCGTTCGTTTCGTGATCCAGACGTGTGCGGTGGCGCACGAGACGCTTACCGCGGGTCCGGGGCTTGATCAGCGCCATGATTCCTCCATGCGGAAGCGAACGCGCCGGCCAGCCGGCCATCGAGTGCCCGGTCTCTTCACCGTGAAGCCACCGCTCGGTATCGGGACGCGAGCGGCGCGTCGGAAGCCTCGCGAATGCCAGGCGGCGCGGAAAAACCGTGTCCAGTCGTTGCGGAACTCGCGGGTCAGCCTGCGGGGGCGTGAGCGACC
>DASVDJ010000160.1:0-52173 GCA_036381155.1 Vicinamibacterales bacterium
GATCACCGTCGAACGGCAGCTCGGCTTCCGGTACGAGCTGCCCGGCGGCAGGCATTACCAGCGGATCTGTCCGCGCTGTCGCCGTGCGCTGTTCGGGCTCGCACAGGGCCGCCTCTGGCGGGATCACCTCGACGCGCGCGAGACGGTGGTCGACGGCCGGCTGAAGCAGATCTGAACGCCGGCGTCCGGCGCCACAGGCCGGACGCCGGGAAACGAGGAATCGGAAGTCGTGGCAACCCTACCGGTCGATGAGCTCCGGATCATCCGCCGCTTCGGTCCCCATCTGTCGTCGATGGCCGGCGTCCGCCTGTCGACGAGCGCCGAACCGGACCGGCTGGTCAAGACGCACTGCTGCTTCTGCGGCCAGCAGTGCGGCATCCAGCTCAAGGTCCGGAACAACGAAGTCATCGGCTTCGAGCCATGGGAGGAGTTCCCGTTCAACCGCGGCATGCTCTGCCCGAAGGGGGTCAAGCGCTACCTGCAGGGGTCTCACCCCGATCGGCTCACCACCGCCTTCCGCCGGGACCCGTCGGCCGACGGGGGCTTCAGCCCGATCCCGTACGCGGACGCGATCGCACGCACGGCGGCCGAGATCGCGCGGATCCAGCAGACGTACGGCCCGGCATCGGTCGGCGTCCTGGGCGGCGCCAGCCTGACGACGGAGAAGACGTACCTGCTGGGCAAGTTCGCGCGCGTCTGTCTGAAGACGCCGTACATCGACTACAACGGCCGGCTGTGCATGGTCAGCGCCGGGGCCGCGAACAAGAAGGCCTTCGGCGTCGACCGGACGACGAACCCCTGGTCCGACATGGTCGGCACGGAGGTGATCTGGATCGCCGGCTCGAACGTCGCCGAGTGCTCCCCCATCACCACCAACTACGTCTGGCAGGCCCGCGAGCTCGGCGCCCGGATCATCGTCCAGGACCCGCGCATCACGCCCGTGGCGCGGACGTGCGACCTCTACCTCCCGGTACGGCCGGGTCGCGACGCCGCGCTCTTTGCCGGCGTGCTCCGGATCCTGATCGAGCGTGACTGGATCGATCACGCGTTCATCGAGGCGCACACGACCGGCTTCGAGGAGGTCGCCGCGTACTGCCGCGAGTGGACGCTCGAGCGCACCGCCGAGGTGACCGGCGTGCCCGCGCGGGCGCTGATGCAGGCGGCCGAGTGGTGGGGCACGGCGACGAGCAGCTTCCTGCTGCACGCGCGCGGCATCGAGCATCACTCCAACGGCGTGCAGAACGCGCTCGGCGGCATCAACCTGGTGCTGGCCACGGGCCGAATCGGCAGGCCGAAGAGCGGCTACGGCACGATCGTCGGACAGGCGAACGGGCAGGGCGGCCGCGAGCACGGACAGAAGTGCGATCAGCTCCCGGGATGGCGCGACATCGCCAACCCGGAGCACCGCCGCTACATCGCCGGCGTCTGGGGTGTCGACGAGCGGGAACTCCCGGGTCCGGGCGTCGACGCCTACGAGATGTTCCGGAAGATCGACGCGGGCGAGATCCGGGCGCTCGTCGCGATCTGCTTCAACCCGAAGGTCTCGCTCCCCGACAGCCACTTCGTCGCCCGCTGTCTGGACAAGCTCGAGCACTTCACCGCGATCGACTTCTTCCTCAACGACACCGCCCGGCACGCGGACATCGTCCTGCCGGGCAGCCTGCAGGAGGAAGACGAAGGCACCGTCACGCAGGTCGAAGGGCGCATCATCAAGATCAACAAGGCCGTGGACTGCCCCGGCGAGGCGCGGGAGGACTGGCGCATCATCCAGGATCTCGCCGCCGCGCTCGGGCGGCCGAAGGGATTCACCTTCGCGTCGCCGCGCGAGATCTTCGAGGAGCTGCGCGTGGCGAGCAAGGGAGGCGTGGCCGACTACTCGGGCGTCACCTGGGAGAAGGTGGAGCGCCAGTTCGGCGTCTTCTGGCCCTGCTACAGCGAGGACCCCCGCACGGGCGAGCCGACGCCGGACCATCCGGGCACGCCGCGCCTGTTCGAGCCCGGCAGCTACAACCCCGTGGCGAAGGGGGCCGGGCCGTTCTATTTCCCCGACGGCCGCGCGCGCTTCAACGTCGCCGAGTACCGGCCTCCCGTCGACGATGCCAGCGACGAGTACCCGCTGTTCCTGACGACCGGCCGCGTGATCAGCCAGTTCCTGTCGGGCACGCAGACGCGGCGCATCGGCCCGCTGGTGAAGCAGTATCCGGAGCCGCGGATCGAGCTGCACCCGCGCCTGGCCGCGAAGCTGGGAATCGAGAACGGCGACTGGGCGACCGCCGAGACGCGGCGCGGCGCCATCACGCTGCGGGCCCAGGTCGTCACGACGATCAGGCCCGACACGATCTTCATCCCGTACCACTGGGCGGGTGAAAAGAGCGTCAACCGGCTCACCGTGGCCGCGCAGGACCCGATCAGCCGCATTCCGCAGTACAAGGTGTGCGGCTGCCGGCTCCGGCGCGCCGAAGGGCCGCCGGAGTACGCCGCGGTGCTCGAGCCGCAGCAGTAGGACCGGAAGCGACGGCAGGCATGGCCAAACCGGAGCATCTCTACTTCTTCGTCGATCCGAACCGCTGCATCGGGTGCCAGGCGTGCGTCCAGGCCTGCTCGGAATGCGACACGCACCGGGGCGATTCGATGATCCACCTCGAGTTCATCGACCGCGCGGAGAGCGTGCAGACCGTGCCGGTCATCTGCATGCACTGCGACCAGCCGACCTGCGCCGAGGTGTGCCCGGCCGACGCCATCAAGCGCACCGCGGACGGCGTCGTCCAGTCGGCGCGCCGGCCGCGGTGCATCGCCTGCGGCAACTGCGTGTCGGCCTGCCCGTTCGGCGTGCCGGAGGTCTACGAGGACCGCCGGATCATGATGAAGTGCGACATGTGCTACGACCGGACGAGCGTCGGGAAGAAGCCGATGTGCGCGACGGTCTGCCCCAGCCAGGCGCTCTTCTACGGCACGCGCGAGCAGATCGCGCAGCTGCGGCCGATGTCGGCGCCGATCAACCGGTTCCAGTTCGGGAACCAGACGATCACGACGCAGGTGCACGTGATGACGCCCGCCGGGCCGGTGATGCCGGCGCAGTACCTGGACGTCGTCGCGGCGATGGACGAGCGGCCGCGCGGGCGGGCGGTGACGCTGAAGGTCGTCGCGCCGGACGGCGCGGCGGCGCCCGAGCCGGATCCGTATGCAGAGGTGGAGGTCTGACAGTGTCGAACGCGCAGGACGATCCGAGGCGTCCGGTGGACGTGCTCGTGAACACGCCGGGTCGTGAAGGGTTGACCGGAACGGCCCCCGCGGAGCTCTACACCCGGACGCCGGACCGTGAAGGGCACACGATCGCGCCCGACTTCAGGCCCGACAGCGAGCAGCCGGCCTGGCGGCAGGATTTCCCGATCGACTGGCCGCAGGACCACTGGGTCGAGCGCCGGGACTTCATGCGGTTCCTCGTCCTCATCAGCGGCGCATTCACCGCCGGCCAGTTCTGGATCGCCGGGCGGAACTGGTGGCGGCGGCGGGTCGGACGGCCGGAGATCCGCCGCATCGGGTCGCTCGACGATCTCCCCGTCGGCGGCACGCTCCTGTTCCGCTATCCCGACGAGCACGATCCGTGCGTGCTCGTCCGTCTCTCGGAGACGGCGCTCGTCGCGTACAGCCAGAAGTGCACGCACCTGGCCTGCGCGGTGATCCCGGTGCCGGAGCGGGGCGTGCTGCATTGCCCCTGCCACGAGGGCTACTTCGACCTGCAGTCCGGCCGGCCCACGGCCGGCCCTCCCACGCGGCCGCTGCCGCGGATTCACCTGGACGTGCGCGGCCGTGACATCTACGCGACCGGCGTCGAGTGGAGGACGATCTGATGGCGATGCGCCGGCCGTTCGCCCGTGACCAGCGCCTGACGATCGTCTACGGGATGCTGGTGTTCGCGCTGATTCTCGTGATCATGCAGCTGTGGCTGCTGACCGCGACGATGAACGCCTATCTGGGAGGGGACGAATCGGTGATCTGGCCGGCCGCCTTCGCGAGCCTGTTCTGTCTCGCGCTCAACGTCGGCCTGCTGGTCTATCTCGGACGGCTGGAGCGGACGACCGGCGCCGGAGGGTCCGGCCGGTCCCGGGAATCGTAGCGACTCCCGGGACCGTCGGTCCCTCCGGCTACGGCCTCCTGCCTAGAAGTAGTACTTCATCACCAGCTGGATGATGCGGCCGTCACCCACGGTCGAGGTGATGCGCCCGAAGTTCTGGCTCCGGATGTTGCGATCGGGCGGCCCGAAGTTCGGGTGGTTCAGCGCGTTGAAGAACTCCGCGCGGAACAGGAAGTACTGCTGGCCCACCGTCAGGAACCGCTTGCTGACCGACATGTCGATGTTCCAGTAGCCCGGCGCACGGGCGATACCGACCCCGGCGTTGCCGAACTGGCCGAGGGGGGCCTCCTGGAAGGCCGAGATGTCGAGCCACCGTTCGAGCGTCTGGTTCGCCGGCTTCGGGTTGCCGACGAGGTTCGGACGATCGGACGAGCGGGTGCCCTGCAGCGACCGGCGCACGCCGTCGACGATCGTGATCGGGTACCCGGTGTGTGCGGTCACGGCGAAGCTGGCCGACCAGCCGCCGGCGATCGCGTCGAGCGCCCGGTTCCAGTCGGAGCCGAACTGCCGGTCGCGGCCGAACGGCAGATCGTAGCTGCCCGCCAGCGAGAAGATGTGCCGCGCGTCGAAGAACGCCGGCCCGTAGTTCAGGTCGATGTTGTAGCTGTCCATCGGGTACGCGCCCTCGTTGGCCGTGCCGCCGGAGCCGTAGTACCCGAGGTTGTTGGTCAGCGCCTTGCCCCACGTGTAGTTCGCGAGGAAGTCGAGCCCGTGCCACAGGCGCTGCTTGAACGTGGCCTGCAGCGCGTTGTAGTTGCCGCGTCCGCGCGATGCCGTGGTGCTGATGTTCGTGATCAGCGGGTTGAACTGGTAGAGCGGCCGGCGCTGATCGAGCGGCGCCCAGGTCGACGGGTCACCCTCGCCGGGCAGCGGCTGGTTCCCCTCGATCGGGGTCACGAGGTACTTCGACGTGTTGCCGACGTACCCGATGTTGATCGAGGAGTTCGTGCCGAGCAGGTACTCGATGAAGAGGTTCCACTGCTGCGTGAACTGCGGCCGCAGATCCGGATCCCACGCGCGCACCTGGCCCGAGAGCTGGTCGAGCGCCTGGAGCCCCTCGAACCCGGTCGTCATGGTCCCGGCGCCGCTCGTCCGGTCGTAGTTCACCTGCGACTCGAAGAAGAACGGCGGGTTCAGCGGCAGGCGCAGGTTCGCGCCGGTGCCCTCCATGTACTGCGTGATCCCGTAGCCGCCGCGGACGACCCAGCGGTCGCCCGGCCGGTACGCGAAGCCGACGCGCGGCTCCCAGCCGCCGTAGTACGCGTTGTAGAGCGCGCGGCTGTTGCCGTCGCGGCCCGCCAGCAGGTGCGCGGCGTTGCGCAGGTCGACGTTCGCCTGCCGGTCGTCCTTCTCGACGAGCGGCGACGTGTACGCCCAGCGCAGGCCGAGGTTCAGGGTCAGCGCGTTGGTGACCTTGAAGTCATCGGCCGCGTAGATCGCCGTGCGATGCTGCAGGTGCGTCCACGGTTCGGAGAGCGACCCGCGGCCCTTGCCCGCGACCTGGTCGAGCAGGAAGTCGGAGATGGCGGCGCCGGTGAACGAGCCGTCGAAGTCCATGCGGCCGAGGACGCCGTTGTTCCCCGAGTAGTAGCGCTCCATCACGTAGTAGTTCCACGACGCGCCGAACTTGAGGGTGTGGCGGCCGCGGGCCCACGTGAGGCGCTCGTTGATCTGGTACACCTTGTTCGCGGTGTTGCTGGTCACGGCGGTGGTGCCGATGCCCGACACGCCGTTGCCCATGCTGATGAACGTCAGACCGGGAATGGGCTGCGCGCCGCCGATCCCCAGGGTGTTGTTCATCGGGCCGAGCCCCGCGAGATCGAGGATCTCGCTGTTGAACTCGTTGTTGTTGACCCCGATGAGCAGGTCGTTCACGACCGACTCGCCGAAGATCCGGTTCCAGTTCGCGCCGACGCTCCAGAAGGGGTTGTGCGACAGGCTGCCGTAGATGAGCGGCATCGCCGTCTGCGACGTGCGCGCCTCGTGCCCCTGGTACGAGTAGCGGAAGTACGTCTTGTCCTTCTGCGACGCGTTCCAGTCGATCTTGATGTCGGTCTGGTTGGTGTGCTCTTCCGAGGACGCCTGACCGCGGTAGTTGCCGCTGAAGTCCGACAGGTCACGCGCGACGTTCGGCCGCGGGTAGATCGCCTCGTTCGCCAGCAGCGCGCGCGCGACGGGCCCGAACCGCTCCACGGGGATCTGGTTGTTCGGGAACGGCTGCCCCGTCAGCGGGTCGCGGATGATGATGCCGCGCGAGAGGAGGCTGCTGAGATCGCCCCGCCGCCACTCGTCGGGCATGACCGTCGTGAACGAGTCGGCCGGCGGCGTGTCCTGCCGGGCGCCCTGGTAGTCGGCGAAGAAGAACAGCTTGTCGCGCGCGATCGGCCCGCCGAGCGTGCCGCCGAAGATGTCGCGCGAGAAGTCCGACTTGCGGCCGCCCAGGCGGTTCGTGTTCCACGGCGTCGCCGCCAGCGCGTTGTCGCGCCAGTACCAGAACCCGTTGCCGTGGAACTCGTTCGTGCCCGACTTGATGACCATGTTCACCACCGCGCCGGCGACGTTGCCGAGCTCCGGCGAGTAGTTGTTGGTCTCGACGCTCACCTGCTCGACGGCGTCGGGGCTGGGCTGGTAGGCGATCAGGTTGTCGATGGCGTCGTTCATGTCGACGCCGTCCAGATTGAAGTTGTTGCCCTGCTCGCGCTGGCCGTTCACGTACGGACGGCCGCCGCCCGTGTTCTTCAGGCTGTTGAACGAGCTCGGGTTCGGCGTGGTGACGCCGGCGACGAACAGCGTCGCCGTCGAGAGGTTGCGCCCCTGGATGGGCAGCTTCTCGACCTGCTCACGCTGCAGCGTGTTGCCGACGACCGCGTTCTCGGTCTGCAGCACCGCGCCGGTCGCGACGACCTCGACGACCTCCTCGACGGTGCCGACTTCCATCGTGAAGTCGACACGCGCGGTCTGGCTCGCCGAGAGCGAGACCGACGACTGCGCGGACTTGAAGCCCTGAAGCTCCACGCGGACGATGTACTGCCCGATCGGCACGCCCGTGATGACGTACGACCCGGCCTCGTTCGTGACGCCCGTGTACGGAACGTTGGTGGCCTGGTTGGTGGCGGTCACGGTCGCCCCGGGAATGGCGCCCCCGGACGAATCCATGACAATGCCGGTGACGGTGGCAAGACCGGTCTGTGCGAGCACCGGTGCCGGTAAGGCAACGAGAACCGATAGGACTATCAGCGTCGCTAAGCGACGAATGGCGGCTGGCATCTGACGCTCCCTTTTGCTGTTTTTCGCCGCGGGAGTCGCGGCGTGGCATTCGGGATACTGCGGCGGCAGACGCACAAAGTCAAGGTACCGTTAACGATTACAGCCGCTGAAATGCGCCCGCGAACACGCAATTCGTCGCGGCGGAAACGCGCGCGTTTCGCAGATTTGGATCAGCAAACGGGGCCCGGAATTCAGTCTGAACCGGATGGGCGTGCGTGCGAACAGTTTGTGAGGATTCGACGTGATGGATCGGCGGTAACAGCATGCTGGATCGCGCGACGCGCGTGTGAGCCGCCCGCGACCGCCGGCGCCGCGACGTCAGAGGCGCCGCCCCGTCACCTCAGCCGGCGTGGCGCGTGCCGAGATGATGCTGCATCGTGAACGCGATCCGCTCCGCGCGCACCCGCGCTTCCTCCGCCATCGGTCCTTCGAAGAGCTCGTCCACGGTCGCATGGAACAGCGCAACCCACCGATCGAACTCGCGCGAGGTCAGCGGCGTCTTCTGCGCGAGCGCGCTGTGCACCGCCAGCGGATTCCCGCGGAACGTGCCGGCGCCGAAGAGGATCGACTCCCAGAAGGCATACATCTTCGGCAGGTGCTCGCTCCAGTCGACGCGCGCGACCTCGTCGAAGATCGGACCGAGCAGGTCATCCTCCCGCACGCGCGCGTAGAACGCGTCGACGAGCCGGACGATCTCCTCGCGGGAGTGGATGTCGGGGCGGGCGATGGTATCGGACATGACGGTCAGTGACGGGCGCGGAGTCCGGACGGCTGGATCGCGATGAGCTGGGCCATCCATCGCGGCTCGCGGACGAGATCCGCCAGGGTGTAGCGGTCCAGGACCTCGAGGAAGGCGTCGGTGGCTTCGCGGAGCGCCCCGCGCAGCCCGCACGCCGGCGTCAGCGGACAGCGATCGGCCTCCCGGTCGAAGCACTCCACCAGGTCGAACGGACCTTCGGTCTGCCGGACGACGGTCCCGAGGCGGATCTGCTCGGGGAGCAGCGCCAGCCGGAAGCCCCCCGAGCGCCCCCGCTGCGTCTCGAGATAGCCGAGATGCTGGAGCCCGTTGATCACCTTCACCAGGTGATGGCGGGAGATGCCGAACGCCGCCGCGATCTCCTCGCAGGTGCAGCGGACATCCGGGCGCGCGGCCGTATACAGAAGGACGCGGATCGCGTAATCCGAGTACCGGGTAAGTTGCATTCGGTATGCAACATTACAGCCGGGCTGGCGGCCGCGTCAAATCCCGCCGGCGTCCGCCGGGTACTCGATGGTCCCGTTCTCCAGCACCCGCGCACCCGGCGTCAGGCGCGCGACCTCCGCACGCTCCACTCCCATCAGGTGCATCACCGTCCAGCCCCGGACGATCAGAGAGTCGGCGATCAGGCGGCGATGGCACCGCCACCACACGGCCTCGGCGCACATGATGGCCGACGGCCGCTCCAGCGCGAGCGACTCCAGCAGCTCCAGCCCGGACCGGAAGGCCGGGGTGGCGGCGTAATCGGCGTAAGCGCGGAAGGCGGGGTGCTGCCAGCGCAGGTTGCGCGACGGCACATCGCGCCGGCTCGAACGGCGGCCGCCGAGCGCGGCGAGATGACGGTAGTCGATGCCGTGCGGCGCCAGCGCAGCCGGCAGCACGTCGATGTTGAACTGCGGGTTGGTCCTCGAGCGCGGGATGCTCCGCACGTCCAGCAGGCGGGTCACACCCGCCGACGTCAGCACCGCCACGAGCTCGTCGAGCGGGCGTGTGGAGTGCCCGACCGTATGGACGGTCCGCTCCATCGCCCGATCGTAGACCGCTCAGAACCGGGTCGTGATCCCCGTCACCATCGCGACGTCGTTCTTGACCGTCTCCTCGTTCGGCGGACGGGTCTTGTAGCTGTCGACGACGTCGATGGCGAGCTCGAGATGGTCGTTGATGCGCGTGCCGATGCCGATGGAGAAGGTGTAGAGGCCGTCCTTCGGATTGCCCGAGGCCAGCAGCGCCGTCGTCGCATGCTTCAGCGTCGTCGTCTTCGTGAGCTGGTGCCGGAGCGTCTCGCCGGCCGTCACCGCGACCTCGGGCGTGACCGGCTCGTACGGGTTCTTCTCCCAGACGGCGCCGACGCCGGCGTCGATGGCGAACCGCGTCGGCTCCGTGTCCACGAGCGTGTAGCCGAAGCCCGCCGTCGGCGCGATGAGATAGCTGATCGACTTGAACGGATCGCGCAGGTACTCGATCTGGCCGAACGAGAACGTGCCGTCGTGCAGCCTGTACTCATGCCGGAGCGTCACGTTCGTCCGGTCGACGCTGAGCGCCCCCTCCTCCTGCCCGCGCAGGTAGCGTCCCGAGAGCTTCGAGAGGTGCCGCGGCTTGAGGTCGCGGGCGAGCTCCCAGGCCAGGTTCAGCTTCATCGTGTCGCTGTTGCCGCGCGTGACCGACAGGCCCGCGCTGGCCGTCCCGCCCCAGACCTTCGGACGTGGAGGCGTTTCAATCGGCGCCTCCTGGGCCAGGAGGAGGCCGCTTCCCATCGTCCAGACCGCGAGCGCCCCCAAGGCGCATCCCCACCACGTTCGTCCGGCCACCAGCATCGATATCGTCCGTCTCCTGATCCTTGTTTCGGCCGCCGTGCGGCAGGCCTTCGCCCCACCGCCATGGCCCGCTCCGAGCCATGGCGTAGATCCGTCCTGCGCCGATTCCCACGCCCGGACCACCTGCGTCAGGGAAGGGACCGGTCGTCGAAGTTTTCGCGGCTTGTGTGATGCATTTCCATTATTGCCCGGCCCGGGCGGCGGTCCCCAGCCCCTTCTTGGCGCAGGGCCTGCCCGAGAGGGGCGCGCGAGCGGCCTGTCGGACCTCCTGGCGGGGACGCGCGGGCCGCGTCCGTCCGGCGTGCGACACATTCCCGTGCACGAGAGCACGGTTTCCGGTCACCAGACGACCGCGTTCTGCGATGATGTGAGGGCGCCAGCTCCTGCGCGCCCGACGACATCAGAATGAAGTCCGACGCCCCTCCGCAGCCTCGTCGCCGCGGCTCGCCCGCCGGCGCGCCAGGGGCACAACGAGGCCCCTCGCGCCGCACGTTCCTGAAGTCCGCGATCGTCCCGCTGGCGGCCGGACCGCTCGGGGGTATCGCGCGTCCGGCGGCAGCGCGGGCACGATTCGAGGCGCCTGCCCGCGAACTGTCGGCCGACGTGATCATCGTCGGCGGCGGGCTGGGCGGCTGTGCGGCCGCCCTGGCGGCGGCGCGCACCGGCCTTCGTGTCGTGATGACCGAGGAAACCGACTGGATTGGCGGACAGCTGACCGCACAGGCGGTACCGCTCGACGAGAACGCCTGGATCGAGAGCGTCGGCGGCACCCGCAGCTACCAGTCGCTCAGGGCCCGGATTCGCGACTACTACCGCAGGAACTATCCGCTCACGCCGGAGGCGCGCGCCGACGAGCGGCTCAATCCGGGCAACGGCAGCGTGTCACGACTCTGTCACGAACCGCGTGTCGGCCTGGCCGCGCTCGAGGAGATGCTCGCGCCGTTCGTCGCATCGCAGCGCATCCGGATCCTGCTCCGGCACCGGCTGCGGGACGCCGCCGTGTCCGGCGACCGGGTCGAGGCGGTGCGCGTGACGAGCGAGGAGACCGGACACGAGGTCGTGCTGCGGGCGCCGTTCTTCATCGACGCGACCGAGCTCGGCGATCTGCTGCCGGCCACCGGCACGGAGTACGTGATCGGCGCCGAGTCGGCGCGCGAGACGGGCGAGCCGCACGCGCGCGCCGAGGCGCAGCCGCGCAACCAGCAGGCGTTCACCTGCTGCTTCGCGATGGACTACCTGCACGGCGAGGATCACGTCATCGACCGGCCCGCCGAGTACGCGTTCTGGCGGGAGTACGTGCCGCAGCTCACGCCGCCCTGGCCCGGGCGGCTGCTCGATCTGACCTACACGCATCCGCGCACGCTGCAGCCGTTCGCGATGGGGTTCGACCCGGTGGCGGCCACGGGCCTGTTCCGCTACCGGCGGCTGATCGACCGGTCCAATTTCGCGCCGGGCGCCTACGAGGGCGACATCACGCTCGTGAACTGGCCGCAGAACGACTACATGCTCGGGCCGATCGTCGACGTCCCCGCGGAGGAGGCCGCGCGCCACATCGCGCGCGCCAGGCAGCTCAGTCTCTCGCTGCTCTACTGGCTGCAGACCGAGTGTCCGCGCCCGGACGGCGGCACGGGCTGGAAGGGGCTGCGCCTGCGCCCGGACATCGTCGGCACCGAGGACGGGCTGGCGAAGTATCCCTACGTGCGCGAGAGCCGGCGCATTCGCGCCGAGTTCACCGTCCTCGAGCAGCACGTCGCGACGGCCGTGCGCATGAGCGTCGCCGGCGCGACCCGGCCCGAGGACGCGCGCGCGGAACGGTTCCCCGATTCCGTCGGGATCGGCAGCTACGCGATCGACCTGCACCCGTCGACCGGCGGCGACAACTACATCGACTTCGAGGCGCGCCCGTTCCAGATCCCGCTCGGCGCGCTCCTGCCGCAGCGCATGGAGAACCTGCTGCCCGCGTGCAAGAACATCGGCACGACGCACATCACGAACGGCTGCTATCGCCTGCACCCCGTCGAGTGGAACATCGGCGAGTCGGTCGGCACGCTCGTGGCCTACTGCAGGGCGAAGAAGGAGCCGCCGCGCGCCGTCCGCGCGCGCCAGGGGTTGCTGACCGGATTCCAGAACTGGCTGACCGCGCAGGGCATTCCGCTGGAATGGCCCGACGCCTGACGGGTGTTCGGAGATTCGCTCGCTGGAGCGGGCTTCACGACCGCGTGCGGTCTGTTTCCCGCTGTCCGTTTACCGTTTCCCGCCTGGTGACGTTCCGCAGCATCTCGCGGAACTCCCCGCGTCTGGTCTCCGCTTCCTCCGCGCTCGCGCGCGCGATCTGACCCGCCAGACGGCTGGTACGCGTCAGCGTGTCCCAGCTCGGCGAGCTCATCCGCTCGCGTGGATGACGCCGATCCGCTTCCAGGGCCTCGGCGGCCCGCCGGTGCTCCGCGGCCAGCGCCGCCAGCTCGTCGTCCACGTAGCTGGCGAGCGAGACGTGCACGTCCTCCAGGAAGCCGGCAAGCTCGCTGGTGAGCTGTCCACTGCCGGCGAGCGCATACAGCACCGTCGCAATCGCATCGGCGATGGCCGTCTTCGGCGCCGGCAGCGACGTCACCGGCGCGGGGAACGCGTTGGCGGCCGCGTGTTCCTCGAGCAGCGCGGCGTAACGCGCGACGAGCTGCTGTGCGGCGACGGGATCGGGTGCGTGCGCCATCGTGAGTCGTGCGGAGCCCGTGGCACCGTGCGGGAACGCGCAGCTCCAGGTACGCCGCGTACCATGGTACCCGATCGCCACCCGGGTCCGATCTCGTCCGTTGCAGCTCAGCCTGACGTTTTGCTCTCAAACAATCTCAGCCGCAGATTGCGATTGACATATTTCGCGTACACCCCGTACGGTGATCCCTTCGCGCCGGACGCGGCACAGCCCGGCAGCCGCGTTGCACGCCGTGTCCGCATCGCGAACCGCTCCCCGCTGCGTGGAGGACTGTCATGCACTCTGTCCCAGCCGCCGACCCCGCCCGCCCGGGCACGCTCACACTCCGGACGCGCCGCGAACTCGAAGAGGAGATCCGCAGACGCGTGGCCGCCGAGCGCGAGCGGCTCCTGGCGCTGAACGCCGCGCCGTCCGACGACGTGCGGCACTTCCGGCGTCCGGTGGAGCGCCCGTTCACCGCGGCCGAGCGCGATCGCGTGACCATCCTCATCGGCGGGCTCACGGTCAAACACGACACGCTGATCAGGGCGGCATTCGAGTCGGCGGGCTACCGGGTGGAGGTGATGCCGGTCCCCGACGTCGCGGCATTCCAGCTGGGCAAGGAGTACGGGAACAACGGTCAGTGCAATCCGACCTACTTCATGGTCGGGCACCTCATCAAGTTCCTGCAGGGGCTCGAAGCGCGCGGGATGCCGCGTCAGGACATCATCGACCGCTACGTGTTCTTCACCGCCGGATCCTGCGGACCGTGCCGCTTCGGCATGTACGAGTCCGAGTACCGCCTGGCCGTCCAGAACGCCGGCTTCGACGGGTTCCGCGTCCTGCTGTTCCAGCAGACCGACGGCATCAAGGCCGCGTCCGGCGAACCCGGCCTGAAGTTCACGGTCGACTTCGGCATGGCGACGTTCAACGCGCTGAACCTCGGGGACGTGCTGAACGACGTCGCCTACCAGCTGCGCCCGTTCGAGGTGCGCGCCGGCGAGACGGATCGCGTGATGGGCGAGTGCGTCGACCTGCTGGTGTCGCGGCTTCGCGAACGCCGCACCACGGACGTGATCGACCGGATGCCCGCGCCTCTTCGCGAACGGCTCGTCCGGGTGCGCGCGCTGAAGGACTGGATCAACTCGCTCGGCAAGGTGCACGAGCATCTCTACGGCCGCTATACGGCGTCGATGCTGCGCGACGTCCGCGATCGCCTGGCGACGATCGAAGTCGACCGCCTCCGGGTGAAGCCCGTCGTCAAGGTCACCGGCGAGTTCTGGGCCCAGACGACGGAGGGCGACGGGAACTTCCGCATGTTCCCGTTCCTGGAGCGCGAAGGTGCCCAGGTGATGGTGGAGCCGATCGGCACCTGGGTCATGTACATGCTCTGGCTCGCGAAGGCGACCCATGCCGAGCGGCGCGCGATCGTGACGCCGCAGCGCGGGACGTGGGAGCTGGGCGCCCGCCTGCGCGACGCGCTCGGGTTCCACGGCAAGCAGGCGTCGTTCGCGTCCGGCCGCCGCTTCTACATGCGCCAGTACCGGCGCGTGGTGGAAGCGCTCGGCGGCATCGCGCACCCGCTGCTCCGGCTGGAGGACCTCGCGGCCCTGGCCGCGCCGTACTACAACGTCTTCGCGAAGGGGGGCGAGGGCCACATGGAGGTGGCCAAGAACATCTACTACACGGTCCACAGGAAGTGCCACATGGTGCTCAGCCTGAAGCCGTTCGGATGCATGCCCTCCACGCAGTCCGACGGCGTGCAGTCGGCCGTGATGAGCCACTTCAAGGACATGATCTTCCTGCCGATCGAGACCTCCGGCGAAGGCGAGGTCAACGCGCACAGCCGCGTGCAGATGGCGCTCGGCGAGGCCCGCGCGAAGGCGCGCGCCGAGTTCCAGCAGGCCCTCGAGTCCACCGGCCGCCGTCTCGACGACATCCGCGAGTACGTCGCGGTCCATCCCGAGCTGCGCAGTCCGTTCCTCCACATCCCGGTCCGGCCGGGCGTGGCCGGCACGGCGGCGAACTTCGTCCTGCACGTCCATCAGCTGATGCGACGCGACCGGCGCGCGTCCGTGGCGCTGTCCGTGCGCACACCGGGCGCCCAGTCCGCCGCGGGCTGATCTCCGGCAGCAGACGGCACATCGGCCGCCGCTCCCCCGGCCGGCAGGTTCTGTCCGCTCCCCGGCGACGAGGTGCTCATGTCCGCTTCACGCACGTTCCTGGTGGGTCTCGACGTCGGCTCGACGACGGTGAAGGCGGTGGTGGTGGACGCCGCCACCGACGAGCTCGTGTGGTCCGACTACCAGCGCCACGAGACCAAACAGCCGGAGAAGACGCTCGAGTTCCTCGAACGGATGGAGGGTGAGGTCGGGATCGGGCCCGACTCCACGCGCATCTTCATCACCGGCTCCGGCGGTGGCACGATCGCGTCGCAGATCGGCGCGAAGTTCGTGCAGGAGGTCACGGCCGTGGCGCTCGCCGTCGAACGGCTCCACCCGCAGGTCAACTCCGTCGTCGAGCTCGGGGGGCAGGACGCGAAGATCATCGTGTTCAAGGAGGACCCGGAGACGGGACGCAAGAAGAAGATCCCGTCGATGAACGACAAGTGCGCCGGCGGGACGGGCGCGGTGATCGACAAGATCAACGCGAAGCTCAAGATCCCGGTGGAGCTGCTCGGCGACCAGGGCTACGACGGGATCAAGCTCCACAAGGTGGCGGGCAAGTGCGGCGTCTTCGCGGAGACGGACATCAACAGCCTGCAGAAGGAAGGCACGCCGCCGGACGAGCTGATGGCCTCGCTGTTCGATGCCATCATCCTCCAGAACCTCACGGTCCTGACACGCGGACATACGCTGCGCCCGCACGTCCTGCTGCTCGGCGGCCCGAACACGTTCATCCGGGGGATGCGCGAGGCCTGGCAGAAGAACATCCCCCGCGTCTGGGCCGAGCGCGGCATCGAAATCCCGCCGGGCGAGACGCCGCAGTCGCTGATCTACACGCCCGCCAACGCGCAGTACTTCGCCGCCATGGGCGCGGTGTTCTTCGGCCGCGACGAGGAGGGGGACGTCGGCCGGTATACCGGGACCGCCGGACTGCGCCACTACATCAGCGTCGGCCGGCTCGAGGAGAAGGCCGCCTCCGGTTCGCGCGGTCTCAGCGCGTCGGAGATCGAGCTGCTGGAGTTCCGCGAGCGCTACCGGCCGAAGCCGTTCACCCCGGCGACCTTCCCGCCGGGCGAGGTGGTCCGGGGACTCGTCGGCGTCGACGGCGGGTCGACCTCCACGAAAGCCGTCCTCCTGTCGACCGACGGCGACGTGCTCTGCAAGGTCTACCAGCTCTCGAAGGGAAATCCCATTCAGGACACGATCGACATGTTCGTGGGCCTGCGGGCCGCCGTCGAGCGTCAGGGCGCGACACTGGAGGTCCTGGGCGTCGGCACGACCGGTTACGCGAAGGACGTCCTGCGCGACGTCCTCCAGGCCGATACCGCCATCGTCGAGACGGTGGCGCACACCGAGTCGGCCGTGAAGTACTACGGCGACCCGCACGTGATCGTCGACGTCGGGGGGCAGGACATCAAGCTGATCGTCCTGAAGGACGGGCGCGTGAAGGACTTCCGGCTGAACACGCAGTGCTCGGCCGGGAACGGCTATTTCCTCCAGTCCACCGCGGAGAGCCTGGGAATTCCGCTGCACGAGTACGCCGACCGCGCGTTCTCGGCACAGGCGATGCCGGTCTTCGGCTACGGCTGCGCCGTCTTCATGCAGTCGGACATCGTCAACTTCCAGCGCCAGGGCTGGGCGCCCGACGAGATCCTCGCCGGGCTCGCGGCGGTCCTGCCGAAGAACATCTTCCTCTACGTCGCGAGCATTCCGAACCTGGCGAAGCTCGGGACGAAGTTCGTCCTGCAGGGGGGCACGCAGCACAACCTGGCCGCGGTGAAGGCGGAGGTCGACTTCATCCGCCAGAACTTCCGCGGCGCCGGCATCGAGCCCGAGATCATCGTCCACGAGCACTGCGGCGAGTCGGGCGCCATCGGCGCCGCCGTGGAGGCGCTGCGCCTGTACCGCAACGGCCGGCAGACCACGTTCATCGGCCTCGACGCGGTGGAGCGCATCTCGTACCGGACGACGCGCAACGAGAACACGCGGTGCAACTTCTGCAAGAACAACTGCCTGCGGACGTTCATCGACGTGAAGATGCCGGAGACGGCGGCGCCGGTCACCGCCCCGGCGCCCGTCACGTTCCACTCGAAGGTGCCGAAGGCCGCCGACGAGCAGCGGATCATCATCGCGACGTGCGAGAAGGGCAGCGTCGAGGACGTCGCGAGCATGCGGTCGATCAAGGCGGGGCTCGACGAGAAGCGCAAGGCGTTCCCGAACTTCGTCGACATCGCCGCGCGCGAGGTCTGGCGGGCCCGGAACCCTGAGCCGGTGGCCGATCCCGTCCCGTCGCGTGCGTGGACGAAGGCCGCGCGGGCACGGATCGAGGCGATGCGGCGGCGGAGCACGTACCGCATCGGCATGCCGCGCGTGCTCAACATGTACACGTACGCGCCGTTCTTCAGCGGGTACTTCGAGAGCCTCGGAATTCCCGGCGAGAACCTCGTCTACTCCGACTTCACGAGCGGCGAGATGTACCGCGAGGGGGCGACGCGAGGGGCCGTCGACCCGTGCTTCCCGGCCAAGATCGGCATTGCGCACGTGCACAATCTGCTGGCGCATCGCCATGCGAAGAAGCCGCTGAACGCGATCTTCTTCCCGATGGTGGACACGCTCCACACGAACCTCTCGAACCTGCAGGGCTCCTACGCCTGCCCGACGGTCACGGTCACCCCGGATACGGTGAAGGCCGCGTTCACGAAGGAAGGGGACGTCTTCGCGCAGCACGGCGTCGAGTACCTGAACCCGATGCTCAACTTCACCGAGCCGAAGTGGCTCGCGAAGCAGCTGCTCGACGCGTGGGGCGAGCGCCTGGGGCTGTCGCCGGAGGAGAACGAGCGCGCCGTCGCGGTCGGCTACCGGGAGCTCGAGGCGTTCGAGACCGACATCCGCCGGCGCGCGCGCGAGGCCATCGACCAGCTGGAGCGGGAGGATCGGGTCGGCATCGTGATGCTCGGCCGCCCGTATCACCACGATCCCGGCCTCAACCACGAGATCCTGGACGAGTTCCAGAAGCTCGGCTACCCGGTCTTCTCGCAGCACACGCTGCCGTTCGACGATGACCTGCTGGAGCGGCTGTTCGGCGATGAGGTCCGGGACGGGGTGATTCCGGATCCCCGTGCCATCACCGACGTCTGGAAGAACAGCTACTCGGCCAACACGAACCAGAAGGTCTGGGCCGCGAAGTTCACGGCGCGCCACCCGAACCTGGTCGCGCTCGAGATGTCGAGCTTCAAGTGCGGGCACGACGCGCCCATCTACACGGTGATCGAGTCGATCATCGAGCAGTCGCGGACGCCGTACTTCTCCTTCAAGGACATCGACGAGAACAAGCCGACCGGCTCGATCCGGATCAGGGTCGAGACCATCCACTACTTCCTGACCCGCTACGTCGAGGATCTGAAGCGGCGCCGGGCCAGTACGCGCGACGTCAGCCGCCAGCTGGCCGAGTACGAGCGCCGGCTGCACGAGCAGCTGCTGCTGGAGCAGGAGCTGGCCGAGTTCGCGGCGTCCCAGCGTGGGAAGCCGCTGCCCGGCCGCCTCCTGCCGATGTACGGCAGCGAGGGCGGATCACGCGGCTCGGGTCAGGACGTCTGCATGTAGGACCGGCAGGCCTTCAGGCAGGCCGCAACCATCGTGAGGCACCCGATGGACACCGTACACCCTGCCAATGGCGGCGAGGCCAGAACGTTCCGGCTCGATCTCCATCTGCACGAGCGCCTCATGCAGCCGGCGCCGCGGACGGGAGTGCCGCCCGCATTCGTCGGGCAGCCGGTCACGCTGCCCGATCCGGTCTTTCCGCAGCATCCCGAGCTCCTGAACGACGAGGGAGTCGACTACGAGGCGCTCGAGCGTGCGGCAGTGGAGGGACGGCGGCGCTGGACCGCCGGGCAGATCCTCCACGCGATGCGCGGCTGGGCGCTGCCATACGTCAAGTCGCGCGTCCTGCCCGGCGACTTCCACCCGATCGTCGCCTACCTGTTTACCGAGTGGAAGTGCAACATCGACTGCCATTACTGCTGGGCGTTCAACAACCAAGTGAAGGGCATGACCGAGGAGGTCGCGCGGCGGTCGATCGACTGGCTGCACGCGACCACCTGCCGCGTCCTCGCGCTGATGGGGGGCGAGGTCCTGCTGCGGCCGCCGTTCGTGCACAAGGTGGTCGACTACGCCGCGAAGCGCGGCTTCTGGATCTACCTGCCGACGAACGGGCGTCTCATGAAGCCCGACGTCATCGACCGGATCGCCGACGCCGGCGTCGCGACGGTGAACCTCGCGGTCGACGCCATGGACGTGAAGCCAGGCCTGCCGAAGGCCCTGGCGCCGATCCGGGCCAACTTCGACCACCTGATCCGCAAGCAGTACCGGTACGGCTACACGGTCTTCCTGAACATGTGCATCACGCGCGCGAACCTCGACGACATCCGCGCGCTCACGGAGCTCGCCCACGATCACGGCCTCGCGACCGACTACCACATCGTCGAGTCGCCGATGACCGAGCAGCCGCACTACCGGCACGCGGAGGACAACGGCGTGTTCATCCGGCCCGAGGACCGGCCGGCGGTCGCGGAGCTGATCGACTGGCTGATCGAGAAGCATCGGCAGGGGTACAGGATCGCCAACTCGGTGGAGCGGCTCGAGCAGATGAAGCAGTTCATCGACGGCGGGCTGGACGACTGGAACTGCCGCGCGGGGCAGAACACGCTGATCATCCGGACCGACGGCACGCTGGCGCCGTGCTTCCCGATGTACTCGGCGAGCCACGACTGGGGCACGATCGAGGCGCCGAAGTTCGACAGCGCCGAGCTCGCCGAGATGAAGCGCGGATGCCAGCCGCACTGCTTCTCGACGCTCAACCACATCGTCGCGTACTGCTACAACGACCGGCGGGTGATCAAGTGGATGCTGCGGCAGGCGATGAGCGGGTTCCAGGGGGTGCGGGGGAATTTCGAGTAGAGCCCGTCTGGGCCTTGGGCTTTGGGCCTTGGGCTTTGGGCTTTGGACCCTGGGCGCCAGCTGAAGTGTGGCGACCAGCTGCTCTCAGTCGCACCCCTCGCTGTCGCGCACGGGGTCCGACGGCGCCCACTCGCGGAAGCCCAGCGCATCCAGCCGCGCCATCAGCGCGTCGAGCTGTTCGTCCGTCGGATTCGTGAGCGGCGGGCGCACGGGTCCAAGCGGCACACCGAGACGCGACATCAGCGCCTTCGACGCGCCCAGGTAGCCGTACGCGGCCAAGGCGTCGACCAGCGCGATCGACAGCGACTGCAGCCGCCTCGCCGCTGCCATGTCGCCCCGCTCGAAAGCGCCCCGCAGCTCGAACGAGACCTTCGGCGCCCAGTTGTAGGTCGATCCCACCGCGCAGCGCGCGCCCGTGGCGAGCGCGCCGAGCAGCGCCTCGTCCATCCCCCAGGGAAGGTCGAGCCGATCGCCCGCGATGTCGAGACAGCGGCGGTACGCGATCAGATCGGGGTTGGTGAACTTCACGCCCGCGAAGCCGGGGATCCGGCCCGGCGCCTCCGCCAGCAGCCGCTCCGTCGGGAACGACACGCCGGTCATCGAGGGGATGTCGTAGTAGTAGAACGGCAGGCCGTCCGCGGCGTCGGCAATGGCGGCACACCAGTCGAGCAGCGCGTCGAGCGAGCCGGGCCTGAAGTACGACGGCGCGAGCGCGGAGACCGCGGCCAGACCGAGACGCGCCGACCGCCGCGCGAGCGCCCGCGCGTCCTCGAGCGAGTTCCCGCCGACGTGCGCGATGACGGACAGTCCGTGCGCCGGGCCGGCCTCCGCCCAGGCCTCCAGCATCGCCAGCCGCTCGGCGTGCGTCAGCGAGTGACACTCGCCGGTCGTGCCGGTGATGAAGACCGTGCGGATGCCGTTGGCCGCGAGAAACGCGGCCTGCTGCGGAACCACGGCCGGCGCGAGCGAGCCGTCGGCGTCGAGCGGCGTGTAGGTGGCCGCGATGAGCTCGGTGAGCGGACGGGTCAGCGGCATGGACTCCTCAGTGCCCGGCCGGTGCCGGCGCGGGCACGCCCTCGGTCTCGCGCGGCCGGATGAGCAGCACCAGCGCGATCGACAGCACGGCGGCGCTCGCGAAGATCGCGAAGATGCCGAACAGCGGCACCTGGCGATCGCGGAGCATGCCGAAGCCCCAGTCGGCGAAGCCGCCGCAGCTGATGCTGACGAAGTTCATGATGCCGTAACCGGTCGCCCGCAGCTCCGGGCGCGCGATCTGCGCCAGGATCGGCATGTTGTTCGAGTCGAAGAAGCCCCACCCGACTCCGAACAGGATCAGGAACGCGACCGCGACCCACAGCAGGCCGGTCTGCGGCGCGTACCCGACGCCGAACATCGCCGGGACGATGAGCGACATGCCGATGGCGCTGACGTAGATGCGGCCGCGGATCGTGCGCCGCATCCAGCGATCCGCCAGCCAGCCGCCCGCCACGGCCCCGACAATGGCCGCGACCTGCCAGTAGAGCGTGGCGGACACGCCCGCGAGCCCCTGCCCGATGCCGAACTCCGCCTTGAGGATCGCCGGCATCCAGTCGCGGACGACCCAGCCGGCGAGCGCCGGCAGGGTGAAGTAGAGCACCAGCAGGATGAACGACGGCTTCGAGAGCAGCTCGCGCACCGCGGCGCCGGGCGGCGTCGGCGCGGCCGCCGCGTCAGGCGGACGCGGCGGATTGCGGAGCACCAGGAACAGCGGCACGGCGTAGAGCACGCCGATCAGGCCGGCGGCCTCGAACGCCCAGCGCCAGCCGAGCGCCGGATGGTCGGCGACGTAGCCGCCGAAGCCGCCGATGATCACGCCCAGGTAGATCCCCATCTGGTGGAGGCCGACGGCCCGCGACCGCGTGTGGCCGCGGTGGAAATCGGTGATCAGCGCCAGGGCGGCGGGAATGTAGAACGCCTCGCTGATGCCCATCAGCGCGCGCGTCGCCAGCATCCCCTCGAAGCTCGAGACATGGCCGGTCATCCACGTGACCGCGGACCAGACGAACAGGCTGGCGGCGATGACGTGGCGGCGGCTGAACCGGTCGGCGAGGTAGCCGCCGATCGGGCTGAGGAACGCGTAGACCCACTTGAACAGCGCGAGGATCGTCCCCCAGTTGGCCTCGAGGCCGATGTCGGGGATGTCCTGCATCACCGAGAACTTCATCGACGCCAGCATCTGGCGATCGAGGTAGTTCAGCAGGGCGACGGGGACGAGCAGGCCGACGACAATCCAGGCGTAGCGCTGTTCGGAGGCGCGGGGATCGGACGGGGACACCGGGCTCGCTCTCGAAGTCGTGGGACCGGCTGCCTGCCAGGCGACGCGCGGGCTGCGCGGCGACAATCGCCGCGCAACCCGCCAGCCGGTGCCGCATGATGCCACGCTTCGCGCGTCAGCCAAAGATCAGGGGTCAGGGGCCGGGGGTCAGGGGCCGGGGGCCGGGGGTCAGGGGCCAAGGGCGTAGGGCCGAACTTCAGTTCGGCCGTCCAGGGGGCCAGGGTGCCGAACCCTGCCGAAATCAGTCGTCCGCTTCGAGGTTCGCGGCCATGGTCGCGAGTACCCGCAACGTGACGGCGTAGTCGTCGGGTGAGATACCGTGCATCGCACGGTGCCGCACCTGCTGCTGCACCTCGAGCGCCCGTGCGTGGACGCGACGGCCCTCCGCCGAGAGCGCGTACGGGCGCTCTGCCGATCCGTCGCCGTCGATCCAGCCCCGGCGCGACAGCTCGTGCGCGGCGGCCGAAGCCCCCTCCGCGTCGACGAACGGTGACAGCGCCTCGGCCACCTCTTCCTGCCGTGCGCCTCCGAGGTGCTGCACGACGTTCAGCACCTGCCAGGTCGTCCGCGTGAGGCCGGTTGCCTGCTGCGCACGGTCGATGTGCCTGGTGAGCAGCGCGTCGATGCGCTTCAGCCAGTAGCCGATCGGCTTCTGCATGCCTCCTGTCCGTTCCACGCTTCTCTCCTGAGCGTCCACAGGGGATCTACGAATCTGCCGGCAGCCGGCGTTCCCGCCACCCCAACGTGAGCCGGGTCGTTTCCGTGCTGTGACGCCTCCGCTGCCTGGCTCTGGAGCCGATCCGTCGATGGGTTCCGTTGGGCAAATTGGGAAATGTCAGTCTCGATCCCGTCGGATCAGCGGTGTCGGGGTGGAGTACCGCGGCAGGACGAGCATCAGCGCGCCGGCGAGGGCCGTTCCCGCCGCCAGGAACGTCAGCAGCGACTCGTAAGAGGCGGTGAGATCGAAGGCGCGACCCATCAGCACGGGGCCGATGGCGCCGGCACAGGCGTACGCCGTCCAGGTGAACCCGTAGAGCGTCGCGAACGACCGCAGGCCGAAGTAGCGCGTCAGGAGATACGGAATGACATCGGCTTCGCCGCCCATGCCGAACCCGATCAGCGCCGCCGCCACGACCCCTGCCGCCAGCGTGTGCGCGTGCGCCAGCAGCAGTACGCCTGCAGCCGCCAGCACGAGCAGCGCGAACGACACGCGCGCGGCGAAGAACCGGTCCAGCAGCCATCCGGTCACGAGCCGCCCGGCCAGGCTCGCGCCGCCCATGGTGGACAGGGCGAGTGCAGCTCCCTCCTCCGTCACGCCCCGGTCGGTGAGCAGCGCGGCGAGGTGCGCGATCGCGCCGTTCTGCGCGATGGAGGCGGCGAACAGCACGACGACGAGGACCCAGAACACGAACGAGCACAGCCCCTCGATGGTGGTGGCGCCGGTCTCGGCCGTGTGCCGGACGCCCGACGGCCGTGGCCGCTCGCGTATGAACAGCAGCACCACGGGCACGCCGATCGCCACGACCGCCAGGCCCAGCGTGGCGTACGCACTGCGCCATCCGATGCTCCCGATCAGGCGCTGCGTGAGGGGCGGCAGCAGCAGCGCCCCCGTGGCGCCGCCGCACATCATCACGGCGAGCGCCATGCCGCGCCGGGCATCGAACCAGCTCGAGACCGCGCGCGAGTACGCCATCTGCGCGGTGCCGTTGCCGACGCAGCCGAGCACGATGGACACCGCATAGAGATGCCAGAGTCGCGGCGTGAGCAGCGACAGCGAGGCGAACGCCAGGCCGAAGATGGCCACGCACGGGACGATGACGCGGACCGGCCCGAAGCGGTCGAGGAGATACCCGAGCAGTGGCGAGCAGAGCGCGAGGCTGATCGCCGCGAAGCCGAACGCCGCGGAGACGTCCTGCCGGGACCAGCCGAACTCGTCGGCCAGCGGCTTGAGGAACAGCGCGAAGGTGTAGACGAAGAGCGACGCGAAGCCGACGAAGACGCCGACCGCCGATGCGGCGGTGACCCGCCACCCCAAATAGGCGGCGCGCGCTTCGCCGGCGGGAGCGCTCGTCACGAGGGCGCGGGCGGGCGCGCTCACGCCCGTCCCGCGCCGCTGACGACCGTGCGCATCAGTACGTCAGCTTCAACGCGAACTGCAGCAGCCGCGGCGGGCCCGCCGTCAGGATGCGCCCGAAGTTCGGCGAGTTGAGATCCGCGACCGGCAGGCCGAAGTTCGGGTGGTTGAAGACGTTGAACGCCTCGGCGCGGAACTGGAGCCGCACGTCGCCGCTGAGCGTGAAGTTCCGCACGAGCGACAGGTCGACGTTCGTGTACGACGGCCCGCGCGCGACGTTCCGGCCGGCGTTGCCGAACTTCCCGGCCTCGGTCCGCGGATCGAGGCGCCGGAACGCCGATCGGCTGATCCACTCCTCGACGGTGCGCGGTCCCGCGTTCGGGTCGCCGACGAGGTCGGGCCGGCTGGCGGGGAACCCCGAGATCGGCGGGCTGTTCGCCTGCAGCGCGACGTTGGCCGAATCGGACACGGTGAACGGCGTGCCCGAGTTGTACGCCCCGATCAGGTTCACCTGCCAGTCGGCCAGCACCGCCCGGAGCGGCGACGGGGTGCCGGCCGGCAGACGCGGCTCCCACGTCGCGCTCGCGACGAAGCGGTGCCGCGCGTCGAAGAGCGACGGCCCGTGCTCGGCGTCGAGGTCGAAGGGATTCTGCGCCAGGTCGTTCTCGCCTGCCAGGGGCTTCGCCGCGGCACCCGACAGGTTCATGGCCGACAGGTAGTCCAGCGACTTCGAGAACCAGTACGACACGTTGAAGCCGATCCCGGCGCTGTAGCGGCGGGACACGCTGGCCTGGCCGGCATGATAGGTCGAGCTCGTCTGGTTCGTCAGCTTCGCGATCGTCGAGTAGAGACACGGCCCGGTGTCGGGCGGGCAGCCGCCGTGAATCCGCCGGCGGTCGGCGTTCTGCGCCGTGGCCCCGGGCCCGTACACGGCGGGGTTCGCCTCGACGTTGCGCGGCAGGTGCGTGCCCTTCGCGCCGACGTACCGGACCTCGACGAGGTAGTTCGACCAGAGCGACCGCTGCACGCTCAGGTTCCAGTGCTGCGTGTACGGCGGCGTCGCGCCCGGATCCATCACGAACAGCGTCGTCGGCGGCACGAACGTGTCGGGGCTCGGCCGCGTGCGTCCGAGATACGGGTTCTGGAAGTTCAGGCCGGCGCCGCTGAACTGCACGAACTGCGCCCAGGGCACGGCGCTGATCGCAATCTGCGACGCGGTGCCCGACCCGTTCTGGAACTGGTCGAAGTAGATGCCGTAGCTCGATCGCACCGACCACGTGCCGCGCCCGGTCGGATCCCACGCGAACCCGATGCGGGGCATCCACGCATTGAACGGATGCGCGATGCCCTTGCCGATGCCCGGGTCGCCGGGAAAGAGCAGGCCGAGGGGCGCATCCGGCCTGACGACGGACTGCACCCCCGGCACGAACGCGTTCAGCCGATCCTGCACCTCGGTGATCGGGTTGATGCGCTCGTACCGGACGCCGTAGTTCAGGGTCCACCGCGGGCTGACACGCCACTCGTCCTGAACGAACAGGCCGACGCCCCAGTTGCGGAGTCCCCGCGTGAAGTCGCCGTGACCCTGATAGAAGACGACCGGCGCGCCGAGCAGCAGGTTGGCGATCGCGTTGTTCGTGGGGAACGTCGACGCAAACACGTAGAACGCGTTCGGCGCAATCGCCTGGAACATGTCGATCCCGGTGCGCCGCAGCTCGCCGCCCACCTTCACGAAGTGCGCGCCCCGGCTCCACGACACGCTGTCGCCGATCTCGAACGTCGTCTGCGTGAAGTTGCGCGGCCCGGTGATCGCGCCCCCGATCGGCGTGTAGCCGGCGATGTTGAAGAACGGCGTCCCGCGCCCAGGCTCGTTCGTCGAGGTGAACGCGAAGCCGAGATCTTCCGGCGGCGTCTGGCCGATCCGCTGGTCGAAATGGAACTTGTACCGCAGCAGCGTCACCCGCAGCGTGTTGGTCAGCGTCGGGCTCAGCACGCGCGTGGCCGAGAGCATGCCCGAATGCGCGGCGATGTCGTCGCGGGTCGGATAGCCCGGCGCGTCGGTGCCGCGGACGGACACCGGGTTGACGTTGTGCCCGCCGGAGTAGGAGTACCGGGCGAAGATCTGGTCCCGTGCGCTCGCGTTGAAGTCGACCCGCAGCCCGGCCTGGTCGAGATCGTTCTCGGCGATGAGCGTCTCCCGGTACAGCGACGGCGAGATGTTGCCGAGCGGATAGAGGTTGACGACGTTGCGTGCGACCGGATGGATGGCCTGCGGCGGCAGCCGGTTGCCCGGGAACGGCACCCCGCCGGCCGCGATGTTGAGCAGCGGCTGCGCCGACCCGGAGAAATCCCCCTGCCGCTCCGCCGGCGTCGGCACCACGGCGGTGGTCGTGATCCCCTGCTTGTTGCGGAACCCTTCGTAGTAGCCGAAGTAGAACAGCCGGTCACGGCTGAACGGACCGCCTATCGTGGCGCCGAACTGGTGCTGGTTCAGCGGCTCGACCTCCTCCGAGAAGAAGTTGCGCGCGTCGAAGACGTCGTTGCGGAGGAACTCGTACGCGCTGCCGTGCAGGCGGTTGCTCCCCGATCGCGTGACGACGCTGGTCGTCGCGCCGCCGGTGCCGCCGTACTCGGGCGGCGCGCTCTGCGTGAGGATCCGGAACTCCGCGATGGCGTCCACCGGGAGCTTCAGCGCGAAGCCGCCGTCCATGCGGTTGATGTTCTGCGCGCCGTCGACCAGGTACATGTTCTGTTCGGGCCGCATGCCGTTGACGGCGTACGCCTGGCCCTGCCGCAGCGATCCGCCCGCCGTCGCGAGTCCGGGCGGCAGCGGCGCCACGCCGGTCTGGAGCAGACCGAGCTGCGTGAAGTTGCGGCCGTTGAGCGGCAGGTCGACGAGCTCGCGTCCGGTCACGACGCGGCCGAGCGCGTTGGTCGACGTGTCCACGAGCTGCGCCGCGCCGCTGACGGTCACGAGCTCGCTGACGCTCGACAGCTCGAGCTCCGCGGTCACGCGCACGATCTGGCCGACGCTGACGTGCACCGGCTCGATCACGACGCGCGCAAACTGCGGGGCCTCGATCGTGACCCGGTAGGTGCCGACCGGTAGCAGCGGCACACGGAACGTCCCGTCCGCTCCGGAGACGGTCTCCTTGGTCAGCCCCGTGGCCGTGTTCGTGCAGACCACGCTGGCGCCGGGGACCGCCAGCGCGGTCCGATCGCGGACGTGACCTTCGATCGCACCGGTGGGGTCCTGCGCACGGGCCGGCAGGACGCCCAGGCAGACGAGCAGCAACGGGAGCAGCGTTCGTGATCTCATGGCCTTCCGTCATGGCGCCGGCCGGTGCCGGCCGGCTCGAATCAGGTGCGGTCCCGGCCGGGAGGCTCGACCTCCCGACCCGTGGCGTCTGTTTCCGAGGACTGCGGCGCACCCGGTCGCGGACGAGCAGGGAAGAAGGTGAACAGCGCGGTCTGCCTCGGGGACAGCCGGCGGTCACACGGCTCGCTCGGGCCAGCCGGCTGTTGAGTGGGGCACTCTACCGGCGGCTCGAGACGGCCTCAATACGGGAAAGGGACTAGAGCGGAGAGGAAAGCCTGCTAGTTCCGGGCTGACGGCGAGATCACATCCCGCCCGTCGCGCGCTCTGCGCGCGGCTTCGCGACGACGACCATGAACCACCGGCGTTCGCCCTGCTCGGAGCTCACCGGCTCGAATCCGGCCGCCTGCAGTTCGCGCGACAGCGTCTCGGAGGTGATCCCGTGCGAGCGCCCCTCGTCGCGGTCGCCGGGTCGCGACGCTTCGTCGCCGGTCGGCGGGAAGTCGACGACGGCCAGGCGAGCCCCCGGCTTCATGGCCGCGAGAATCGACGCATTCATCCGTTCGGGGTCGGCGAAGTGATGGTAGACGTTGCGCATGAACAGCGCGTCGCACGCGCCGTCGGGGAAGTTGGTCGCTGCCGGATCCCCCTCGACGACGGTGATCTGCGAGAGCCCGCTCGCCGTGACGGCCTTCCTCAGGGCCGCGACCCGTTCATCGCCCAGCTCGCTGGTGTAGACGTGGCCCGCGTCGCCGACGCGTCTCGCGGCGGCGATGCTCAACGCGCCGTTCCCGGCGCCGATCTCGCAGATCGTCCGCCCCTCCGCGATGCCGATCGCGTCGAAGATCTGGTCCGTGTCGACGCCGGCGGAACGCTGGGCGGACACCCCGGCCGTGAGCAGGACGAGCAGCAAGGCAGCGCCCGTGTTACGCGCCGTCGGTTCACGAAGAGCTGGGTGGTGCATGAAGGCCCCTTCGGTGCATTGTGGATCGCGCTGCGGCCCGGTTACGTGCCGTCCGTACCTCGTTGCCCGGCCAATCGAGGGAAGTGGTAGTGTGAGCGCCTCCGGATGAGCACCGACATCTCCGCCCGGGTACCAGCCACGGCGACCCCGCCGCGACGGGTTGGCCTCGTCGTCCTGACGGCCGGTGCCCTGACAGGATTTGCCGCCAACTCCATCCTGACCCGCCTGGCCCTCGACAGCGGCCTCATCGACGCCTCCAGCTTCGTCATCGTCCGGGTGACGTCGGGAGCGGTCGTGCTGGCGCTGCTGGCGGGATGGCGGAGCGCGATGACCTCGGCGTCGTGGCCCTCCGCGCTGGCGCTCGGCGGCTACGCGCTCGCCTTCACGTTCGCTTACCTGCGCATCGAGGCGGCCATCGGGGCGCTGCTGCTCTTCGGTAGCGTCCAGGCGACGATGATCGTCGCGGCGCTCGCGCGGGGTGAGCGGCCGAGCGCCGCGGGCTGGGCCGGGCTCGTCCTCGCGATTGCCGGTCTGCTCGTGCTGACCGCACCCGGCCTGACCGCGCCCGATCTCGCCGGCGCGGCGCTGATGATCGCCGCGGGCATGGCCTGGGGCGTCTACTCGCTGCGCGGCCGCGGCTCGCGCGCGCCGCTGGCCGGCACGGCCGGGAACTTCATCCTGGCGGTCCCGATCGTGCTGGCAGGGCTCCCGCTGATTCGCTCCGGCCTCTACATCACCGTCCGCGGCCTGCTGCTCGCGGCGATCTCGGGCTCCGTGACGTCGGGGCTGGCCTACGCAGCATGGTACGCGGCGCTGCCGTCGCTCACCGCGTGGCGCGCCGCGATCGTGCAGCTCAGCGTGCCTGTCGTGACCGCGGTCGCCGCGGCCGTCCTCCTCGACGAGCGGCTCACGCTTCGGCTGGTGGTTGCCAGCGCGGCGATCATCGGTGGCGTGCTGCTGTCCGTGACCGCTGCGCAGCGCCGCAGGTAGTCGGAAGCGTTCAGATCGTGTAGCAGGCAGCTGGCAGCAGGCAGCTGGCAGTAGCTGGCGGCTGTCGGTGCTTGCAGTGAAGGGCCGGCTGGTTGCTCCCGACTGCCAGCCGCCAGCCGCCGGCTGCCAGCTGCCTGCTACAGGAACTCCTATTGCCTGAGCGCGATCACCGGCTCCACGGCCGCCGCACGGCGCGCCGGGATGAGACACGCGAGGACGGCTGTCAGGAGCACCACGAGTACCGTGCCCGTGAGCACGAGCGGATCGGAGGCCTCGACCTGGAACAGCTCGCTCGCGAGCAGCCGTGAGGTGAACAGCGCCGCCGCGATGCCGGTCACGAGGCCGGCGCCGGCGACGCGCAGCCCGCGCGCGAGCACCTCACGCACCAGATCCACCGCGGCCGCCCCGAAGGCCATCCGGATTCCGATCTCCCGCCGCCTCGTCGTCACGGCGTACGCCATGGTGCCGAAGAGTCCGATGGCTGCGAGCGCCAGGGCGGATGCCGCGAACACGGCAATCAGTCCGAGCACCACACGACGCTGCCGGAGCGTGCCGTCCATCGCCTGGTCGAGGGCCCGGGGGTTCGCGAGCGCGACACCCGCATCGAGGTCCTTGATGGCGTCACGTATGGCCGGCACCAGACTGAGCGGCGGCAGATGGGTCCGCACCGCGACGGCGAAGCGGCTCGGATTGAGCGCCTGCGGTGCATAGCCGGCCGGGCGCCACGGTGCGTCGAGGCGCCCCTCGACCACGTCGCCGACGACGCCGACGATCGTCCACTGATTGCCGGCGATGATCAGCGTCTCGCCGACGGCCGGTTTGTCGGGATAGAAGACCCGCGCGGCCCGCTGGTTCACCACGATCACGCGCGGTCCGTCGATGCGGTTGTCCGCGTCGGTGAGCCAGCGCCCGGCCAGCAGGCAGACGCCGAGCGTCTGGAGGTAGTCGGGTGAGACGTAGTCGAGCCGTCCGGTGACGCGCTGCGAATCCGGCTGATCCGGACGCGCGAAGAACTCGCCGTAGGCGCCGCCGGCGAACGGGATCCCCATCGCGGTACCGGCCGAGACCACGCCCGGTTGGGTCCGGAGCCGGTCGAGGAGCAAGGAGACGAACGCCAGCCGCTTCTCGTCCGACGGATACGACGTCTCCGGCAGCGAGAGGTCGAACGCGAGCACGCCCGACGGCTCGAACCCCGGGTCGACCGACGCGGCGCGCACCAGGCTCCGCATCAGCAGGCCCGCGGTCGCCAGCAGGACGACCGTCAGCGCGATCTCCGCGGCAACCAGCAGCGACTGCGCGCGCTGCTGCGTGCCGGACGAGCTGCCGCGTCCGCCGTCCGCCAGCGTGACGTTGAGATCGGGCCGGCTCGATCGGAGCGCGGGAAGCAGGCTGACGAGCGGCGTCGTGATGACCGCGAGCAGGAACGACACCGTCAGCACGCGGCCGTCGAGCCGGGGGGTGAAGGAGATGGGCAGCAGATCGGCGGTCGCGACGCGAAGCACGTGGAGCCCGACATGCGCGACGGCAATCCCGGCGACGCCGCCGGCAAGCGCGAGCACGAGGTTCTCGGTCAGGATCTGCCGGACGATCCGGCCGGCCCCGGCGCCAAGCGCAGCCCTCACGGCGAGCTCCTGCTGCCGATGGAGACTGCGCGCGAGCAGGAGATTGGCGACGTTCGCGCAGGCCACGATGAGCACGAGCGACACCGCGCCGAGCAGAATCAGCAACGGCGCGCGCACCTGTCCGCCGATGGTCTCCGAGGCCGGCTGCACGGCAAGCCCCCAGTGGCGCTTGTACTCCGGGTATTCGGGGAGCAGGCGCGCCCGCAGCGCCTTCAGCTCCGCCTCCGCCTGCGCCGGAGTGACGCCGGGTGCGAGACGGCCGAGCACCACGAACGCATGCATCGACCTCGATGCCTCCGGCGTGCCCGGCCTCAACACCGCCGGGACGAAGAAGGCGTGATTGGGAAAGATCCAGGTGCCGGCCGGCAGCACGCCGATCACCGTATGCGGCACTTCGTCCAGGATCACGGCGCGCCCGACGATGTCCGGATCGCCGCCGAAGCGCGATCGCCAGAGCTCCTCGGTGAGCAGCACGACCTGGTTCGGGCCACCGGGCCGGTCCTCGTCCGGCAGGAACCCGCGGCCGAGCAGCGGCGTGATCGCGAGGACGCTGGTCAGCTCGTGCGACGCCGCGATCCCCGACACCCGCTCCGTCGTGCCGCCGATTCGCAGATTGCGGTTCACGTCCCGCAGCAGTGCGAGGCCCTGGAAGCTCGTCTGCCCCCGCCGCCAGTCCTCGAAGACGCCGCCGGAGACGTTGTTGAGGTTGCCGTTCTCGAGCGTCTCGAACACGACGACGAGCTGCTCCGGCTGCGGGTAGGGAAGGGCCCGGAACAGCACGGCGTCGAGCACGCTGTAGATCGCGGTGTTGGCGCCGAGGCCGAGCGCGAGCGTGAGCACCGCGACGGCGGCGAAGCCGGGACTCCGGCGCAGCAGGCGCAGGCCGATCGCCAGATCCTGGCGGAACTCCGAGACGAACCGGCCGATACGCCGGGAGGGCTCGGCGGGCCTGTCGATCGACTCGAGCGCCCGACGGCTCGCGTGGCGGTCGCCGAACTCGCGCGACGCGCGCGCGCGTGCCTCGGCTTCCGTGAGCCCCTCGCGGATCAGCTCATCGGTCCGCATGTCGAGGTGAAACGCGATCTCCTCGTCCACGTCGCGCCGGATCTCGTCGCGGGTGCGCGACGGGAAGGCGAACAACCGTTTCACGTTCCATGGACGCATGGCCACCTCACGCGGTCCCGTCGATGACCTTGAACATCGCCTCGGCGTAGCGCTGCCAGCCGGAGATCTCCTTCCGGAGCTGGCGCGCGCCGGCCGGTGTCAGCGCGTAGTACTTGGCGCGCCGGTTGTTCTCCGACATGCCCCATTCGGCCTCGATCCAGCCCCTGGCCTCCAGCCGGTGCAGCGCCTGGTACAGCGCGGCGTCCTCCATGGCCAACGCGCCCGACGAGCGGTCGCGGATCCACCGGGAGATCGCGTACCCGTGCATCGGGCCGCGCTGCAGCGCGCGCAGGATCAGGAGCCCGACGGTTCCCTGGATGAGCGAGAGCGACGGCTGACGGCTGGTCACGCAGCGGTTGGACGAAGGGCGCGGCCCGGATGTTCCCTCACATGCTTAGGGGTTGTGCAAACGGCCCGGCCGGCGGTGTCCAGGGCTGTTGTATGCTCCGCCGCATGCTGCATCGGGTGCGTCGTGTCCGCGTGGTCCTGCCGGTGTGCCTGCTCCTCCTCGCCTGCAGCGGCGCCGGCGCCGGGTGGGTCCAGGACCCCGCGCCGACGGCCGATCGGTTCGCGCTGCCGGCGACCGACGAGGGGCTGCCCGGCGCGGGTCCGATCCGGCGCTACGACTGGTTCCAGCGGGTGTGGCGGGAGCGCCGATCGGCCTGGGCCGCGTCGCGGGAACGCGACCGCGGCGCGGTGGTGTTTCTCGGCGACTCGATCACGCAGGGCTGGGGCGACAGGCTGCAGCCCGCCTTCCCCGGCGTGAAGGTCGCCAACCGCGGCATCGACGGCGACACCACGCGGGGCGTGTTGATCAGGCTCGAGGAGGACGTGCTCGCCATCGACCCGCGCGCCGTCGTGCTGCTCATCGGCACGAACGACATCGAAGAGGGCGCACAACCCGATGTCATCGCCGGCAACCTGAAGCTGATCCTGGCGGCCCTGAAGGGGCACAACCCCCGGATGCCGATCGTGCTCTGCCAGGTCTTCCCGAGCTCGGCGTCCAAGCGGCGTCCCGCCGGGACCATCAAGGCGCTCAACGCGCTCTACCTCGCGGCGGTCAAGGGCGATCCGCAGGTCATCGCGCTCGACACCTGGACGCTCTTCGCCGACGGGAACGGCGACGCCCCCGAAGCCGAGTTCCCCGACCTGCTCCATCCGAACGACGCGGGCTACGCACGATGGAGCGCCGCGCTGCGCCCGGTCTTCGCGACGCTGGGCCTGATGGAGACGGAGCCGGACACGTTCACGGTCGAAGACGGATTCGAGCTGCTGTTCGATGGGCGCACGTTGACCGGCTGGGGCTACCGGCCGACCTCGCCGGCCGACCGCGAGCGCGCGCGCCGGTGGCAGGCGTCGGACCCGAACGCCGCGGCCTGGCCGTTCGTCGAGGCCCCCGTCACGTTCGACGGGCTCACCGCATCACCCGACGGCAGGTACGTGGCCGTGAACGGCCGGCTCGTGGTGACCACGCCGCCGGAGGGCAGGAGAATCCAGCAGCTCTGGACCACGCGCGAGTTCCCGCAGGATTTCGTGCTGCGCCTGGAGTTCCGCGCGACGCCGAACGCGGACAGCGGTCTGTTCATCCGCGAGCCGCAGCTGCAGGTGCGCGACTACCGTCTCGCCGGACCGTACAAGGACCTGAAGTCCTACCGGCCGCAGGACTGGAACGCGCTCGAGGTCGTCGTGAAGGGCGGGGTCGCGCGCGTGACGTGCAACGGCGAGCTGCTGGAAGCCGACTTCAAGGTCCCGGCGACCGGGCCGATCGGCCTGGAAGGCGACCGCGGGCAGATGGAGTACCGGAGGATCCGGATCAGAACGGAGTCCCGGTAGGGCCGAACTTCCGTTCGGCCACCCTGGCCTTCGGCTCTGGGCTCTAGGCCTTGGGAAGCCCCACGCCGCCGACGGGTTCGGTCTCGAACCGCTCGCCGAAACCCGCGATGAGCGACCGGCCTCGTGAGATGGCCTCCTGCACGGCGGGGAGGTTCAGCGACGCCGCATGGCTCTCGCGGCTGTCCCACACTTCCGTGATCCAGATGCCGTCCGGGTCGCCCGGATCGCGCGCGATGACGTAGCTCAGACAGCCGGGCATGCCCTGCGTGCCTTCGAGCAGGATCCGGATCAGCGCTTCCCGTTGACCGGCAACGGCCTTCATCTTTCCGATCAAGCCGTACATCTTCAGGGACTCCATTGATACGCCGGCCTGCTGCGCGGCGCCCGCCAGGACGGCTGCGCACGGTGCCTTCAGAAGACTGCGGCGGGAGATGTGCACGATGTCTGCCTGCAGGTGATGGTGGACGCGCGGCGTCGCGGTGATCCGTGAACGGACCGGGCCGGCTCGTGCAGTAGTATAGCGGCGCGCGCACTCACCCCCATGTATCAAGACCGCCGCGTTGCCGTGGTCGTGCCCTGTTACAACGTGGGCGACCGTCTCACCGGCGTCCTCGACGCGCTGCCACGGTTCGTGGACGTCGTCGTCGTCGTGGACGACGGGTCGGCCGAACCGGTGACGGTGCCGCCGCGACGGCTCGGGCCGCGCATCGTGACGCTGCGGCACGACGTGAATCGCGGTCTCGCGCGCGCGATGGAAACGGGCCTTCGCGCCGCACTCGACCTCGGCGCCGACATCGTCGTGAAAATCGACGGGGACGGGCAGATGGACCCGGCGCAGATGGAGCGGCTCATCGCGCCGATTGCGGCGGGGCAGGCCGACCTCGCGAAAGGCAACCGGTTCCTGCGCCGGAGCCATCTGGCCGGCATGCCGCTGGCGCGCCTGGCCGGCAACCTCGCATTGTCGTTCCTGTCGAAGCTGGCGTCGGGGTACTGGAACGTGTTCGACCCGACCAACGGCTATGTCGCGGTCCGGCGGCAGGTGCTCGAGGAGATCGATCTGTCACGGCTGGGGCCCGGCTACTTCTTCGAGATCTCGCTCCTCTGTCAGGCGTTCCTGGCCGGCGCGGTCGTCCGCGACGTCCCGATGCCCGCGCGCTACAACGGCGAGAAGAGCTCGCTCTCGCTCCGCCGGACCGCGCTGGTCTTCCCGTTCCTGCTCGTGCGCGCGTACGTCCGCCGGATGGCGCTGCAGCATTTCGTCCGCGACTTCACGCCCGTCGCGCTGTTCCTGCTTGCCGGCGCGTCGATGCTCGGCGCCGGCCTCGTCTACGGCACGCGGACCTGGCTGCACAGCGCGAGCCTGCACCAGCAGACGCCGACCGGCACGATCGTCGTCGTCGCGATGCTGGTGCTGGCCGGCTTTCACCTGCTCGTGCAGGCTCTCGTCATGGACATCGCCAGCGTGCCCACGCGCAGCCCGTGGGCGCCTCTGGAGGCGGCGAACGCTGCCGACCGCGACAGCCGTCAGACAGTCGCCGCCCGGTGAGCGGCGGGACCCACGTGACGCGCTACGACTTCCCCGTCATGGCGGCGAGCAGGTCGTCGCGGCGGGCCGATGCCCACTGTTCGAACGTCTGCAGTTCCGGATTGAGCGCACGCGCCGCTTCGATGCTGCGGCGCCCGAGGACCGCGCTCTCGAAATCGCGGTACATCTGGAACATGTTGCCCATCTCGTCGGCGCTCGGAAAACCGAGCGCGCGGTAGGCGTCGGGCTCGATCGCGTCGTAGCGGATCGGGCCGACGCCGAGGACCTTCGAGAGCGTCCGCCCCATCTCGTCAATCGTCAGGAACTCGCCGGCGATGCCGACGCTGCGCCCGATGTACTCGCGGTCCGCCTTGAAGATCCCCCAGGCGACCTTCCCGATGTCCTCGGCCGCGATCCCCGCGAGCCGCCGGTCCCCCATCGGGAACGCCCACGCGTACGTGCCGTCGTCTCCGCGCTTCGGCGCGGTGCCGAACGTGATCAGGTTGTCCCAGTAGAACGAGGTGTAGAGCAGCGTGACCGGCAGGCCCTCGAAGAAGGCGTTCGCCTCGTGCTTGGCATCGAAGTGCGGCACGCGATAGTGCCCCTGGAGGAACGGCATGCGCGTGTCGTCGGGAGCCATCAGCGGCCGGGTGTCCTCCAGCGTCGACCAGATGACATGCTGGACGCCGGCACGGCGTGCGGCATCGGCGATGTTCTTTGCCTGCGCCTTCTCACGTTCCGCCGATGTGTCGGGCTCGCGGAAGTAGTGCTCCCAGAAGTTGGTGACGGCATAGAGCCCGTGCGCACCGGCGAACGCCCGTTCAAGACTGGCGGCATCGTCGAGGTCGGCCTGGACGACGTCGGCGCCGCCGGATGCGAGCGTGCGCGCGGCGTCCTTGCCGGGGTCGCGCGTGATCGCACGCACGGAAAACCCGCCTGTCGAATCCCCGAGAATCGCACGGACGAGTCCGCCACCCTGCTGGCCCGTCGCCCCGAGTACAGCAATCACCTTGTCTGCCATCGAGTGCCTCGTGATGGTTGATTGTTCGCGCGTTCTGCCGAAGGAGAAGCGTAACCCAGCGTAACCCCGCACTCCGTGCCCGGCAAGTCGCACAGGAATCCGGGTCGGATCTCCAGCGGGTCCGGATTCGATCGGTGACCCGAAAACGGCAGCGCGACCGCGAATGCCGGCTCGCGGTCGCGCGTGGACCTGGAAGGCGCTGGAACGATCAGCTGGCGCCGATCAGCGCCTTCAGCGCGGCTGCACCGGCGGTGATGAGACCGCCGATTGGCAGGGCGAGCAGGTAGATGGCGACCGGCACGAGCCAGACGACCACCAGCAGCAGCACGGCTTCCCGCAGGAAGGATGCCGTCTTCAACGTACTCACCTCCTCGTCCTTGGATGCCGCAGCAGCAGAGGCGGTTACGTGTGTGGCGGACGTGACGCCCCGCCGCGAGCCATACGCCTGCTCCTCAGTCGCTCCAGAGGCGTGCGTCGACGCGCGACGTCACGAACCGGCGGCAATCGGGATCCGCACCTCCGTGCGAATCCACCGCAGCACCATGTCGGCGCCACCGCTCGCGCCGGGTTCGAACTCGAACGTCAGCTGGTCGACCTCCTCGTTCTCCGGCAGCTGCTTCGATGGAACCGTGACGACGAGGACATCGGTCGGGTCGAGGTCGACGGGCGTGAAGGTGTTGTTCGCGAAGATGCCGGTGCCGTCCAGACCGAGCTTCGAGTTGAAGTGCACCTTCCAGGACTCCGGACCAGGGGTCGTGAAGAGCGAGTACGTCCCGGCCGGAAGCTTCTTCCCCGCGACGAGCACGTCTCCGGTCACCGTGATCTCCGTCGCCTCGTTCGCCCCGGTCCGCCAGCGTTCGCCGTACGGCACGAGCGCGCCGCTCTCCTTCGTGCCGAAGATGTTGTTGCGGCCGCGCTTGTACGGCCGTCCGTAGATCACGCGCACGTAGGTGTCGCCGATCGTCGTCCTGGCCATGCCGAGCGGGCTCGGACGCCGTGACGGGTGCAGATCCTGCGCGATGGCGGCAAGCGGAACGAGCAACGCCGCAGCGGCGGTCAGCGCAGCCATCCTGCGACAGCGAATGGTCATGAGCTCCTCCTTCGGCCGTGCGGGCCGTGCACGGCGTCATAGACTAGCACCCGGACCGATGGACATGCGCGACGGCGGAATGTCAGCAAGGGAGCGCCGCACCGCCGGCTGCACACGACGGGAGTTCCTCACGGCTGCCGCTGCGGCGGCGGCAGGCGTCGCGACGACCGGGTCTCTCGAGGCGGCTGGTGCACAGGGCGGACGGCACCGCGAGGTGCCGTGGCTGGACGAGGTGCTGAAGCCGCCTCCGGGCGCACCTGTCGGTTCGCTCCCGCCGTTGCTCGTCGACGACCAGGGACGCCGGATCGCCACGCTCGAGGACTGGCACAGGCGGCGTGCCGCGCTCGAGCAGACCTGGCGCGAGTTCCTGGGTGGGCTGGAGATCGATCGCGGCAGGCCTCCGGTCCTCGACGTACTCGAAGAGGACGCGATCGGCGACGTGATTCGCCAGCTGGTCCGGTACGACGCCGAACCCGGGCTTGCGACCGAGGCGTACCTCCTCGCGCCACGGCACCGGCGCGGACGGCTGCCCGGCGCGCTCGTCTTCCATACGACGACGCCCGAGTCGATCCGGCAGCCGGCCGGCCTGTCCGACGTCGCCGAGAAGCACTTCGGCCTCGCGCTCGCACGCCGCGGCTTCCTGGCGTTCTGCCCGCGCAACTTCCTCTGGTCCGAGACCACCCGGATGGCCGGGCAGGACGAGACGCGCCGCTTCAAGGCACGGCATCCGCGGGCACTCGGCATGGCGAAGATGCTGTTCGACGGCCAGGTCGCGCTCGACATCCTGGCGGCCCATCCCGACGTCGATCCGACCCGCCTCGGCTGCATCGGCCACTCGCTCGGCGCGAAGGAGGCGCTGTATCTCGCCGCCTTCGACCCGCGCATCAAGGCCGCGGTCAGCAGCGAGGGAGGTATCGGCACGACGATGTCGAACTGGGACGCGGAGTGGTATCTGGGCAGCGACATCACACAGCCCGGCTCTGCGCGCGAGCATCACGAGCTCCTCGCCCTGATTGCGCCACGTCCGTTCCTTCTCGTCGGCGGCGACTCGGCCGATGGGGTTGTAAGCTGGCCGTTCATCGACGCCGCGCTTCCGGTGTACCGGCTCTACGGCACGCCGACGCGCATCGGGCTGCTCAACCACGGCCGCGGCCATGTCGTTCCTCCCGACGTCATGCGGCGAATGATCGAGTGGCTCGAGACGTACGTGTGACAACCCTCGAACGGCCGAACTACTTGGGCCCACGGCCCGGTCCCCGCTGCCCGCTGCCCGCTGCCCGCTGCGCCGGCTGCCCACTGCCCGCTGCCCACTGCCCGCCGCCAGCTACCAAGCCGCCAGCTGCCAGCCGCCAGCTGCAAGGTTCACGTAGAGAGGCACGCTTCTGGCACCGCTCGCCGCCAGGAGGAAGGACTCATGCGTACCTGGCTACGCGCGGCCGTGCTTGCCGCAACAGTGCTGCCGATCCTCGTTGTGGCGCAGGGCCAGCAGGAGGTCGTGCAGAGCAAGACCGGCGGCGTGCGTGTGGAGAAGCTGGCCACGCTCGAGTTCCCGTGGGGCATGGACTACCTGCCCGACGGGCGCCTGCTCATCACCGAGAAGCCGGGCCGGCTCCGGATCTTCGCGAACGGGTCGCTGTCTGAGCCGATCGCGAACGTGCCGAAGGTCTCGTACAAGGCCGGCGAGACCGAACAGGGCGGCCTGCTCGACGTCGCCGTCGACCCCGAGTTCGCGAAGATTCGCACGATCTACCTGTCCTACACGGAAGAGGCGCAGCAGACGAGCCGTCCGGAGACGCCGGAGATCGATCCCCGCGTGGCCGGTGGCATCGATCCGCAGGACACCCGCCTGCGCGGCGGTGTCGTGGCGCGCGCGGTCCTCGACGGGAACCGGCTCGCCGACGTCCAGCCGATCTGGAAGCAGGAACCGAAGACGGTCGCCCGCGGCCACTTCGGACACCGGATCGTCTTTGCGCCGGATGGCACGATGTTCGTGACATCAGGCGACCGGATGCGGTTCGACCCGGCGCAGGACCTCGGGACGAATCTCGGCAAGGTGGTCCGCATCACGCGCGAGGGCACGGCACCGAAGGACAACCCGTTCATCGACAAGGAAGGGGCGCGCGACGAGATCTGGACCTACGGGCATCGCAACATGCTCGCGGCCGCGATGCATCCCTCGTCGGGCCAGCTGTGGGTCTTCGAGATGGGGCCGTTCGGCGGCGACGAGCTGAACGTCATCCGTCGCGGCCGCAACTACGGGTGGCCGCTGGTCAGCAACGGCTCGCACTACAACAAGGAGCCGATTCCCGATCACACGACGAGCGCCGAGTACGAGCCGCCGATCAGCACGTGGACGCCGGTGATCTCGCCGTCCGGCGCGCTCTTCTACGACGGCGACCTCTTCCCCTGGAAGGGCCACGCCATCGTCGGTGGCCTGTCGGCACAGGGGCTGGTGCGCCTGGTGGTCGACGAAGAACGGGTGAAGGACGAAGACCGGATCATCCTCAAGCGACGCGTCCGCGACGTCATCCAGGCGCCCGACGGCGCGCTGCTGGTGATCACCGACCACAAGGACGGCGAGCTCCTACGGCTCACGCCGGATGGGACGTAGCCGCTAGGGCCGCTCGTCCCTGCGTGTGACCCAGACGCGACCGTCGTGCCGGATGTGCACCGTCGCGCCGTCGAAGCCGGGGGCGCTGATCTCGTACAGCCCTCCCGCGGCGGCGAGCGTCGGTCGGAACTCGAGCCCGTCGACGGTGATGTTCGCGGCGTCCAGTGCGTCGAGGCTGTCGGCGTAGCGCCCGTGCTGCGCGCGGTAGTCCCGCTGGCGGTAGTACAGCCGCCGCAGCGCCCACTTCACGCGCTCGTTCCGGTCCTCGACGAACGCGATCTCGCGCGTGCCGGCCACCGCGTCGGTGAACTGCACGAAGCCCCAGCGCTCGGGGACGTGCATGTTGATGACCCCCTGCGGGCTCCACACCCAGTTGTCCTCGGGGAGCGGGCGGCCGGTGTCGGGATTCATGCGCTTCACGTACTTCCCGTCTACGACGTCGAGCGTCCACTCCACGCGCGAGTAGTTCACGCGCCACTGCTCGCCGTCGCGCGGCGCGCGATGCTCCCGGGCCGCCTCGCGGAGGATGCTCCACGGCATCGCGATCTCCACCGACCAGCCTTCGTCGCGGTCACCCGGGTCGTTCAGCGTGCCGCGCAGGTGCACGGCGGTTTTCAGGCCCGCGATGTCCCACGCGTGGATCGCGGGGCCGCCGTCGCGGTACGGCTTGACGAGCATCAGGTCCCAGACGGTATTGAGCGCGTTGATCTCGAGCTCGTAATAGACGTGCGTGTCGCCGTCGGGATCGATGAAGACCTCGAAATCGTGGTCGCGGAAGATGATCGAGTCGCGCTCGGTCAGCGTGGCCCACAGCCCCGGCTCCTCGAGATCCGCACCGACGTACAGGTACTCGTCGTCCCACAGCATCTTCATCCGCGTCGCGAACCGCGGCTTCTGGACGCCGTCGATGTCGATGAACGGCTCGGACCGGGCGACCGCCTGCCACGCCGGTTCGTCCAGCTTTCCGTCGATCGTCAGCGGTGTAGCCGTCCGATAGCAGACCATCCGGCGCGGTTCGAACGGCAGCGATTCCAGGTCCGCGGCCGTCGGCCGCCGCTGCTGCGCGGGCGCGGACGGTACAACGAGGAGAACGACGACAATGGCGACGATTGTCTGGAAGGTCTGACGCAGGGTCGGCACGCCGCAGACCCTATCACACGGCGAAGCGCGCTTTGAAGCCTCCCCGGAGCGCGAGGGCGGCTGTGCCGCAGACGGCGCGACGCTGCGCAGCGCAGCGTCACGGTCGCCTCTGGAACCGTCGTCTTCCCGGCGCCGTCGATGACGAAGCGAAGCGCCTAGCGGGAGCGCCGTCCCGAGCGCCACGGACCCGACTTCAGGGACTGGACGGCTCGGCTCAGGGCTGATGCCGGTCCCACCACTCCCGCGCGCGGCGCTGATCCCACGGGATCGCGAGCGGGACGCACTCGAGCCGCTCGCGCAGCGCATGGGCGCTCGCGGGGCGGAGCGCGGGATCTTTCGCCAGGCACTCCAGGACGAGCGCGTCGAGCGCCGCGGGAATCGGCTGCGACGTCGCGGTTGACGGCGGCGCGGGCGGCGTGTGCGCGTGCTGCGCGATCATCGACCGCGTGTCGCGCGCCTCGAACGGCGGCTTGCCGGTGAGCAGGAAGTACGCCACGCAGCCGAGCGAGTAGATGTCCGCGCGGCCGTCGAACGCGACCTCGTTGCCGATCAGCTCCGGCGCGAGAAACGCCGGCGTGCCGAGGACGACGCCCGCCGCGGTGATCGACGTCATCGCCTCCTGCCCGTGGCGCGAGACGACACCGAAGTCGAGCACTTTCAGGAAGTCGTACTCCGAGCCGAGACGGCACACGAACAGGTTTGCCGGCTTGATGTCACGGTGAACCAGCTGCAGATCGTGCGCCTCGGCCAGCGAGAGACACGCCTGCTCCAGCAGGTGAACGGCGCGCTCGGCGGGCAGCGGGCCGTGCCGCTCGACCAGCCGCTGCAGGTCGAGCCCGTGCAGCCGCTCCATGACGTAGTAGTAGCTGCCGGTCTCGGTGACGCCGAAGTCGAACAGCTGCACGGTGTGCGGCGACTGGAGCTCCGCGGTCGCCTGTGCTTCACGTGCGAAGCGCTGGCGCAGCGAATCGCGTTCGAGGCCGCCGGCGGCGTCGCGCACGACCTTCACGGCGGCGGGCCGCGCGAGCAGCCGGTGCCGCGCGAGCCACACCTCGCCCATGCCGCCCGCCCCGAGCTGTTCGATCAGGCTGTAGCTGCCGACACGCACGCTGTTGTCGAGCAGGTGCTCGCCGATTTCGAGCACCGCGCCCTGGCTCGACGCCAGCGCCGCTCCCAGCACGTTGCGCAGCTCACGCATGTTGCCGGGCCAGCGATAGCTCTGGAGCCGCTTCATCGAGTCGTCGGAGATGATCGGCACGGTGCGGCCGGACTGCTCGGCCTGCCGCCGAAGGATGAACGGCGCCAGCTGCGGCAGGTCCTCCACACGCGCGCGCAACGGCACGACGTCGATTGTGATGCGCAGCGTCCGGTGCAGCTCCGGCAGCAGCCGCCCCGCCTCCAGCTCGTCGTCGACGTCGCGCGACGTCGAGACGATCACGCGCACGTCGGGATCGGCGGGGCCGCCGAGCCGCCGGCTGTCCTCGAGCGCGCGCAGGCGCGCGGCGAACTCGCGCTGCAGGTCGTGAGGCAGGTGCTGCACGCCGTCGACGTAGAGCGTGCCGCCGTCGGCCAGTCGCAGCTTCTCGTCCAGGTCGGGCGTGCCGCCGGTGATGCCGGACGGCGGCGACGCACCCGGCGCCAGCGACAGGCCGTTGACGGCGATGATGGCCTTCGGCCCGCGCCGCGACTGGTGGTGCACGGCGCGCGCGATGGCCTCGTGATCGCTGCCCGGCGGCCCGCTGATGAGCAGCGTGTCGGCGGAGGCGGCGGCCCGCTCGATGTCCTCGCGCAGGCGCGTGACAACGGCGCTGCTGCCGAGCAGGACGCCGTCGGTGCGATCGCGTGCCTCGCGCAACAGCTCCTGCGCGACGCGCAGCTCGTGCTCCAGCTCCTCGTTGCGCCGCTGCAGCTGCTGCTGGAGGTCGCGAATGGTCAGGTGCGTCCGCACCCTGGCCAGCACCTCCTCGGCCTGGAACGGCTTGTTGACGAAGTCGACGGCGCCGAGCTCGAGCCCGCGCACCTTCTCGCCGGCCTCGGTCAGCGCGGACAGGAAGATGACGGCGATGTCCCGCGTGCGCGGATCCTCCTTCAGGCGCGCGCAGGTCTCGAACCCGTCCATCTCCGGCATCATGACGTCGAGCAGGATCAGGTCCGGATGCGCGCGCTGCGCGATGGCGAGCGCGTCGGCGCCGCTGCGCGCCGCGAGCAGGCGGTAGCCATGGCCGTCCAGCGACTGGTAGAGCACCTGCAGGTTGGTGGCGTTGTCGTCCACCAGCAGGATCTGCGGGGCCGGCGTCTCCGTCGTCACCGTGTCAGGTTCCGAGCGAGTCGGCGAGCTCGCTGAGGCCGCGGAAGTCGAAGCCCGACGCGAGCCGCCCGATGCGGTCGGCGATGACGGCTTCCGGCGGACTCCCGGCGGCGAGACTCTTCGCGAGCGCCTGGATCGCGCCCACGTCGCCGATCGCGATCGCGCTGCGCAGCCGCGCCGCCAGCTCCGCGCGGCGCACGGCGTCGAGCTGCCCGTCCGCTTCGTGGAGCGGCTGCTCGCCGGCGCTGACGAACCGGGCGCCGAGGTGGGTCTGCAGCGTCGCGAAGAGCAGCTGGGCCCGCACCGGCTTCGACAGGTAGTCGACGCAGCCGGCGTCGCGCGCCGCCTGGCGCACGTCGCCGAGTGCGCTGGCGGTCACCGCGACCACCGGTATGGAGGACGTCTCGGGATCGCGTGCGAGCCGGCGCGTGGCCTCGAGCCCGTCGAGGTCGTTCATCTTGAGGTCCATGTAGATGACGTGCGGCCGGCGCGCCCGCGCCTGCTCCAGCGCTTCCAGCCCGCCGGACGCGGTCCACACGACCAGGCCCGCGCTCTCGAGCAGGCTCGCGAGGATGCGCCGGTTCGCCGGGCTGTCGTCGACCACGAGTGCGGTCAACGTCTGCCCCGGCGCGAGCCGCGCATCGAGCGGCGGCAGCTCGTCCCGGCGTTCGGCGCCTGCCGGCAGGCGCCCGGCGACGAGCGGCAGATCGAACCAGAACCGGCTGCCCGTGCCGGGCGTACTCTCGACCTGCAGGCGCCCGCCCATCCGCGCGATCAGCCGATCCGAGATCGTCACGCCCAGCCCGGTGCCGCCGGCGGCCGCGCCCGCGCGCGTCTGCGAGAACGCCGCGAAGATGGCGGTCAGCGACTCGGGCTCGATCCCCGCTCCGGTGTCGATGACCTCGAAATGCAGCTGGTCGTATCCGTCGCGGCCGACGGTCAGGCGTACCTCGCCGGCCGAGGTGAACTTGACGGCGTTGCCGAGCAGGTTCAGCAGCACCTGACGGAGATGCCGTCCGTCGAGCACCACCACCCGCGGCACGTCGGGGTCCACGGACAGCGTGAGGCGGAGCCCCTTCCGCTCGGCCGCCTCGGCGACGATGTACTTCAGGTCGCCGACGAGACGCGCCAGGTCGGTCGGCTCCTCCTCGATGTCGAGGCGCCCGGCCTCGATCTTCGACAGGTCGAGCACGTCGTTGATCAGGTCGAGGAGCTGCGAGCCGCACTTCGAGATCGCCTCGACCGCCTCGCGCTGATCGGCGGTGAGCCCGCGGTCCCGCTGCAGGAGCTGCGCGTAGCCGAGCACGCCGTTGAGCGGCGTCCGCAGCTCGTGGCTCATGTTGGCGAGGAACTCGCTCTTCGCACGGGTGGCCGACTCCGCCGACTCCTTCGCGCGGCGCAGCTCGGCATCCCGCTGCCGCCGATCGGAGATGTCGCGGAGGAACGCGCCGAAGAAGTAGCCCCCTTCCACCTCCATCGGCGACGTGATCGTCAGCTCCACCGGGAACTCGCGCCCCGATCGGTGCAGCGCCTGGAGTTCCAGCCGCTGGTTGACGACGGGCGCCTCACCCGTCTCGTGGAAGCGGCGCAGGCCGGCATTGTGCGCGTCGCGGAACCCGGGCGGGATGATCGTCTCGGCGAGATTCCGTCCGACCGCCTCGTCGTGCGTCCACCCGAACGTCGCCTCCGCCTGCGCGTTCCAGGCGACGATGTTGCCTGCGGAGTCGATGCCGATGAAGGCGTCGTGGGCGGTGTCGATGAGCAGCCGGGCACGGCCCTCGCTTTCCGCCAGGCGCGCCAGGGCGTTGCGACGATCCTCCTCCGCGATCGCGACGACGATCAGGTTCGCGACGGAGATCGCGAAGTTCTGCTCGTCGACGGTCCACTCCCGCACGCCGCCGACATGCTCCGAGCAGAGGACGCCCACGGTGGCGTTCTCGTGGCGGAGCGGCACGTCGAGCATCGCGCCGATCCCGTTCGGCACCAGGTAGTCGTCGACGAAGCCGCGCGTGCGCGGATCGCTCCGTGCGTCGGGTGCGGCGATGACCCGGTCGCGCTCGAGCGCCTCGAAGTACTCCGGGGCGTCCGACGGGTTGATCACGCCGCCGGATTCGAACACGGCGCCGGTGGCGCGATGCAGACCCACGCAGTGGAGTCCTCCGTCCGTTTCGAACCGCCACAGGCTCAGGCGCTCGACGTTCAGCACCCGCGAGGCAATCTCGAGGATGCTCCGCAGCCGGTCGTCGAAGCGCTCGCCCGGCGTGATGTAGCGCGTCGTCAGGCGCATGAGCGCGGCGCTCTGCGCGACCAGCCGCCGCTGGTTCGCCTTGAGCGACGCCTCGGCCAGGACCTGCTCGGTGATGTCGTGGAAGACGGTGAGCACCGCCGGCTCGCCGTGCCACGAGACGAACCGCGACGAGGCGAGCACCCAGAAGGGCCGGCCGTCGCGGCGCTTGATCTGGATGCGCAGGTGATCGGCGCGTCCGTCGCGGCGCAGCCGGTCGACCAGCTCGGCGCGCTCGGCCGGGTCCACGTAGTAGTCGCTGACGCTGACGCCGATCGCCTCGTCCTGCGGGATACCGATGACCTCCGAGGCGTGCGCGTTGACGGCGACGACGAGGTTGTCGCTGACGCGGCTGACAACGGCGGGGAAGGGGCTGAGATCGAAGAGCTTCGAGTAGAGGCCCTCCGCCTCGGCGGATGCGCCGGCTTCCGGCGCTGCGCGAAGGGCGTCGTCCGGGGTCACTGGAGTGGTCGGGGTGGGACTCCGCCATCCGGACGGGATCCGGCCCGCCCGAGAGATTACCACCATTGGGTGTTCGCCGGCGCGGGCGAACCGGCGCGAACGGCCCGGTTTTTCAGGCGCTGCCGATCAGGATGCCGGCCGCGAAGACCAGCGAGCCGCCGACCACGACCTGCAGCGCCGCGCGCCAGAACGGCGTCTCCATGTAGCGGTTCTGGACCCACGCGATCACCCAGAGCTCGACGAAGACGATCGCCATCGCGAGGATCGTCGCCGTCCAGAAGTGCGGGATCAGGTAGGGGAGCGCGTGCCCCAGTCCGCCGGCCGCCGTCATCACGCCCGACGCCACGCCCCGCTTCCATGGCGCCCCGCGCCCCGAGATCGTCCCGTCGTCGGACGCCGCTTCCGTGAATCCCATGGAAATGCCGGCGCCCACCGAGGCGGCGAGGCCCACGAGGAACGTCTGCCAGGTGTCGCCCGTCGCGAAGGCGGCCGCGAAGATCGGCGCGAGCGTCGAGACCGAGCCGTCCATCAGCCCGGCGAGGCCCGGCTGCACCCACGTCAGCACGAACTGGCGGTGCGCCTCGGCGTCCTCCGCCTCGCGGGCGCCGGGCGGCAGGTGCTCGCGCAGCAGCTCGTGCCAGGTCGACTCGTGACCGGACTCGGCGGCGGCGAGGCGGTTCAGCAGATCGCGCGTGTTCGCGTCGCTCGTGCGCTGCGCGGCGTGGTGATAGAACTCGCGTGCCTCGACCTCCATCCGGGCCGCCTCGTCGCGGATGCGCTCGAGGCCGAGGTTCTGGATCAGCCACACCGGACGGCGATGGTAGAAGCCGGCGACGTGCTCACGCCGGATGAGCGGAATCGTCTCGCCGAAGCGCCGGCGGTGTTCCTCGACGAGATCCGCGCGGTGCGAGTCCTCCTCGCGCGCCATCTCCTCGAAGGCCTGCGCGGTCCGCGGATAGTCCGCCCGCAGACGTTGCGCGTACCACCGGTAGATGCGCGCATCGTCTTCCTCGCTCGAAATCGCGAGCGCGAGGATCTCCTGCTCGGAGAGGTTCCTGAACTGCCGCCTGTGCGCGAACCCCGGAATCACGAATCACCTCGCGGCCCCGGGTGTGATACGCATGATGGCCCCGGGGGATCGAGCCGTATCGTCACATCACCTGATGACCGGGGGCAACTGGCGCTGGCGGGAGAACGGCAGGGCGGCTGGATGCCGGCGCCTGCAGATTGGCGGGCTGAAGTCCCGGCGCCCACACGGGAGCGGATCCGCCCGGGCCGGGGGTGGCGCAGCCGCCTGCTGAAACCGGGACAGCCGCGCTCCCGTAGGACGTGATAGTAAGCTTCAACGGATCAACGAGGTATCGCCATGACCACGCCCCCGGTTCCATCTGCGGCCGTTGCCAACCCCTCGCTGGTGACCTGGACGCACCTGATCTACGGGCTGCACGCGTTCAGCCTGTTGACCGGCGTGCTCGGGACGGCGACCGTCTTCGGCGCGTTCCTGACCGGCTGGCCCTCGATCATCGCGGTCATCCTCAACTATGTGAAGCGCGGCGACGTGCGCGGCACGTGGCTGGAGTCGCACTTCCGCTGGCAGATCCGGACGTTCTGGTACGGCCTGCTCTGGGTCGGCCTCTGCGTGCTCTTCATCGTCTTCACGCTCGGCATCGGCCTCATCATCGCGTGGCTGCCGCTGCTCGTCGTGAGCCTCTGGTTCATCTACCGGATCATCCGCGGCTGGCTGTCGCTGAAGGACGGCCGGCCGATGTACGTGTAGGCCCTTCGCCTCACGCAGCTTTCGGCCGCGGCTTTGGTGCCCCCGGAACTGCAGTGCGCCCAGCCGCGTAGCTGAATCAGGACGGCGTGTGACAGAACCGACAGGCGGAGGGGAGCAGATGCTGGCAGCACTGGTGCGGGACATGCGCTTCGGGGTGCGGCAGCTCGTCCGCCAGCCGGGGTTCGCGACCGTGGCGATCCTGTCCCTGGCATCGGGAATCGGCCTCAACACGACGTTGTTCTCCGTCGTGAATGCCGTCCTGTTCCGGGGCGGTCCGATCCACACCGAGCGACTCGTCGAGGTCTACTCGGGCCCCAATACCGACCTCCCGCACCTGACGGTCTCGTATCCCGACTACCTCGACATGCGCCGGGACGCGCCGGCCTTCAGCGGCCTCGCCGCGCACGGCTTCGTCCGCGGCATTCTCACCGCCGGCAATCAGCCCGTCCTCGTCACGGGCGAAGCCGTGACGGCGAACTACTTCGACGTCCTCGGCGTTCCCATCGCGAACGGCCGCGCGTTCGCCGAGGCGGAGATGTCGACCGCGGGCGGCGACGCCATCGTCGTGCTGAGCCACACGCTCTGGCAGGAGCGGTTCGGCGGCCGGCCGGTGCTCGGCACGGCGGTCACCCTCTCGAGCCGCCCGTACACGGTGATCGGCATCGCGCCCGACGGCTTCGCCGGCGTCATCCCGGGACTCGTCACCGACTTCTGGGTGCCGGTGACCATGGTCGAGAGCCTCGTGTTCTCGGGCGTGCAGTGGAGGGCCGAGGACGAGGACGCGTCGGGCTCATGGCTCGAGCGCCGCGGCATCCGGTGGCTGTTCGTCAAGGGCCGGCTCGCCGAGGGCGCCACGGTCGAGGAGGCGCGCACACAGCTGCGGACGATCGCCGCGCGGCTCACCTCCGAGTACCCGGTCACGAACACGGACATGCAGGTCGCGGTGCTGCCGAGCTCCGGCGTGCGGTTCCACCCGATGCTCGACGGCTACGTGCAGGCGGCGAGCGCGGGCCTGTTCGTCGCGGTGGGGTTCGTGCTGCTGATCGCGTGCGCGAACGTCGCGAACCTGATGCTGGCGCGCGGTGCCGCGCGGCGCAGGGAGCTGGCCATCCGCGCCGCGATCGGCGCCGGCCGCGGCACGCTGGTACGCCAGATGCTGGCCGAAGGTCTCGTGCTGGCCGCAGCTGGCGGTGCACTCGGCCTGCTGATCGCCTGGTGGGCCGGCCGGGCCCTGAGCGGCATGGGCACTGACCTCCTGCCCGTACCGGTGCGGTTCGAGTTCGCGATCGATCCTGCCGTCTTCGGCTTCGCTCTCGCCGTGTCGCTGGCCACGGCGCTGCTCTTCGCCCTGCTTCCGGCGCTGAGCGCCTCGAAACCGGATCTGGTGCCCGCACTGCGCGGGGTATCCGACAGCGACAGCCGGTCGCGGTTCGGTCCCCGCAACATGCTCGTGGTCGGCCAGCTGGCGTTGTCGCTCGTGCTGCTCTCATGCGGCGCGCTGCTGGCGCGCGGCCTGTTTGTCGCGCAGCGGGCCGACCTCGGCTTCGATCCCGGCAACGTCGCGCGGCTCGCGTTCAACCTGCAGATGAACGGCTACGACGTCGCGCGGGCGACCGCCTTCCGCGACCGCGCACTGGACGCGCTGCGGGCGCTGCCCGGCGTCGAGGCCGTTTCGACGGCGTCCCGCCTGCCCCTCTCGCCCGACATCAGCATGTCGGGCATCCACGTGCCGGGGCTGCACGCCAGCCCGGACGACGAGACGATGGTCGATGTCGTGAGTGCCGGACCCGACTACTTCCAGGCCGTCGGCGTGCCGATCGTCAGCGGCCGCGGCTTCACCGTGGATGACATCGAGGGACGGCGCCGCGTCGCGGTCATCAACGAGACGATGGCGCGCACCCTGTGGCCGAAGGGCAACGCCCTCGGCAGCCGCTTCCACACCGATGGGCCCTCGTCGCCTCCTTACGAGGTGATCGGCATCGCACGCGACCACAAGGTGCGATCGGTCGGCGAGCCACCGCGCCCCTACCTGCACCTGCCGGCAGGGCCGAGCCGCCAACTCGGGCTGATCGTCCGGACCTCGCAGCCCGCGGCCACACAGCTCGCTGCGCTCACGCGCACCGTGCTCGCGCTCGAGCCAAACATCGTCTTCACGGAGACTGTCACCGCCGATGACATCGCGGCCGCGACGATGGCGCCGACCAGAATCGGCGCGACGATCGTCGGCGCATTCGGGTTGCTGGCGCTGGTCCTCGCCGCCGTGGGGCTGTACGGCGTGATCTCCTACGGCGTGAGCCGCCGCACCAGGGAGCTTGGCGTGCGCATGGCGATCGGCGCGTCGCGCGCGGAGGTGATGCGCCTGGTGCTGTCCCAGGGGCTTCGCCTCGCGCTCGTCGGCATCGTGCCCGGCGCCATCGGCGCGGCCGCCGCAGGCCGGCTGCTGGAATCGATGCTCTACGGTGTCAGCGCCGCCGATCCGATCGCGCTCGGCGCCGCCGCAGGGCTGTTGCTGCTCGTCGCGGCTGCGGCGAACCTCTTCCCGGCGCGCGCGGCGGCACGCGTCGATCCGCTGCGGGCCCTGCGAAGCGAGTAGGAACGGGAGTAGACCCGGTCGGGACGACCCGCGCCATGACTCCAGATCCGGACGCCATCAGGCAGCAGCCCTCCGAGCTCGTGAAGTCGGGCCGGGTCTCAGTGGCGTCCCGGACCAGCACCGCGCAGTACGCCGGCGGCCGGTCAGCGCGGCAGCACTCGCCGCCGCGCTGGGCGTGGAGTTCCTCGTCGAAGCGAGCGTGTACTTCGACGATCCCGGAACGACGGTCGTCGTTCGCCTGGTGGATCCGGTGATGGATCGCAAGGTGTGGGCGCGCGAATACGACTCCGGCGCCCTCGGCCAGGATGTCGCGTCCCGCATCGCGACCGACACGGCCGACGCGATCGCCGGGCACTCCCGCGAACGGTTCCGCTGACCGCTCGCGGAACCCTCACGCCGTGACGGTTGCCTTCGCCGGCTGGTACGTTCCGGCCGGTGCCCTGAACGAGACCGCCAGTCTGTTCCAGGCGTTGATCGTGACGACCGCGAAGGTCAGCGCGACGAGCTCCGGCTCGCTGAAGTGCTGCCGTACGAGCTCGTACACGGCGTCCGGGACGTGCGTATCGCCGACACGCGTGACGGCTTCCGTCCACTCCAGCGCCGCACGCTCGCGGTCGGTGTAGAACGGGGTCTCGCGCCAGGCGTTGAGCGCGTAGATGCGCTGCTCGGTCTCGCCCGCGGCGCGCGCGTCCTTCGTGTGCATGTCGATGCAGTACGCGCAGCCGTTCATCTGCGACGCGCGGATCTTGACCAGCTCGATGAGCGAGTGCTCGAGCCCGCTGATGTCCACTTCATGCTGGAGGGCGAGCATCGCCCGGCCGAGTCCCGTCCCGATGTAGGTCTGCGGGTTCACACGCTGTTTCATTCCGTCTCCTCCTCTGCTGTTGCTCGTGTCTCTGAATGGAAGACGGATTGGCGCGCCGTCCTGTGACAGCCAGGGACAGGGCCGAGCGTCGGTCCCGTACCAGGCCTTCGGTGTTGGGCCTTGGACCTTGGGCGTCACCGGAATTGCGGCAAACGGGCTGCTTTGAGTCGCAACCTCAACTGTCACGCTGTCATCGTTTGGTGCGTCTCATCGTGACAGCGGACATCGTCCGGGCGTGGGCAGGTGCGTGGATAACCCCAGACTGGCCCAGGGCCCAAAGCCCAAAGCCCAAGGCCCAAGGCCCAAAGACAATATGGAATGACCGGCTCGCCATCGTAACGTTGTCGTGCCAAAAACACGCAACACGGTGGACAGAGTCACCGGAAACGCGGGTTAACGCTCAGGCGAACGTCAGAGCCGCACACGAAGGGAGCCGGTCA
>DASVDJ010000161.1:0-9605 GCA_036381155.1 Vicinamibacterales bacterium
CCAAAGGCCAAGGAACGGGGTTACAATCCGTCCACTCCATGCGCGTCCTCCGCCGACGGATCCGGGGCGTGCCCCCAGCCGGGCAGCTCGTGGCCGCAGGCCTGTTCGTCGTGGTGTGCGTGCTCGTCTCCGCAGCGGCCAGGCCCGCCGCGCGCGACCTGCCGCGGGTGACAGCGTCGCAAGCCGACACGGTCGACGTCGACTTCGCGCGCGACATCCTCCCGATCCTGGAGGCCCGGTGCTTCGAGTGCCACGGGCCGCAGAAGGCCCGCGGCCGCCTGCGGCTGAACAGCCGCCGCGCCGCGCTCAAGGGCGGCATGACGGGTCCCGCCATCATCCCGGGCGACAGCGAGAAGAGCCTGCTCCTGCGCCGCGTGCTCGGCCTCGACGGCGAGGACCGGATGCCGCTCGACGCCGACCCGCTGCCGGCGGACCAGGTCGCGCGCCTCCGCGCCTGGATCGACCAGGGCGCCCCCTGGCCCGGCGAAGAGGAGTCGCCCACGGCCGATGCGGCCGACGATCCGCAGCACTGGGCGTACCGCGCGCCGGTGCGGCCCGACGTCCCGACGGTCCGCCAGGCCGGGTGGGTGCGCACGCCCATCGACGCGTTCATCCTCGCGCGCCTCGAGCGCGAAGGGCTGACGCCGTCGCGCGAGGCCTCGCGCGAAGCGCTCGCCCGCCGCGTCTACCTCGATCTGATCGGGCTGCCGCCGTCGCCGGAGGAGCTCGACGCGTTCCTCGCCGACACGCGCCACGACGCCTACGAGCGCCTGGTCGACACGCTCCTGGCCTCGCCGCACTACGGCGAGCGCTGGGCGCGCCCCTGGCTCGATCTGGCGCGCTACGCCGACAGCCACGGCTACGAGAAGGACAACCTGCGGACGATGTGGAAGTTCCGCGACTGGGTGATCCAGGCGCTGAACGACGACATGCCGTTCGACCGGTTCACGATCGAGCAGATCGCCGGCGACATGCTCCCGGACGCGACCGAGTCGCAGCGGATCGCCAGCGGCTTCCACCGCAACACGATGCTCAACCAGGAAGGAGGCATCGACGTCGAGGAGGCGCGCTGGGAGGCGCTGATCGATCGGGCGAACACGACGGCGACGGTCTGGCTGGGGACGACGCTGGCGTGCGCGCAGTGCCACAACCACAAGTTCGACCCGTTCTCGCAGCTCGACTACTACCGGTTCCTCGCGTTCTTCGACAACGTCGAGTACTCCGTCGGCGGCGCGAGCGGCAACGAGCAATGGGTCCACGAGCCGGTGCTGGAGCTGCCGACGAAGGAGCAGGCCGAACGCCGCGCGGTGCTGCAGTCGGAGCTGGATGGGCTGCGCGCAAGGCTCAACGCGCCGGGTCCGGAGATCGACGCGGAGCAGCCGGCCTGGGAGGCCGCGCAGCTCGCGCTCGCCGGCGAATGGCACGTCCTGCAGCCGGCGCACGCGAAGGCGGATGCCGCGCGGCTCGCACGCCGGCCCGACGGCTCGCTGCTGGCGTCAGGGCCGCATCCGGGGCTCGAGCGCTACGTCATCGAGGGACCGATCGCGCCGGGACCGCTCACTGGGCTGCGGATCGAGGCGCTCCCCGATCCGTCGCTGCCGCAGGGAGGACCGGGACGCGACTACTACGGCAACTTCGTGCTGACCGGCGTCACGCTCGAGATCCTGCCTGCAGGCGGCGAGCCGATGGCGGTGACGTTCTCGGACGCGCGCGCCGACGACTTCGCCGGCGTCAACCCGCGGGAGCTGATCGAGCCGGCCGCGCGCCAGTACGCGCGCGACGTCCAGTCGGGCTGGGCCATCAACGCGACGCGCGACGAGACCCGGATCCCGCGACAGCTCGTGCTGACCGTCGCCGGGGGGACGGATGGCGACGGCACACCGCCCGTCGTTCCGCCGAACGCCCGCGCGCGCGTCACGCTGGTCTTCGACGGCGGCAACGTCGGTCAGGCGCTCGGCCGCTTCCGCCTCTCGACGACGTCCGCCGACTCGCCGGAGCGGATCGTCCGCATCCGCGCGCGCATCCGGGCTGCCCTCCAGGTGCCGGTGGCCGAGCGCAGTGACGACCTGAAGAAGGCCGTCACCGCCGAGTACCGGGCGCACACGCCGGCGCTGAAGTCCGTTCGCGATCGCGTCGGCGAGATCGAGCGCGAGCTGCGCGAGCTCGGCATCGCCACCGCGCTGGTGATGAAGGAGCGGCCGTCGCACGAACGCCCGTCGACCCTCTTCCGCGAGCGCGGCTCGTTCCTGACCCCGGGCGATCGGGTCCACGCCGACACGCCCGGGATCCTGCCGCCGCTGCCGCGCAGCGAGATGCCGAACCGGCTCGGGCTGGCGCGCTGGCTCGTGTCGCCCGACAACCCGCTGACCGCGCGCGTGACGGTCAACCGCGCGTGGGAGGCGTTCTTCGGCGTCGGCCTCGTCGAGACCAGCGAGGACTTCGGCACGCAGGGGTCGCCCCCGTCGCACCCGGAGCTGCTCGACTGGCTCGCGACGGAGTTCGTCCGGCTTGGCTGGAGCCAGAAGGCGCTGCACCGGCTCATCGTGCTGTCCTCCACCTACCGGCAGGACGCGGCGGCGACGCCGGAGCTGCTCGAGCGCGATCCGTACAACCGTCTCCTCGCGCGTGGTCCGCGCTTCCGCGTCGAAGCGGAAATGGTCCGCGACATCGTCCTGGCGGCCTCGGGGCTGCTGAGCCGGAAGATCGGCGGCCCGAGCGTGTTCCCGGTGCAGCCCGAGGGCATCTGGGACAACCCGTACAGCAACGAGAAGTGGCAGACGAGCACGGGCGAGGACCGTTACCGGCGCGGGCTCTACACCTTCATTCGCCGGACCTCGCCCTACCCGGCGTTCATGACGTTCGACGCGACGAGCCGTGAGTACTGCACCGTGCGGCGCGTGCGCACGAACACGCCGCTGCAGGCGCTCACGCTCATGAACGACGAGGCGTTCTTCGAAGCCGCCCGCGCGCTGGCCAGGACGGTGATCGAGGAGGTGCCCGCGACCGGCACGAACGGAACCAACGGGCAGGATGTCGTGCGGGCGCGCGCGGCGCGCGCCTTCCGCCGCGCCGCCGCCCGGACTCCGTCCGACGCTGAAGTGGACCGCAGCGTCGCCGCCTACGAGACGCACCTCGCGCACTACCGCGCGAACCCGGACGCGGCGGCGCGCGTGCTGCAGCAGCAGGACGGGTCGCAGGCGGAGACGGCCGAAGCGGCCGCCTGGACGCTCGTCGCCAACGCGCTGCTGAACCTCGACGAAGTGGTCACGAAGTAGGGCGGAACGTCAGTTCCGCCATGGACGGCCGAACGTCGGTTCGGCCATGAGCCGGTACCATGACCGATCACACCACGCGCCTCCGCGACATCACCCGCCGCCACTTCTTCCGCGAGGCCGGCTTCGGTCTCGGCGGCATCGCGCTCGCCTCGCTGCTCGACGAGCGGCTGTTCGCCGCGCCGAGGCAGGAGGACGCGGCCGCGCTCGCACACCGCGTCGGGCCGCACTTCGCGCCGAAGGCGAAGCAGGTCATCTACCTGTTCATGGCCGGCGCGCCGTCGCAGCTGGATCTGTTCGACAACAAGCCGCTCCTGCGGAAGTACGACGGCCAGGAGATCCCGCCGGGCTTCATCCCCGACGGGGAACGCTTCGCATTCGTCAAGGGGACGCCGCGCCTGCTCGCCTCGCCGTTCGAGTTCAAGCGCCACGGCCAGTCCGGCGCGGAGATCTCGGAGCTGCTGCCGCACCTGCAGCGGCACGCCGACAAGCTCGCGATCATCCGGTCGATGAAGACCGATCAGTTCAATCACGCGCCGGCGCAGATCTTCATGAACACCGGAACGCAGCTGATGGGCCGGCCGAGCCTCGGGTCGTGGCTCAGCTACGGGCTCGGGAGCGAGAACAAGGACCTGCCGGCGTTCATCGTCCTCATCTCCGGGCAGAACAACCCGGATGGCGGCAAGAGCTGCTGGGGCAGCGGCTTCCTCCCGACGGTGCACCAGGGCGTCGAGTTCCGCGCGAAGGGAGAGCCGGTGCTCTTCTCGCAGAACCCGGACGGGGTCGACGCAGCCACCCGCCGCGCGTCGATCGATCTGATCAACGACCTGAACCGGATGGAGCACGCGCGCACCGGCGATCCCGAGACGACGACGCGCATCGCGGCCTACGAGCTGGCGTACCGCATGCAGACCAGCGTGCCGGAGCTGACGGACATCTCGTCGGAGCCGCAGAAGATCCACGAGATGTACGGCACCGAGCCGGGGCAGGTCTCGTTCGCCAACAACTGCCTGCTCGCCCGGCGGCTCATCGAACGCGGCGTGCGCTTCGTCCAGCTCTATCACCGGGGCTGGGACACGCACGGCGCCTCCGTCGGCACCGACATCGTCGTCCGCGTGCCGCGGCTGTGCATGGAGATCGACCGGGCGATCGGCGCGCTGCTGACGGACCTCGATCAGCGCGGCCTGCTCGACACCACGCTCGTCGTCTGGGGCGGCGAGTTCGGCCGGACGCCGATCAACGAGGCGCGCAACGGGTCGCGGCTGCTCGGCCGCGATCACCATCCCCGGGCGTTCACGATGTGGATGGCGGGCGGCGGCGTGAAGCCGGGCGTGACGATCGGGCGCACCGACGACTTCGGCTACAACATCGTCGAGGATCCGGTGCACGTGCACGACCTGCACGCGACGATGCTGCACCTGCTGGGGCTCGACCACGAGCGGCTCACGTACCGCTTCCAGGGGCGGGATTTCCGGTTGACGGATGTGAGCGGGACGGTGGTGAAGAAGTTGATCGCGTGACGGGAAGGTCCGAGCGCAGGAACCGCCTGTCCGCCGCCGGACCCCCCGACGGCGGCCGCCCTGAAAAGAGAAGTGTGTGTGGCGGCGGGGCTGAAGCCCCGGCCGCCCCGACGCAGCGGATGAGGCTCGATGGCTTCCATCACACACGCCGCGCTCACCGCGGTCCTCCTCGTCGTGGCGCTGGTTCCGCTCCGCGGTGCCACTGACTCCACCTCCCTCGAAACCTACGAAGCCCTCCTGACCCGCTACGCGTCCGGCGACTACGAGGGTGCCGCCGAAGCCGCGGCCGCGATGACGGCCGACGAGGTCCGGAGCGTCGTCGCTGCAGCCGTTCACGAGGCCGAACAGCAGCGGATCCAGCGGCGGTCGCTCGGGGCCGAGGAGACCGACCGCCTGCGCGCGAAGGAGCTGCGATTCCTCGTACGGTCGGTCCTGCTCCAGACGGAGGCGGCGACCCGCGTCTCGCGGGACCGCTTCATCGAACGGCTGTCGCTCGCTCGGGAGGGCCTGCTCCGGCTGTGGGACTTCGAACAGGCATCTCACATGCCGCCGGCAGACGACGGCGCGCCCGGCCTGCTCTACGCGCCGGCGCCCGCCCGGGTGACGAAGCGGTCGTGGCTGAAGGGCGCGCGGTGGCCCCCCTCCAGGTGTTCGCGTGGCAATGGCACGTGACGGCCGCGACGATGCTGCAGGCGACGCACTCGTTCGTGCCGCTCGAGACGTTCCTGGGGGATGCGCTGCGGGAGTTCCGCGGCGATCCCGATCTCCTGCTCGCGCGCGGATCGCTCGACGAGACGAGGGCCGGAGTCGACGTCATCGACGCCTCGGTGGCACGCGACATCTACACCGACCTGCATCGCAACCGGCACCGCGCGCAACTGCTCCAGGCCGCCAGCGACTTCGGGCAGGCCATCCGGCAGGAGCCGACGCTGTACGAGGCGCACCTGCGGCTCGGCCGGGTGCGGTTCCTGCTTGGCGAGCACCGCCGTGCCGAGGAGGCGCTGCGGGCCGCCTCGGTTCCCGGGGCGCCGCTCCTGGTGCGCTATCTCGCCGCCGTGTTCAGGGGCAACGTCGCCGAAGCCCGCCGCGACGAGGCAACCGCACGGCGGCACTACGAGCGGGCGCTCGACCTGCTGCCCGGCGCGCAGGCGCCGATGCTCGCGCTGAGCCGCATGTGCGACGCGCGCGGCGACACGGCCTGCGCGCGCCGCTGGCTGGTCGCGTCGCTGAATGCGGTCGACGACACCAGGCGCGAAGACTACTGGTGGACGTATCCGCGCGGGCAGACCTGGCGTATCGCGGAGCGCATCGCCGAGCTCCGACGGCTGGGACTCGAATGAGCAAGGTCCTTCTCGCGTCGCTGTTCCTCCTCGCGGGCGCCGTTGCGACGGCGCAGCAACCGCTGTTTCGCAGCGGCACCGAGGTCGTACGCGTCGACGCGCTCGTCCTCGCCGGCGGCAGGCCCGTCGCGGGTCTGACGGCGGCCGACTTCGAGATCCGCGACAACGGCGTCCCCCAACGGGTCGACTCCGTCACGACGACGGATCGCGTGCACCTCGGGGTGGTGATCGATGCCAGCGGCAACATGACCGCAGACCGGATGCGGCTTGCTCGCGCCGCGGTCGAGCGCGTCATCGGCCAGCTGGAACCGGCCGATCGATACGAGCTCTTCGCATTCAACGACCAGGTCGCACTGCTCGGCACCAGCCGGGAGTCGACCGATCGGGTAATGGAGCGCCTGACGGCGCTCCGGACCCGCGGCTCGACGACGCTGATCGATGCGGCGTATGCGGCCACCGTCCATGGCGCAGCCGTCATGGGCCCGAAACTGCTCCTGCTCATCACCGACGGGCGGAACAACAACAGCTTCCTCCAGCTCAGGGACGCGATCGACGCCGCGCGCCGGCACGAGACGGTGATCTACCCGGTGGCGGTCGAGATCGACCGTGCCTGGCGGCAGGGCGTGTACGAGCACTTCAAGAACGACGCGGTGGGGCTGCTCCGGCTCATCGCGGATGAAACCGGCGGCCAGATGATCGAAGCCCGCTGGGACGAGCGGCTCGCGGCCACCGTCGCCGGCATCCTCGCGGAGTACCGGCAGCGCTACATCCTGACGTTCACGCCCGAGAGCGTCGGCCGCGGCGATGGCTGGCACCGGCTCGAGGTGAAGGTGCGGGGGCGGCGGGCGACGGTGCGCGCCAGGAATCAGTACTGGGCGGGCGGATCGGAAAGCGGAAAGCGGGAAACGGGAAGCGGAAAGGGCGCGACTGCTCGTTGAGTCGTGCCTCGCAGTCGCGCACGGCTCGCTCTCTGCGGCCTCTGTCGATCGCCGCTGCCGGCCGACAGCTGCCTGCTGCCAGCTACGCCCATCAGAGCCGCCGGCTGCCTGCTACTCCGCGCCCTCTGTGGTTTGACGCCCCCGGGTACAATCCCCGACGTGAGACCCCCGATCACGCTCGCCGCGGCACTCCTCGGCGGCACGATGCTGGCGGCGCAGGGACCGCAGTCGCGCAGCGCGTGGGATCTGCGCGCCGAGGGCGCGGGGGAGTACGAGACCGTCCTCGAGCTGTCCGGCCGCTACGAGATCGCGCTCTACCGCTCGTTCGCCGATCCGCTCGACCTCCGGTCGCTCTGCGACGCGGCGCGCGAGCAGGAGGCCGAGTCGATGCGCGACGCGCGGTTGCAGCTGGAGCTGCTGACACGCGACCCCGGCGCGGCCGCCGATCCGCTCGAGGTCGCCTGGGCGAAGCGGACGCTGGGGCAGCTGCACGCCTATTTCGGCGAGATGGCGGAGTCCGCGGCGCAGCTGCAGGAGGCCTACGACATCGTCTCGGCGCGCGCGACGACGCCGGAGCTGCGCGGCGCGCAGCTGATGCTCGAGCGGGTGATCGGCGTCGCGCACCTGCGGCGCGGCGAACTGGACAACTGCATCCACCACCGCAACCCCGCGCGCTGCATCTTCCCCATCCGCGGCGGGGGCATCCACAGCGAGACGTCCGGATCCGAGCGGGCAATCGAGTACTTGACCCGCGCGCTTGCGCGCACACCGGACGACCTGGAGACGCGCTGGCTCCTGAACGTCGCCTACATGACGCTCGGACGGTATCCGGGCGATGTGCCCGACGCCCTGCGCATCGAGCCCGCCGCCTTCGAAGGGGGCCGCATGCCTCCGCTCGAGGACGTCGCCGCGGCGCGCGGCATCGACGTCCGCAGCGGCGCCGGCGGCTCGGCGCTCGACGACTTCGACAACGACGGCGATCTTGACATCGTCCTCTCGGCCGTGGGCGCCTGCGATCCGCTGCGCATCTACCGCAACCGCGGCGACGGCACGTTCGACGACGTCTCGGAGCGCGCCGGGGTGCTGGAGCAGACGGGCGGCCTGAACCTGTCGCATGCCGACTACGACAACGACGGCCTGCTCGACATCTTCGTGCACCGCGGCGGCTGGGAAGCGCCGATGCGCAATTCGCTGCTGCGCAACAAGGGCGACGGCACCTTCACCGACGTTACCGAACACGCGGGGCTGCTGGAGAAGCCGGCCCACCGGACCCACACGGCGGCGTGGGGGGACTACGACAACGACGGACGGCTCGATCTGTTCGTCGGGCACGAGCAGTCGCCGTCGATGCTCTACCGCAACCGTGGAGACGGGACGTTCGAGGAGGTCGGCGCGAAGGCCGGCGTCAGGCCCATCACCTTCGTGAAGGGAGCCGCGTGGGGCGACTACGACAACGACGGCTTCCTCGACCTCTACGTCTCGAACTTCGCCGAGCCGAACCTGCTCTACCGGAACAAGGGGGACGGCACGTTCGAGGAGGTTGCGGCGGCGCTGGGCGTCGACCGCCCGCTCATGAGCTTCGCGACCTGGTTCTTCGACTACGACAACGACGGCTGGCTCGATCTCTACGTCGCCAACTTCGTCCCGTCCGTCACCGAGGTCGTGCGCGGCTTTCTCGGCCTGCCGCCGCGGGCCGAGACGATGCGGCTCTACCGCAACAACGGCAGGGGAGGCTTCGAGGACGTGACGGAGCGCGTCGGCCTCGCGCGCGTGTCGCTGGCGATGGGCGCGAACTTCGGCGACATCGACAACGACGGGTTCCTCGACTTCTATCTGGGCACCGGCGCGCCGTCGTACGCGGCGCTCGTGCCCAACGTCCTGTTCCGGAACGAGAACGGCCAGCGGTTCGTCGACGTCACCTCCTCGAGCGGCACCGGACATCTCCAGAAGGGGCACGGCGTCTCGTTCGGCGACGTCGACGGCGACGGCTCGGAGGAACTGCTCGTCAACGTCGGCGGGTTCGTGCCGGGCGATGCGTACTGGAAGACGCTCTTCCGAAGCGAGGGGCCGCGGGGACGCTGGGTGACGCTGCGTCTCACGGGCACGCGTTCCAACCGCTTCGGCGCCGGCGCTCGCATCACCGTCCACGCGCGCATGCGCGACGGCTCGGTCCGGCAGATCCACCGCGTCGTCTCGACGGGCGGGTCGTTCGGTGCGTCGCCGTACAGGCAGCACATCGGCCTGGGTGACGCCGAGAGCATTCAGCGCATCGAGGTCTGGTGGCCGGCGAGCGGCGTCCACCAGGTGCTCACCGACGAGGGGATTGACCGGACGGTGGAAATCGTCGAAGCGGCGGCGGGGCGGTAAGGTAGAGGGGATGACGCGTTCCGTCCTCGGCGCCGCCCTCGCCTGCACCCTCTGCCTCGCCTCGCTGGCCACCGTCACGACCGCGGACCAGAACCGGACCGCGGCGTCCGGCGGCACCGCCACCGAAGCCGAGGTGCGCGCGATCTGCGGCACCTGTCACGCCTACCC
>DASVDJ010000162.1:0-15390 GCA_036381155.1 Vicinamibacterales bacterium
GACCCACGTCCGCTGGCCCTCGGCTGCCGCGTACGCCGTGACCTGTGTGCCGTCCGTGCGCTCGATGCGGAAGACACTGCGGCCGAGTGAGTGAATCTGTTCGTTCACGCTTCTGGATGCTCGCTTCTCAATTCAGACACGCGCCTTGCGCAACACCGTCCAGGGATCGTTCACGGGGGCCGGCATGCCGGCCCCCGGCACCACCGCCCGCACGGCGTCGGCGACGGCCCGGATCTCTGCGGTCGGTTCACGTGCGAGCGGCCGCAGCGACCCGCCGGCCGCATCGAGAAACGACGTGTCGACCTCGCCGCTCACGAAACGCGGGGCCTCGAGGATGTTGATGAGGAACGGCACGTTCGTCCGGACGCCGAGGATCGGGAAACTCCGCAGGGCGGCGATCAGGCGCCGGCGTGCCTGTTCGCGTGTCTCGCCTGACGCGATCACCTTCGCGATCATCGGATCGTAGTGAACCGTCACCTCGCCGCCTTCGGTGACGCCGGAGTCGACGCGGACGCCCGGCATCACCGGCTCGCGATACAGGAGCAGCGGCCCGGCCTGCGGCAGGTCGTTGTTCGCGGGGTCTTCGGCGTAGACGCGTGCCTCGATCGCGTGGCCGCGCTGCCGGAGGGCATCCTGGGTCCACTGCAGCGGCAGCCCCGCCGCGACCGCCAGCTGCGCGTGCACGAGATCGACCCCGACGACCTGCTCGGTGATCGGATGTTCCACCTGCAGGCGCGTGTTCATCTCGAGGAAGTAGAAGCGGGGCTCGCCGCCCGTTCCGCCCTCGACGAGGAACTCCACCGTGCCCGCGTTGCGATAGCCGACGGCCTCGGCTGCGGCGACCGCGGCGGCGCTCATCTGCGCCCGCAGCGCCGGCGTCACGACGGGCGACGGGCATTCCTCGATCACCTTCTGATGCCGCCGCTGGACCGAGCACTCGCGTTCGAACAGCGGGATTACCCGCCCCTCGCTGTCCGCGATGATCTGGATCTCGACATGGCGCGGCCGGTCGAGGAGGCGCTCCACGTAGAGCGTGCCGTCGCCGAAGGCGTGCAGCGCGTCGCGCCGCGCGGCCTGGATCGCCGGGAGAGCATCGTCGCCGGCGCGTACGACGCGCATGCCGATGCCGCCGCCGCCGGCGGACGCCTTGACGAGCGCCGGCCGCCCGATCCGCTCGATGGCCGCCTCGATCCCCTCGTCCGATTGCTCCGCTGGCACCTCCCCCGGCACGACCGGTACGCCGGCGGCCTGCATCAGGCGACGCGCGCCGATCTTCGAGCCCATCGCCTCGATGGCCGCAGCCGGCGGTCCGACGAACGTCACGCCGGCCCCGGCGCAGGCGCGCGCGAAGGCCGCATCCTCCGCAAGGAAGCCGTATCCGGGATGCAGGGCCTCACAGCCGGTGCGGATGGCCGCGTCGAGGATGGCGTCGCTCCGGAGATAGCTGTCCGCCGGGGTCGCGCCGCCAATCCGCACGGCGGCGTCCGCTTCGAGCACGTGCCGTGCGCCCGCATCCGCATCCGAGTACACGGCCACCGTGCGGATGCCCATCTCGCGGCAGGTCCGGATGATGCGGATGGCGATCTCGCCGCGGTTCGCGACGAGCAGGCTGGTGAACACCGTCAGATCTCCGCGTCCCGTCGTGGCGCGAGCGCTACCATCGCGGCGTGCGCTTCTCGAGGAAGGCGGCGATGCCTTCGCGTCCTTCTTCCGAGGCGCGGCGCTCGGCAATCGCTTCCGCGCACACGGCGGCCGTATCGGACGGACTTCGCTTCGCCAGATCGGCGATGAGCCGCTTCGCCGCGGCGATGGCGCCCGGCGCGCCGCTGACCACCTCGCGCACGTACTCGTCGACGGTTGCGTCCAGCCGGTCCGACGGCACGACGGCGTGCACGAGCCCGATCGCCTTCGCGCGCGCCGCGTCGAAGCGCGCGCCGGTCAGGAACAGCTCGCGCGCCGCCGACCGTCCGATCTTGGCGAGCACGAACGGCCCGATGACGGCCGGAATCAGGCCCAGCTTCACTTCCGTGAACCCGAACTGCACCCCCTCCTCGGCAACGACGATGTCGCAGACCGCGACGAGGCCGGTGCCGCCGCCGAGCGCGGCGCCATGGACGCGTCCGACGAGCGGCACGGGCAGCCGATCGAGCGTCATGAACATCGTGGCCATGCCGTGGGCGTCGTCGAGGTTCTGTTCGTGTGAATACGCCGCCATGCGGCGCATCCATTCGAGATCCGCGCCGGCGCAGAACACGGGGCCGGCGCCGGCCAGGACGACGGCGCGCAGGGTGGCGTCCTTCGCGGCGGCATCGGCCCACCAGGTGAGCTCGGCGATCATGCCGTCGTTGAAGGCGTTGCGTACGTCGGGGCGGTTCAGCGTGAGGTACTCGACGGCGCCCTCCCGCCGGACGTCCAGATACCGGAAGCCCATGATCGACTCCTGACCCCTTTCGTCGCTACATGCGGAACACTCCGTACTTCGGCGGCGGGATCGGCGCGTTGTACGCGGCGGCCAGCCCGAGCGCGAGCGCGGCGCGCGTCTCGACCGGGTCCAGGATGCCGTCATCCCACAGCCGCGCCGTCGCGTAGTACGGAGACCCCTCGCGCTCGTACTTCTCGAGGAGCGGATCGCGAATCGACGCCTCCTCCGCGGGCGAGAGCGTGCGCCCCTGGCGCGCCAGCGCGTCGCGGCGCACCGTGACCAGCACGCCGGCCGCCTGCTCGCCGCCCATCACCGAGATGCGCGCGTTCGGCCACATCCACAGCAGCCGCGGCTCGTACGCGCGGCCGCACATGCCGTAATTGCCCGCGCCGAAGGACCCGCCGATGATCACGGTGAACTTCGGCACGACGGAGTTGGCCACGGCATGCACCAGCTTCGCGCCGTCGCGCGCGATGCCGGCGCGCTCGTACTGGCGGCCGACGATGAAGCCGGTGATGTTCTGCAGGAAGATCAGCGGCACGCCGCGCAGGTTGCAGAGCTCGATGAAGTGCGTGCCCTTGAGCGCGGACTCCGAGAAGAGCACGCCGTTGTTCGCGAGGATGCCGACGAGCAGCCCGTGGAGGCGCGCGAAGCCGGTGACCAGCGTCTCGCCGAACCGCGCCTTGAACTCGTCGAAGCGCGACCCGTCCACGATCCGGGCGATCACCTCGCGGACGTCGTACGAGCGGCGCAGGTCAGCCGGGATGATGCCGTAGAGCTCCCCGGGATCGTAGTACGGGTCCTCGGGCGCGATCGCGTGGGGCGGGAGCTGCTTCACCGACGTCAGCGACGCGACGAGGTCGCGCGCGATGGCGAGCGCGTGGCGATCGTCCTCGGCGAAGTAGTCGGCGACGCCGGAGAGCCGCGTGTGCACGTCGGCGCCGCCGAGCTCTTCCGCTGAGACCTCCTCGCCGGTGGCCGCCTTCACGAGCGGCGGGCCACCGAGAAAGATCGTGCCCGTGCCGCGGACGATCACCGCCTGGTCCGACATCGCCGGCACGTACGCGCCGCCCGCGGTGCACGAGCCCAACACGACCGCGATCTGCGCGATCCCCTCGGCCGACATGCGGGCCTGGTTGTAGAAGATGCGGCCGAAGTGATCGCGATCCGGGAAGACCTCCGCCTGGAGCGGCAGGAAGGCACCGCCGGAATCGACGAGGTAGACGCACGGCAGGCGGTTCGCCATCGCGACCTCCTGCGCGCGCAGATGTTTCCGCACGGTCAGCGGGAAGTAGGTCCCTCCCTTGACGGTCGCGTCGTTGGCGACGACGACGACCTCGCGTCCCGCGACGCGGCCGATCCCGGTGACGAGGCCGGCGCCCGGCGTCGGCTCGTCGTAGACCCCCCGGGCGGCGAGCGGCGAGAGCTCGAGGAAGGGCGAGCCGGGATCGAGCAGCCGCTCGATGCGGTCGCGGACGAACAGCTTGCCCTGTTCCCGATGCCGGGCACGGGCCTGCTCGCCGCCGCCGGCCCGTGCCTCCTCCAGGGCGGCGCGAAGCTCGGCCGCAAGCCGCCGGTTCACCCCGGCGTTCTCCCGGAAACCGGGAGACGCGGGGTCGATGTGGGTCGGCAGCCGGTGCATGGCGGCGCTACCAGCCGCAGCAGTCCGTCTTGAAGCCGCAGTCCGCGCAGCGCCAGACCGCGTGCATCCGGTAGACGTTGGCGCCGCCGCACCGCTCGCAGACCATCCGCTCGGCTTCGCGCGGCGGTTCGGGAGACAGGAGCGGGCGGATGGGCGTGACGCGGGGCGGCACCTGGCGGTCGGACATGGGCGAATTATAGGGAGATCGGCCCGCCCGGCCTCAGGGAGGCCCACCGGCCGGCACGGGCACGTGCCCGAGGGGACATTGTGGCACCGGGTCCGTGCATGCTTTCAGACTGCCTGCGGCAGGCACTGTATCGATCGGCGTCAGTCATGCTACAGTCCGATTCGCCACGGCTCAACCGCGGGCCCCCTTCCCGGACGACAACGCCATGAGCGGAAAGCGATCCCGGCGCGTCCTCGTCGTCGATGACGAGATCGAAACGGCAGACTGGCTCGCGCTCACACTGACGAGCGCCGGCTACGAGGTCCGCGTCGCCAACCGGGGCGACGAGGCGGTCGAGCGGTTCGCGGAGTGGCTGCCCGATGCCGCGGTCGTCGATCTCGTCCTGCCGGACCTCGACGGCGTCGAGCTCGTCCGGCGGTTCAAGGCCCGGGCGCCGCAGACCGAGGTCCTGGTCCTGAGCGCGCAGGGCAGCATCCCGCGCGCGGTCGCCGCGATGAAGGCGGGCGCCGCGTACTTCCTCGAGAAGCCCATCGAAGGCGAGACGCTGCTCGCGATCCTGTCGCGCTGCATCGAGCGGCTGGACCTCGAGGCGGAGAACCTCGCGCTGCGCCGTGCCCTGCGCGATCGCGGATTCGACGAGATCATCGGCCGCAGCGAGCCCATGCGCGAGCTGTTCGAGATGATCGGGGCGGTGGCCGACTCCGACGCGAACATCCTGATCCAGGGGGAGAACGGCACCGGCAAGGAGCTCATCGCCAACGCGATTCACGCGCACAGCCGGCGCGCGCGCAAGCCGTTCGTGAAGATCAACTGCGCCGCGATCCCGAAGGAGCTGATCGAGGCGGAGCTCTTCGGCTACCGCCGGGGCGCCTTCACCGGCGCGGTGCACGATCGCGAGGGGCTCCTCGAGTACGCGCAGGGAGGCTCGCTGCTGCTGGATGAGATCGGCGAGATGCCTCCGTACCTGCAGTCGAAGCTGCTGCGGGTCCTGCAGGAGCGGACGTACCGGCCCGTCGGCGGCGATCGCGTGGTCCACGTCGACTTCCGCCTCATCTGCGCGACGAACATCGACCTCGATGCGGCGCTGAAGAGCGGGCAGCTGCGCGAGGACCTGTACTTCCGCATCAACACGATCACGCTGCGCGTGCCGCCACTGCGCGAGCGGACGGAAGACATCCCGTTGCTCTGCGATCATTTCCTGGAGCGGTTCCGGCAGCGTTATCGCCGGAACGTCCGCTCGATCTCGCCGGCGGCGTACCACCTGCTGATTCGCAACCGCTGGCCCGGCAACGTGCGTGAGCTCGAGAACGCGATCGAGCGCGCGGTGCTGCTGGCGAAGGGGCCCGAGATCACGCCCGCCGACCTGCCCGAGTCGCTGCGGGAAGCCCCGACCGGGGCGCCGGAGGTCGTGCTGCCGCCGCACCACAGCCTGGCCGAGATCGAGCGCCTGGCGATCCTGCAGGCGCTCGAGCGCACGAGCTGGAACAAGCAGGAGGCGGCCGCGCAGCTGGGACTCTACAGGCCGACCCTCTACAGCAAGATGCGGAAGCACAAGATTGCCGATGAGGGGCGCGCGCGGCGGGCCGCGCGCGCGGCGAGCCCGGCGCGCGCCGAACGCACGCGCGATGGAGAGCGGAAGGGTGCGTGACGGCGCGGCCCTGTTGCTGGGCGCCGCGGCCGGCGCCCTGGTCGGCGGCGCGATCGGCTGGCTGTTCCTGACGCCGGAAGGGCGCCGCCGACGCGCCGAGCTGGAACCGCGGCTCATCGAGCTCGCGCAGCACGCGGCCGCCCTGCGTGACGCGATCGTCGATCTCGAACGCGCGGCTCGACAGGGGCTCCAGGCGCTCGAGATGCCCCGGCACGAGGAGCTCTAGCCGGCTCGATGTCGGTCCACGCGCCGCGACGGGCGCACTTCCGCCGCTGGTCCGCCGCGCTGGTGGCCCGCGGGCGGCGCATCGCGCGCCTGTCGGCACACGCGCTCTGGCGGAGCTTCATCAGCTTCTACAACAGCGACGACCTCACGCACTCCGCCTCCATCGCCTACTACGCGCTGCTGTCGTTCTTCCCGTTCCTGCTGCTGGTGATCTCGATCCTCGGGGCGGTGACCGCCGACGAGGAGGCCCGGCGCGCCACGCTGAACTTCGTGCTGCGGTATTTCCCGACGCGCCTCGAGTTCGTGTCGGCGCAGCTGGCCGCCCTCGAGCGCTCGCAGGTGCCGCTCGGCGTCGTCGGCGCGCTCGCGCTGGTCTGGGCGGCGCTCGGGTTCTTCAGCGCCGTGAGCACGGCGGTGAACTACGCGTGGAAGGTCGAGCGCCAGCGCAGCTATCTCCGCCACAAGTTCGTCGCGTTCCTGATGCTGCTCGCGTCCTTCGTCCTGATGCTCCTGACGCTGGCCGTGGTCAGCGCGGGCCAGGTGGTGGAAGCGTCGTGGTTCGCGGTGATCGCCGAGCGGTTCCCGGGCGTGCTGACCCTGCGCAGCTTCTTCGTCCGGTGGACCGCGACGCTGACGCTGATCCTCGCGGTGGGGCTGATCTTCTACTTCATCCCCAACGCGAAGGTCCGCTTCCGGGACGTCTGGGTGGGCGCCGTGCTGACCGGTCTGCTGTGGCGCATCGCGTTTGCCGGCTTCGCCTGGTTCATGCGCGACGTCTCGCGGCTCAGCAGCATTCACGGCTCGATCGGCGCGGTCGTCGTCTTTCTGCTGTGGGTCTACACGTCGGCCGTCATCCTGCTGTACGGGGTCGAGTTCACCGCGGCCTACAGCCGGCTGCGCCGTGGCCGCCAGGACGAGCAGCCGGCGGCCCCGACCCCCCGCCGCTGACCCACCCGTTCTGCCGGGTCGTCGCCGGCACCGGCCCGGTGATATCCTGAGGGTGTCGTGCGTGCCGTCCGGCTCCATCTCGCGCGTCTCGCCATCGGGCTGCTCGTCGCCCAGCTGGCGGGCGTGTTCGCGGCCCCCTTCGCGATCACGTGCCGCGCGCGAGCCCTCGAAGCGGCAGCCGCCGATTGCTGCGCGCTGCATGGGCCCGGCGTCGTGTGCCCGATGGAGAAGGCGCGCGAAGCCGGCCGCACCGCGGACTGCCGGCTCACGCCCGGCAGCTGCCAGGACGACACGGCGCTCATCTCACTGCTCGGCGTGACGGGCGTGCTCGCGCCGCCGCCGCAGACACCCGTTCCACAGGACATCCAGGCTGCACTCGCTCCCGAGGATCAGACCCCGGCGAGCCGCGATCGTCGCCCCCACAATCCACCTCCACGCGCCTGAGCGATCGGCTCGCGCGCATGGCGGCCGCCGGCTGCCTTGCGCCTGACGTGTGTTCGCTCGTGCCGCCAACCACCGCGTTGGGCGGCGGGGTGTGCACCGGCCGCTGTCGTCTGGCGGATCGTCCCTCTTCTCGCCCGATGCGGGGAGGAGCGCGGAGGCCGCCGGCCGGTGCAAGGCTGGAGGAAGGTCCGATGATTCGTGTGTGGAGAGGCCTCTATATCGGCCTCGTCTGTCTTGCGGCGGCCGTGCGGCCGTCTGCCGCGCAGTCGCTGCTCGATGCCGCCGTCGTGGCCGGCACGGTGGCCGACGCGAGCGGCGGCGTGCTGCCGGGCGCCACCGTCACGCTGCGCAGCACCGAGCGTGGCCTGGAATGGACGCGAGCCGCCGATGACGCGGGGCGGTTCCGGTTTGCGCCGGTTGCCGTCGGCGAGTACCAGCTCGACGTCGAGCTGGACGGGTTCGTGCCGCATTCCCGCCCGCTCACCGTGCGCGTGGGCGCCTCGCTCGAGATCGCCGTCACGCTGGAAGTCAGCGGCGGCCAGGAGGTTGTGCAGGTGGCCGGCAGCTCGCGCGCCGTCGACCTCGCGCGCACCGAGGCCGCGCGCGTCGTCACGCCGGCCGAGATCGAACAGTTGCCGCTGAACGGCCGCAACTACCTGGACCTCGCCACGCTCGCGCCGGGCGTGGCGCGGATGGTCACGCGCAACAACGAGCGCTTCGCCGAGACCTCCGCGGTACCCGGCACGGGGCTGAGCGTCCAGGGGCAGCGCAACATCTCCAACGCCGTCGTGATCGACGGCCTGTCGGCCACCGACGATGCAGCGGGACTTGCCGGGACGTTCATCACGCAGGAGGTGGTGCGGGAGTTCCAGGTCGTCACGGCGGGCGGCCGCGCCGAGTTCGGCCGCGCCGGTGGCGGCGTCATCAGCATCGTCACGGAGTCGGGCAGGTCGACGCTGCACGGCAGCGCCTACGGGTTCTTCCGCGACTCGCGCCTGGATGCCCGCAATGCCTTTGCCGCACGGCGCGAGCCGATGTCGCAGGAGCAGTTCGGCGCGACGCTCGGCGGGCCGGCGGGCCGCTGGTTCTGGTTCGGCAACGCCGAGGCCACGCGCGCAGATCGCCAGGTCTTCGTGACGATTGCACCCGGCGCCGTGCAGTCGATCAACACGGTGCTGGATCGCACCGGGTACTCCGGTCCGCGCGTGGCGACCGGGTCGGCGCCGACCACGCTCGACACCACGAACGTCTTCGTGCGGGCCGACCGTCCATGGTCGTCCGGCGACCGTTTCGCCATCCGTTATGGACTCTACGACGTCGACAGCCTGAACGCGCGCACGGTCGGCGGGCTGAGCGACGTGTCGCGCGGGACCTCCCTGGATCACCGCGATCAGACGCTGGCGTTGAGCTACGTGCGCGCGAGCAGCCGTTGGGCCGTGCTCGACCTGCGTGGTGCGGCCACGCGGAGCCGGCTGCGCGCCCCCGCGAACGACCAGGTCGGTCCGGCCGTGAACATCGCCGGCGTCGCCAGCTTCGGCACGGCGACCTCGTCGCCGACGGCCCGCGATCTCGACACGATCGAGGTGGCCGGCAGCCTGACCGCGGCGCGCGGCGCGCACGTGCTGAAGGGAGGCTTCGACGTCCTCCATAACCGCGTCCACATCGGGTTCCCCGGCGCGCTGCAGGGCGTCTACACGTTCCCGTCGCTCGCGGCGTTCGAGGCCGGCCGCTATACGACGTTCCAGCAGGCGTTCGGCGTCGAGGGGCAGTCGCAGTCGAATCCCAACCTCGCTCTCTACATCCAGGATGAGTGGCGCGTGCGGCCCGACCTGACGCTCACCGGCGGGCTGCGGTACGACGTCCAGTGGCTGGCCGATCCGGTTCGCACCGACGCCAACAACGTCGGCCCGCGCCTCGGCGCCGCCTGGGCGCCCGGGCGGGGAGACACCACCGTGCGCGCGAGTGCCGGCGTGTACTACGACCGCGTGCCGCTGCGCGCCCTGTCGAACGCACTCCAGCGCGACGGCGAGCGCTACCGCGTGGCGGTGCTGCCGTTTGGCGCGGCAGGGGCGCCGGCGTTCCCGGCCGTGCTCGACGCGTTCCCCTCGTCGGTGCTGACGGCGATCACCACCATCGATCCGGACATCCAGAACGGCAGGACGGTGCAGACGACGGTGGAGGTGGAGCATCGCTTTGGTGAGCGTCTGTCGGTCAGCGTGGGCTATCTCGGGCTGCGGGGGCGGCACGTGATCATGTCGCGCAACGTGAACGTGCCGACGCTGACGGCTGCCGAAGCCGCTGCGCTCGGGATCCCGAACCTCGGGCGGCCGGATCCGCGGTACGGCAACATCAGCCGCTTCGAGTCGATCGGCCGCTCGCAGTCGGACGCGCTCGCGGTGGCGATGCGCGCGACGACGCGTGTCGGCGAGCACCGCCTCGCGTACACGTTCGGGCGCTCGCTGGACGATGCGGGGAACTTCTTCTTCAGCTCGCCGCAGGACAGCTTCGACGTCCGCGCGGACTGGGGGCCGTCGGACAACGACGTCCGGCACCGGCTGGTCGTGAGCGGTACGATCGGGCTCGACGCCTTCGCTGCGCCGCTCGCCCCCTGGCGGCTCTCGTACGTGTTCACCGCGGCGTCCGCGCCCCCGTTCACGGTGCTGACCGGCACGGATCGCAACAACGACACGAACGTCAACGACCGGCCGGAAGGCGTCGGGCGCAACAGCGCGCGTGCGTGGGGCAGCAGCACGCTGGACGTCCGGCTTGCCTGGCGCGCGCCCATCCGCGGCCGCATGACGCTGGAAGCGCTCGTCGAGGGGTTCAACGTCCTCAACCGGACGAATCTCCGGACGCCGAACAACGTCTTCGGTCCCGGCACGACGCCGCTGCCGTCGTTCGGACGGCCGACGGCAGCCGACGACCCGCGCCAGCTGCAGCTGGGGGTCAGATTGGGCTTCTGATTCAGGCGAGAGCGGCGTGGCCGCGGGTGCTACGGCGCGGGCCAGAGCCACGCCGCGCCGCGTACGCCGCTCGAGTCGCCGTGCATCGGCGGGACGAGCCGCAGCGCGACGCGGTCCGAGAAGACGTACTGCTGGAGGAGGCTCGGCACGAGGTCGTACAGCATCCGCACGTTCGACATGCCGCCGCCGAGCACGATCGCATCGGGGTCGAGGATGTTGACGACGGTGGCGAGCCCGCGCGCCATGCGGTCGGCGTAGCGGTGGAGCGCCTCGCAGGCGGCCGCCTCGCCGGCCTCCGCGCGGGCGACGACCTCGGGCGCCGTGATCGACCCGGCGTCCAGACCCGTGTGCCGCGCGTAGTCGCGCACGAGTCCGGGGCCGGACAGGAACGTCTCGAGACATCCCGTCTTGCCGCAATAGCACGGCGGCCCGGGCCGCTCGTCGTCGCGAGGCCAGGGGAGCGGGTTGTGCCCCCATTCGCCCGCAATCGCGTTCGGGCCGGTCAGCACCTGCCCGTGCACCACCACGCCGGCCCCGCATCCCGTGCCCACGATGACGCCGAAGACGACGGGGGCGCCGGCCGCGGCGCCGTCGCTCGCTTCGGAGAGCGCGAAGCAGTTGGCGTCGTTCGCCAGGCGCACGGGACGGCCGAGCCGGCTGGCGAGATCGCGATCGAGCGGGCGGCCGTTCAGCCAGGTCGAGTTCGCGTTCTTGACGAGGCCGGTCGCCGGCGAGATCGCGCCCGGCATGCCGATCCCGACGGTGGCCGTGCGGCCGATCGCGGCTTCGGCCCCGGCCACGAGCGACGCGATCGCTTCGATGGTGCCGTCGTAGTCGCCGCGCGGGGTCGCGATGCGGCGCCGGAAGGGGATGTGGCCGTCGGCGGCGAGGACGATCGCCTCGATCTTCGTGCCGCCCAGATCGATGCCGATGCGCATGCGGCGGGCGCGCGTCAGGCGCGCAGGGCGTCGATGAGCGCCTGCGTGAAGACCGGGATGTCGTCCGGCTTCCGCGCGGTGATGACGGGGCCGTCGACGACGACGGGCTTGTCGACGTAGAGGCCGCCGGCGTTCTTGACGTCGATCGCGATTGAGGGCCAGCAGGTGACCGTGCGCCCGCGCAGCGCGTTGACGGAGATGAGCAGCTGCGGCCCGTGGCAGATGGCCGCCACCGGCTTGTTGGCCGCGATCATGTCGCGCACGAGGTCGACCATCGCGTGCCGCATGCGCATGCGGTCGGGCGCGTACCCGCCCGGGATGACGAGCCCGTCGAACTGCGCGGCGCGCGCCTTACCGGCGGCGAGGTCCGAGACGACCGTTCCGCCCCGTTTGCCCGTGTAGGTCGCGCCGGCCGCGGGGCCCACCAGCACGACCTCGAAGCCCGCGTCGCGCAGCAGCTGCGCCGGGCCGGTGACTTCGCTGTCCTCGAACTCCTCTTCGACGAGGATGGCAATCCTCCTGCTCATGCCGTCGAGTCTACCGCACTCGAGGCGGCCCCTTGCGGGCGAGGAGGGCCATAATGACCGGATGGCCAACCGACTCGCCCGCGAGAAGAGCCCGTACCTGCTCCAGCACGCGCACAATCCCGTCGACTGGTATCCGTGGGGCGAGGAGGCCTTTGCCCGCGCGCGGGCGGAGGACAAGCCGATCTTCCTGTCGATCGGCTATTCGACCTGCCACTGGTGCCACGTCATGGAGCGCGAGTCGTTCGAGGACCCGGTGATCGCCGAGGTGCTCAACCGCGAGTTCGTGCCGGTGAAGGTGGACCGCGAGGAGCGGCCCGACATCGACCGGGTCTACATGACGTTCGTGCAGGCGACGACCGGCTCGGGAGGCTGGCCGATGAGCGTCTGGCTCACGCCCGACCTGAAGCCGTTCTTCGGCGGCACCTACTTCCCGCCGGACAACCGCTTCAACCGGCCCGGCTTCATGGAGGTGCTGCAGGCGGTGTCGCGCGCCTGGCGCAACGAGCGGCAGCGCATCGAGCAGTCGGCGGACGCGGTCGTCGCGAGCCTGCGCGAAGCCGCCACGTCTGCGCCGGGCGGCGGGACGATCGCGGGCCCGGACGCGCTCACGCTCGGCGTGGCCGGGTTCGCCCAGCAGTTCGATCGCCGGCACGGCGGCTTCGGCACGGCACCGAAGTTCCCGCGTCCGAGCGAGCTGCTGTTCCTGCTGCGCGAGCACGCCCGGACCGGCGACGCGGTCCCGCGCGAGATCGCGCTGTACACGCTGCAGGCGATGGCACTCGGCGGCATGCGCGACCACGTCGGCGGCGGCTTCCATCGCTACTCGGTCGACGCCGAATGGCGCGTGCCGCACTTCGAGAAGATGCTGTACGACCAGGCGCAGCTCGTGGTCGCCTGTCTGGAGGCGGCGCAGGCGTCGGGCAACCGGTTCTACGCCGACGTCGCCGAAGACACGCTGCGCTACGTCGCGCGCGAGATGACGCACCCGGGCGGCGGGTTCTACTCGGCGGAGGACGCCGACAGCGTGCCGCCCGAGGCGGCGCAGGCGGGCAGCGGGCAGCCCCACAAGGTCGAGGGGGCGTTCTACACGTGGCGGGCGCAGGAACTGCGCGACCTGCTCGGCGACGACTACGCGGTGTTCGCGGCCCGGTACGGCATCGAGGAGCAGGGCAACGCGCCGTTCGATCCGCAGGGCGAGTTCACCGGGAAGAACCTGCTGTACACCGCGCGCAGCCTCGACGAGGTCGCGTCGCAGACGGAGCGAACCCGCGACGAGGTCGACGAGGCGCTGGCGCGTGCGCGGATGACGCTGTTCCGCTCGCGCCTGGAACGGCCGCGCCCGCACCTCGACGACAAGATCCTGGCGGCGTGGAACGGCCTCATGATCGGCGCGTTCGCGCGCGCCGCGCGCGTGCTCCGCGCGGAGACGTTCGGCCTGGCGGACGCGGCGCCGACGCATGCCGCGACGGCGGAGCGCGCCGCCCGGTTCATCCGCGACACGCTGTGGGACGCGGACCGCGGTGTGCTGCGCCGGCGCTTCCGGGACGGCGAGGCGGCCATCGACGGATACGCGGAGGACTATGCCGCGATGGCGTGGGGGCTGCTGGAGCTGTTCCAGGCCACGGGCAATCCCGAATGGCTTCGCTGGGCCGACGAGCTGCAGCAGCGCATGGACGAGCGCTTCTACGATCCGGCCGACGGCGCCTGGTTCAGCACGTCGGGCGACGACCCGGACGTGCTCGTCCGCCACAAGGAGGACTACGACGGCGCCGAGCCTTCGCCGACGGCGCTGGCGCTCATCAACCTGCAGGTCTTCGTGCATCTGCGCGAGGATGAGGCCAGGCGCAGGCGGATCGAGCAGACGCTGGCGCGGTTCGGGCCGCAGCTGGGCCAGTACGCGCGCGCGGTGCCGATGGTCATGGCGGCGCTGAGCGCCTGGCACGCGGGCATCGGTCAGGCGGTGATCGCCGGCGATCCCGACGGCGACGCCGCCCCGCTGCACCGTGAGCTGGCGGCGCACTATCGGCCGTTCCTTGTCACGATCCCGATCGCCGATGAGGACCGTGGGGCGTTGGCGCGTGAGCTGCCACTGCTGGCGTCCATGGGGCGGATCGACGGCAAGGCCGCGGCGTATATCTGCGAGAACTTCACGTGCCAGGCGCCGGTGACCGAGCCGGGCGGGCTCCGCGAGCTGCTGATGGTGGGGAGCAGGAGCCAGTAGGGCCGGAGTTCAGTCCGGCCGTTCAGGAATCAGGGGGCAGGGGCCAGGGGCCAGCGCGATCAGGAGGCAGGGCCAGCAGACTCGGAAGAAAATCCGGCGGCATGACGATCATCATCGATCGCGCGCTGGACGGGGGTGGTAGAATCCGCCCCGTGCAACTCGAGATTGATGTCTGGCTTCGGGGGACCGATTACGCGACCACGGATCAGGTCGACCTGCCGCTCGGGCCGCCGCGCGGGTGGACCGAGCAGGATGTGCGGCAGTTGCTGACCGCGATGCTGCGTGCGCTCGATCGCGCGAAGAACGCGGACGCCGATCCGGATCGGTTCGTGGCGCTGCGCGGGTTCAGCTGGATCGTCAGCCCCATGGACGACGGGTACACCGTCGCGGTGGAGATTCAGCTGGGCGCCGCGGTGGCGGGCCCGTTCGACGTCGACCAGACCGAGCTGGAAGGGCTGATCACGCGGGTCGTCGCGCAGGATCGTCTGCCGCGCGGGGGCGCGCCGTCGGTGCACTGATGCACGAGTCCGAAATCGTTCCGCTGCGGGGCGAGGCGGTCACGCTGTGGCGTCTCGCGCGCGACCGCGAGCAGCTGCACTGCTTCATCGTCGAGCCGCCGCTGGGGTTCTGGTTAGGCGTCGAGCGGGCGGGGGAGCTGGTGTTCAGCCAGACGTACAACGAGCTCGAGACGGCGTTGCTGCGGGCCGAGGGCCTGAAGTCGCCGCTGCTCGTGGCCGGCTGGACCGAAGTCGCGGATCACTGATCGCCGCTGCGCCGCCCGCCGGCCGCACGGCGGCCGCCCGACCGTGGATGTGCCGGGGTGGCGAAACTGGCAAACGCAGCGGACTTAAAATCTTTGGCCTCCGCTGATCTGCCGTACCGACGAGAACGGGTAACGTTATAGATCGCCGAGACTTACAGCAACGCGGGCGCAGACCGGGATCGCCGTGATCCCTCAACTGATCCCGTAAATGATCCCGTTCACTGCCGGGACGGGATCACTCGCGATTGTGGCCGGGTGGCGGAACTGGCAGACGCTGCGAGCTTAAAACTCGCTGACCGAAAGGTCGTCCGGGTTCGATCCCCGGCCCGGCCAATCCCAATTGCTGTCCGACGAGAAGATCAGGATGTCCGACGACGAGGAACTGCTCGGCAGAATCAACTCGGTGCAGGTCAGCATCGATGACCTTCTTGATCTAGCGGCAGCCTGCGACGAGTATCGCCG
>DASVDJ010000163.1:0-2594 GCA_036381155.1 Vicinamibacterales bacterium
GGCCCGGCGAGCGGACGTGCTCGCCGGGCCCGTTCGTCCGAACGATTCGGTGCCGCCTAGAACTCGAAGCGGACGCCGATCTGGATCTGCCGCTCGCCGTAGCTGCCGAACGTGGCGCCCGACGGCGTGCCGGTGATCTGCATGAACGTGCTGCTGGTGAGGCTGCCGTTCGGGTTGTTGAACTTCGGCGTGTTCGTGACGTTGGCGGCCTGCACGCGGAGCTCGAGCTTCCGGGTCCCGCCCATCGGGAAGGAGCGGAAGACCCCGAGATCCAGGTTCACGCCGCCGGGACCACGGAACTGGTTGCGGCCGGTGTTGCCGAACCGCACACCCTGCGGCTGCGCCCACGCCGACGGGTCGTACCAGACGCCGGAGGCGCCGACCTCACCGACCTTCCGGACGTCGCCGACGAGATCCGCCGTCTGCATGTTGCCCGGCGTGTTGAGCTCCGTCCCGCTGGCCGTGACCGTGAACGGCAGGCCGCTGAACGCCGCGAACACGCCGCTGATCTGCCAGTCGGCCGCAATCGCCTTCAGGACGTTCCCGTACGACCCGCTCCCCTGCCAGGGCAGCTGGTAGACGAAGCCCATCTGGAGGTTGTGCGTCCGATCGTAGCCGGCCAGCGCGAAGTTCTTGTCGAGCGCGAACGGCGAGTTGTAGGACAGGCCCACCCACCCGTCGTCGTCGGCCTCGTTCTTCGACCGCGACAGCGTGTAGGCGCCCTTGAGCAGGAGCCCCTGGGTGAACGGCCGGTTCACGCCGATCTGCAGCGCGTGATACCGCGTCTTCAGGCGGCTGCCCCACAGCTTGAGGTCGCGGTTGCGCCCCATGTCGAAGTACGGCCGGCTCTGGTTGCCGCCGCCGATCGTCTGCGGCGCGTTGATGTCGAGGTCGGCGTAGCCGCCGTCGCCGGCCGTGCCGACGTAGGCGACGTCCACCGCGATGTCCAGCGGCAGCCGGCGCTCGACCGTGAAGTTCCACGACTGGATGTGACCCCGGTCGACGTTGCCGACCTCAGGCGTCCGCATGTCCACCGACCCGGGCAGCGGGAAGCGGCCCGCCTGCAGGTCCGGACCCGTGATCAGCGGGATGCCGTCGGCCAGCGTGTTGTACCAGCCGTACGGCTCGTCCTGGAAGAACGCGGCGGCGATGGTCGCCGGGTAGAACCCGCGGAGCGGACGGCCCCAGGGAATCGGGTTGTAGGTGACGCCGTAGCCCGACCGGAAGACCGTGTTTTCGTTGATGCGGTAGATCAGACCGAGGCGCGGCGCGAAGTTGTCCTTCGCCGCCTCGAGCCCGACGTTCTTCGGGTTGCCGCCGCGGCCGCCGAGCAGGACTTCCAGCGTCTGGAGGTCCACCCGCTCGATGCCGCGATCCGCACGCGTCATGATCGGGTAGTACTCCCAGCGGAGACCGAGGTCGAGCGTCAGCTTGTCACTGAGATTCCACCGGTCGCGGATGTACAGCCCGTGCTGCCACTCGCGCGTGGTCATCTCTTCGTACTGCACGCTCTTGGCGACGACCGAGTTCAGCCCCAGCAGGAACGCGGCCCACTGGTTGTAGAAGTTGCCCGTCTGCCCGCCGCGAAGCGCGGTGGCGTTGGTCGCGGCGCTGAGGCGCCCGCGCGGGTTGTCCTGCTCCGGCTGCCAGTGGTCGAGCAGCAACCGGTTCACCGTGTAGCCGAAGCGGATGTCGTGGCGGCCGAAGACCTTCGTGACGTTCGTGCTGAACGAGTAGCTGCGCTCGTCACGGAACACCGGCACCCAGGTGTCGGTGTTGCCCAGCGCCGAGAAGCCGGTGTCGAACCGCGGGTAGCCGGCGTAGCGCCCGTCAGCCGGCGCCCCCAGGTCGCTCTGGTCGTTCGTGCCGGGGATGCCGATGTTCAGGCCGTAGTTGCCCTGGGCGAAGTCCGCGCCGATGACCGACTGATCCTGGCGCGACACGCCGAAGGTGGCGTCCCACACCATGCTGCTGCCGAACGTCCAGGTCTGGCCGGTCGTGAACTGGTACACCTTCGTGAGACCGCCGTCGCCCTTGGAGTTCGGATCCGGACCGAGATAGTACGTCCGGTCGTCGACCACCGCATCCATGAACGAGTACTTGCCCCAGATCTGGTGCGCGGCCGAGCGATTCAGGTTGATCTTCAGGTCGTAGTTCTTCCGGTCGGTCGTCCGGACCTCGTTCCGGAAGTAGTTGCTCGACAGCCCGCCGGCGCCCGTGCCCGGGTTGTTCGGCAGCGGGTACAGGTCGTTCAGGATCCGGCGCGCGATCGGGCTGATGCGGTCAGCCGGGATCACGTTGCCGGGGAAGGGCTGGCGGCCGGTACCATCGGGGTTGCCGGTCAGCGGGTCGTAGATGACCTGCAGCGAGCCGTTCGTGTTGAACGCCTGGCTGAAGTCGCCGTTGCGCAGCCGCTCGTCCGGCACGCTGAAGAACTGGTTGACGTTCGACTCCTGCTTGTAGCCCTCGAACGACCCGAAGAAGAACAGGGTGTTCCGCTTGATCGGGCCGCCCACGGTGCCGCCGTAGATGTGGCGATCGAGCGGCCCCTTCGGCGGCTTGCCGTCCTCGCGGAACCCGCCGAAGTAGTACGG
>DASVDJ010000164.1:0-23081 GCA_036381155.1 Vicinamibacterales bacterium
ACCGAGGACGCGGTGAACATGATCGTCAGCGGCTTCTGCAAGGACGTCTTCCGCGAGCTGCCGATGGAGTTCGCCGTCGAGGCGCAGAAGCTCCTCAGCATCAGCCTCGAGGGCAGCGTGGGATAGGAAACACGGACGCCACAGAGGACAGAGCCCGCGGGAACATGCGGACTCCGTGGCCTCTGCGGCCTCCGGGTTCTCTGTGGTGATCGATTGCCGCCTGCAGGGTGCGGCTTGCCGCACGTGGGGTGCGGACACGAACGGACGTATCAATGCTTGAGATCAAGGAACTGCGGGGCGGGGCCGAAGGCCGGGAGATCCTGAAGGGCGTGACCCTGACGGTGAACAAGGGCGAGGTCCACGCGATCATGGGGCCGAACGGATCGGGCAAGAGCACGCTGGCGCGCGTGCTGGCCGGCCATCCGGCCTACGAGGTCACCGGCGGCCAGGTGCTGCTTGACGGGCGCGACCTGCTGGAGATGGAGCCCGAGGAGCGCGCCTGCGAGGGCGTCTTCATGGCGTTCCAGTACCCGGTCGAGATCCCCGGCGTCAACAACTCGTACTTCCTGAAGGCGGCGCTCAACGCGCAGCGGAAATACCGCGGCGAGCCGGAGCTCGACGCGATGGAGTTCCTGGAGCTGGTCAACGACCGGCTCCGCGTGCTGCACATGGAGGACGACCTGCTGCGGCGCCCGGTGAACGAGGGGTTCTCCGGCGGGGAGAAGAAGCGCAACGAGATCTTCCAGATGCTGGTCCTGCAGCCGCGGCTCGCGATTCTCGACGAGACCGACTCGGGCCTCGACATCGACGCGCTGCGGACGGTCGCCGAGGGGGTCAACGCGATGCGCAGCCCCGACCGCGCGATCATCGTCGTCACCCACTACCAGCGCCTGCTCAACTACATCGTCCCCGACTACGTGCACGTCCTCAGCGACGGACGCATCGTCCGGTCGGGCAGCAAGGACCTGGCGCTCGAGCTCGAACAGAAGGGCTACGGCTGGATCGAGGCCGGGGCCACGGCGTGAGGGGGATCGATCGATGAGCTCGGTTGTCGAGCAGGGCAAGGCGGCGGGACGGGTCGAGCACTATCTCGCGCGGTTCGACGAGGAGCGCGCCCGCCGCGCGACGGAACCGGCCTGGCTGGTGGCGCGGCGCGCCGAGGCGATCGCGCGCTTCGCGGCGCTCGGCTTCCCCACCACGAAGGACGAGGAGTACCGCTTCACCAACGTGGCACCCATTGCCGGAACGCCGTTCGTTCCGGCCACGCCGGGGCTGCAGCCCCCGGCCGGGGCCCTGGCGGAACATCTCTACGACACGGGGACGGCCGCGCAGGTCGTCTTCGTGAACGGGCGCTACGTGCCGGAGCTGTCCTCGTCGGCGACGACGAAGGGGCTGCAGGTCGGGACGCTCACGGAGGCACTGGCTGCCGGCGCCGACGACCTGGAGGCGGTCCTCGGACGGATTGCCGCGTTTGACGAGTTCCCCTTCACGGCGCTGAACACGGCCTTCTTCGAGGACGCCGTGGTCGTGCGCGTCGCACCGCACGCCGTCATCGAAGCGCCGATCAACGTCGTGTTCGTCTCGGTGGGCGGCGACCGGCCCGCGATCAGCTTCCCGCGGCTGCTGGTCGTCGCCGGCGAGCACAGCCAGAGCACGGTCATCGAGTCGCACCTGGGCTTCGGCGACCTCGCCGACTTCTCGTGCGCGGTCACCGAGTTCGAGTGCGGGCCGAGCGCGATCCTCGACCACTACCGCGTGCAGCTCGAGCGGCCGCACGACTACCACTACTGCCGCCAGCAGGTCCGCGCGGGACGCGCCGCGACGTTCATCTCGCACGCCTTCTCACTGGGCGGCGCCATCGTCCGCAACGACGTCGGCGGCGAGCTGGCCGGCGAAGGCATCGACTGCACGCTGAACGGGCTGTATCTGGCCGACGGCGACACGCTGGTCGACAACCACACGGCCATCGATCACGCGCAGCCGCACTGCGCCAGCCACGAGGTCTACAAGGGCATCCTCGGCGGGCGTGCGCGCGGCGTGTTCAACGGCAAGATCGTCGTCCGGCAGGACGCGCAGAAGACGGACGCCAAGCAGACCAACAAGGCGCTGCTGCTGTCCGACACCGCGCAGATGAACACCAAGCCGCAGCTCGAGATCTTCGCCGATGACGTGAAGTGCACGCACGGGGCGACGGTGGGCCAGCTGGACGCCGACGCGCTGTTCTATCTGCGGGCGCGCGGCGTGAGCCGCGCGGACGCCCGCGCGCTGCTCATCCGCGGCTTCGCCGGCGACATCGTCAACCGCGTGCGGTTCGCCCCGCTGCGCGAGCGGCTCGATGGCTGGCTGCTGGCGCAGATCCCGCGCGACGATGTCAAGTGAGAGGCGACAGCCTCCTGAAGAATGAGAGGCGACAGCCCTCGGACTGGCAGCGGTGGACACCGAGGGCGCGGAGGCCGCAGAGGAAGCCAGCGGTAGCCAGGTGACGCTCTTCCGGATCCTCTCCTGTTCGCTGTGACCTCTGCGGCCTCTGTGCCCTCTGTGGTGATCCGGATCCACCGGTAGGGACGACGACGATGACGAAGGCGGCCGACGCGACACCGGCAACGACGTTCGACGTGGAACGCGTGCGCGAGGAGTTCCCGATCCTGCGGGAGCAGGTGCACGGCCGCCGTCTGGTGTACCTGGACAACGCCAACACCACCCAGAAGCCCACGGCGGTGCTGGAGGCCATCGATCGCTATTACCGCCGTGACAACGCCAACATCCACCGCGCCACGCACCTGCTGAGCGAACGGGCGACGCGCGCCTACGAAGGGGCGCGCGCCGAGCTGCAGCGCTTCATCAACGCCGCGTCCACGCATGAGATCGTCCTGACGCGCGGCTGCACCGACGCCATCAACCTCGTGGCGAACAGCTGGGGACGGGCGAACCTGCGGCCGGGCGACGACGTGCTCGTCACCTGGATGGAGCACCACTCGAACATCGTCCCGTGGCAGCTCATCTGCGAGCAGACGGGCGCGACGCTGCGCGCGGTGCCGATTACCGACGGCGGCGAGCTGGACCTCGAGGCCTTCGACCGGATGCTGACCGACCGGACCCGGATGGTCGCGATCGTCCACATCAGCAACGCGCTCGGCACGGTGAACCCGATCGAGTCGCTGGTGGCGAAGGCCCGGGCGGCCGGCGCCGTGACCCTCGTGGACGGCGCGCAGGCCGTGCCGCACGTACCCGTCGACGTGCGTGCGATCGGCTGCGACTTCTACGCGTTCTCGAGCCACAAGATGTACGGGCCGACCGGCAGCGGCGTACTCTACGGGCGCGAGGCGCTGCTCGACGCCATGCCTCCCTACCAGGGCGGCGGCGACATGATTGCCTCCGTCACGTTCGAGAAGACGGAGTACAACGTGCTCCCCTACAAGTTCGAGGCGGGCACGCCGAACATCGCAGGGGTCGTCGGCTTCGGCGCGGCGGCGCAATGGCTCGCCGGGTTCGACCGGCAGGCCGTCCAGGCTCACGAGGAATCGCTGCTCGAGTACGCGGAGGAACGGCTGGCCGAGGTCGCCGGCGTGCGGCGGCTCGGCATGGCCGCCCGCCGCTCGGGGGTGCTGTCGTTCGTCCTCGACGGCGTGCATCCGCACGACGTCGGCACCATCCTGGACACCGAGGGCATTGCCGTGCGGACCGGCCAGCACTGCGCGCAGCCGGTGATGGATCGCTACGGCGTCCCGGCCACCGTCCGCGCGTCGATCGGCATCTACAACACGCGCGAGGACATCGACGCCTTCGTGCAGGGCCTGCAGAAGGTCCGCGAGGTCTTCGGCTGATGTCGGATCTGCGCGAGCTCTACCAGGAGGTCATCCTGGACCACAACCGGCGGCCGAGGAACTTCGGCGCGCTGCCGGCGCCCACCCGCACGACGAAGGGGCACAATCCGCTCTGCGGCGACCGGTTGACCCTGTATCTCGTCTTGGACGGCGATCGCATCGCCGACGTGTCGTTCGAGGGATCGGGCTGCGCGATCTCGAAGGCATCGGCATCGCTGATGACCGAGGCCGTGAAGGGCAAGACCGTCGCCGAAGCCGAAGCGCTCTTCGAGCGCTTCCACGACCTCGTCACGGCCCCGCCGGACGCGCCGGTCGATCGGACGGGACTCGGCAAGCTCGCCGTGTTCGCCGGCGTGCGCGAGTACCCCACGCGCGTGAAGTGCGCCAGCCTCGCGTGGCACACGATGAAGTCGGCGGTCGAGAAGTCCGACGAGGTCGTCTCGACCGAATAGCCGCCCGGCAGGGGCGGCAGGAGACGTCCCGGAGATGAAGCCGCTACCCGTCATCCAGCCGAACGCCGCGGACACCGCGAAGCCGGTCTCGGGCACCCGGACGGAGAGCCTCGTGGGTGATCCCGCGCAGGCCGCCGCGCTCGAGCCGAAGGTCGTCGCCGCGATCAAGACGGTGTACGACCCGGAGATCCCCGTCAACATCCACGATCTCGGCCTCGTGTACGACATCATCGTCACGGCCGACCGCGTGGTCGGCGTGCGCATGACGCTCACGGCGCCCAACTGCCCTGCGGCGCAGTGGCTCCCGGGTCAGGTCGAACAGAAGGTCCGGGCCGTCGAGGGGGTCACCGACGTCATCGTCGACGTCGTCTTCGATCCGCCGTGGACGCGCGACATGATGTCGGATGCGGCGAAGCTGCAGCTGGGACTCTGGTAGGTCTCTCGAGGGCCTTGGGCCTTGGGCCTTGGGCTCTGGGCCTTAGGCCTTGGGCTTTGGGCTTTGGGCTTTAGGCTTTAGGCTTTGGGCCTTAGGCTTTGGGCTTTGGGCCTTGGGCTCGTCTGGCTCGCTCTGGGCGCCGGTAGCTGTCACGCTGCTGCTTGCGTGACAGTGAACGACGCTGCTGAAGCAGCCCGTTGCCACGACTTCGAGTATTTCCAAGGCCCAAAGCCCAAAGCCCAAAGCCCAGTGAGGCCTAACGCCCAAGGCCCAAGCCCCAGTCAAGGCGGAGTCCAAAGGCCCGCACCGATCATGTAATCTCCCCCACATGATCCGAACCGTCCGTTCCCTCCTCTTCCTCCTGATCGCGCTCGTCGTCTTTTCGTCAGCCGGCCCGGACGCGCGCGAAGCAGCGGCACGACAGGCGCCCGATCCGAACCGGCACGTCATCCTGATCAGCCTCGATGGGTTCCCGTCGGCCGCGCTGGACGATCCGCGTGCTCCGGCGCCCACGCTGCAGCGTCTCGCACGCGAAGGGGTGCGCGCCTCGGCGATGATCCCGGTGAACCCCGTCGTCACGTGGCCGAACCACACGACGATGGTGACGGGGGTGCTGCCGCAGAAGCACCAGGTGCTGTTCAACGGCATTCTCGTGCGCGATCCCGTCAGCGGCCGGCCGAAGGTCGAGCCCTGGCGCGACAAGCGCGAGATGGTGAAGGCCGTCACCGTCTACGACCAGGCACACGCCGCCGGCCTGACCACCGCGCAGGTGGACTGGGTGGCGATCTACAAGGCCGAGACCATCACGTGGGCGTTTCCGGAGGTGCCCGATCCGTCCGGCGCCGTCGAGCGCGAGCTCATCGAAGCCGGAAGGCTGACGGAGGACGAAGTCGCACGCTTCAACCGCGGCTCGACCTCCGCCTACCGCGACATCGTCTGGACCGACGCGGCGATCCACATCCTGGAGCGTCACAAGCCGAACCTGCTCCTCTATCACCTGCTTGCGCTCGACAGCGCGCACCACGTCTACGGTCCGGGCACGCTCGCGGGCACGACGACGATCGCGTTCGTCGACGCGCAGGTCGCGCGTCTGCTCGCGGCGCTCGACCGGGCGGGCCTGCGGGACCGGACGACGGTCGTCGTCGTGTCGGATCACGGGTTCCGCAGCGCGACGAAGACCATCTATCCCAACGCCCTGCTGCGCAGCGCCGGCCTGGTCACCGGCCAGGGCGACACCCTGCGCGCCGAAGCGTGGTCGCAGGCGTGGGGCGGCTCGGCCGGCATCTACGTGCGCGACGCCGCCCGACGCGCCGAGCTGGTGCCGAAGATCGCGGCGCTGCTGAAGGATGTCGAGGGGGTCACCCGCGTCGTCTCAGGCGCCGACGTGCGCGCGCTCGGCCTGCCCGATGCCGAGTCCAGCGACCAGGCGCCCGACATCGTCGTCGCGGCGGCGGACGGGTACGAGTTCGGCGGGCGCGACAGCGGCGACGTCGTCGGCCCCGTCGAGCCGAATCATCTCGGCCATCACGGCGTCCTCAACGACCACCCGTCCATGCGCGCCCTGTTCATCGCCTGGGGCAGGGACGTCGCGGCAGGCCGGACGATCGGGGAGGTCCGGACACAGGACGTCGCGCCGACGATCGCCGAGTGGCTCGGCGTGAGCCTGCCGGACGCAGAGGGCCGTTCGCTGGCCGCACAACTGGCACCATGACGACGAGAGAGAGCCGAATCGTACGCCTGCCATTCGACGCGATCGCGGATCGCCTGACGCAGGTGCTGCTCCGCGAGGGGTTCACCGACGAGCGGGCGCGCCGCTGCGCGACGATCTTCACCGAGACGCATCGCGACGGCGTCGCGTCGCACGGTCTGAACCGCTTCCCGCGCTTCGTCCGGCAGATCCGCTCCGGCGTCGTCGACGTGCATGCCGAGCCGGTGTGCGTCGCGGCGCTGGGCGCCTGGGAGCAGTGGGACGGGCGGCTCGGTCCGGGCGTGCTCAACGCCGGCATCGCGACCGATCGCGCGATCGAGCTGGCCCGGCAGCATGGCCTCGGCCTCGTGGCGCTGCGTAACACGAACCACTGGATGCGCGGCGGCACGTATGGCTGGCAGGCCGTCCGCGCCGGCTTCGCGTTCATCGGCTGGACGAACACGACGCCGAACATGCCGCCGTGGGGCACGGTCACGGCGAAGCTCGGGAACAACCCGCTCATCATCGCGGTGCCCGACGAGCGGACGCCGGTCGTGCTGGACGTCGCGATGTCCCAGTTCTCGTACGGGCGCATGGAAGTGCTGCGCCTGCGGGGCGGGCGGCTGCCCGTGCCGGGCGGCTACGGTCGCGAGGGCCGGCTGACGGACGACCCGGGTGCCATCCTCGACGCGCAGCGGCCGCTGCCGATCGGGTACTGGAAGGGTTCCGGGCTGGCGCTGCTGCTGGACCTGCTCGCCGCGGTGCTCGCCGGCGGCAGGACGACGCACGAGATCGGGCGGGAGCGGGACGAGCTGGGACTGTCGCAGGTGTTCCTCGCGATCGACGTCGCGAGGCCGGCCGGATCGGATGCGGTGTCCCGTGTCGTACGGGCCGTGATCGACGATCTCCACACGGCCGAACCGGCTGCGGACGGCGGGCCCGCGCGGTATCCGGGCGAACAGGTGCTCCGTACGCGCGAGGCGAATCGCCGGGACGGCATTCCGGTCGACGAGGCCGTGTGGCGGGAGATCCTGGCGCTTCTAGATCAGCTCTAGATCCGGCACTCCGGCCTACTGCACGGAGGTTTCGATGAGATCACGAGGCCTGCTGCTGGCTGTCGCATTCCTGTTCCTCGCGCCGCCACTGGCCGCGCAGACGATCGATCTCGCCAGGGTGCGCGTCGTCGATCTGACGCACCCGATGGACGAGCGCACGCTCTACTGGCCGACGTCTCCCTCGGCATTCGAGCTGAAGGAGCTGTCGCACGGCATGACCGAGGGCGGGTACTTCTACGCGTCGTACTCGTTCTGCACGCCCGAGCACGGCGGCACCCATCTCGATGCGCCGCTGCACTTCGCCGAGAAGGGACGGACGGCCGGCGAGATTCCGGTTTCGCAGCTCGTCGGCCCGGCCGTCGTGATTGACATCACCCGCCAGTCAGCCGCCGATTCGGCCTACCGGCTGACCGTCGAGGACGTGCGGGCGCACGAACGGGAGCACGGCCGCATTCCCGAGGGGGCCATCGTCATCGCCCGCACCGGCTGGAGTCGGTTCTGGCCTGATCGGAAGGCGTATCTCGGCGACGACACGCCTGGCGATGCGTCGAAGCTGCGCTTCCCCGGATTCAGCGCGGAGGCGACGAAGCTGCTGGCCGAGGAGCGCAACGCCGGCGCGCTCGGCATCGACACGGCGTCGCTGGACTACGGGCCGTCGACCGACTTCATGGCGCACCGCGTCGCGGCGGCGGCCGGCGTGCCGAATCTCGAGAACCTCACGAACCTCGATCAGCTGCCGCCACGCGGCGCCGTTGTCGTCGCGCTGCCGGTGAAGATCGCGCACGGGTCGGGCGCCCCGGTCCGGGTCATTGCCTTGGTCCCCTGACCGGGGCAAGTGTCTGCGTACAGTACGGGTGGACTGACACCCGTACTGTACGGGTGTCAGACACGGTACCCGACACGCATGCTCACGGCCATCCTGAGCCCCGCGGCCGGCCGCGGGCAGCCCGAACGGCTCGAGCCGGCGATCCGCCGTGCGCTCGGGCAGGTCGATGTCACCTTCCGCTATCCCCGCTCGCTGGCCGCGCTCGATGCCGCCGTCGACGAAGCGGTCGCATTCGGTGCCACCCACCTCGCGGTGGGCGGCGGCGACGGCACGATCAACCGCGCCGTGAATCGGCTGCGCGACGTCCAGATGGTCTTCGCGCCGCTGCCGCTCGGCAGCGGCAACGACTTCTGCCGCGGGCTGGGGCTCGAGCGTCTCGACACGGCGCTCGCCGCGCTGCGCGGCGGACGGACCCGCACCGTCGATCTCGTCGAGGTCAACGGCATTCGCGTCTGCACCGTGGCCGGTCTGGGCGTCGCGGCGCGGGCCGGCGTGCAGGTCGGCCGGCTCGGGCGTCCGGGGAGCCTGCTGCGGCCGGCGATCCGGCGGCTCGGCGCCGCGGCCTATCTCGCCGCCGCCGGCGCCCGGATCGTCCTGGAGCCCCACCTGGCGAGCGACGCGTCAATCCGGTGGCGCACCCCGGGCGGCGACTGGCAGCAGGCGGCCGGCACCTTCGTCGCCGCGTTCCTCGCCGTCAGGCGGACGCTCGGCGCCGGGCTGCGGCTCCCGATCGAGGACGCCGGCGAAGACGGGCTGTTCGAGGTCGTGCTCGTCGAGCGCGCGGCGCGCCTGCGACTGGCCCGTCAGCTGCCGCGGCTGCGGTCGGGCCGTCCGATCGCGCCCGGCATCCTGCGCGTGGAGCGGACCACCGAGGCCATCATCGACTGGCGGGATCGAACACCGCTGCTCGTCGACGGCGAGCACTGCGGCGACGTCACGCGTGCAGTGGCGAGGATCCTGCCGGCGGCGCTGCGCGTGCCGGAGCTCGGTGATAGGCTGTAGGGACCGCACGCACTATCTGACACGCTTCGGAGGACAGATGAAGCCTGCCACAGTGTTCCTCGGCGAGATGACCAACCCCGAGGTCGAAGAGTTCGTCAAGACGCACCGCATGGTGATCGTCCCGGTCGGCGCCGTCGAGCAGCACGGCCCCCACGGACCGCTGCTCACCGACGTTCTGATTCCGCAGGAGGTCGCGCGCCGCGCCGCGCCGAAGCTGGGCGCCTGCGTCGCGCCGCCGATCTCGTATGCGCTGTCCTACCCCCACAAGGGGTTCACGGGCGTCGTCTACCTCCGCATGCAGACGTTCATGGCGCTCGTGGAGGACGTCGCGGTCGGCCTGGCGAAGATGGGATTCAAGCGGATTGTGTTCCTGAACGGGCACTACGACAACACGTACGCGCTGGCGTACGCGTGCGCGAACGCGGCCGAGGAGCGGCTGCCGAAGGACGTCAAGGCGTTCCCGATCAACTACTGGGACGGCATGCCGCCGGAGGTGATGCAGGAGTACTCGAGCCTCGAGAAGGGCATGCACGCCAACGCGGCCGAGACGTCGGCGATCCTCCGCATCAACCCGGATCTGGTCGACATGGAGCGCGCCAACGCCGAGTTCCCGCCGTTCCCGGAGTTCAAGGTGAACCCGGCCGGCGTGCACACCGCGTTCTTCTTCAGCGCGCCGGGATCGGTGTACTTCGCGACGAAGTCGGGCACGTGGGGCGACGCACGCGGCGCCAACGCCGAGATGGGCGAACGCTATCTCGAAGCGAGCGTCGCGTCCACGATCGCCGTCCTCGAGAACATCGAGAAGACCTTCGAGGCGATGCCTGTGAGGTAAGGCGGGAAGCAGGCAGCAGGCAGCGGGCGGCAGGCAGTCACCGCCCTGCTGCCCGCTGCTGACTGCCTGCCATCTCCTGCCAGCCGCCAGCTGCCAGCTGCCAGCTACAAGCTCTCTATTGGCGCGCTGTCCACTCCCGGAATCGGCGGCTCCGCCGGGAGCGCCACCGGGCCGAGGGCGTAGCTGGTCGGCCCCAGCCGCAGCGTCGAGGCCATCATCTCTTCCATCGTCACCGTCTTGCCGGTGTAGGCCGACTCGCGCCCCATGATCGCGATGAGCGTCGCGATCGCGGTGTCCTTCGCGGTGTTGATCGGCTTCTCCGTGCGGATGGCCGTGACGAGGTCGGCGTGCTCCTGGATGAGCGCGTCGTTCTCCTCGCCCTCGTACTTCCAGGCCACCTTGCCGCTGTGGTCGTAGATGGCGGCGTCGCTCAGGCTGGCCACGCCCTTCGTGCCGACGAGCGACTCGTCCCGCAGGTTCGAGCAGCCGCGCACCTGCCGGATCGTGCTGTGCCAGTGCACCCCGTCGTCGAAGGCGTAGTCCACGCTGAAGAAGTCGTACTGGTCGCCCGTCTGCCGGCGGAGGCGCGCACCCATGCCGACGGCCGTCTTCGGCGCCCTGCCCATCACCCAGAGGATCTGGTCCAGGTGGTGGATGTGCATCTCGACGATGTGGTCGCCGGAGAGCCAGTTCCAGTTCACCCAGTCGCGCAGCATCCACTCCATGTCGGACCAGCCGTCCTGACGCAGGCGATACCACAGGGCGCCCTGGTTGCGGAACGTGCGCACCGCGAGGATGTCGCCGATCGACCCGTCGGCAATGCGGTTGCGCGTCTCGATGCGCGAGCGCATGCGCCGGATCTGCGTGCCGGTCATCACCGACAGGCCCTTCGACGCGGCCTGCTCCGCCGTGGCGAGCACCGAGCGTACACCGACCGGGTCGACGGCGACGGGCTTCTCGAGGAACGAGTGCTTGCCCGCGGCGACCGCGGCCGCGAAGTGCTGGGGCCGGAAATGCGGCGGCGTGCAGTGAAGGACGACGTCGACGTCCGTGTCGATCAGCTTCTGGTAGGCGTCGAAGCCGCTGAAGAGGCGATTGTCGGGCAGGTCGATGCCCTTGAGCTTCTTCAGCTGGGTGCGAGCGGCCTCCAGCCGGTCGGGAAAAACGTCGGCCAGCGCCGCGATCTCGAGCCCGGGCCCGGCGTCCATGAAGTTGATCATCGCGCCGCGCCCGCGGCCGCCGCAGCCGATGAGCCCGGCCTTCAGCCGCCGTCCTGCCGGCGCCTGCGGCGCACCCAGCGTCTCGATCGCGAGCGTCTGCGCGCCCGACGTGCGCGTCGCGGCCAGCAGCGTCGCCGACGCGGCGGCGACGGATCCGAGAAAGTCGCGGCGATTGACGGTGCGTTCCATGTGCGGCAGCCTCCGGACGTTGGCGGGATTGTGCCGGATGGAGGCTTGGAGGTCAAACGGTCCGATCGGGACCGGTCAGGTGGACCGCTGCGGCCGTTCGACTGAGAGCGCCGCAACCAGTTTGCCTACCTTCCCACTCTCTCCATGGCAATCCCTGCCGCGACGACGACATTGAGCGAATCCGCCGCCGGGTTGATCGGGATGCGCACGCGCGCATCTGATGCTGCAAGCGCGTCATCACTCAGGCCGCTGCCTTCGCTGCCAACAAGCAGTGCCAGCCGTTCGGGCACGCCTGCTGCACACGCGTCGGCGATGGTCGTCGCATCCGCGGCGGGAGTGAGCGCCCACACCGCGACGCCCGCGCGCCGCAGGTCGTGAAGGACGCCGGGCCACGGCTTCGCGTCGGCAAACGGGATCGACAGCGCCGCGCCGCACGACACGCGAATCGCCTTCCGATACAGGGGATCGCCGGTGCCCGGTCCGATCAGCACGGCATCGACGCCGAACGCCAGCGCGGTGCGGAACAGGCCGCCGACGTTGTCCGGGTTGCCGACGCCTTCGAGCACGAGCAGCCGGCGCGCGTCGCACGCGATCGCGTCGACGGATGGCAGGGCCGGACGCTCGGCGAGCGCGAGGCAGCCCCGATGCAGATTGAAGCCGGTCAGCGGCCGCATCCAGTCCTGCGGGACCACGTAGATCGGCAGCTGGTCGATCCATGGCCCGAGCGCGTCTTCGAGCGCGACCCGCGCGGCTTCGGTGACGAGCACCGCGCGCGGCCGGCAGCGCGTGCCCGCGAGCAACCGCCGGACGACGAGACGCCCTTCGACGAGGCAGAGCCCGTCACGCGCGGCGAGCGTGGCGTCCGCGACGTCCCTGAACGGCGCGAGCCGTTCATCGTCCCAGGAGGCGGGATGGATCAGCATGGGCCTTGGGCTTTGGGCGTTGGGCCTTGGTCTTGGGCTACCCCATGAACAAGCTGGTTGCAGGGGCAGCGGCTACTGTCACGCTGCTCGATGCCGGGCTCGCATGTTCCGTTCTACAGAAGGCGGCCACCAATCAGGTCTCCGAGCCCGCTGACGGAGATGGGCCGCGGCCGATCGACGAGTCCCACGGCGTGCGCCGCGCGGCCGAGGACCTCCTCCGGCGGCAGGCCGGCCGCGCGCAGTTCGCGGATGCCGGTATCGCCGCGCGACTTGCTCAACTTCGCGCCGTCATCGCCGAGCAGGAGCGGGTGGTGCGCGAAACGCGGCGGCGTCTCGCGGCCCAGCAGCCGCGCGAGCCGGATCTGGCGTCCGGTGGATGCCAGCAGGTCGCGCCCGCGGATGACGTGCGTGATGCCGTCGGCCGTGTCGTCGACGGTCACCGCGAACTGATACGTCCACTGCCCGACCCGGTCGCGGACGAGCACGTCGCCGCACTGCTGCGACGGATCCTGCGCCTGCGCGCCGAGCAGGAGGTCGTCGAAGTGCTCGACGCCCGGGTCCATCCGGACGCGCACGCCGCGATCCGGGCCGGGACCGAGACCGCGCGTGCGGCAGCGCCCGTCGTAGCGCAGCTCGCCACCGGACGTGCCGCTCTCGCGCTGGATGCGCGCCCGCGAGCAGTCGCACCAGTAGACGAGCCCCTGGGCCTCCAGCCGCCGCAGCGCGTCCTCGTAGCGTTCGGGCCGGCCGCTCTGACGGGCAGCAGCCGGGTCCTGCGCCATCGCTTCGACTGGCGGCAAATCGGCCGCGAGCCCGAGCCACGCGAGGTCATCGAGGATGCTGCGCTCGAACTCCGGACGCGATCGCTCCCGATCGTGATCCTCGATCCGCAGGAGCACGCGCCCGCCGGACGCGCGCGCCGCGCCCCAGACGTAGATCGCGTTGACGAGATGGCCGAGGTGCAGATGTCCGGTCGGCGACGGCGCGAAGCGCGTCAGGAACGCCGGTCCGCTCACGCGCGCGTCGGCGCCGCCAGCGTGCGGTAGTCGGCGGCGATCGGATAGCGGCGTCCCACGCCGAACGCCTTCGAGGTGATGCGCAGCCCCGGCGCGGCCTGCCGCCGCTTGTACTCGTTGCGGTCGATCTTCGAGACGAGCTCCTCGACGACGCCGCGGTCCAGCCCCTGGGGCACGAGCGTATCGACGTCGAGCCCGCGCTCGACGTAGCCCTCGACGACGCGGTCGACGATCTCGTACGGCGGCAGCGTGTCCTGGTCGGTCTGGTTGGGGCGCAGCTCGGCGCTGGGCGCCTTGGTGAGCGTCGAGGCGGGAATGATCTGACGCTCGCGGTTCACGTAGCGCGCCAGGTCGTAGACCAGCGTCTTCGGCACGTCGTTGATGACGGCCAGCCCGCCCGCCATGTCGCCGTAGAGCGTGCAGTAGCCGACCGCCAGCTCCGACTTGTTGCCCGTCGACAGCAACATCGCGCCGTACCGGTTGGAATGGGCCATCAGGACCGCGCCGCGGATGCGCGCCTGGATGTTCTCCTCGGTCGTGCCAGCGTCCCCCTCGAGCATCGGCGCCAGCCCGTCGAGGAACGCCTGGAAGATGCCGTCGATCGGCAGCACCTGGAACCGGATGCCGAGCGTGCGCGCCAGCGTCTCGGCGTCTTCCAGCGAGTGCGCCGACGAGAACCGCGTCGGCATGGCGATGCCGGTCACGTGCGCCGGTCCCAGCGCCTCGGCGGCCAGCACGGCGCAGAGCGCCGAGTCGATGCCGCCCGACAGGCCGAGCACGACGGACCGGAACCCGCACTTGTGGACGTAGTCGCGCAGCCCGAGGCAGAGCGCGTTCCAGGCCTCTTCGCAACCGGCCGCGCTGACGGGCGCGATCGGCCGCTCTGCGCCGGCTGCCTCTCCCCTCAACGGGACGTCGACGACGACGAAGTCCTCGCGGAAGTCGGCGGCGCGCAGCAGCAGTTCTCCCTGCCCGTCGAACCCGAGCGAGTGGCCATCGAAGATCAGCTCGTCGTTGCCGCCGACCTGGTTGACGTACAGGAACGGCACGCCATGGCGCCGCGCGTGCTGACGGATCATGTCGCGCCGCACGGCGGCCTTGCCCATCTCGAACGGGCTCGACGAGATGTTCACCAGCAGGTCCACGCCCTGCGCCGCCAGGTCGGCGACGGGGTCGCGCGGGTAGAGCCGGCGGGGCCAGAACTCCGGGTCGTTCCAGGCCTCCTCGCATACGGTCAGCCCGAGCCGCACCCCCTTGAACACGACCGGCGCGATCGACGACCCCGGTTCGAAGTACCGGTCCTCGTCGAACACGTCGTAGGTCGGCAGCAGCATCTTGTGGTGGCGCGCGACGACGCGCCCGTCGTGGCAGAGCGCGGCGGTGTTGAACAGGGGCTTGCCGCCGGGGGACGGGTTGCGCTCGACGCACCCGACGAGGATGCCGAGGTCCGCCGTCGACAGCCGCGCGATGCGGTCGCGCAGCTCGAGGTTGGCGTCGACGAAACGCTCGTGGGTGAGCAGGTCGCGCGGCGGGTAGCCGGTGGTGGCCAGCTCCGAGAGCAGCAACAAATCGGCGCGCGCCTCCCGTGCCCGCCGGACGGCCTGTTCAATCAGGCGGAAATTGCCTTCGAAGGCGCCCACGGTGTAGTTCACCTGCGCCAGCGCGATGCGCATACTCTGTCAATTGTAGCTGGCGGCTGGCAGCTGGCAGCTGGCAGCTGGCAGCTGGCAGGGCGGGGCTGAAGCCCCGCCGCCACGGGACTCCTTCAAGGGACAGGGACGCGCCGGCGGCGTGCACCTTTCATGGCCGCGAGCAGGAATCAGCGGGCGCGCGGACCTGTCGCCCGCGCATGAACGTCCGGCGCGGGCGGGACCCGATGAGACCTGATCCGACCTGATCCAACCCGATCCGACCCGATCCGACCCGATCCGACCTGAGCTGCTACCCTATCCGCCGTCATGCGCCGACGCGACTTCCTCCACCTCACCACGACTCCGCTGCTGCTGCCGACCCGCGCGTTCCAGGAGACCAGACTCCCGGCGATGCCCGGGGGCGTGCAGGTGGGCGACGTCACGCCGACCCGCGCGATGTTCTGGAGCGCGACGGACCGCCCCGCGCGCATGGTGATCGAGCTCGCGCGCGACGAGCGGTTCCGCGACGTCCGCCGGATCGACGGGCCGGTGGCGCTCGAGGACAGCCACTTCACCGCGAAGCTCGATGTCGGCGGGCTCACGCCGGGCGAGCCGGTGTTCTATCGGGTCTGGTTCGAGGATCTGGGATGGCCCGGCCGACGCAGCGAACCGGTCGAGGGACGCTTCCGCGCGGCGCCGGATCGCGCGCGGCCCCTGACGATCTGCTGGTCGGGCGACGTCTGCGGCCAGGGCTGGGGCATCAACCCGGCGTTCGGCGGCCTCCGGCTCTACGAGACGATGCGGCGGCATGCGCCGGATCTGTTCATCCACAGCGGCGATCAGATCTACGCCGACAACCCGCTCGCCGAAGAGGTCACGCTCCCCGACGGCACCGTGTGGCGGAACGTGGTCACCCCGGGCAAGCGCAAGGTGGCCGAGACGCTCGACGAGTTCCGCGGCAACTACGCCTACAACCTGCTCGACGCGCACGCGCGCCGGTTCAACGCCGAGGTCCCGATGATCGTCCAGTGGGACGACCACGAGGTCCTGAACAACTGGTATGCCGACCGCGACCTCACCGGCAACCCGCAGTTCACCGAGAAGCGCATGCGGCTGCTGGCCGCCCGCGCGCGGCGCGCGATGTTCGAGTACCTGCCGATCCGTCCGACGCCCGACGAGCCGGAGCGGGTCTACCGGACGTATGCGATGGGGCCGCTCGCCGAAGTGTTCGTGCTCGATCAGCGCAGCTATCGCGGGCCGAACAGCCCCAACCGGCAGGAGCAGGCCGGTCCGGAGACGCACGTGCTCGGCCCCGCGCAGCTCGCCTGGTTCAAGCAGCGGCTGCGCGAGAGCCACGCGGTCTGGAAGATCATCGCGAGCGGCGTGCCGCTCGGCCTGGTGATCGGCGACGGGCGGCGCGACGGCGTGCCGCTCTACGAGGGCTGGGCCAACGGCCCCGGGGGCCCGCTCGGCCGCGAGCTCGAGATCGCCGACCTGCTCGCATTCATCCGGCGCGAGCGCATCCGCAATCTGGTCTGGGTCACCGCGGACGTCCACTACGCCGCGGCGCACCGGTACGACCCGTCGACCGCGGTGTTCAAGGACTTCGATCCGTTCTGGGAGTTCGTCGCCGGCCCGCTGCACGCCGGCACGTTCGGCCCCGGCACCGCCGACCCGACCTTCGGCTGCACGCAGGTGTTCAACAGCGTGCCGCCCGGCATGCCGCAGAACCGGCCGCCGAGCGACGGCCTGCAGTTCTTCGGCACGCTGAAGATCGACCCGGCGACCCGCCGCCTCACGGCCGCGCTCTGGAACCTGGCGAACGAGCGGCTCTGGAGCATCGAGCTGGACGCCGATCGGATCTGATCAGGTCCCGCCCGCGCCGGCGATCGGGTGCGCGGGCGGGTCCCGCCGAAGCCCGCCGAGTCCTGAGGACCAGGGCGGGCGATGTCCTGCGGCCCGCCAGAGCCTCTGCCCCCCAGCCCGGCGCGGAGTTCGAGCCGCGGACACAAGGCCCCGGGGTGCGCGCGATCAGGTCCGACCAGATGGGGCGCGCACGCCGGCCGGCGAGCCGTTGTATGACCGCCGTCGCCCCACGCGTGCCCGGTCAGGTCCGACCAGGGTGGACACATCCGGACGTTCGTCCCGGAGGCCGCGCCGTTCAATCCCGCGGCGAGGTTGCACGGCAGACTCGATGGGGCCCCGTCCGGAGAGCCATTCCGGGCCAGATTGCAGTTGACTTCCCGCCCGCTCCGAGCGTATCTACTCAGCCATTCTTCCCCGTCCGTCCCGGCTACAAGACTGTTCGTCCCATGCGCGTGACGGGAACCGGACCGCCCACGCGGCTCCGGCGGGGAGAACGGGCGTCTCGGCCCGAGGAGGTGGGTGTGGGCGTGTCAGCGAGGTGGGCATCGCGTGTCTGCGCGCTCGTCGTGGCGGCGGTGCTGGGCGCTGCCGGCGGCGCAGGGGCACAGACAGGCACGGCAGCAATCTACGGCAAGGTCACTGACCAGCAGGGCGGCGTCCTGCCGGGTGTCACGGTGACGGTCTCGAACGAGGCCACCGGGATCACCCGTTCGACGACAACCGACGCGGCGGGGGACTACCTGATCCTGGCGCTGCCGCCCGGGACGTACACGGTCCGGATCGAGCTGGAGGGCTTCCGCACGGCGGTCCGCGAGAACGTCGACCTGCCGGTCGATCTGCGGACCCGCATGGACGTGCCGATGGAGCTCGGCGCGCAGTCCGAGATGATCGAGGTCACCTCGATCGTCTCGCCGCTCAACACGACGGATGCCAGCCTCGGCAACGTCATCAGCGGCAAGCAGGTCGACGCGCTGCCGCTCGAAGCGCGCAACGTCGTCGGGCTGCTCAGCCTGCAGGCCGGCGCCGTCTACGTGCCGAACACCACGGTCGACGACCCGCGCAACGGCGCGGTCAGCGGCGCGCGCGCCGACCAGTCGAACGTCACGCTCGACGGCGTCGACGTCAACGACCCGCAGTTCGGCACCGCGTACTCGAGCGCGGTGCGCGTGACCATCGACGCCCTGCAGGAGTTCCGCGTCACCACCAGCAACTTCGGCGCGGAGTCGGGCCGGTCGAGCGCCGCGCAGGTCTCGCTCGTCACCAAGAGCGGCACGAACAACTTCCACGGATCGGGCTACTGGCTGCAGCGCGATACCGCCTGGTCCTCGAACGACTACTTCCTGAAGCTCTCGCAGCTCTCGCAGGGAGAGCCCAGCAAGGCGCCGCGGCTCGACAAGAAGATCTACGGCGGCGCGCTCGGCGGCCCGGTCGTTCGCGACCGGCTGTTCTTCTTCGGCAACTACGAGGGGCTCAACGAGCTCTCGGAGACGCCGGTCCTCCGCAGCGTCCCCTCGGCGAGCTTCCGCGACGGCGTGCTCCTCTACCGCTGCGCCAATCCGGCGCAGTGCCCCGGCGGCTCGGTGGCGGGCTTCACCGGCAGTCACGCGGTGCCGGCCGGCTTCTTCGGCCTGGGCCCGGACCTGCTGCGGCAGCTCGACCCGCTCGGCATCGGCCCGAGCCTCGCGGTCTCGGAGCTGTTCAAGCAGTACCCGCTGCCGAACGACGCGGGCCGGGACGGCTACAACATCATGGGCTACCGGTTCGCGTCGCCGATCGAGAACGACTTCAAGACGTTCATCGGCCGCATCGACTACCGGCACTCGACGGCGCACAGCTTCTTCGGGCGCTTCAACATCCAGGACGACGCCATCGTGACCGCGCAGCAGTTCCCCGGCCAGCCGCCGCGGACGACGCGCGAGATCGGCAACAGCGGCTTCGCGATCGGGCATGACTGGGTGCTCGGCTCGAACATGATCAACACCCTCCGGTACGGCTTCACCCGCATCAAGGAGGACACGATCGGCCAGCTCACGGCCAACGCGGTGAGCTTCCGGTTCATCGACGACCTGATCCCGCTGACCTCGAGCAACGGGCGCGAGACGCCGACGCACAACATCGTCAACGACTTCAGCTGGATCAAGGGATCGCACACGCTGAAGTTCGGCACGAACCTGCGCTTCAGCCGGATTCCGCGCTACACGAACGCGAACTCGTTCATCTTCGGGACGGCCAACGGATCCTGGGTGGCCGGCGTGGGCCGGAACTTCCGGCCGGGCAGCACGAACTGCGGCCCGGTGCAGGCGGTCTGCGACTCGCTGCCGCCGGTCGCTGCGGGGTTCAACGCGTCCTACGGCGACGGGTACATCCCGATCCTCGGGATCATTTCGCAGACCGATGCCGTCTACAACTACAACCCGGACGGCAGCGTGCTGCCGATCGGCGAGCCGACCTCCCGCAAGTACGGCTCGAACGAGTACGAGTTCTACGTCCAGGACAGCTGGAAGCTGACGGACGACCTGACGCTCACGGCCGGCGTGCGCTACAGCCTGTTCTCGCCGCCGTGGGAGGTCAACGGCCTGCAGGTGGCGCCGGACATCAACCTCGGCGAGCTGGCCGAGATGCGGCGCCGCAACATGGAGGCCGGCATCCCGGACAACCAGCTGCCGCTCGTGAAGTTCGATCTGGCGGGCCCGGCCAACGGGAAGGTCGGCTTCTACGACTGGGACAAGAACAACTGGGCGCCGCGCGTCGCGCTGGCGTGGACGCCGCGGTATGACAGCGGGCTGTTCGGCTGGATCACCGGGAACGGCCGCATGGTCGTGCGCGGCGGGTACTCGCTGGTCTACGACCGCATCGGCCAGGCGCTCGCGACGCAGTTCGACGACGTCGGGGCGTTCGGCCTCTCGACGAACATCGGGAGCCCGTTCGGCCTGCCGTACGAGACGATGCCCGAAGTGCGGTTCACCGGCGTGAACAACGTGCCGGAGACCTATCCGCCGGCCCCGCCGGGCGAGTTCCCGCAGACGCCGCCGCAGAAGAGCGGCGTGATCACCTCGGCGCTCGACAGCTCGATCAAGACGCCGTACTCGCACAGCTTCAGCGTCGTCGTCGGGCGCGAGCTGGGCGGCGACTTCAGCTTCGAGGCGGCCTACGTCGGGCGGCTCGGACGGAACCTGCTGATCCGCCGCGACATCATGATGCCGCTGAACCTGCACGACCCGGCGTCGGGCATGGACTACTACTCGGCCGCCGCCGCGCTGATTAACGCCGCGCGGACGCAGGGCGTCGAGAACATGGCGCCGATTCCGTACTGGGAGAACCTGTTCCCCGATGCGGCGTTCGGCGGCTGGACGGCGACGCAGAACATCGCCGACCTGTACATGGCGGTCGAGCCGGACTGGATCACGGCGCTCTGGCTGCTGGACCAGTTCTGCGAGCCGGCGTGCACGAAGTTCGGGCCCTACTCGTACTTCAACACGCAGTACGACTCGCTGGCGGTGCAGAGCTCGCTCGCGCGCGCGCAGTACAACGCGATGCAGCTCACGTTCCGCAAGCGGTGGAGCCACGGCTACCAGTTCGACCTGAACTACACGTTCGCGCACTCGAAGGACCATGCCTCGGCGGTCGAGCGCGGCAGCTTCTTCACGACGTTCGGCGCCGGCGGCTACTCCGGGTTCATGGTCGACTCGTGGGACATCGAGAAGCAGTGGTCCTACTCCGACTTCGACGTGCGGCACCAGCTGAACGTCAACTGGATCGCGGAGCTGCCGTTCGGCCGTGGCCGGGCGATCGGCAACGACGTGCCCGGCTTCGTGAACGCCGTCATCGGCGACTGGAGCGTGGCGGGGCTGTGGCGCTGGACGTCCGGCTTCCCGTTCAACGTCTACAACTGCCGGTCGTGCTGGGCGACGAACTGGAACCTCCAGGGCAACGCCGCGCTGAAGGACCCCGGCGTCCTGCCGGAGTCGGGCGCGTTCAAGAACGTGGTCAACGGCAATCCGTCCGCGTTCCGCGATCCGAAGAACGCGCTGACCTACTTCCGGAACATCCTGCCCGGCGAGTCCGGCATCCGGAACCTGCTGCGGGGCGACGGCTACTTCACCATCGACCTCAGCCTGGCCAAGGCGTGGGCGATGCCGTGGTCGTCGGATCACCGGCTGCGGTTCCAGTGGGACATCTTCAACCTGACGAACACGCCGAGGTTCGACGTCGCGGATCTCGACATGTTCCCGGACATCGACACCACATTCGGCCGGTACAACAGCACGCTCGCGACCTGTGACGGTGGCGCGGGACGCTGCATGCAGTTCATGCTGAAGTACCAGTTCTGACGCACACCGGGACGCCTCCGCCCCGCAGGCGGAGGCGTCCCCTTCCCTTCTCTTCCCCACCAGCCCGGGTCCCATCCTCTCCCGACCCCGGCGCTGGCCGCGAGCGGCGGTCCGCCGTATCCTGTTCCCGTGACCGCGACCGGGCTCCGCATCGCCGGCCTCTGCCTGACGCTCGTCTACGCGGGCGCGCTCGTCCGGGTCTACGTGCGGCAGCCCTCGACGCTGTCGGAGGCGGGAGGCACGCTCACGTCGGCGGTCGGCGCCTACCGGATCGACCGCGAGCGCTTCGACGCCGGCCTCCAGTACTTCCGGCAGGACCGGTTCGTCGAAGCCCGGGACGCGTTCGCGCAGGCCGATCCGGCGCGTCAGGACCCGGTCGTCCAGTTCTACGTCGCGTATGCGTTCCTCCGTCAGGGCTGGGGCCGCGTCTACAGCGACGACGCGCTGTACACGCAGGGGCTGGAGGCGCTGACGCGGGCGCGGCAGCTGGCGCCCGGCGGCACGATCCGGGTGGACGACGACAACCTCGCGCTGCGGACGGCCGAAGAGCTGCAGGCGGAGTTCGAGCGCGGGCTCACGCGTGAGCTCTCGGACTTCAACCCGGCGCGGCTGATGCGGGAGCGGCCGTGACCGGGTTCCAGGACCGGCGCGACGTCCCGGCGGTGCCGGAGCCGCAGGCGGATCTCGTCCCGGGCGAGATCTACCGCCGGCCGGCGGGTCCGGTGGCGCTGCCCGCCGGGCGAGAGGCCATCACCCTCCCGCTGCTGCTGCTCACCGTCGCCGGGTTGGGCGGCGTGCGCGTGGCGGCCACCGGCACGATCGCGCTCGTCCCGCCATCGCTCGTCGCGCTGGTCCTGGCGGTGTTCCTGATCGCCGCGCTCGTCCGGTCGGGCGCGCTCGAGCCGTCGCGGCTCGTCGGCGACTGGCGGACGCCGCTGGAGAACGCCTCCGGCGTCACCGTGCTGCTGGCGCTCCTCGTCGCCACCGCGCAGGTCTTCACGCTGCTCACGCCGGCGTCGGGCCTCTTCGCGTTCGTGTTCACCGCGTTCTTCGCGCTGCTGCTGTGGAACACGCTGGCCGCCGATCCCGATCGCCCCCGGCTGCTCCGCAGCCTGGCGGTGGTGCTCGGGGGCGCGTTCCTGCTGAAGTTCGTCGTGCTGGCGGCGCTGTACGACCCTGACGGCGGCGTGCTGCGGCGGGTGCTGCTGGCGCTCATCGACGGCGCCACCCTCGGCGGCGCGCCGGCCCCGGACGGACCGGTGACCGGCTACCTGGCGTTCGCGACGCTCGGGTTGTATTTCGTCGGGCTGGTGCTGCTGCCGGCGAGAAGACGTTCGTGGCAGCGGTGATCACTGCTGCTGCACGATCTTCACGATCTGATTCGGCTTCACGTTCGCCATCCGGCTCTTCCCGCCGCCCGGCCACTCCACCTCGATTGCCGTGATCGTCGTGTCGCGCCCCAGGCCGAACGTCAGCGCCAGGTCGCTCTGCGAGCAGTAGCTGGATCCGCTCCGCACCATCTGCCACTGCGTGCCCTGCGGACTCTGCACGCGCACGATCGCGCCGATGCCGCTGCGGTTGGCCTTCGTGCCCTGCACGCGGACGGTGACCCAGTTGTTCCGGTTGCCGCCGTCGTTCCGGAGCAGGCGCGCCGGGCCGTGGTTGTTGACCATCAGGATGTCGAGGTCGCCGTCCCGGTCGAAGTCGCCATAGGCCGCGCCGCGTCCGACCTGCGGCTTCCCGAAGTCGGGGCCGACCGCCGGCGTGACGTGCTCGAAGCGCCCCTGCCCC
>DASVDJ010000165.1:0-20115 GCA_036381155.1 Vicinamibacterales bacterium
GCGGACGCCGCCGTCGAAGTTCGCCAGCGCGTCCGCATAGGTCACGTAGACGACAACGGAGGCGACGAACGCGCCGGCCATCTGCGCGGCGATGTACGGCAGGACCTTGTTCCAGGGGAACCCGCGCCACACGGCGAGCGCGAGCGTCACCGCCGGGTTGATGTGTCCGCCGGAAATGCCGGCCGACACGTAGACGCCCATGACCACCGCGAGCCCCCAGCCGATGTTGATCGACAGGTACTCGCCGTGCGCCCCGCCGCCGAGCACGACCTGGGCGACGACGCCCACGCCGAAGACCATGAGGATGAACGTGCCGAGGAACTCGGCCAGCGCTTCACGCATCGTGCTGCTCACGAACCCTCCTCCGCGCCGAACGCGTCAGGGATAGAGCGTCTCGGTCCGCCAGCCCTCTCCGTCCCGCAGGAACACCAGCCGGTCGTGCAGGCGGTAGCGTCCCGCGCGCCAGAACTCGATCCGCTCCGGCCGGAGTCGATACCCGCCCCAGAAGGGGGGGCGCGGAATGTCCCGTCCTTCGTACTCGCGCTCGAGCGCCTCGTAGCGCGCCTCCAGCTCCTCGCGGCTCGGGAGCAGCGCGCTCTGCTGCGACGCCCAGGCGCCGATCTGGCTCCCGCGCGGCCGCGTGGCGAAGTACGCGTCGGAGTCCCCCGGTGGCGCGACGCTCACCTGCCCCTCGATCCGCACCTGCTCGTCCAGCCAGGGCCAGTAGCAGCACAGCGCGGCCTGCGGGTTCTCGCGCAGCTCGCGTCCCTTGCGCGAGTCGTAGTTGGTGTAGAAGCCGAAGCCGAGTTCGTCGACGCGGCGCAGGAGCACGACCCGCGCCGACGGACGCCCGTCGGCGGTTGCGGTGGCCAGGACGACGGCGGCGGGATCGAACGGCGCGCCAGCCGACGCTCGCGCGTAGAGATCGCGGAAGCGCTGGATGGGATCGGCCGGAACGGACACGGCGGGGAGTTTATACCGGGACGGCCGGGCCTGGACACCCGGCCGGCGGCGAGGCCATGCGCGTCACGCTTCGCTGCTGCGGACGGCCTCGCGCTGACGGCTGCGCGCGCGCATCAGGGTGAGCGCCACCGGATACGTGGCGGCCCCCAGAAGCATGGCCCCCACGGTGGGCCCCAGCAGGAACGGCAGCACCCACGGCCGCACCATCCGGACGAGCTGGCGCCAGAAGTCGAGACCGAGCAACGGCTCGCTGAACAGCGTGCCGAAGGCGCCGCGCAGGTCGTCGGGGAGCGGGACGCCGAGCAGCGCCCCGGCGACCGCGGTGGTCCCCGCATACCAGGGCACCATGATCCACGGCAGATTCAGGCACAGACCGGCGAGCACGAGCAGCTTGTTCAGCCGGAACGCGATCGCGACGAGGAACGCGACGACGTACTGGACGCCGAAGAAGGGGGAGAAGCCCGCGGTCACGCCCCACGCCAGCGCCAGCGCCAGCCGCGGCGGTGTGTCGTCGAGCCGGAGCGCCTTGTCGGCCCAGCGGTACAGCGTGTCGAGCGTCGCCTCGAATGCCATGAGACGTCTGCGGGCCTCCGGAAGATGATCGGGACCGGGGCGCTACGCGCCGACGCGGAACGCCACGAGCTCGCGCGCCTCGCCTCCCTGGCCCGACGCACGCAGCTCCAGCAGGTATTCGCCGGGCGCGATCCCCGCAAGCGGCAGCTCCACGTCCACCGCGCCGCTCGCCGCGTCGACCTGCACGGGAATCTCCTGCATCGGCTGGCCCATCCGGTTCAGCAGGTTCGCCTTCACCGTGGGCACCTCGGTCCCCGGCCCGTACGCGTGGGCGCGCACGACCAGCCGCTCCGATCGGTGGAAGACGCGATCCACCGTCGGCACCGGATCCGGCTCGCGCCGGAGCGCCTGGAGCTCGTGCGCCGTCCGCGCGCGGAACACGGCCGGCGTGCTGAAACGCACTTCCGGCGCCGCCAGATCCGGCACGGTGATCTCCCGGGTGTCGCTGTCGAGCGTCAGCTCCCCCCCGTCCTTGACCACCATCTTCATCTGGATCCGGCCCGGCGGCACCTCGAACGTCACGCGCCGCGGCATGTTCGACGCGGGATTGGCCACCGGCTCCCGCGGCACGCTGCCGCGATAGTACGGCGAGCCGTCCGTGCCGATGACCATCAGCTGGACCTGCGCCGGCGACTCGCCGCGCGCGTTCGAGTTGTCGGCCGGCTCCCACACGTAGGTCACGCGGGTCTTGCCGTTCTCGCCGCGTGACAGCCCGATCCAGCTGTGGACGAACTGCCGGCGCGGCGCCACGGCGAGCGAGGCGAGCGCGGCCTCGACGTCCTTCGGCATCGCCGGCGCCGGCGGCGCGGTGGCGCGTGCGGTCTCTTCGGGCGTCAGCGCCCAGTACCCTTTCCGGTGCCGGACGTCGACGCCCCGGCGCTTCACGCGGACCTTGATCTCGTGGAACTTCCCGTCGCTCGGCGCCTTGCTGGAGTTGTAGCCGAGCAGGTAGTACGAGCTCGAGTCGCGCACGATCTGCCGCAGTCCGGGCGTGAGGTCGTTCCGCTCGACGATGGCCCGGCCGTCGGTCTCCGACGCCAGGATCCGGATCGAATCCATCGTCATCTGCAGCATCGCGCGGTCCATCTGCAGCCCGACCCCTTCGTTGATGTCGTGCTCGAAGCCGGCGAGGCCGCGCGGGTCGACGGCGTAGATGGCGACGTTGAACTTGTTCGCGAGGTCGAAGATCTCGCGCAGGTCGGCCAGCATCTCGGCGTTCGAGAACCAGCGCGCACGCTGCTCCCCCATGGAGTCGTCGAACCCGCCGCCACCGCGCATCGGGTTGCCGTAGCCCGGCATCGACGCGATCGGGTCCCGCTGGCTCGGCGGGAGGTAGTGCGTGTACCCCTCGCTCACCAGCAGCAGCGCCTTGCGCCCCTCGCGCAGGCCGCCGAGCTTCAGGATGAAGGCCCGCAGCGCGCCGAGCGAGACCTGGTTGCGAATCTGCTCGACGATCACCGCCGGGTAGTTGTGGTACTGCTCCTCGAAGATGTTGCGCGGCTGGTAGTCGTACTTGCGGCCGTCGAACTGCTCGATCGCGCGCGCGGTCGCCTCGTGGTTGCGCGTCATCACGACCGTGTCGGTCGGCGTCAGCGGGTACATGATGCCGACCATGTCCTGCGGCGCGATGGTGTTGCGCACGAAGTCGGCGAGGTACTGCCGGGTCCGCATCGCGTTGCCCCGCCGCACGTGGTAGTCGTCCAGGAAGATGCCGAACAGCCGGACGTCGGGCCGCTGCGCTTCCTGCTCCTCGTCGAAGGTGCTGCGAATCGGCCGGTTGGGCGTGGTCTCGGTGATCTGGTCGATCTTGAAGAGCTGGAACGACTCGATCACCTGCGGCTCGCCGTCCTCGGTGACCTCGAAGTCCTCCGCCGTGAGGTCCTCGATGGGCTGGCCCTTCTTGTCGGTGACGATGACGTCGACACGGACGAAGTTGATGTCGGTGCGGAAGATCGGACGCGAGGGCTGCCCCTCCTGCCCCTCTCCCGGCTGTCCCTCCTGGCCTTCCTGCCCTGCCGGCGCCGGCTGGCCGGCCTGACCGGCAGGCGGCCGCCCCTCCTCCTGCGGCGGCGCGGCAGGCTGCCGGGCGAACGGGCGCGACCCGGTCGACGCGACCAGAACGAGCGTGACGAGAAGCAGGGCGAACCTCGAGTACGGCATGGCACGACTCTCAGCGATGATAACCCCGCACGGCACCGGCCCCCCGGCGGACGGTCACTTCCTCACCGGTTGGACGGGTCCCGCCCCCGCCTGGTCTGGAACGGACGACCGCCTGTGCCAGAATGGCCCCGGAGGAGCCGATCGTGTCCCACCCCGCCGCCGGCCTCCCGCCGGCGCTCAGCCGTCTGACCGACGACGAACAGCTGTTTCACTCGAGCATCCTCGAGTTCGCGGAGCGCGAGATCGCGCCGCACGTGCGCGAGATGGACGAGCAGGCCGCGATGCCTGCGGACCTCGTCCGGCGCCTCTTCGAGCTCGGCGTGATGGGCATCGAGATCCCCGAGCGCTTCGGCGGCGCGGGAGGGTCGTTCTTCCACGCCGTGCTGGCCGTCGAGGCGCTGGCGCGCGTCGACGCCTCGGTCGCGGTGCTCGTGGACGTGCAGAACACGCTGGTCATCAACGCCCTCACCCGCTGGGGGACCGAGGCCCAGCGCGCGCGGTGGCTGCCGAAGCTGGCCGGCGGCACCGTCGGCGCGTACGCACTGTCCGAGGCGGGCTCCGGCAGCGATGCCTTCGCGCTGGCGACGCGGGCGGTCGAGGCGGACCGCGGCTTCCGGATCACGGGGCGCAAGCTCTGGATCACCAACGCGAACGAGGCCGGGCTGTTCATCGTGTTCGCGACGGTGAACCCGGAGGCCGGCTACAAGGGCATCACGGCGTTCCTGGTCGAGCGCGGCGCCGAGGGGTTCACCGTCGGACGCAAGGAGGACAAGCTCGGCATCCGCGCGAGCTCGACGTGCGAGCTGCTGCTCGACGGCGTCCTGGTGCCACGTGAGGCGGTGCTCGGCGAGGTCGGCCGCGGCTACAAGGTCGCGATCGAGACGCTCAACGAGGGGCGGATCGGCATCGGCGGGCAGATGCTCGGCATCGCGCAGGCGGCGCTCGATCAGGCGATCCGCTACACGAAGGAGCGGAAGCAGTTCGGGCGCGCGATCGCCGACTTCCAGGGGGTGCAGTTCCAGCTCGCGCGGCTGGCGACGGAGATCGAGGCGGCGCGGCTGCTCGTGTTCAACGCCGCGCGGCTGCGCGATCGCGGCGAGCCGTTCCTGACCGAGGCGGCGATGTGCAAGCTCTATGCGTCGGAGGTCGCCGAACGCGCCGCGAGCCTGGCCGTGAACCTGTTCGGCGGGTACGGCTTCGTGAAGGACTATCCCGTCGAGAAGCTGTATCGCGACGCGAAGATCGGGCAGATCTACGAGGGGACGTCGAATTTGCAGTTGCAGACGATCGCGAAGCAGATCCTGGGGTGAAACGGAAACGGGAACGTGAAACGGCAAACGGGAAGGACGCGTGCGCTCGCGTGATCCGGTGCGCGGCGCACGCGCGGACGATCCCGCGAGCCCGCAGGGCGAAGGCGAACCTTCCCGGTTCCTATTTCCCGCTTCTTCTCATCACCGCCGCCGCGATGATCATCCGCTGCACCTCGGACGTGCCCTGATAGATCTCCGTCGCCCGCACATCCCGGAACAGCCGCTCCACCGTCGAGCCGCGGCGGTAGCCGGCCGACGCGAACATCTGCATCGCGCGATCGGCGGCGCGATGCGCGGCTTCGGAGGCCGCGAGCTTCGCCATCGCGGCGTCGGCGCCGTACTCGTCTCCCTGATCGGCCAGCCAGGCGGCCTTCAGCGCGAGCAGGCGCGCCCCCTCCAGGTCGGTGGCCATGTCGGCGAGAAACCACTGGATCGCCTGGTAGCTCGCAATCGGGCGGCCGAAGGTGTGCCGCGTCCGCGCGTGCTCGAGGGCGGCGTCGAGCGCCGCCCGGCCCACGCCGAGCGCCTGCGCCGCAATCGCCAGCCGGCCGGCCTCGAGCGCGCGACGGGCGATCGGAAAGCCGGCGTGCTCCTCGCCGATGCGCTCCGACCCGGATACCCGCACGCCGTCGAGCACGAGGTCGACGCAGCCGAGCCCACGGACGCCGAGCGAGTCGACGCCGGGCTCGCGCGTGACGCCGCGCCGATCGAGCGGAACGAGGAACGCCGAGATGCCGCGACCGCGCTGGCCGGGATTGGTGGCCGCGAATACGATCGCGACGCCGGCGACCTCGCCGTTGGCGACCCACACCTTGCGACCGTCCAGCCGGTACCCGTCTCCGTCGCGCACGGCTATCGTCTGCTGGTTGGCGGCGTCGGTGCCCGCGTCCATCTCGGACAGCGCGAACGCGCCGATGGTCCCGCCCGTCGCGAGCCGCGGCAGCCACTCCGCCTGCTGCGCCGGCGTGCCGACCGAGGCCAGCGTCTCGCAGACCAGCGTGTTGTGCACGGCGAGGATGACGGCCAGCGTGGCGCTCTCGTAGGCGATCGCCTCGATCGCCAGCGCGTGGCGCACGTGGTCGATGCCGCGGCCGCCGAACGCCTCCGGCACGCGCAGGCCGAGATAGCCGCGCGCGGCGGCCTCGCGGACGAGATCGTGCGGAAACCGCCCGTCGGCGTCGATGGGCGCCGCCGCCGGCGCAACGTGCGCCCGCGCGAAGGCCGCCGCCTCGTCGCGAAAGGCGGCCTGCTCGGCCGTGAGCTCCACATCCATGGGGCGCCCAGTATAGAGGCTGCGGTCTTGTCAGGTCTTGATCTCGTCCGGAGGGAGCTCCTCGATCCGGATGCCTGCCGGCGCACCCGCCGCGTCGGACGCACGCGGCGGCCTCAGCCCCAGCACATCCTCGAACATCGTCAGGCGATATCCGCGCGCGGTGAGCGCCGGCGCGATCGAGCCGTCGGCCCGTGTGGACAGCTCGACGCGAACCGCCTCGCCGCGCTCGTCCCAGGCGCGTTCGACCGCTTCGATCTCCGCAGCATCGAGCGCGCCATCGAACCCGAGGCCGATGACCTTGCCCACCGGCGAGCCGGGCCCCGCATACACGGCGAGTCCGCCCGCGCACGGCTGGAGGAGCAACCGCAGGTCGGGCCGCAGGCGCGCGACCGTCTGCGCGACCGACTCCGACAGCCGCATCTCTGCCCGCTCGATGCGGGCCGCGAGCGCATGGGTGGCGAACATCGGGTCGGGTCCGATCGGGTCTGATCAGGTCGAATCGGGGTCTGATCGGGTCGGCCGCCCGCGTGCGAATCGTTCGCGGGCGGCGTGTCAGCGATGCTCCGAGCGACTCGCTTCCTCGGCGAGCCGCGCGAAGACGGGACGCAGCCGCTCGGCGCTGACCGGCACTTCCTCCGGCAGGACGCGCACGCTGCCGACGACGGACATGAAGTTGGTGTCGCCCGCCCAGCGCGGCACGAGGTGCAGGTGCAGGTGGTCGGCGACGCCGGCGCCCGCGGCCTTCCCGAGGTTCACGCCGATGTTGAGCCCGTGCGGGGCGTAGACCTCGGTGAGCGCGCGCTCGGCGCGCTGCGTCAGCTCCGCGAGCTCGCCCATCTCCTCACGGGACAGATCGGACAGACGGCCCACATGCCGCACCGGCACGACCATCAGGTGGCCGCTGTTGTACGGATACAGATTCAGGATGACGAACGCATGGGTGCCGCGCGCGACGATGAGCGGCTCGTCGGCGCTGCCGGCGAGGGCCTCGCAGAAGATGCAGCCGGAGACGGGAGTCGACGCGCTCGTCACGTAGGCGTGCCGCCAGGGGCTGTAGAGGCGATCCATGTCGACTGCGGCCAGCGGGCCGCGAGGTGCGGGGTGAGCGCGGAACGAACGCGGCCTGTCATCGCGGACCGCGACGGACCGTGCGGTCACGGATCGCCGGCTGACCGCGTCCCGCGCGTCCTCGTTCACCCGCCCCCGGGACGGCACTCTACTCGATCGGCTCACCCGCCGTCACCGGGCCGCCCGCCGCGACCGGCCCGCCGACGGCCGGCTCCGGCCCCACGGCGGCCGGTGCGGGCTCACGGTTGATGAGCTCCTTGAGCTCCTTCCCCGGCTTGAAGTAGGGGACCTTCTTCGGCGGCACGTCGACGCGGTCGCCCGTCTTCGGATTGCGCCCCTTCCGGGGCTCCCGCTGCCGCAGCCGGAAGCTGCCGAACCCGCGGAGCTCGATCTTCTCGCCCCGCTGCAGCGCCTCGATGATGCTCTTGAAGACGGTGTCGACGATCAGTTCGGAGTGCTTCTTGGTGAGATCCGAGACCCGCGAGACTTCCTCGACGAGCTCCGCTTTCGTCATCGTGTGTCCCTGTCGTGAGGGGCCGGGGCCGGGCCCCGTTCGCCGGTTCCCGGCCCCTGATCCCTACCGGAGTGCGATCGATCAGCTCTTGAACCGGATGTGATCTCCCAGCGTCGCCTCGCCCGTGCCGCTGCTCTCCTGGTACGCCTCCCAGTCGGCCCGGTACTCGTCCGACTTCAGCGCCCGGATGCTCAGGCCGATCTTCCGCTCGGACGGGCTCAGCTTGATGATCTTCATCTGGTAGGTCTCACCGACCTGCAGCTCGACCTTCTCCTGCCCGTGGCTGTCGTCGAACTCGGAGACGTGGATCAGCCCCTCGATCCCCTCGTCCAGCTCGACGAACGCGCCGAAGTTCGTCATGCGCACGACCTTGCCTTCGACCGTGTCGCCGACGTGGTGGCGCGAGAAGAAGTCGTCCCAGATATCGGTCGCGAGCTGCTTCAGCCCCAGTGACAGCCGCTGGTTCTCGGCGTCGATGTTGAGGACCATCGCCTCGACGACGTCCCCCTTCTTCAGCACCTCGGACGGGTGCTTCACCCGCTTGCTCCAGGACATGTCCGAGATGTGGATGAGGCCGTCGATGTCCTCCTCCACCTCCACGAACGCCCCGAACTCGGTCAGGTTGCGCACCTTGCCCTTGATGCGGGTGCCGACCGGGTACTTGTCGGCCAGCTCGTGCCACGGGTTCTGCTCGACCTGCTTCAGACCGAGCGAGATGCGCCGCGCGGTCGCGTCGACGCCCAGCACCATCGCCTCGACGTGATCCCCGACGTTCAGGATCTTCGAGGGGTGCTTGACGCGCTTGCTCCACGACATCTCGCTGACGTGGATCAGCCCTTCGACGCCCGCTTCCAGTTCGACGAACGCGCCGTAGTCCGTGAGGCTCACGACCTTGCCGCTCATGCGCGCGCCGACCGGGTAGCGCTCCTGGACCGTCGCCCACGGGTCCTGCACCAGCTGCTTGTGACCGAGCGACACGCGCTCGGTCGCCGGGTCGTACTTGAGGACGATGACGTCGACTTCGTCGTTGACCTTGAAGAGCTCCGAAGGATGCCCGACGCGGCCCCAGGACATGTCGGTGATGTGCAACAGCCCGTCGATACCACCGAGGTCGATGAACGCGCCGTAGTCGGTCAGGCTCACGACCTTCCCGCTCACGCGCATGCCCACCGGGTAGCGCTCGGAGACCGCCGACCACGGATCCGCCACCAGCTGCTTGTGGCCGAGCGAGACGCGCTCGGTCGCCGGGTCGTACTTCAGGACGATGACGTCGATCTCGTCGTTGACCTTCAGCACCTCGGACGGATGCCCGACGCGGCCCCACGACATGTCGGTGATGTGCAGCAGCCCGTCGATGCCGCCGAGGTCGATGAACGCGCCGTAGTCGGTGATGTTCTTCACCTGACCGCGCAGCACCTTGCCCTCGGCCAGCGTCTCGAGCGTCTGCTTCTTCCGCTCGGCGTTCTCCTCTTCGAGGAGCACCTTGCGCGAGAGCACGATGTTGCCGCGCTTCTTGTTCACCTTGATGACGCGCATGCGGAGCTCCTGCCCCTTCAGCGCGTCGAGGTTGCGCACCGGACGGACGTCGATCTGGCTGCCCGGCAGGAAGGCGCGCACGCCGATGTCGACGGCCAGGCCGCCCTTGATGCGCTCGATGACGCGGCCGATGACGACCTTCTTCTCCGCGTAGGCCTTCTCGACCTCGTCCCAGATCTTCATCTTCTCCGCCTTCTCGCGGGAGAGGACGACGTAGCCTTCGCGGTCTTCGGTGCGTTCGAGCAGGACGTCCACGACGTCGCCGGGCTGGACGATCACCTGGCGGTTCTCGTCGACGAACTCGTCGATGGGGATGATCCCCTCCGACTTGAAGCCGACGTCGACGATGACCTCGGTGTCGGTGACTTTCAGGACGGTTCCCTTGACGACCTCGCCTTCCGCGATGTGCCGGAAGCTGCTATCGTAAAGGTCCAGCAGACGGGCATACTCCTGCGGGTCCATCTGCTCGCCGTCGTAGTCGGCCACCTGGCGGGTGCTCGTCGTCTCGCCTCCTGTGGTCCCGGCGTCGGGAGATGCGGCCGCAGGGATCTGCGGCTCGTGTTCAACGTTCGACATGCCGTGCAAGTCCTCCTCGATCGATCGATTGCCGGGCTTGCGGTCGGGAGCCGGCGCCCCGGGGTGTCAGACAGGCAGACGCCCATGGGGCGCAGACCTGAAATCGGATAAGCACCAGAGGATACGGTACTTACCGTCGACGTGTCAAACGAGCCGGCCCCGAAAGGACTCCAGATGGCCAAAGCGAAGAGGAAGCGGCCCGCCGCCAGCGCGGCCGGCCGGAAGCGGACCAGCAAGGCCAGTTCGTCCACGCGGCGCACGCAGACGGCCCGAAAGAAGACCGCCGCCCGGAGCGCCGGCCGCTCGGCCCGGAAGGCCGCTGCACGGAAGACCACGCGGAAGACCACCAGGAAGACCAGTGTCCGGAAGGCCGCGGCGCGGAAGACCGCGGCCCGGAAGACCGCCCGGAAGGCCGCGCGCGCGAGCACCCGGACGCCGGCCCGCCGCACCGCGGCACGCCGCCCGGCCGCCGGCCGGACGAAGACCGCCCGGACGTCCGGCGCGCGGCGCGCCCCCGCGCCCCGGAAGTCCGCGCCGAAGCGGACGGCCGCGAAGCGTCCGGCCACGACGGCCCGGAGGCCGGTCGCGCTGACGGCCTCGCTGCGCGAGCCGCACTCGACCCCCTCCTCGCTCGACTTCGAGCGCCGGGCGTCGGCGGCGCGGACCGGCTGGGACGAGACGCTGGAAGCGCTGACGGAGCACACGGAAACCGGCCCCGAGCTCACGGGGGGCGACGTCGACGCGTCCTGGGAGGACGCCTACTCCGTCGGGGATCAGGCCCCGGGCGGCGACAACCCCACACCCGACCAGGACATCGTCGAGCAGATCGGCCGTTCGCTCGGGGTGACCTACGAGGATCGGGAAGAGCTGAAGGGTGCTGCCAAGATCGAGGAGCGCGACCGGCACCGCTGGGAGCTCGATCCGGCGTCCTCGGAGGATTACGAGGAGCGGTAGGTTCCTCGATCACCCCCGAGCAACCATCAACCACAGCGGGCGCGGAGGCCGCAGGGAATTCAGGGGCCAGGGGTCAGGGACCAGGGACCAGGGGTCCGGCAGGGCCGGACTTCAGTCCGGCCGTTCAGGGGCCAGGAACGTAGGGCCGGACCCAACACTCAATGACCTCTGTGCTCTCTGTGCCCTCTGCGTCCTCTGTGGTTTGATCGCTGGTCCACCGTGGCCTGCTGCCACTCACCTCCGACCAGCGATCACCTCCATCACCCTCCGCACGACCTCGTCGATCGGCACGCCCGTCGTGTCGATGAGCACGGCGTCCTCGGCAACCATGAGCGGCGAAACCGCGCGGGTGCTGTCGGCGCGATCGCGCGCGGCCAGGGCGAGGGCCACCTCCGTCAGCGCCTGGCCGCCGCCGCCGTGCGCGGGGTCCGCCGCGCGACGACGGGCCCGCTCCTCGGGTGTCGCGTCCAGATAAATCTTGACCTCGGCGTCCGGGAACACGACCGTACCGATGTCACGCCCCTCCATCACCACGCCCCCCTGCTCGCCGTACGCACGCTGACGCGCGACCATCTCGGCGCGCACGCCGGGCATGCGTGCGACCGCAGTGACGGCACGGTCGATCTCCGGCGTGCGGATCGCGGTCGTGACGTCGATGCCGTCGACGACGACGCGTCCCTCTTCCAGCTCGAGCCGCGCGCGGGCCGCGAGCGCGGTGACCGCCGGTTCGTCCTCCAGCGACAGGCCCTCGTCGAGCGCCTTCCAGGCGATCGCCCGGTACATCGCGCCGGTGTCGACGTGACGGTAGCCCAGCGTGCGCGCGATCGCGCGGGACACGGTGCCCTTCCCTACACCGGACGGGCCGTCGATGGCGATGACTCGGGGATGCGGCAGGTCGCGAACGGGCATGCAATCGCGCAGTGTAACATCAGCCGCACATGAGATTCGTCCGCCGCGCCGTGCTGATCGCGGTGCTCGCCGGGGCGGGCGCCGCGTTGCTGTGGGGCCCGGCGTACGCGCGCGCGCTGTCGCTCGTCGTGCGCGCCGCGCAGATCGACGGATGGCTCCTGCGCGCCGCGGAGCTGGAAGCGCGAAGCTGGTCGGCGGGCACCGCCTTCCGCGTGCCGACCCGGCACGGTGCGATCCCCGCGCGCCTGTATCGGCCCCAGGGCTCCGCCGATCGCGCAGTCGTGCTGACGCCCGGCGTGCATGCGATGGGAATCGACGAGCCCCGCCTGCAGGGCCTGGCGGGCGACCTCGCGGCCAGCGGCGTCGCGGTGCTGACGATTGCGCTCCCCGATCTGGTGCGCTACCGCTTCTCGACCGCCGCGGTGGACGGGATCGAGGACGCGGCCGTCTGGCTCTCGTCGCGGGACGATCTGGCGCCGGACGGCCGCGTCGGACTGATGGGGGTCAGCTTCGCCGGCGGGCTCTCCGTCGTCGCTGCCGGGCGCCCCGCGCTGCGCGATCGCGTGGCGTACGTGTTCTCGTTCGGCGGGCACGGCGACCTGCCGCGCACGCTCCGCTATCTCTGCACCGGCCTCGAGCCGCCCGGTCCCGGTGAGCCGGCGTCGGCGCGCATCGTCCGGCCTCCGCATGACTACGGCGTCGCCGTCATCCTGCTCGGGCTGGCGGACCGCATGGTCCCTCCGGAGCAGGTCGAGGCCCTGCGCGATGCCATCGAGACGTTCCTGACCGCCTCGCAGCTCACGCTCGTCGACATGGCGATGGCGCGGGCGACCTTCGAGCGGAGCCGCGCGGTGGCGGAGATGCTGCCGGAACCGTCGGCGACGCTGATGCGGCTCGTCAACGACCGGAACACCGCCGCGCTCGGCGAGCGCCTCCTGCCGGTGCTGGACGAGGTCACGTTTCCGGCGGAGCTGTCGCCGGAGCACTCGCCCCCGCCCGCCTCGCCGGTGTATCTGCTCCACGGCGTCGATGACACCGTCATCCCGGCCGTCGAGACGCGGCTGCTCGACGCGCATCTCCGCGCGCAGGACGTGGACGTCCGCGCCCTGCTCTCCCCGCTCATCACGCATGCCGAGGTCGACCGGCCGCCGGCGATCGGCGAAGCGTGGCGCCTGGTGAGCTTCTGGGCCGATCTGCTGCGTCAGTGAACCGCTGACGGCGGTACGGTTCTGGCACTCCTCGGGGGCGAAGTCGAGGAGGCCCCATGAAGACCCGCACTCATCCGCTCGCGTTCGCGGGCATCGTCGCGCTGGCCGCGCTGCTCGCCGCCGCGCCCTCGGCGCAGACCAACGCGCCGAAGCTTCACCTGACGGCCACCGCCGTCGACCTCAGCAACATCGGCACCGGCGCCACGGCACAGGTGAACATCGACATCAACAGCTGGTCCACCGAGGCGCAGCGCGAGCGGTTCATCGAGACCGCCATGGAGAAGGGACAGGACGATCTCGTCAGGGCGTTCGAGACCGCGCCGTCGCAGGGCCGCATCTGGTTCCCCAACGTCACCGGCCCCGACCCGACCAACATCGGCCTCGGCTGGCCCCTCCGCTACACCCATCAGACACCGCTGCCCGACGGCGGGCGCCGCATCGTCATCGCGACGGACCGCGTCATGTCGTTCTGGGAGCGCGCGAACCAGCCCCGGACGGTCGACTACCCGTTCACGCTGATTCAGATTCAGGTCGACGACGAGGGACGCGGCGAAGGGCGGATGGCGGTCGCGACGAAGATCACCTACGACAGGAACCGGAAGGTGATGGAGATCGAGAACTACTCGAGCGAGCCCGTGCGGCTGAAGAACGTCCGCGCCACGGAAAAACAGTCGTGAGGATGCGCTGGGGCGCCGCGCGTGTGCGCGCTCATCGTCGCGACGCGCACGCGCCCTCTCCGTTTCCCGTTCACCGCTTCCCGTTGCCCCTTACGGGACCCGTCGGCACGTCGGAACGATCGCGCCTGCCCGTGAGGCCGGCCGCGTTCTGCAGCGCGCGGACCTCGGACGGCGCGAGATCGCGGAACTCGCCCGGACGCAACCGCTCGTCCTGAACCGAACCGATGCGGATGCGCGTGAGGCGCACGACGGGGTGCCCCACGGCGGCGCACATGCGGCGGACCTGCCGGTTGCGCCCCTCGCGCAGCGTCATCCGCAGCACGGTCGTCGCGCGGCGCTCGCGCGACGCCCGGCCGGGTGCCGGCACGACGCGGACGGTCGCCGGCGCGGTACGCCGCCCGTCGAGGACGATGCCGCGTTCCAGCGCGGCGAGAGCCCGCTCGTCGGGCACGCCGCGCACCTCGACGCGGTACACGCGCTCGACCTCGTGGCGCGGATGGGTCAGCGCCGCCGCGAGGTCGCCGTCGTTCGTGAGCAGCAGCAGGCCTTCCGAGTCGTAGTCGAGACGGCCGACCGGATACACCGGCTCGCGCACGCCCTTCAGCAGGTCCATGACCGTGCGCCGCCCCTGCGGATCGCGGCGTGTCGACACGTAGCCCTTCGGCTTGTTCAGGAGCAGGTAACGCAGACGCGCGGCAGGCTGGATGCGCCGCCCGTCCACGCGAATCTCGTCGCGGGACGGATCGGCGCGCGTGCCGAGCTCGGTGACCGTACGTCCGTTCACCGAGACGCGGCCTTGCTGGATCAGGGTTTCCGCGGTCCTGCGCGACGCGACCCCGGCAGCGGACAGGATCTTCTGCAGACGGAGCACGGAAAGACTGTACCGGCGAAGGCGGGAAACCGGAAATCAGCCGGGCCGCAGCGCCACGAAGGACACGGGGGCCACGCACTCGAAACAGCGTGACTCTGTGCGTCCTCCGTGCGCGCTGTGCCTCTGTGGCCCGTGGTGGCAGCGACCGGACTAGCGCTCAGGCTCCGGTTCCGCTTCGGCGCCGGACGCTTCCGCCTCGTCCTGTGCCGGCTCGAGCCCGTCTTCGCCCCCTTCGCCCGACAGGACCTCCTGGTCCTCGGCGGTTGCGGGGGCGTCGAGCAGGCTCTCCTGCTGCGCCAGCCCGGCGGGCGGCGTGAACCCGAGCGCGTCGGCCATGTCCTCGACCTTGGGCAGGTCGCTCAGATCCTTGAGCCCGAACCGATCGAGGAACTCCCGCGTGGTCGAGTAGAGGAACGGCCGCCCGACGACCTGCTTGCGCCCCGAGATTTTCACCAGGCCGCGCTCGAGCAGGGTGCCGATGACGCCCGACGTGTTCACGCCGCGGATCTCCGCGATCTCCATCGCGGTGATCGGCTGCTTGTACGCGATGACCGCCAGCGTCTCCAGCGCCTGCACCGACAGCTTCTGCGTCGTCCGCTCGTGGAAGAGACGCCGCACCCACTCGTGCAGCTCGGGGCGCGTGACGATCTGGTAGCCGTTGGCGACCTCCACCAGCTGAAGGCCCCCCGATCGCTCGTACCGGCGCTTCAGCTCCTCGAGCGCCGCGGCGACGTCCTCCTTCGTCTCGTCGTCCAGGAGCTTGACGAGCTGCTTGAGCGTGATCGGCTCCGGAGACGCGAAGACCAGCGCCTCGACGATGCCGACGAGACCGGAGGTGTCGCGGGTGTCCGGTGCATCCGGTTCGCGGTCGTCGCTGCCGATCAGGGCGTCGATGTCGACCGCGGAGGCGCTCGACGCGTCCGGTCCGGCCGCCGCGTCCTCCGCGGGCGTGCCCTCCGGATTGGCGTCGGGCTCAGTTGTCTCGTCCATCGCCATCCTCTGACTCCTTCTCCGCTGCACCGGCGGCCGGCGCGGCGTGATGGTCGCGATACACCTCTTCCGGGTCGTGAATCGGATGCGGGGCGTCCGCCGGGCGCGCGCGCTTGTAGACGCGAATCGGACCGAACGCGCCCGACTGGAAGACCCGGATCAGCTTGAGCCGGATCATCTCCAGGAGCGCGAGGAACGTCACGATCAGATCGGCGCGCGAGTGGGCATCGGCGAACAGCTCTTCGAAACCGACCGCTTCGGTCTCCGAGAGCCGCTCGAGGAGCTGATCGATCCGTTCCTCGATCGACATCTGCTCCGGCGGCAGGACCACCTTCGGCCGGGACTTCGCCCGCTCCAGCACGCCCCGGAACGCCGTGAGCAGGCTGAAGAGATCGACCTCGAGCTCGGGCTCGTAGTCCTGCCCCGCCACGTCGGCCACTGCGGCGTCGGGGCGCGGGAACTGCGCGCTGCGCAGCGTCTGGCGCTCGTGCAGCAGTTCGGCGGCCGCCTTGAACTTCTGATGCTCCAGCAGCCGGCGGACGAGCGCCTCGCGCGGGTCCTCCTCCTCCTGGGCTTCCCCCTCGACCTCCGGCGTGGGCCTCGGGATGAGCATGCGCGACTTGATGTGAATCAGCGTCGCGGCCATCACGAGGAACTCCCCGGCGACGTCCAGGTTCAGCTCCTGCATCAGGCTGAGGTACTGCAGGTACTGCTCGGTGATGAGCGCGATCGGGATGTCGTAGATGTTCACCTCGTTCTTCTTGATGAGGTGAATGAGCAGATCGAGCGGCCCCTCGAAGCTCCCCAGCTTCACCGGGTAGGCTTCGAGCGACGACTCGAACTCGGGAAACTCCGTCATGACAGGTCCAGATCGCGGGACGGCCGCCTCAGTAACACAGCCGCATCGCCTCGCGCACGGCCTCCATCTTGCGGGCCGCCTCGGCACGCGCCTTCTTCGATCCCTCGAACAGGATCTCCCGCAGGTGCCCCGGCCGCGCGAGCAGCGCCGCACGCCGCTCGCGGAGCGGCTCCAGCACCTCGTTGATCGCGGCCGCCAGCTTCGTCTTCACCTCGACGTCGCCGACGCGTCCGGCGCGATACCGCGCCTTCAGGTCCTCCACCTCGGCGGTGTTCGTGTTGAAGGCGTCGTGGTAGATGAACACCGGGTTCCCCTCGACCGTCCCCGGGATGTCGGCGCGGATGCGCTTCGGATCGGTGTACATCTGCCGGACCTTCCTGCGCACGGTCTCCGCGTCGTCGGAGAGGTCGATGGTGTTGTTGTAGCTCTTGCTCATCTTCCGGTTGTCGAGCCCGGGCAGGCGCGGCGTCGGCGTGAGCAGCGCCTGGGGCTCGACCAGCACCGGACCGTAGAAGTTGTTGAAGCGCCGCACGACCTCGCGTGACAGCTCGAGGTGCGGCACCTGGTCCTCGCCCACCGGCACGCCGTGCGCGTCATAGAGGACGACGTCGGCGGTCTGGAGGAGCGGATAGCCGAGGAACCCGATCGAGGAGAGATCGCGCTCGGCGAGCTGGTCCATCTGCTCCTTGTACGTGGGCACGCGCTCGAGCCACGGGATCGGCGTGATCATGCCGAGCAGCAGGCTCAGCTCCGCGTGCTCCGGCACGAGCGACTGCACGAAGATCGTCGAGCGCTCGGGGTCGACGCCGGCCGCGATCCAGTCGGCGGCGTTGTCGAGCGCGTTGGCGGTGATTTCCGCCGTGTCGCCGTAATGGCTGGTCAGCGCATGCCAGTCGGCGACGAAGTAATAGCACTCGTAGGTGTCCTGGAGCGCCACCCAGTTGCGGAGCGCTCCGACGAGGTGCCCGAGATGAAGCTTGCCGGTCGGGCGCATGCCCGACACGACCCGGCGACGGCGAGATGATGCAACCACGGCAAAATCGCAAGCGTACGACGAAGCCACCCCATCGGGCAAGACGGATGAGGTCGCCTTGCACCCGGGCAAGACGGATGAGGTCGCCTTGCACCGGGCGGTGACGGGACGGGTTCAGACGCCCGCGAAGTGCCGCAGGACCGCGTCGGCGACCTTCGGGCCGACCGCGGCTTCCAGCTCTTCACGGGTGGCCCGGCGCACGCCCGCGACGCTGCCGAACCGCTGGAGCAGCTGACGGCGCCGCCGCGGCCCGACGCCCGGGATGGCGTCGAGCTCCGAGCGCAGGTCGCGGCGCCGGCGCGACTGACGGTGGAAGGTCACGGCGAACCGGTGCGCCTCATCGCGGATCCGCTGCAGGAGCAGGAGCCCCGGATCGTCCGGCGGGAGCGCGATCGGGTCGACGCGGTCGCGCGTGACGATCAGCTCCTCGCGCTTGGCGAGACCCACGGCGACCAGGTTGGCGAGCCCGAGCGACTCGAGCGCCTCGTACGCCGCGGCGAGCTGCCCCTTGCCGCCGTCGATGACGATCAGGTCGGGAAACGGCCCGCCGCTCTCGACGACGGCGCGGTACCGGCGCTGCACGACCTGCCGCATCGCGGCGAAGTCGTCGAGGAACCGCACGTCGGCCGGGTGCGGCTCGGGCGCCGTCTCCGCCGGGATATTGGCGATCGGCACGTCCAGCGACTCGGGCCTCGACCGGATGCGGAACTTGCGGTACTCGCTCTTCCGCATGCGGCCGTCCTCGCAGACGACCATCGCGGCAACCGTCTCGGCTCCCTGGATCGTGGAGATGTCGAAGCAGTCGATGCGGCGCGGCAGGCCGGGCAGGCCCAGCACCGTCCGGAGCGTCTCGAGCGCGCTGTAGTGCGCGAGCGTCTCCTCGTTGAAGCGCGCGTCGTAGGCGAGCGCGGCGTTGCGGGCGGCGAGCTCGATCAGGCCGCGCTTGTCGCCGCGGCGCGGCACGACGAGCTTCACCCGCCGCCCCGCGCGAGCGCTGAGCCACTCCGCGATGGCGTCGGCCTCGTCGATCTCGACCGGCAGGTGCAGCTCCGGCGGGATCGGATGGCTTTCGTAGATCTGCCGGAGCGCCGCCGCGAGGACGTCGCCCTGGTCGGTCGTGGGCCCGTCGCCGGCTTCCGTGACCAGCTCCAGCCGATCGACGACGCGCCCGCGGCGGACCTGGAAGACCTGGATCACGGCGCCGGCCGGTCCGATGCGGACCCCGAACACGTCGCGCGCGGAGAGATCCGGCACCGAGACCTTCTGGTGCCGCTCGGCGAGCGTCTGGACGGTGCGCATGGCGTCGCGCAGGTGCGCCGCCAGCTCGAAGCGCTCCGCCGCCGCGGCCTCCTGCATCCGCTCGCGGAGGTCGGCGACGAGCTCCTCCGTGCGCCCCTCGAGGAACAGCCGCGTGTCGTCGACCGCGCGCCGGTACTCCGCCTCCGACGTGATGGTCTCGACGCACGGCGCCAGGCAGCGGCCGATGTCGTATTCGAGGCAGGGGCGCGGCCGGTGCCCGGTGATCACCTCGTTGCAGGAGCGGATCCCGAACAGCGAGTGGGTCAGCGCCATGGTCCGCCGCGCCAGCTTCGCGGGCATGAACGGGCCCGCGTAGAAGTGGCCGTCCTTCTGGACCTGGCGCGCCACCAGCACCCGCGGGAACCGCTCGCCGGTGGTGAGCTGGAGATACGGGTAGTGCTTGTCGTCGCGGAGCCGGATGTTGTACTTCGGGTTCCGCTGCTTGATCAGGCCGTCCTCGAGCGCGAGCGCCTCCACGACCGAGTCGGTGACGATCACCTCGAGGCGGGCGATCTCGTCGAGCAGCGCCTCCGTCTTGGCATCGGTGCCGCGGGCTCCCAGGTAGCTCCGGACGCGGTCGCGGAGCGCGCGGGCCTTGCCGACGTAGATCGTCTCACCCGCGGCGTTGAAATACAGGTAGACTCCCGGCTGCTCCGGCAGACGTGCGATCTGGGCCTTGAGATCCTGAATCGCCATCAGCTACCATGCTGGGTTTGATGCCACGGGGAGAACCTCTCATTATACCGGCACCCGCCTCCCACCCCGCCGACGGCGCCCGCGAATGACCTTTACCGGTGCCATCGGGGCGGCGTGCATGCTGCCCCTGCGGGGAATCATCAACCTCTCGGTCGCGCTCGGCATCCACCCGAACGTCCTGACCCTGATCGGGGTGCTGATCAACGTCGGCGCCGGCTTCGCGCTCGCCCACGACCGCTTCGTGCTGGCCGGCGCGATCATGATCGTCGCCAACATCTTCGATTTCATCGACGGCAAGGTCGCGCAGCAGACCAATACCGTCTCGCGTTTCGGGGCGTTCTGGGATTCGACCCTCGATCGGTTCTCCGATATCGTGCTCTTCCTCGGTCTGATCTATCTCTATTCAACCCTGCGCCGGACCGACTATGTGATGGTCGCGTCGCTGGCGATGATGTTTTCGATCATGACGAGCTACGCGCGTGCGCGGGCGGAGTCGTTGATCGACAAGTGCAAGGTCGGCTTCATGGAGCGCCCCGAGCGCATCGTGCTTTTCATGATCGGCGCCTTCACGAACCGGATGGGCGCGGTGCTGTGGGTGATTCTGATCCTCTCCATCTTCACCGTGGCGGACCGAATCTATTACACC
>DASVDJ010000166.1:0-8949 GCA_036381155.1 Vicinamibacterales bacterium
CCGGACGCGGTGTCGTACCTGCTGGTCGGCGACCGGGCGAAGATCGAGGCCGGCGTGCGCGCGCTGAACCTCGGCGAGATCGTCGTGCTCGACGTCGAGGGGAAGCCGGTCGGGGGGAGCGGCACGAAGTAGGCTTTAGGCCTGGACCTTGGGCTTTGGGCCCGATCTGGGCTTTGGGCTTTGGGCTTTGGGCTTTGGGCTCTAGGCTTTGGGCTTATGTTCCGGATGCGCGGGGGCATCGGGGTCAGTTCGAACGACGCTCGTTGTCGCTACGCATCCGGGACCGAGTTGCTGCAGGCGCATTGCGTGTGCCGCCCCGTCGTGGGCATGCAGGCGCGTGAGCAGCGTGACAGCGAACGGCGCGAGGGCGTGGCCGTACGCGCATCGAACCCCGGACCAGCCCAAGGCCCAAGGTCGAAAGCCCAAAGCCCTTGCAGAACTACCCGAGCGCCTGCTCGAAATCCGCAATCAGATCATCCGGATGCTCCAGACCCACTGACACGCGCAGGAGGTTTTCCGGCGTCTTCGTGTACGCCCCTTCCACCGACGCGCGGTGTTCGATGAGCGTCTCGGGCCCGCCGAGGCTGGTCGCGCGCGTGACGAGCTTCAACCGGGCGGTCATCGCGAACGCCTCCTCGCGCCCGCCGCGTACGCCGAACGACAGCATGCCGCCGGGGCCGCGCATCTGGCGGCTCGCCACCGCGTAGCCGGGATCGGTCTCGAGCCCAGGGTAGTACACCTCCTGTACCCGGGGATGCCTGGCGAGGAACGCCGCCAGGCGCCTGGCGTTCTCGACGTGCCCGCGCATCCGGTACGGCAGCGACCGGATGCCGCGCAAGACCAGCCAGCAGTCGAACGGGGACGGCACCGCGCCGACCGTCGTCTGAATCGTCTGCACACGCTCGAAGAAGGTGTCGCGCTCCCGCGCGATCACGGCGCCCCCGAGGACGTCGGAGTGCCCGCTCAGGTACTTCGTCGTCGAGTGCATGACCAGGTCGACGCCGAGGTCGAGCGGGCGCTGGAGGATCGGCGTCGCCCACGTGTTGTCGACGACCGTCCGGGCGCCGATCGGCCTGGCGAGCGCCACCATCGCGATGAGGTCGGTGACGTGCAGCCGCGGGTTGGACGGCGTCTCGATCCAGATGAGCCGTGTCGCGGGCGTCAGCGCGCGCTTGACCGCGCCCGGGTCGCGCATGTCGACGAAGGTCGTCTGGAGCCCCCATCGCGCGAACTGATCCCGCAGCAGCACCGGCGTGCCGTAGTACGCGTCCTCGGGCGCGATGACGTGCGCCCCCGGCTCCAGCGCCTGGAAGATGGCCGCCGTGGCCGCCGTGCCCGAGGCGAACGCCGCGCAGGCAGCGCCCCCCTCGAGGGCCGCGAGCGCCGATTCGAGCGCCTGGCGCGTCGGGTTGCCGGCCCGCGTGTAGATGAAACCGCCCGGGAACGTGCCGTCTTCGCCGCGCTCGAAGGTGGTCGACAGGTGAATGGGCGGGATGACGGCGCGCGTGACCGGCTCCACGGCGGCGCCCGCATGAACGGCGAGGGTCTCGATATGCATGACCCCACACTATAACTGCCGCTGCCCCACCCGGCGTACGGCCCCACGGCGGGCCCGACGTGGAGTATGCTTCGCACCACACGGACGCCGGAGGAGACTCACGCCTTTCGCGGAGGCACCCGATGGAGGCGAACCGGCACGACGGCGCGGACGTGCTCGCCGATCTGCCCGACCTTCCCCGCTGGCTCCACGCCCGCGGGCTGCTCCTGACGCGGCGCGGCCACATGGTCCATGCCGGCCACGGCTGCTGGCTGGTCTGCTCGCGAAGCGAGCGGCTCGCGGTGCCGGTCACCATCGAGCTCTCGCCGGCCATCGACGCGTGCGTGCAGCGCGAGGCGCCGGGGGCGACGCTGCTGCTGCAGGACGTCATGCTCCCGGCCGCCCGGTACCACCTCCCCGACTGGGACACCGTGCCGCTGACGCTCTACACCGTCGATCCGGAGCGGGCGCAGCAGTGGCCGCTGCCCCCGTTTCCCACGGCGCCCATCGACGGCGTCGCCATCGAGGCCGCATCGCACCTGCCGGCCGGGCTGCGGGACCAGCTCCTTGCCGCGGCCTCACGTTCGACGGTCTGGGCCGCGTCGATCGACGAGCGGCCGATGTCGTTCGCGTGGGCGCCCATCGCGACCGAAAGCTGGTACGACGTGAGCGTGCGCACGCTCGAGGAAGCCCAGGGACGGGGCCTCGGCCGTGCCGCCGTGATGGGACTCGTGGTGAGCCGCCTGCTGGAGGGGCTGCGGCCCGTGCTGCGTGCGCGGGGACAGCACGGGGCCGCGCACCACCTGGCGCGCGGCCTCGGATTCGATCCGGTGGATCAGTTGTGGGAAGCGCGTCGCCTCTGATCCGGCGTCATTCGTAGCGCAGCGCGCGCATCGGATCGATCTGCGACGCCCGGTGCGCCGGGATGAACCCGGCCGCCAGCGCGACCAGCGCCAGCACGCCGATGGCCAGGGCGAGCACCACCGGGTCCCGCCCATCGAGCCCGTAGAGCAGCGAGCCGGCCACGCTGCCCATCCAGAGCGCACCGGCCAGTCCGATCGCCGCGCCGATGGCCGTCATCACCGCGACCTGCCGCAGGACCATCGACCGGACCGCGCCCGGCGCGGCGCCAAGCGCCATGCGGAGCCCGATCTCCCGGGTGCGCTGCGCGACGGTGTAGGCGAGCACACCGTAGAGGCCGATCGCCGCCAGCAGCGTCGCCAGCCCGGCAAACGCCGCCGACAGCATCGTCAGGAACCGATCGAGGAAGACATTCTCCCGGATCTGCTGCGTCATCGTCCGCAGGTTCTCGACCGGCAGATCGGGGTCGAGCGTGGCGACCACCTTCGGCAGCGTCGCCAGCAGCTGCGCCTCGTCGAGCGTCGTGCGCACGTAGAAATTCATGAAGCCGATGCGCTCGTCCTGCGCCCACGGGCGGAAGTGCAGCGGCGGGACCTCCCCCTTGACCTCGCTGTACTTCGCGTCGCGCACGAAGCCGACGATCTCAATGTCGAGCTCCGCGTCCGGCCCCGCCCAGGTCATGCGCTTGCCGACCGGGTTCGTCCCCAGGTTGAACTTGCGCGCGAACGCCTCGTTGACGATGGCGACCTTCGGCGCGCCGAGGGTGTCGGCGCGCGTGAACTCCCGCCCCGCGATGAGCGGGATGCCCATCGACCGGAAGTAGCCCGGGCCGACTTCGTTGTAGCGCGAGTTGTCGTCGACGTCCGGTCCGGACTGGAACCCCTCGACGCGGACGCTGGTTCCCCAGTTGCTGCCGCCCAGTGCGGGCACCATGGAGCTCGTCACCGCGATGACGCCGGGCACGGCGGCGAGCTCCTCCTCGAGCCGCTGGAACAGCACGCGCGAGCGTTCGGGCGTGTAGCCGTTCAGCTCCGGCGAGATCGCGAAGGTGACGAGACGCTCCACCTTCAGGCCGAGATCGATGCGGCTGATGTTCAACAGGCTCTTCGTGAACAGGCCTGCCGCGGCGAGCAGCGCCATCGACAGCGCGATCTGCGCGGTCGCGAGCGAGGTGCGGAACCGCGCGGCGCTGCGCGTGCCGGAGGGCTGCCCCGCCTGCCCCTTCAGCACCGGCGCGAGATCCGGCCGTGTGCTGTGGAGCGCCGGAAACAGCCCGAAGAGCAGCCCCGTCCCGACGGTCAGCGCCAGGGCGAAGAGCAGCACCTTCAGGTCGATGGCCCCGGCGATCATCTCGGCCGACTCGGCCGGCATGATCGCGACGATCAGATCGAGCGTCCAGTACGCGACAACGAGCCCGGCAATCCCGCCGAACAGCGCGAGCAGCAGCGATTCGCCGAGCAGCTGGCGGATCAGATCCCAGCGGCTCGCGCCGATCGAGAGCCGCACGGCGATCTCGCTGGCGCGTGCGGCCGCGCGGGCGAGCAGCAGGTTCGCGATGTTGGCGCACGCGATGAGCAGCACCAGCGCCGTCACGGCCAGCAGCAGCGTCATCGGCCCGCGGGTCTCGCGCGAGATGTTGCTCTGGCCACGGGCCCCGGGCGACAGCTCGATGCGCTTCGTGCGGAACCGCTCGCGCGTCGTATCGCTCATGCCTTCCTGCAGCGGAAGCTCGATCTCCTGCAGCAGGTGGCTGTACGGCGTATTGATCGCGGCCGACGCCTGCTCCATGGTGACGCCAGGCTTCAGGCGCGCGAACAGGTAGATCCAGTAGGCCCGCCGATTCTCGAAGTTGTCGAAGCCGGGCTGGATCAGCCCCTGCAGCGTGATCGGCACGAACACTTCCGGCTGCGCCCCGAGCGTCGTTCCGTCGAACCCCGCGGGGGCAACCCCCACGATCGTCAGCGTCTGCCCGTTGACGACGATCGGCTCGTTCAGCACGGTCGGGCTCGAGCCGAAGCGCGACTGCCAGTAGGCGTAGCTGAGGACCGCCACGCGCGATTCGCCGATGGCCGGTTCGTCGCCGGGACCGAGCAGCCGGCCGAGCGCGGGCTGGAGACCGAGGACGGGGAAATAGCTGCCCGAGACGCTCAGGCCCTCCCCGCTCATCGTCTGCCCGCGGTACGAGAGATTCGCGCCGAACAGGCGGTGGGCCGCGATGCCGGTGAAGGACGTCTGCAGCCGCTGCAGATCCCGGAACATCGGGTAGCTGAAGACCTCGTCGCAGTCGCCCGCCTGGTTGCAGGACTGCGAGCCGGGCTTCGGCCCGGGCGCCGAGAGGTTCACCAGCTGCTCCGGCGCATGCACCGGGAGCGGCTTCAGCAGGAGCTGGTTGAAGAGCGAGAAGATGGCGGTGTTGGCGCCAATGCCGAGCGCGAGGGAGACGATGGCGACCGTGGTGACGAAGGGAGTGCGAAAGAGGGTGCGCAGCGCGAACCGCAGGTGTCTCATCGAGCGGGCTCCGCCGGCCTGAAGGCCGGCCCTCCTGGTCTGCTGGTGTCGGGTACTGGCTTGGACGGAAGGCGCGGGCCGTCCGTTCACAGCTCCCGGGTCATCTCGAGCATCGTACGCCGGAAACCCTGGCGGGCGAAGAGCCGTTGTGCGGCCTCGTTCGCATCGGCCGTCCAGAGCATCACCCGCGGCATCCCGCGGGCCCGGAGCCAGTCGATCGCGGCTTCGAGCAGGGCCGTCGCGATGCCCTGCCGCCGCTCCGGGCTTTCGACCACCAGGTCGTGGATGAAGCCGGCCCGATCGCGAAGCTCGCGCCACGACATCGGCTCGACGCCGGCGTACACGTATCCGAGCACCCGATCGCCGTCCTCGGCGACGAGGACCAGGACGTCGGGGTCGTCGAGCTGCGAGGTCAGAAAGGTCGCGTAGCCCTCTTCGGGGTGATCGCCCGGTGGCAGGAATCGCCGGCGGTCGAAGCCGTAATGCACCCGCATCAGCAGGGCGCCCAGCCGGCCAAGCGCCTCCCGGTCCCCGGCGCTGGCGGGCCGAATCGTCCATGTGCTGCTCGTCATGGACGACCACTATCGCACGGGACCTGCCCCCTCTGCCTCAATGCGGCTTCAGGACGACCTTGATCATCTCGTCCTGCTTGTGCGCGAACATCTCGTACGCCAGCGGCGCGTCCTCGAGCCGCATCTGATGCGAGACGACGAAGCTCGGGTCGAGCTCGTTGCGCTCGATCCGGTCGAGCAGCGGGCGCAGGTACCGGTGCACGTGCGTCTGCCCGGACTTGATGGTGATCGAGCGGTTCATCACGGCGCCGAACGGGAACTTGTCGAGGAAGCCCCCGTACACGCCGGGCACCGAGACGATGCCGCCGCTGCGGCAGGCGAAGATGGCCTGGCGCAGCGCGATCGGCCGGTCCGTCTCGAGCATCAGGGCCTGCTTGATCCGGTCGTAGGCGCCCGTCAGCCCCGGCGCGTGCCCTTCCATGCCGACCGCATCGATGCAGGCATCGGGCCCGCGGCCGCCGGTCATGTCCTTCAGCGTCTCGTGGACGTCGCACTCCTCGTAGTTCAGCGTCTCCGCGCCTCCATGCTCCCTTGCCCACCGCAGCCGGTACGGAAACCGGTCGATGGCGATCACCCGCTCGGCGCCGAGCAGGTACGCGCAGCGGATGGCGAAGAGACCGACGGGCCCGCAGCCCCAGACCGCGACGACATCGCCCGGCCTGATCTCGCAGGCCTCGGCGGCCATGTAGCCCGTCGGCAGGATGTCGGAGAGGAACAGCGCCTGCTCGTCCGGGATGTGATCGGGCACCCTGATCGGCCCGACGTCCGCAAACGGCACGCGCGCGTACTGCGCCTGGCCACCGGCGTACCCGCCGAGCATGTGCGAGTATCCGAAGATGCCGGCCGGCGAGAAGCCCATCAGCTCTTCGGCCATCCAGGCGTTCGGGTTCGAGTTCTCGCAGAGGGAGTACAGCTCGCGCTCGCAGTTCAGGCAGCGCCCGCACGCGATCGGAAAGGGCACCACCACGCGATCGCCGATCTTCAGCTTCCTCACCCCGCGCCCGACCTCGACGACCTCCCCCATGAACTCGTGGCCCAGGATGTCGCCGCGCTTCATCGTCGGGATGAAGCCGTTGAAGAGGTGCAGGTCCGAGCCGCAGATCGCCGTGGACGTCACGCGCACGATCGCGTCCTGCTCGTTCAGGATGACCGGGTCGGGGACCTCGTCGACCGTGACGCGCTGCTTGCCGTGCCAGCAGATGGCCTTCATGGCGGCACCTCAGTACGTGGACGGGCGCCGGCGGAACCAGCGGCGCCGTTTCGGCGGGCGCGCCGGCCCGCCGTGCGTGAACGATGACTCCGAGACCGGAATCTCGCCGGTTTCCATCAGCTGCTTGAAGCGCCGCAGGTCGTCACGGACCTGCCAGTCGGGGTTCTCGCCGGACAGCTTCGCCATGAGCCGCCCAACGCGGCCGGCCGGCGGCTCGTAGGCCAGGTGCACCCGCACCTCCGTCCCTCGTCCGCCCGGAGCGGGCACGAACTCGACGCTGCCGTGGTTGTGGATGCGCGAGCCGGGACGCGAGCGCCAGGCGATGCGCTCGTTCGGCACGTCCTCGGTGATCTCCGCTTCCCAGGTCACCTTCATGCCGGCCGGGGCCTTGGCACGCCACCGCGATCGCCTCTCGTCGAGCACCGCGACGGAGTGCAGATGGCGCATGAACCGTGGCAGGTTCCCGAGGTCACGCCAGAACCCGTACAGTTCCGCCGCCGGTCGGTTGATGGTGACCGCGTGGAAGACGATCACCTCCACGGGCGCCTCGACCGGCGCCGCCTCACGCCGCATCGCCTGCGCGACCAGCGCGTCGAGCGCCGCGATGCCGGCGACCGCACCGGCCGCCGTCGTCAGGCGCCGCGTGTCGACATCGTCGCGGCGGAACGCGGAGCCGATCAGCGCGAGGTCCATGACGTCGCCGGCCAGGCGGGCCCACAGCCATCCGGTCGGCGGCTTCCGCGCCAGGATGCCCGCTCCGCTCGCGATCTCACGAAATCCCACGGCCCGGATGACGCCTCGCGTCTCGCGTTCGTCCGGCAGGCCGATCAGGTGCGCGACGCGTTCGGGCGTGGCGGTCGCGGCCGCGCCGAGCGCGAGGCTCATCCAGCCGAGACCGCCGGCGAGTCCGTCGGGGCGGCCATTGTCGTGTTGCCCGGGCGGCAGCGGCTCCGTGACCGCGCCCGGCACGTCGCCGGAGGGCTCGGGAAGGGGCGCGCCGCGCATCCGCCAGTCGCCGGGGTGAGGGGGACCTGGAACCTGTGGTGTGGACATCACTACCTCCCGGGCGGCCGGCGGGCCGGGCCCGCCGGACGCTGCCGCCGTCGCGTCCGCCGCGCGTCTGACCCGCGGACGCCCGCTGTCGTGATTCGCGACGCGCCGGTTCCCCGCTATGCCTTGCCCTCGGCCTGGTACTCGCGCAGGAAGCCCTCGAACAGACGCAGGTGCCCCTGCTCGTCGCGCAGGATGCCAATGACCATGTCCTGCGTGACCCAGTCGACGCCGTCGGAGGCCTCGATGATCTCGTTGTAGAAGCGGATGGCTTCGCGCTCGCCGTCGATGACGCCGCGGATCACGTGGACGATGTCCGTCTGCTCGGCGGCCGGCTGCAGGCTGTGCTGTTCCGGACTGAACTCGAGCGAGCCGGGGACGACGCCATACAGCTCCTTGATGCGGCGCGCGTACTTCTGGGCGTGCCCCAGCTCTTCGGTGATGTCCTTCTCGAGCGTCTCGATGATCTCCTGCGCGCGAACGCCGTCCGGATTGGTCGAGGCTGCGATGTAGTTCACGACCGTCTCGATCTCCATCCAGTACGCCTTGGTCAGGAGCTTGATGATCTCGTCGCGCTTGGCGCGGTTCTCGTCCGCGAGGATGTCGGACTGCCCCATCTTCAGCGCCATGTTCTCCCCCTCAAGTTCGCGTGTACGTGCATGAGGCGCGCGACGGACGGTCGATCCCCGTCAACGCCGCCGCACCGGTACCTCGCCTCTGCCCGTGAGCAAGACTTGCGCCGATCCGTTGACGGCGCGGCTGCCGTGCTTCACGATCGCGCCGTGCCACGCCAGAGCGCCGGTCTGCTGCTCTACCGCCGCCAGGGCGGTCGAATCGAGGTGTTCCTCGTTCATCCAGGCGGGCCGTTCTGGGCACGGAAGGACGTGGGCGCCTGGTCGATTCCGAAAGGCGAGGCGGCGCCATCGGAGGACCTGCTCGAGGCGGCGTTCCGGGAGCTCGCCGAGGAGACCGGCACCCGGCTCAGCGACGTAACGCCCGTGCCGCTCAGCCCGATCCGTCAGGCCGGTGGCAAGACGGTGCACGCGTGGGCGGTCGAGGCCGACCTGGACGCCGACGCGATCGTCAGCAACACGTTCACGATGGAGTGGCCGCGGGGCTCCGGCCGGATGCGCGAGTTCCCCGAAGTCGATCGCGCCGCCTGGTTCGACCTGGACGAGGCGCGGCGCCGCATCAACCCGGCTCAGGTGGCG
>DASVDJ010000167.1:0-22641 GCA_036381155.1 Vicinamibacterales bacterium
GGCGTTGTAGACGAACGCGCGCCACATGACGATGCCGCCGTGCGGCGCCAGCGCGTCGGCGAGCACGTTGGCGCCGTCGGCGTGCGTGCGCCCGTAGTCCTGCGGCCCCGGCTGTCCCTCGCTGTTCGCCTTGACGACGAAACCGCCGAAGTCGGGCACGAGCCGGTAGATCTCGTCGGCCTTCTCGCGCCACCAGCGGATCACCCGCGGATCGAGCGGATCGGCCGTCGGCAGGTCGCCCGACGCGCGCGGCGTCGACAGGTTGGCCGCCAGATACAGGCGGATGCCGTACGGACGGAACGCGTCGGCCAGCGCCGCCGCCTTCCGCAGGTACTCGGAGCCGAGCGAGCGCGGGTTCGCGTTGACGCTGTTGACGACGGTGCCGTTGATGCCGATCGACGCGTTCGCGCGCGCGTAGTCGATCACGCGCGGGTCGACGCGATCCGGCAGCTCCTCCCAGTTCCACAGCGACCGCCCGGCGTAGCCGCGCTCGATCGACCCGTCCAGGTTGTCCCAGTGGTTCAGGAGCCGCCGCCGCACGCGCGGGCGCTCGCGGACGTCGAGATCGTCGAGCGGCCTGCGCCACTGCATGAGGCGCAGCAGGTGGAACGTGCCGTAGAGCGCGCCCGCCTCCGAGCTCGCCGCGACGACGGTGGCGCGATGGCCGTTCACGGCGGCCGAGCGGATGACATAGCCCTCGTCGCCCGCCCACGCGAGCGCCTCGTCGAGCCGGAGCGCGGCAACGATGGGCGACGTGGCCGGCGTGCCCACGACGATGGCGCCGTCGGCGTCGACCGAGGCGGCGGGGGAGACCGGCCGTCCGAGCAGGCCGCGCAGGCCGCGCCGCAGCTCGTCGACGATCGCGCGCGCGGTCGGCGACGCCGACTGCACGACGATCGCCGTCGCGTGCCGCTCGTACGCGGTGCGTACCGCCTCGTCGTCAATGCGCGTGTAGCGGAGCCAGAGGTCGTAGCCGTCTTCGGCGTACGCGCTCGCGGGCAGCAGAAGCAGCGCTGCCGCGAGCCCCGTCAGGAGGTGCCGTCTGCGGTCGTTCATGTGCATGCCGCTCCGCAACCGAGGCGGGGCTGAAGCCCCGCCGCCACGAGAACCGAGACGGGGGCGAGCGCGCCCGCGCGCGCGCCGCGAGCGGCGATCAGCGAGCCGGCGCGCAGACCTGAATCAGACCTGAACCCGTGCCTGCTGCCGTCCCGTCGCGAGCCGTGCGACGTCCCTGACGATCTCCCACGCGTTCATCGCGGCCGCAATCGCCAGGCCGATGGTCATCCCCCGGTTGAGCAGCGGCACGATCGCCGCGACCTGCGGCGAGTCGGCCCCCTCCTGCAGCGCGACGAAGCCGCCCGCGTCGAGCAGGGAGACTATCAGAACGATGCCCGCCGCGCTCAGCGCGATCCGCGCCGCGCGCCAGAACGTCGTCTGGTACGGGCGGACCAGGACCGCCGCGAGCCGCAGCAGCGAGAGCAGCAGGATCACCAGCACCGGCAGGTACGCGGTGTCCATCGCCGGTCCCAGCGTCAGGAACCGGTCCGCCGGCCCGAACGCGAGCCACTCGGCGCGCGGGAGCGCGAGCCACCAGGCGAGGAACGCGGAGGTGGCCAGCAGCTCGAGCGCCGTGTTCACCCGCGAGACCACCGGGCCCGGCGCGGGCGCCGGCAGCGAGAGCGGGTCCCAGCTCTCGACGAACGGCAGCCGCGGCACGAACACGTCGGCGAGCGCGAAGATCGCGGTGAGCCACCCGACCGCGACGACCGCCGCGAAGGGCGTGTTGCCGAGCGCGCCGAGGCTGCGCGACAGCGGCTCGCCCATCACCGCGAACGCCACCGCGAGCGCCGCGTGCACGAGCACGACCGCCACCAGGACCAGCTTCAGGATGCGGATGTAGAACGGGTAGACCGTGGGCCCGATCAGGTACTGCTTCGGGCGGTAGCGCGCGGCGAGCAGCATCGGGTGGCCGTACGGACGCACGATTGCGGCGAGTTCGCTGTCGGTGAGCGGTCGGCCCAGCGCCTCCCCCCGCTCCGCGGCCTGCGCGCGGAGGTCCTCCGCCAGTTCGCCGACCACATCGTCCTGCATCGACCGGGGCAGGTAGCTGCGGACGGCATGCAGATAGCGGTCGATGAGATCCATGGGGCTCCTCACTTGTCGAGGGCCGGCCGCGCGGCCGGTCCGTCGGCGTTCAGCGTCCGATCCATGGCGGCCGTCAGGGCCGCCCACTCCTCCCGCAGCCGCGCGAGCGCGGTGTACCCGGCGGGCGAGAGGCGGTAGAAGCGTTTGGGGCGCCGCTCCTCGTCGCGCCACTCGCTGACGAGCAGCCCCTGTCCCTCGAGCCGGCGGAGGAGGGGATAGAGCGTGCCTTCCTCGATGGCGAGCCCCCCGGCCGCGAGCGCCTTCCGCAGGGTGTACCCGTAATGCTCCGTCTGCAGCCTCGAGAGGACCGCCAGCGTCAGCAGGCCCCGCCGCAGCTCGAGCTTCAGGTTCTCCAGGCCGACGGCCGTTCCGATCTCGACGTTACCTGTGTGGTGCATGGTGTGCGTCACATACTATGTGACATACAGGATTGTGTCAAGGGTAGGGAACCGTGGCAATGTGCCCGGCGCGGCGGTTCGTGCGGAGGCGCGGCCCTGGCTGCCAGCGGCCCCCTGGATGCAATCGCGTCGCGGACCGGGTTGTGAATCCCTTCACCAGCGCGGATCCCCGGCAATCCCCCGCACGCCACGCGGCTCGGCCTTTGGTATCGCCCTTGCTGCAACCATCGTGAGCGGCGAATTGTTCCGGACGCGCCCGGACGGGCGCACGACAGGTTTCTTGCGCAGGAGGACTTGGGTCATGTTGCTTTCGACGCGTGTTGCGACGGGCGTCTTCGCGATCGCCTTCGCCTGTGTTTCCGCCGCCGGCGCGCAGGACGCCGGGTCTGCCGGGCAGGCCCCGCAGGGCCAGACGCAGACCCAGCAGCCGTCGCAACAGCAGGACGGGAGCTCGGACCAGCAGGTCGCGCGGCAGGCGCTCCAGAGCGCCCAGCAGTCGCTGGCCGAGTTGACGAAGCTGCCCGCCGCCGCGACGCTGCAGGGCGAGCCCCGAACGCTGGTCGCCGGGTTCATCAGCGACTTCAACGCGTTCGCCACGGCGACGACGGACTGGCGGTCGAAGTACCAGACCGCGAGCGCCTCGCTGAACAAGACGCTCGAGGCCGCGGCCAATGCCGGCTCCGCGCCCGCGCCCGCCGAAGGGGAGCAGGCCGCGACCTGGCCGCCGGAAATCGTCGAGAAGCTGAAGGACGTGCGCCAGCACCTCGACACGTTCGAGCGCGCCAGCGGTGATCCGGTGCTGATGGTGGAGCGGATCGAGCGCGTCCTCCAGGCGGCCAGCAGCGGCGGCGGCGCGAACCTCACCGCCGCGCAGCTCGACGAGATCCGCGAGTATCTCGGCAAGATCCGCCGCGCCGCGACGCGGTAATCGTCCCCCGACCCTTTTTACACGCGCCGGGCTCCTCACGGGGCCCGGCGCGTTTCCGTGTACGGGGAGCATCCTGGTACGCCGACCTGAAGGTCGGCCCTCCTGGTACTCGAGGTCGCCCTCCTGGATCCCGCAACGCGCCTGAAACTCACAACCCGCCGGTTCCGTATCAGTCCCCATCGACCGAATCCGGAGGAACGGCATGGGGATTCCGTCCGCCCTGCGTCGCGTCGTGCGCCGTCTGCTGCGCACCCCGCTCTTCACCGTCATGGCCGTCACGACGCTGGCCGTGGGGATTGGCGCCAACGCCGCGATGTTCAGCGTCGTCCGCGGCGTGCTCCTGAAGCCGCTGCCGTTCCACGAGCCGGAGCGGCTCGTCGGCGTGTGGCACACCGCGCCGGGGATGAACGCGCCGCTGGTCAACCAGAGCCCTTCGTTCGACCTGATCTACCGCGAGCACAACCGGGTGTTCACCGACACGGGCATGTGGGACGACTGGCAGGTCACCGTGACCGGCACCGGTGAGCCGGAGCGGATCACCGCGCTGATGGTCACCGACGGCGTGCTGCCGCTGCTGGGCGTGCAGCCGGCGCTCGGCCGCGTCTTCACCGGCGCGGACGCCGCGCACGGCGCGCCGCGGACGACGGTGCTCACGCACGGCTACTGGCAGCGCCGGTTCGGCGGCGCCGCGGACATCGTCGGACGGACGATCACGGTCGACGGCAACCCGGTGGAGATCATCGGCGTGCTGCCGCCGTCGTTCCGGTTCCTGCGGTCGAACGCGTCGATCCTGATGCCGCTGCAGTTCGACCGCGCGGCGCTGTGGGTGGGCAACTTCAGCTATTACGGGGTCGCGCGGCTGCGTCCCGGCGTGACGCTGGAGGAGGCCAACGCCGACGTCGCGCGGATGATCCCGATGGTGCCGCAGAACTTCCCGCTGCCGCCCGGCTTCACGATGGAGATGTTCCGCGACGTCCGGTTCGGGCCGAACCTCCGGCCGCTGAGCGCCGACGTCATCGGCGACGTCGGGCGCGTGCTCTGGGTCCTGCTCGGCACCGTCGGCATCGTCCTGCTCATCGCGTGCGCGAACGTCGCCAACCTGTTCCTCGTGCAGGCCGAGGGGCGGCAGCAGGAGCTGGCCGTCCGGACGGCGCTCGGCGCGAGCCGCGGGCGCATCGCGCGCGAGCTGCTGGGGGAGAGCCTCGTGCTGGCATTGGTGGCCGGCGCCATCGGCCTGGGGCTTGCGCGGGGAGCGATCGCGCTGCTCGTCTCTCTCGCGCCGGCCGGGCTGCCGCGACTGGAGGAGATCGCGCTCGACGGGGCCGTGCTGCTCTTCACGCTGGGCGCGTCGATCGTGGCCGCGCTCCTCTTCGGGCTCGTGCCGGTGATCCGCTTCGGCGCGCCGAGCGTCACGGCGCTGAAGGAAGGCGGGCGGTCGGCGAGCGACGGACGCGAGCGGCACCGCGCCCGCAACCTGCTCGCGACCGCGGAGATCGCGCTCGCGCTCGTGCTGCTCGTCGTCTCCGGCCTGATGGTGCGGACGTTCGTCGCGCTGCGGTCGGTCGACCCGGGCTTCCGGGATCCCGAGGCCGTGCAGACGTTCCGGATCGCGGTGCCCGAGGCGGTCGTCTCCGAGCCGTCGGCCGTGGCGCGCCTGTACGAGCAGATGGCCGCCGCCGTCGCGCGCGTGCCCGGGGTGGAGTCCGTCGGCCTGTCCTCGTCGCTGACGATGGACGGCAACAGCAGCAACGATCCGATCTTCGCCGAGGGCATCACGCCCGAGGGCGGACCGATGCCGCCGCTGCGGCGTTTCAAGTGGATCGCCCCCGGCTACCTGGAGACGATGGGGAACCGGCTCGTCGCGGGCCGGGCGATCACGTGGGAGGACGTGCACGGCCGCCGGCCGGTCGCGATGATCAGCGAGGGGTTCGCGCGCGAGCTCTACGGGTCGCCCGCCGCGGCGATCGGCCGCCGCATCCGCGAGTCGCCGCAGAACGCCTGGCGCGAGATCGTCGGGGTCGCCGGCGACGAGCGCGACAACGGGCTGAACGCGCCGGCGCCGGCGATCGTGTACTGGCCGATGGCGATGGAGGGCTTCTGGCAGCTGGACGTCTACGTCCGGCGCAGCATGACGTTCGCCGTGCGGACGTCCCGCGCCGGGTCGCCGACGCTGCTGGCGGAGCTGCAGCGCGCGGTGTGGTCGCTCAACCCGGCGCTGCCGCTGGCCAACCCGCAGACGCTCGCCGACATCCGCGCCTCGTCGATGGCGCAGACCTCGTTCGCGCTGACGATGCTCGGCATCGCGGCGGCCGTGGCGCTGCTGCTCGGGCTGGTGGGGATCTACGGCGTGATCGCGTGCATCGCGGCGCAGCGCACGCGCGAGATCGGCGTGCGCATGGCGCTCGGCGCGCAGGCGCGCGACGTCGCGCGCCTGTTCCTCGCGCACGGCGTGAAGATCGTCGCCGCCGGCGTCGCCATCGGCCTGGTCGTCTCGGCCGGCGTGACGCGCGTGATGTCGGCGCTGCTCTTCGGCGTCCAGGCGATCGACCCACTGACCTACGCCGTGATGGCGGCCGTGCTGGGCGCTGTCGCGCTGGTCGCGACCTGGCTCCCCGCGCGCCGCGCCGCACGGCTGGATCCGATGGTGGCGCTGCGGACGGACGCGTAACGGCGCGCCCGGGCATCTGGCCCCCCGCGACACTGGATTGCAACGGAGGGCACAGGGGCACAGAGGCCGTGTCCTCGGTGTCCTCTGTGCTCTCCGCCCCAATCCGATTACGATCCCCCCATGCGACTGACCGGAAAGACCGCCTTCGTCACCGCGGCGGGACAGGGGATCGGGCGCGCGACGGCGGAGGCGTTCGCGCGCGAAGGGGCGCGCGTGATCGCGACCGACGTGAACGCGGCCGCGCTCGAGACGCTCGACGGCTGCGAGCGGCACGTGCTCGACGTCACCGACGGAGCGCGCATCATCGCTCTCGCCGGGGCGATCGGACCCGTCGACGTGCTCTTCAACTGCGCCGGCATCGTCCATGCCGGCACGATCCTGGACTGCACCGACGAGGACTGGGATCAGGCGTTCGCCATCAACACCACCGCGATGTTCCGGATCATCCGCGCGTTCCTGCCGGGGATGATCGCGAAGCGCGGCGGATCGATCATCAACATGTCGTCGGTGGCGTCGAGCGTCACCGGCGTGCCGAACCGGTTCGCCTACAGCGCGAGCAAGGCGGCGGTGATCGGCATCACGCGATCGGTGGCGATCGACTTCGTCAAGGACGGCATCCGCTGCAACGCAATCTGCCCCGGCACCGTCGACTCGCCGTCGCTGCGCGCGCGCATCCGCGCGCAGGCGGAGGCCACCGGGCAGGACGTCGCCGCCGTGCACGCGCAGTTCGAGGCGCGCCAGCCGATGGGCCGCCTCGGCCGGCCCGAGGAGATCGCCGCGCTGGCGGTCTACCTGGCGTCGGATGAATCCGCCTTCACGACCGGGACGATCGCCATCGTCGACGGGGGGTGGACGAACGCGTGAGCGTGCCTCCCGGGCCTCTGTGTCCCTGTGCGAGGCGGACGTCTCGGGGTGAGCGCACCCGATGGGAGATGCCGGACACCCCGATTACAATCCCCGCATGCGACGGTATCTCCCGCTCCTTGCCCTCGTCCTGATCGCGCTTGTCCCCCGGCCTGCCGCGCAGGCGCCCGCGTGGGAGGACCAGTTCCGCGCGCTGCCCGAGCCGGCCAACATCCGCGAGTCCATGCGCCGCATGAGCGCCAGGCCGCATCACGCCGGCTCGCCGTACGGGCGCGACAACGCCGAGTGGATTGCGGCGAGGTTCCGCGAGTGGGGCTGGGAGACGGCGATCGAGGAGTTCCAGGTCCTCATCCCGACGCCGAAGGAACGCCGCGTCGAGCTGCTCGAACCGCGCCGGGTGCGGCTGAAGCTCGACGAGCCGGCCATCCCCGAGGATCCGACGTCGTCGCAGAAGGACGAGCAGCTGCCCGGCTACAACGCGTACTCCGCCGACGGCGACGTCACCGGGCCGCTCGTCTACGTGAACTACGGCCGGCCCGAGGACTACGAGGTGCTCGACCGGATGGGCATCTCGGTCAAGGGGGCGATCGTCATCGCCCGCTACGGCGCGTCGTGGCGCGGCATCAAGCCGAAGGTCGCCGCCGAGCGCGGCGCGATCGGCTGCCTCATCTACTCCGACCCGCGAGACGACGGGTACTTCGACGGCCCGGTGTATCCGGAAGGGCCGATGCGGAACCGCGATGGCGTCCAGCGCGGCAGCGTGATGGACATGCCGATCCACCCGGGCGACCCGCTGACGCCGGGACGCGGCGCGACGAAGGACGCCGAACGGCTCCCGCGCGAGCGGGCGCGGACGCTGATGTCGATCCCGGTGCTGCCGATCTCGTGGGGCGACGCGCAGCCGCTGCTCGAGGCGATCGACGGGCCGCTCGCGCCGCCGGAGTGGCGCGGCGCGCTGCCGCTGCCGTACCGCATCGGACCGGGCCCGGCGAAGGTCCGCCTCACGCTGTCCTTCAACTGGGATCTTGCCCCCGCCTACAACGTCGTCGCCCGCCTGCGCGGGAGCAGGTATCCGGACGAGTGGATCATCCGCGGCAACCACCACGACGCGTGGGTGAACGGCGCCGAGGATCCGGCCAGCGGCATGGCCGTCCTGCTCGAGGAGGCGCGCGCGCTCGGCGAGCTGCGGCGCCGCGGCTGGACGCCGAAGCGCACGATCGTCTACATCGGCTGGGACGCCGAGGAGCAGGGGCTCATCGGATCGACGGAGTGGGTGGAGGCGCACCGCGAGGAGCTGGAACGCCACGCCGTCGCGTACATCAACACCGACGGGTACGGCCGCGGTTTCCTGGAGGCCGGCGGGTCGCACTCGCTGGAGCGCTTCATCAACGAAGTCGCGCGCGCGGTGGACGATCTGGAGACCGGCGTGAGCGTCTGGAAGAAGCTGCAGGCGCGCCGCATCACGACCGGGTCGAAGGAGGCGCGCGACGAGGCGCGCACGCGCGCGGACCTGCGCATCGCCGCGCTCGGCTCGGGCTCCGACTACACGCCGTTCCTCCAGCATGCCGGCATCGCCAGCCTGAACCTCGGGTTCGGCGGCGCAGACGACGCGGGCATTTACCACTCGGTGTACGACAGCTTCGCGCACTACACGCGGTTCCAGGACACCGAGTTCGTCTACGGGCGCGCGCTGGCGCAAGTGGTGGGGACGGCAGTACTTCGGCTGGCCGACGCCGATCGGCTGCCGTTCGAGTTCACGAACCTCGCCGACACGGTGCAGAAGTACGTCACCGAGCTGCAGACGCTCCTTCGAACGAAGCAGGACGAGGCGCGCGAGCGCAACCGCCAGATCGACGAAGGCGTGTTCGCCGCCATGCACGACCCGCGCCGCCCGCTGCGCGCGCCCGAGCGGCTGCCGGTACCGCCGGCCATCAACTTCGCGCCGCTGGAGAACGCCGCGGCGGCGCTCTCGGCGAGCGCCGCGGCGTACGCGAAGGCGGTTGCGACCGCAACCCCGACGCCGGAGACGCTGCAGCGCGTGAACGCGCTGCTCATCCGCGCCGAGCGCCAGCTGTCCGATCCCGAGGGACTGCCGCGCCGCCCGTGGTACCGGCACCTGCTTTATGCGCCGGGTCTCTACACGGGTTACGGCGTCAAGACCGTGCCCGGCGTGCGCGAGGCGATCGAGCAGCGGCAGTACGACCAGGCCGAGCGCGAGATCGTGCGCGCCGCGGCGGCGATTCAGCGGCTCGCCAGGCTGCTCGACGAGGCGGTCGCGGAACTGGAGCGGTGATCGCCCGACTCGATCAGGTCCGCGCGGCCGCCCGGTTCTCTGCTCGCGGCCGCGCGCGCTGGCTCGCGGGCCCGAGGGCCCGCCGCCGGGAATGACTCCTGTGGCGGCGGGGCTTCAGCCCCGCCTGTGCGATGGCAGCGTGACCGTGTTGACCGGTCGGGTCCGACCAGCCCGATGGGCTGAGGAGGGTGGCGCGAACGCCGTGCTCCCATGTAGAGTCATCACCGCCCGGCGACGACCCGCCGGGCGCGTCATCCTCAGGAGCGACTCGTGCGTCTGACGACTCTCATCGGGACCGTGGCACTCGGCGTGACGATTGCCGGCAGCGCGTCGGCGCAGACGGTGAAGACCGACCTCGGCGTCGTCGAAGGTCAGGTGACGGCAGACGGGAAGGTGCATGCATGGCTTGGCATCCCGTTCGCCGCGCCGCCCACCGGCGCGCGCCGCTGGCAGCCGCCGCAGCCTGCCGAGCCGTGGGACGGCGTGCGGAAGGCCGACGCCTTCGGCCCGCGGTGCCTGCAGAACCCCGTGTTCGGCGACATGATCTTCCGCGACCGGCAGGACGAGGACTGCCTCTACCTGAACGTCTGGGCGCCCGCCGACGCCGCCGGGAAGAAACTGCCCGTGATGTTCTGGATCCACGGCGGCGGCTTCCAGGCCGGCGCCGCCTCCGAGCCGCGCCAGGACGGGACGATGCTCGCGCAGAAGGGCGTGGTCGTCGTCAGCGCGAACCACCGGCTCGGCGTGTTCGGCTTCTTCGCCCACCCCGAGCTGACCGCGGAGTCCGGGACGAAGACCTCCGGCAACTACGGCCTGCTCGACATGATCGCCGCGCTGCAATGGGTGCAGCGCAATGTCGCCGCGTTCGGCGGCGATCCCGACGCCGTCACGATCTTCGGCGAGTCGGCCGGGTCGTTCGCCGTCAGCGCGCTGATGGCGGCGCCGCCGGCGCGCGGCCTCTTCCATCGCGCCATCGGCGAAAGCGGCGCGTACTTCCAGCTCGCCGGCGGCCCGCTCGGGCTCAAGCCGCTCTCCGCGTCCGAGGCCGAGGGCGTCGAGTTCGCGAAGCATGCCGGCGCCGATTCGCTCGCCGCCTTGCGGGCGATGCCGGGCGAGGCGCTGCTGAAGGCGGCGCAGACGCGCTGGTTCTCGCCGATCGTCGACGGCCACGTGCTGCCCGACACGGTCGAGGCGATCTTCGCGGCCGGGAAGCAGGCGCAGGTGCCGCTGCTCGCCGGCTGGAACGCCGACGAGAGCCGCGCCGGCGTCGTGCTCGGGAAGGAGACGATGACCGCCGCGGTCTTCATCGCGAACGCGAAGACCCGCTTCGGCGACCGCGCCGACGACCTGCTGAAGGTGTATCCCGCCTCGAACGACGACGAGGCGGTCGAGTCGGCGGCGGCGCTTGCCGGCGACTTCTTCATCGGCTACTCGACCTGGAAGTGGATCGAGGTGCATCGCGCCACCGGCAACGCGCCGGTCTACCGCTACTCCTTCGATCGCAAGATCCCCGTTCCGCCGGACCTGACGATCAACGGCAAGCCGGCGACCGCCGAGGACATCGGCGCGCGCCACGCGGGGGAGATCGAGTACGTCTTCGGGCAGCTCGACACCGTCCCGAAGGTCACGTGGACCGAGGCCGACCGCGTGCTCTCGGACCGGATGATGACCTACTGGTCCAACTTCGCGAAGACCGGCGACCCGAACGGATCGGGGCTCCCGGCGTGGCCGGCGTACGACCCGGCCACGCCGCGCGTCCTGCATCTCGACGTCGAGATCGGCGCGAAGCCGGACACGCGGCGGCCGCGCTATCTCTTCCTCGACTCGACGCGGACGGCCGGGAGCAGATAGCCTGAGAGCTTGCGGTTCCCGGGCACCAGGAGCGCCGTGAACCGTCACGGCGCTCCGGCCGTCTCATCAGGAGCCGGCGCGTCCTCTGCTCCTCATCCGATGCCCGATACCGCCCAGAAGCCCGCCCAGCAGTTCGATCGCTCCATCGTCGAAGGACCGCTCGGCCCGGCCGTGTGGCGGCTGGCCTGGCCGACGATGCTGCAGAACGTCATCGCCGGGCTGCAGGGCATCATCGACCACGTGATGGTCGGCCATTACGTCGGCTACACGGCGAACGCCGCCATCGGCGTCAGCTGGCAGATCATCATCGTCGTCATCGTCTTCATGAGCTCGCTGTCCACCGGGATGGCGGTGCTCGTCGCGCGCTACGCCGGCGCCAACCAGCCGCAGCGGGTCAATCGCGCCGTCTACCAGGCACTGCTCGCGGTAGTCGCGCTCTCGGCGGTGATGGCGCTCGTCGGCTACGTCGCCTCGCCGCGGCTGCTCGACATCGTCAAGGCGGCGCCCGAGGTGCAGGCCGAGGCGCTGCCGTTCCTGCGGACGATGTTCGTCGGCATCTTCGGCATGATGCTGTTCTTCCTGCTGAGCGGCGCGTTCCGCGCGGCGGGCGATCCGCGCACGCCGCTGCGGCTTGGCGTGACGATGACGGTGCTGACGGTCGCGTTCAACGTGATCCTGATCCCGCGGCTCGGCACCGTCGGCGCGGCGCTCGGCACCATTGCGAGCAGCACGATCGTCGTCGCGTGGGGCATGGGGCTCCTGTTCCGGGAGGGAACCGTCATCCGGTTCCATCGCGGCATGGACCTGCGTCCCGACCTCGGCGTCATCCGGCAGCTCTTCCGGTTCGGGCTGCCCGCTGGCGTGCAGGGCATTGCGGTGAACATCGCCGGCGTGATGCTCCTGCGGTTCATCGGATCGCTCGAGCACAGCGCCGCGGCGCAGGCGGCGTATACCGTCGGCTACTCCGAGCTCTTCTCGCTGATCACCTGGACGTCGGTGGGCCTGATGGGCGCGGCGGCGACGATCGCGGGACAGAACCTCGGCGCGGGCCATCCCGACCGGGCGATGGAAGGCGTGGCCGTGGCGTCGCGCTTCGGCCTGGGCGTGGCCGCCGTCGTGGGCACGCTGTTCCTGTTCGTCCCGGATCAGCTGTTCGCGATGTTCGGCATGACCGAGCCGCACGCCTCCGCCATCGGCGCGCAGCTGCTGCGGTACCTGGCGGTGTCCGGCTTCTTCATCACCGTCGCGCTCAGCTACACCGGCGGGTTGCAGGGGACGGGAGACACGCGCAGCCCGCTGTACATCTCGCTGATCTCGCAGATCGTCGTGCCGCTCGGCCTCGCGGGGACGATCCAGGCCATGCGCCAGCTCCAGCCGGGCGACATCTGGCTCGCGATCGTGCTGGGACACATGACCCGCGCGACGCTCAGCGTGGTGCGGTTCCGCCAGGGCAAGTGGCGCAGTATCGAGGTCTGATCGAGCCGGACGCCCGCCGTCAGCTACCGGGCCGTTAAACCTTCCAACGATCACGCCCGATATGGCTGGTGTACCAGGAGACCTGTACCCCGGATTTCGCGCGCACAGACCGCCGTCCGAGCATGACCGCTTCTCACGACTGGCACGATCCCGCCCGGTTCCCCGATCCTGCGGCGCTCCACGCCGACACGGTGTGCCGCACGCCGCCGACGATGCTGCATGGCGACGAGCGCAAGCTGCTGCGGTGGCTCGTTCGCGAACACTTCACCGGCGCCGGCGCGGTCGTGGATCTCGGCTGCTGGCTCGGGGGTTCGACGGCAGCACTGGTAACCGGGCTTCGTGAAAACCGGCAGGTGCCTGAACAGGGCAGGATCATCCACACGTACGACTGGTTTCGCTGGCACCCGTCCTACGAGAAGTACGGGCTCGACTTCACGCGGGCGCCAGGCGAGTGCTTCGTGGAGGAGGTCGAACGGTACCTGGCGCCCTGGCGCTCGTCGGTCGACCTGCATGTGGGAGACATCACGTCGGCCACGTGGGAGGGCGGGCCGATCGAGTTCCTGTTCGTGGATCTCATGAAGGACGCCGCGAGTACGCGGTCGGTCGCGCTCACGTTCTTCCCTCACCTGATCCCGAACCGGTCCCTCGTCCTGCATCAGGACTTCAAGCACTACTTCACGTTCTGGCTCCATCTCCTGATGTACCGGCTTCGCGAGTACTTCGTCCCGGTCCTGAACCTCGGAAGGGCTTCGACCGTGGTGTTCCAGCCCGTCGAGCGGCTCACCGTCGAGGCCATCGAGCAGGCGGCCACGTTCGACACGGTAGCCGGCGACGAGATCGACGCGGCGTTCGACTACTCGGACGGCGTGGTCACCTACAGTGAGCCCGCGCTGAGAGAGGAAATTCGGAAGGCTCGGGCTCGAGCGAAGGACGTGCTGTTGCGGAACTAGAAGCTTCCTGTTTCCCGCTTCCCGCTTCCAGTTCCGTTCCGGCCTCTGGCCCCTGGCTCCTGGCCCCTGCATGAGGCTGTCACTGCCAGCCGCCAGCTGCCAGCTGCCGGCTACGTCGCCGGACTGAAGTCCGGCCCTGCGAGGCCGGACTGAGGTTCGGCCCTACGTTTGCCCTACGGCCTGACAACCACCACCGAATACGCCGGCAAGTCGATCTCCAGAGCCGCTCCCTGCACGTCGATCGTGCGCTCGACGGGGGCAACCACATCCGGGTTCTGCAGCGTGTTGACGGCGTCGAGCGGGGCGGCGAGCGTGATGACGCGGACCGTACCTGACCCGGCGCCGGCGATCGAGACCGGCTGCGTGGTGCCGGCGGTGTTGACGATCTTGACGATCGCCCCGCCTTCCTCCGCCTGCGCGGCGCTGGCGTAGAGCGCGCCGTCGCGGCCGGGCGTGCCGTTGATCCGGACCGGCAGCACCCGCTCACCGCGGTTGGTCGCGAACAGCTTCTGCACCTGGTAGCTCGTCGTCCCGGCCGACGAGAGGTTGTCGAACCAGATCAGGTTCGGCGACCACTGCCAGGCGTCGACGTGCCCGAGCAGCGGCGCGTACGACGTCATCTCGACGATGTCGGCGTTGCGTTCGAGGCCGGTGATGAACGCGGCCTCGGCGAGCGCGGCTTCCCACGTGCCGCGCTCGGGGCCCGACCGTCCCCGCACGTGCGCGGCGTACTCGCCCGCGAACACCTTCGGCCCGGTGCGCGGGTACGCGTCGTAACGAGACGCGTGCGTCAGGAACCACTCGGGTGGCTGGTAGTAGTGCTCGTCGACGAGGTCCGCCCGCAGCTCGCGGAGCTTCGTCCAGAGGAAGTCGAACCGCTCGCCGTCCGGGCTCGGGCCCGCGCTGCCGACGAGCCGGATCTCCGGATGCCGTGCCTTCAGCACGCGCGCGAACCGCTCGTAGCGCCCGACGTACTCCGGCCCCCACTGCTCGTTGCCGACGCCGATGTACTTCAGGCCGAACGGCGCGGGATGGCCCATCGCGGCCCGCCGCGCGCCCCAGGGCGAGTCCGGCGGGCCGTTGGCGAACTCGATCAGGTCGAGCGCGTCCTGGATGTAGGTGTCGAGCTCCTCGAGCGGCGCGAGCTCGCCCGAGTTGAACTGGCACGCCATCCCGCAGTTGACGATCGGCAGCGGCTCGGCGCCGAGATCCTCGGCGAGCTGGAAGTACTCGTAGAAGCCGAGGCCGAACGACTGGTAGTAGTCGGGCGCCGGCCGGTGCATGAACTCGTCGTTCCACCGGTTCACCAGCGGGCGCCGCTCCGCGGGGTCGCCGATCGTCTCCTTCCAGCGATAGCGCCCGTCCAGGTACCGCCCCTCGACGATGCAGCCGCCGGGGAAGCGGAGGAAGCCGGGGCGGAGGTCGACGAGCAGCTGGACGAGATCGCGGCGCAGCCCGTGCGGACGGCCGCGCCACGTGTCGACGGGGAAGACCGAGATCACGTCGACGTCGACCGTGCCGGGCCCGTCGAGCAGGACCGCCACGCGGCCGTGCATCTCGCGCGCCGACGCCGTCAGCTTGCCGGACAGCGTCGTCCAGCCGGCGCCGGGACGCGGGACGTCGAAGCGCGCGTCGCCGATCGGCCGTCCGCCGCGCGTCCGCAGCTCGACGCGCAGCGCCCGCGGCGCCCCGGCGACGTGCCGCGCCACGAGCGACACCGTGAACGTCTCGCCCTCGTGCGCGCCGACGCCGCGATAGCCGTCGTTCATCACGCCGAACGGATCCTCGCCGTCCGTCGTCAGACGCAGGTAGCGCGTGTTGGCTGCCGAGATCGCGCCCTCGGTCCGGATCTCGAACGACCCGCCGCGGGCTTCCGCCTTCTTCCAGCCCATCAGCGGGTCGGGCAGCTCGAACGACCGGTTCTTGACGCGCTCGGGATAGAGGCCGCCGTCGGCGGCGAAGTTGATGTCCTCGAAGAAGATGCCGAAGAGCGTGCGGGGAATCGGCGCGCCGGGGGCGCCGGCGTCCACGACGACCGCGGCGCGGTCGGGCTGCGCCGTGCGCGCCGGCGGCGCGACGGCGGCGACGAGCAGCAGGAGCGGGACAAGGACGCGCGGGTTGATTGGTCGTCGTGGAGGCACGCGGGGATTCTAACGGCGCAGGGCCGGACTTCAGTCCGGCCAACCGCGTCGGCCACCAACGGCAGACGGTTTGCTTCGGATCGACCCGGAGGGGGGCATGGCGGTCACACGTCGAATCGGGCGGTGGTGGGGGATGCGGGCGTCCCGGCGGCTGGCGCGGTCGGTGCCGTTCGCCGGCGCGATCGTCGCGCTGCTGCTGGTGCGCCAGCACGTCCGGCAGAAGGGGCTGCGCAACGGCGTCCTCAACGCCGGGCTCGACGCGATTCCGTTCGTCGGCGCGGCGAAGAACCTGCTCGAGATGATCACGGGGGATCTGATTCCGGACCGGCGTCGCGCGTAATCGCGGCGCCCGCGGCGCGCGATTCCGCACTACAATCGCGCGGATGAGCTGCCATATCCCGCGCCTCCTGCCGTTCGCCTCGCTCGTGCTGTGCGCCGCCCTGGCCGCGCCGGTCCCCGCCGCCGCGCAGGGCAAGTCGGGCCCGCGCGCCCTCGACGCCTGCGCGCTCGTCACGAAGGCCGAGCTCGACGCCGCGCTCGGCCGCCCGGTGCAGCCGAAGCCGGTGCCGGCCTCGACGCCGGCGACGCTCGGCGTCTCGATCTGCATGTGGGCGACCCGTGACGGCCGCCGCACGCTCTCGGTGACCACCTACACGCCCGAGGCGCTGCAGCGCACGCAGACGAAGACGCTGCAGGCCTACTACGACTCGCTGCGCACCAGCAACGCCAACAACGCCGGCCGCCCGGCGCAGGTGCTGCCCGGCATCGCGCGCCACGCGTCGTACTTCCCCGCGCGCGAAGGCCTCGGCGCCACGGTTCTCGTCAACCGCCACGACGCGATCGTCGTGATCAATCTGACCGGGTTGACGAAGGAGGAAGCGACGGAGGTCGCGAAAGCGGCGGGGAACTGACGGGGTCGGAGGGCCGAACCGCAGGGCCGAACTTCAGTTCGGCCATTGTGCCGCTCTGAAGGGCGGCCCTCCTGGTGCACGACAGCGGGCCTCGGTTCGAATCCGGAGCAATCCGCAATCAGCGCGCGAAGCGCGCACAATCCGAAGGAATCCGCAATCGACCCGCGCCAGCGCCCAATCCGCAATAGATCCGCAATCCGCAATCCGGAATCCGCAACCAGCCAGTGACCCTCTTCATCTTCGCCTACGTCCTCCTCCAGATGGTGGCGGCGATGCTGCTGTCGCGGCGCATCCGCACCGAGGACGACTACCTGGTGGCGGGGCGGCGGCTCGGACCGGGGCTGGCGGCCTTCTCCATCTTCGCGACCTGGTTCGGCGCCGAGACGTGCATCGGCGCCGCCGGCGCGGTGTACGAGTCGGGCCTCTCGGCCACGCGCGGCGATCCGTTCGGCTACACGCTCGTGATCGTCATCGTCGCGGCGGTGCTGGCGGTGCCGCTGTGGCGCGCGCGGATCACGACGCTCGGCGACCTCTTCCGCGCGCGCTATTCGCCGGGCGTCGAGCGCTTCGCCGTGCTGCTGATGGCGCCGACGTCGATTCTCTGGGCCGGCGCGCAGATCCGCGCCTTCGGCCAGGTGCTGGCGGCCTCCTCGGACGGGCTCAGCGCGTCGACCGGCGTCGCGCTCGCCGCCGGGACGGTGCTGATCTACACGGCCTTCGGCGGCATGCTCGCCGACGCCTGGAGCGACCTCGTCCAGGGCGTCGTGCTCGCGGTGGGGCTGCTGGTCATGACCGCGCTCGTCCTCCAGGACGCCGGCGGTCCGACCCTCGCGTTCGCGCGGGTGCCGGCGGGGCACTTCGACTGGCGCGCTCCCGGCGAGACGATGCTCGAGGTCGCCAACCGCTGGGCGATCCCCATCGTCGGGTCGATCGCCGCGCAGGAGCTGATCTCGCGCATCGTCGCGTGCCGGTCGCCGGAGGTCGCGCGGCGCTCCGCGTGGATCGCGTCGCTCGGCTACGTGGCGATCGGATCGCTGCCGGTCGCGCTGGGGCTGATGGCCAGCGCCGGCGGGCTGCAGCTCGACGACCCGGAACAGGTGCTCCCGACGCTCGCCGCCACGCACCTGCCGCGCCTCGGCTACGTGCTGTTCGTCGGCGCGCTCGTCTCGGCCATCCTGTCGACCGTGGACAGCTGCCTGCTCGTCGCCGGCTCGCTCATCTCGCACAACCTGGTCGTGCCGCGCTTTCCGTCGCTCACCGAGGACGGCAAGCTGCTCGTCGCGCGGGTCGCCGTCATCGCGTCAGGCCTGAGCGCGTGGTGGCTCGCGCTGGCGTCCGAGTCGGTGCTGGGGCTGGTGGAGGAGGCCAACGGCTTCGGCAGCGCCGGCATCGCCGTCATCCTCGGCTTCGCGCTGTGGAGCCGCGTCGGCGGCCCGCGCGCCGCCGCCGCGTCGCTCGCCGCCGGCACGCTGGTCTGGATCGCCGCGCACTTCGTGTGGCCCGTGTCGTGGGACTACCTGGCGTCGCTCGCTGCGGCGCTGGGGGCGTATCTGATCGCTGCGAGCATCGAGCGTCGCCACAGAGGGCACGGAGACCACAGAGGGGACAGAGGGCACAGAAAACCGGGAGAGGACGGAGAGCCCGGAGAGCACGGTGTTCCGGCGGGGACGGAAGGCGAGAACCTCGCGCGGACTTGATCCGCCGAGGCCCGCCAGGGATCACGCGGGCCGAGGCGGGACCCGATCCGACCCGATCCGACCTGATCCGCCCCGATCCGTCCCGCTATTTCCTCGTGAGCACGTTCCGGTGAAACGCATCCTGCTCCGCACTCAGCGCGAGCGGGCGGAGCGCCATCATGCCGGTGACGCCGATCGCGCGGCGCAGCGCGGCCACCTCCTCGAGCGCCGGCGCGAGATCCGGATCCGGCGGCAGCGACAGGCCCGCCTGCCGCGCCATGACGAGCGCGCGCGCCTGCACGGAGAGCTCGAGCTGCAGGCGCAGCAGGCACACCATGTCGGCGACGACCGGGCCGTCGAAGCGTCCCTTCAGCTCCTGCAGGTACTTGCCGTAGTTCGAGCTCGAGAACTCCTCGCTGACCAGCTCGTCGAGGCGCGCCAGTTCCATGTCCATGCCGCCGCCCACCCAGTCGCTCGTCGCGCGCTCGCTGCGCTCGAAGACCGCGAGCAGCAGCAGCGGCAGCGCGATCAGCAGCAGCAGCGTCGAGGCCACCGGCGGGAGGAGCAGGTGGTTGTAGGCGGAGTGCACCGCGGTGGAGAGCGCGAGCCCGGGCAGCAGCGCGAGCGCGCAGCGCGCGACGGTCTGTGACCCGGACCGCCGCTCGAGCCAGCTCTTCGCCAGGATCGCGACGATGGCCGTCGTGCCGCCGTGGAGGACGGCGGTGCCGAAGCCGCGGACGATCCAGACGAGCGCCGGCGCGTCCGGCATCGCGGCCAGGTAGCTGGCGTTCTCGACCAGCGCGAAGCCGGCGCCGACCGCGAAGCCCTGCACCGCGGCGTCGACGAGGAACCCGATGCGGTGCCGCGCGAGCAGCAGCAGCACGAAGTCCGCCTTGAGCAGCTCCTCGCCGATCGGCGCAACGTAGCGCACGAGCGTCTGCGCGTCGACGTAGCCGCCGCTCACCAGCGCGCGGTGTACCGGCTCCAGCGCGAACGCCGCCAGCCCGCCCCAGGAGATCGCGACCATGATCGCGAACGGGCGCACCAGCTTGAAGCTGTCCATCAGGACGAGGACGCCGAGGAAGACGACGACGGGAACCAGCGTCAGCGCGAGCACGGGCGGGTCAGACCAGTGAACAGCCGGCCTGAAGGCCGGCCGTCCCGGGGTTCGAGCGAAGGGTAACGAACCACAGAGCCACGGAGAGCAAAGAGGCTCGCGAATGCCGGCCTGCAGGCCGGCCCTCCTGGTGTCGGGCGAGCACCGAGGATTGGAATGTATCACTCCAATCGCTTCCTCCGTGCCCCCTCTGTGCCTCGGTGCCTCTGTGGCCCGTGAACCGCGCGCGACCTACCGGAACACCTTCACCGAGACCATGAGCTCACGCCGCGGGCGATGGCCGTCCTCCAGCGCCACCGCGCCGCCGAACGACAGCGTGAAGTCGAGCGTGGAGAGCGCCGTGAACCGGATGTCGGCCTGGCCGCCCAGGCTGAGCGCCGTGCGCCGCCCGGTGTCGGGGCCGAGCCCGCCGGTCGTGACGAGGCCGGTCGCGAAGACCGCCGGGCGCAGCCAGTTCGCGTAGAAGCCCGGCGTGCCCAGCCGCGAGAAGAGCACCGGCGGCAGGTTCAGCTCGACGGTCGACTTCGCGAACGCGCGGCCGCCGATCTCGTTGAGGTCCGCGCCGGGCAGGCTGTAGTACTCGCGGTACCGCTTCTCGTCCCCGCGGTCGACCCAGTTGTTGCCGAAGCCGCCGAAGTAGAACTGCGCGAACGGGTTGTTCGCCCGCTCCGGCGCGACGCCGGCGGCGTGGCGCAGCCAGATCGACGAGTGCCCGACCGGCAGCGCGTATCCGTGCGCCAGCTCCGCGCGGAACCGCGGGACCAGCTCGCCGTCGACCACCGACGCCTGCGCCACCGTCCGCCACTTCAGCCCGGTCTCCTCGTCGACCGCGCCCAGCGAGCTGCGGACGTCGCTGAACGCCAGCGACGACTCGAGCGTGACCAGCCGGTCGACGTCGACCACGACGTTCTGGTACTCGGGCAGGCGATCGAGGCCGCCGGCGAAGCGCCCGTTGACGTCGAGCTCCAGCCGGCGCGGCTCGTCGAAGACGAGCGTCCACTTGCGCCCGAGGCCGGCCGCATAGCCCTTCCGCCCCGTCTTCGTCGGCCCGAACAGGTCGTAGAAGTCAGCCTCGTTGAACACCGCCTCCGCGCGCCAGTCGTAGCGCTGGTAGTCGGCCCGCAGGTGCACGCGCTCGGAGGACGGCAGCGAGCCGTCCAGGCTGTACGTGGCCGACAGCGCGAGCCGGTTCAGCTGCAGCGGGTCCGAGAAGTTCCAGCGCATCCCGACGGCCGCCGTGTCCTTGTAGCCCTGGAGCACCGGGTAGAACGACTCGCTCGTCAGCCCGCCCGCGAGCCGGTAGATCCCGTCGCGCTTCTCCATCGTGTCCCATGGGATCCGTGCCGGCGATCCCGCGATCCAGCCCTTCACCTCGGGCTTCTCCTCGGCGAGCCGCTCGCCGAGGAACGTGATCGGGTTGATGTCGTGGACCGGCGTCGCGGTGATGCGCGCGGGCAGGAAGCCCTGGCCGGTGTAGCGGAACACGATCAGGTCGTCGCCGCCGATGGGCACCGGCCGGAAAAAGCCGGTCTCGGTGTTGCTGACGGCTTCCAGCGTGCCCGGCTCGACCTCGTACCGGAAGATGTTCGAGACGCCGGTGTAGTAGGCGCTGCCGTACAGGTAGCGCCCGTCCTCAGAGAACACGAACCCCGACGGCACCGACGGCCCGAAGTCGAACCGCCGGATCGGCGTCGTCTCGCCGCGGCGCAGCGTCTCGGTCTCGAACACGCGCACGTCCATCGACCCGTCGATCTCGCCGAACGCGGCGACCACCCGCGTGCCGTCGGGCGAGACGTCGAGATCGTAGGCGACCGTGCCGTAGGGCAGCGTGACCACGCGCGACCACGACGTGTACGGCGGCTCGAGCTGGACGATCGTGCACAGCCCGTTCAGGTGCCGGATGCCCCAGAGCGTGCGGTCGGCGTGGTTGAACGCGAGGTCGCCGATGCGCGCGTCCTTGATCAGCAGCTGCGTCCGTCCGGTCTCCGGGTCGAGCCGCACGAGATCCCGGTGCGCGCTGTTGTCGGTCGTGTAGAAGAGGACGTGCTCCCGCGGGTCGTAGGCGAGCGAGGTCACGGCGTAGATGACCGGCCCCTTGATCGGCACAATCCGCCGCACCTGGCCGTTGGCCAGATCGATGCTGCCCACGTGCGCGACGACGCCGGGGTAGTTGAACGCGGCGTAGAGCCGACCGCGCTCCGGGTCGTACCAGGCGCGCGACACGGATCCGAGCGCGCGCGTGGTGAGGTCGGTGTGCGGCGTGATGGGGTACTCGCGGATCGCCGCCAGGTTCTTCTGCTGGAACGCGCGCTCGTCCGCGATCCATTCGGCCCACGCCTGCTTTAGCTTCTGCCCGAAGACCTTCCGGAACTGCGCGGCGTAGTAGCCGCGGCTCCCCTCGCGCCGCGCGATCCAGTCCACCACCTGTCCCGGCGAGTGGCGGCGCGCCAGCCAGGTGAGGAACCGGGTGCCGTAGAGGTACGAGTTGATCTGGAGCTGGAAGTCGATCTTCGTGCCTTCCGACACCAGCCCGAGCGGGTCGTAGAACGGCGCGCCGTCGCGGACCATCGCGCGGAAGACCATCTCGTCGAAGCCTCCCTGCGCGCGGCCGATCCCGCCCGCCATCCACGTGTCGACGAAGACGGCACTCCCTTCGTGGAACCACCGGGGCGCCGCGACGCGCGGCGTCGTCAGGTAGAAGTAGAGCATCGACTCCGGCTGCTCGTTGATCGGCATGACCTTGCCGCCGAACAGCCCGCGGAAGAACCGGTCCTGCCGCGTCGACTGGTCCATCGAGACGATGTGGACCAGCTCGTGGTTCATGATCGCGTTCATCCGCTCGTTCGACACGATCGTCTCGAACGCGTAGGAGAGCGGCGCGATCTGCACGGTGAGCGCGTTGCGCGGGACGGACGTCGCGCCGGCGTTGCCGCTGTCCGAGAAGTCGGCGAGCAGCACCGCGATCGGCTCGTCCGGCTCGTAGCCGAACAGCCGCTTCTGGAACTCGAGCGAGTTGAGAAACGTGCGCGCCGCGTGCGGGACGAGGAACCCCTCGCCGCCGTCGACGTAGACGAGGAGCAGGCGGTCCGTCTCGACGCTCGCGAGATGCTGGGCCTGCGCGGGCCACGCCGCGCAGAAGAGGAGCAGGGCCGCGGCGAGGAGCTGACGGAGCACCGCGGCCCGGATGCCGTACGTGAGGACAGCCGGACCGTCACCGGTGTGC
>DASVDJ010000168.1:0-12551 GCA_036381155.1 Vicinamibacterales bacterium
GGCCCGCCGGCCTACTACACGACGGACTGGGACGCGGCGCGCGATTCCGTGGAACGGCTCGCCGCGCTCGATCCGCTCGTCGTCGCGGCGGGCCATGGGCTGCCGATGTCGGGTCCGGGAACGTCGGATGCGCTGCGGGAGCTGGCCGAGCGGTTCGATGAGGTGGCGCGACCTGCGCAGGGGCGGTACGTCGAGCATCCGGTGCGCGCGTAGGCACCTACCCGATCGGCAGCCCTCTGTGGCCTCTGTGCTCTCTGTGATTGATCCTCTGCGGCCTCGGGACTAGCCCACTGACGCCTGTTCTTCCCGCGCACGCCTCCAGAACAGCGCGCGTGCCCACGCCGGGCTGTGCGCGAGATCGTCGAACAGCGAGTACGCGACCGGCGTGACGAGGAGCGTCAGCAGGAGCGACAGCGTCTGGCCGCCGATGACGACGATCGCGATGCTGCGCCGCTCTTCGGCGCCGGGGCCGGTGCCGAGCGCGAGCGGCAGCATGCCGCCGACCAGCGCCAGCGTCGTCATCAGGATCGGCCGGAGCCGGTCGCGGTTGGCGCGCATGATCGCATCGGCCCGGGACATCCCGGCGCGGCGCAGCGTGTTCATGTGGTCGATCTGCAGGATCGCGTTCTTCTTCACGACCCCGAACAGCACGAGCAGCCCGAGCGCGGAGTAGAGGTTCAGCGTCTGGTCCGTCAGCCAGAGCGAGAGCATCGCGAACGGGATCGCCACCGGCAGCGAGAGCAGGATCGTGAACGGGTCCACGAGGCTCTCGAACTGGGCGGCGAGGATCATGTACATGAAGATGATCGACAGCAGGAACGCCCAGAGGAACTCGCGGAACGTGCGCTCCAGCTCGCGCGCGCGGCCGGCGACCGCGATCGAGTAGGCCGGCGGCATGTTCAGCTCCTGCGCCGCGCGGATGAGCGCCTGCATGCGATCGGCCTGCGCGAAGCCGGGCGCGACGTTCGCCCGCAGGTTGGCCTGGCGCTGGCGGTCCTGGCGGTCGATGCGCGACGGGGCCTCCGTCTCGACGATCGAGACCAGGTTGTCGAGCCGCACGAGCTCGCCCGACGCCCGCGGCACGAGCAGCTGGCCGAGCGTCGCCGGGTCGTTCCGGTCGTCTTCGGCGAGCCGGAGCTGCACGTCGTAGTCGTCGTTGATCGACGCGTCGCGGTACCGGGTCACCTCCTCGTCGCCGCCGACCATCACGCGCAGCGCGGTGGCGATGTCCGCGGTCTCCACGCCCAGGTCGGCGGCGCGGCTCCGGTCGATCTGCACCTGCAGCTCCGGCTTGTTCAGCTTCAGCGTCGTGTCGGCGTCGACGATGCCGAGTTCCGGCGCGCGCTCCCGCAGCCGCTCGGTGAAGGAGGCGAGCTCTTCCAGCTCGGGTCCGCGGATCGCGAGATCGAGGTCATTGCGGCCGCCGCCGATGTTCAGCGACGGCACGTTGCGGACGCCGGTGCGCAGCTCGGGATACCGCCGGAGCACCTGCCGGACCTGCTGCATCACGTCGCGCTGCGAATAGTTGTCCCGGAACGCGGCGAGCGGGTCGAGGGTCATGATGCCGCGCAGCAGCCGCGCCCAGCCGAACACGCGCTCCTCGTGCGGGGCGAGCCGGACGTAGATGTCCCCCTGGTTGACGCCGCCGAGGAAGCCGCCGCCGACCGACGTCAGCACCATGCGCACCGACGGCATCGCCAGGATCTCGTTCTCGATCACGGCCATCGCGTCGTTCATGGCCGCGAGGGTCGTCCCCTCGGGCGCGGTGATGCTGACCTCGAACTCCCCTTCGTCGACGCCGCTCGGCAGGAACTCCTGCCGGACGAGGCCATAGAGCGGGATCGCGCTCAGAGCGACCGCGGCGGCCAGGCACGCCACGGCCGGACGGTGGCGCATCGACCAGCCGAGCACCGTCGTGTACGCGCGGTCGATGTACGCGTAGAAGCCGCGCCGCGACCGGGCGCCGTCGTCACCGGCGCCATGCCCGTGTCCATGTCCGTGGCCGGCCGCATCCTCCGCGCGGAGCAGCCGGGCGCTCATCATCGGCGTCAGCGTGAACGAGACGAGCAGGCTGACCATGATCGCGACGGCGGCGGTGAGGCCGAACTGGTACAGGAACCGCCCCGCGATGCTCGACATGAACGAGACCGGGATGAAGATGACCGCCAGGCTCAGCGTGGTCGCGAGCACGGCGAGCGCGATCTCCGACGTGCCGGCGCGCGCCGCCTCGAACGGCGTCATCTTCTTCTCCTCGACGAAGCGGAAGATGTTCTCGAGGACGACGATGGCGTCGTCGATGACGATGCCGACCATCAGCACGAGCGCGAGCATCGTCACGCTGTTCAGCGTGAAGCCGAGCGCCGCCATCATCCCGAAGGTCGAGATGACCGAGGCCGGAATCGCCACGCCGGCGATGAGCATCGACCGCCAGCTCCGCATGAACGCGAGGACGACCAGGCAGGCCAGGATGCTGCCGAGCACGAGGTGCAGGTTGATCTCGTGCAGCGCGGCGTAGATGTAGTTCGACTGGTCGCGGATGACCTCGAGCCGCACGTCCGGCGGCAGCTGCGCCTTCGCGCGCTCGAGGTTGGCCTTCACGGCCTCGATGACCGCCACCGTGTTGGCCCCCGTCTGGCGGCGGACCGCTAGCGTCACGGAGGGCACGCCGTTGAGGCGCGCGAGCGTCCGCTGCTCCTTCGTGCCGTCCTCGGACCAGCCGATGTCGCGCACGCGGACCGGCACGCCGTTCCGCGTGGCGATGACGATGTCGTCGAAACCGCGGGGATCGACGACCCGCCCCATCGTCCGGAGCGTCTGCTCGCGGATCTGGCCGGTCACGTTGCCGCCGGGCAGATCGGCGTTCTGGCGCGCCAGCGCGTCGCGGACGGCGGTGATCGGCAGGTTGTAGGCGGCCAGCCGGTCCGCCTCGACCCAGACGTTGATCGCCCGCTCGAGCCCGCCGACGATCTGTACCTCGCCGACGCCGCTCGACCGCTCGATCAGCGGCTTCACCTGCTTGTCGGCGATCTCGGTGAGCTCGCGCAGCGGGCGATCCGCGGAGACCGCGATCGTGATGACCGGCGAGGCGTCGTTGTCCGACTTGCCGACGATCGGCGGGCGCACGTCGCGCGGCAGCTGCTGGAGGACGGCCGAGACGCGATCGCGCACGTCCTGGGTCGCGGCCTCGATGTCGCGGTCGAGCGAGAAGGTCGCGATGACGATGGCGGTGCCGGGCCCGGCGATGGAGCGCAGCTCGTCGATGCCCTGGACGGTGTTGACCGACTCCTCGATCGGCTGCGCGACGAGCACCTCCATCTCTTCGGGCGACGCGCCGGGCAGCTGCGTGCGGATGAAGACCGTGGGCAGGTCCATCGCCGGGAACCGGTCGATGCCCAGCCGCAGGTAGCTGGCGACGCCGATGACGACGAGGCAGGAGATCAGCATCGAGGCGAAGACCGGTCGCTCGATGCAGATGGCGGCGAGGCGTCTCATCGCTGGCGGCTCACCGCGCGGTGGCGCGCTCGAGGTCGGCGCCCGCGGCCTGGCCCGTGACGCGGACGCGCGCGCCGGCCGTCAGGTTGCCCGGCCGGACGATCACCGGGTCGCCGGCCTGGACACCCTCCAGGATCTCGGCGCGCTCGGCGTCACGACGGCCGACGGTGACCCGCTGCTCCACGACCTTGCCTTCGCGGACGACGAGCACCTTGTCCACGCCGGCGAAGGTCACGATCGCGGACGTGGGCACGAGCAGCGCCTCGTCGGCTGACGCGGTGACGATCGTGGCGTTGGCGAACGAGCCGGGACGCAGCTGGCCGGCGGGGTTCGGGACCTCCGCTTCGATCATCAGCGTCCGGCTGTTCTCGTCGATCGCCGGGCTGACGCGCGCGATCCGGCCGGCGTGCCGGGTCGGATCGCCTTCGACCGTGACGAAGACCTGCTGGTTCGTGCGGACGAGCGGCGCGTCGCGCTCCGGCACCGCCAGCCGCAGCCGAAGCGGATGCATGCGGACGATGGTGACGACCGGCGATCCGGCGGCGAGGAACTCGCCGACCGAGACATGGCGCTCGCGCACGATGCCGTCGAGCGGCGCGACCAGCCGCGAGTCGCGCACGGCCTGCCGCGCCAGTTCGAGCTCGGTGCGGCGCTGCTCCAGCACCGCCTGGCGGTTGCGGACCTCTTCGAGGGCGTCCTGATACCGCGACTCGGCCACCTGGAGCGCGGCTTCGGCGGCGTCGAGCTGCGCCTTCGCGGCGATGCCGCGCTCGACGAAGGTCCTGATCCGGTCGCGGTTCAGCCGCGCTTCCTCCAGCAGGGCCGCGGCGGATCGGACGATCGCGGTCGACTCGATGTCGACCTCGTCGTTGTCGCCGTCGAGCGGGAGTCCGAGCCGCGCGCGCGCCTGGTGCAGCGCGGCCAGGGCCTGGCTCTCGCGGAGCTCGAAGTCGGTCGGCACGAGCCGCGCGAGCACCTGGCCGGCCTGGACGCGGCTGCCGAGATCGACGTACAGCTCGTGCAGCCGTCCGGCGACCTTGAGGCTGAGCGTCACCTGCTCCTCGGCCGCCAGCGTACCCGTGACCTGGATAGTCCGTACGAGCCGGTCGGATCTGACGGGAACGACCTGCACTTCGCGCGGCTCGTCGGCGGCCGTCGCGGCCGCATCCTCGCGCACCGACGCGGCGTTGCCGCTGCAGGCGGCCGCGCCGAGCGCGGCGGCCAGGGCCGCAAATCGCCAGAAAACAGCGGCCCCGCGGGCGGGGACGCGTCGGAACAGGGGCACGGGAACGAGGACCTCCAGCCGGGAAACGGGCGCAGCGAGCAGGCGTGACACCGGGCCGCATCACGGCCGGGCAGCCGCCCTGTCAGAATACGATACGTCACCTCACCCGCTTACCCGCCGCGTTCTTCACGGGGCCGATTGCTCCGTCCCCTTCTGCGACTCTTGTCCGTTCTCCTCCATCTCCTCGGCGATCCCGGCGATCTCGATGCGTTCGCGGCGGATGTCGAGCCGCAGCCGGCCGAACAGGCTCATGTAGGTGTTGGCGACCCACACGAGCGCCAGCCACGCGATCCCCCAGCCGCGCCAGTCGTCCAGGAGCAGGCGGAACCCGGTGAGCGCGACCGCGCCGGCCGCGACGTAGTGGCTGAAGCAGTACTCGCAGGTGAACAGATAGAAGAACTTCCGCGCAGCCACGTGCCGGCTCGCCTGGCTCCGTCGGGCGCACCACTCGCGCGGCTCGCGGAAGACCTCCTCGTGCGTCACGGTCCACGCGACGGTCGCGACGGGAAGCGCGAGCAGGAACAGCCAGAGGAGCTGCTCCCCGCCGGGAACGGCGAGCGGGTCGGCCATACGGGCGCCGGCCCGGCGGGCCGGCGGCGCGGTCGTACGCAGCGGCCGTGCCACGGCGGTGCAGCCCTTGCATTGCGTCGGCGCATGCGTCACCGGCCCGATCCCCACCGCGGCTATCCACGTCCGCAACTGGAGCGCAGCGAGTGGGTCTCGCTGAACGGCGAGTGGGACTTCGCGCTCGGCCGGCCCGGCTTCCGCCAGGCGTTCGACGACGTGCGCTGGGATCGCCGGATCGTCGTGCCCTTCAGCCCGGAAGCGCCGGCCAGCGGCATCGGCGAGACCGGGTACCTGCACGTGTGCTGGTACCGGCGCGGCTTCACGCGTCCCGCCCTCGAGCCCGGCGAGCGCCTGCTGCTGCACTTCGGGGCGGTCGACCACTACGCGACGGTCTGGATCAACGAGCGCTTCGCCGGCCGCCACGAGGGAGGCTACACGCCCTGGACCGTCGACATCACCGATCTCCTCACCAAAGGGGACGAGCAGACGGTCATCGTCCGCGTCGAGGACGACCCGGCCGACCTGTCGAAGCCGCGGGGCAAGCAGGACTGGCAGCTCAATCCGCACGGCATCTGGTATCACCGCACGACCGGCATCTGGCAGACGGTGTGGCTCGAGATCGTGCCTCCGACCTGGATCAGCGAGCTGCGCTGGACGCCCTCGCTCGCGCGCTGGGAGCTCGGGCTGGACCTGCGCGTCGCGGGCGCTCGGCGCGACACGCTGTGGGTCCACGTGGAGCTGCGCGTGGGCCCGCAGCTGCTGACGAAGGACAGCTACCTGGTGCTCGCGCACGAGGTGCACCGCCGCATCGCGCTGTCGGATCCGGGCATCGACGACTACCGCAACGAACTGCTCTGGTCCCCCGAGGCGCCGACGATCATCGACGGCACGCTCGACCTGTACGACGAGCACGGCGCGCTGCTCGATCACGTCCGCACGTACACCGCGCTGCGCTCGGTGGGCGTCGACGAGTACCGCTTCCTGCTCAACGGCCGCCCGTACCACATGCGGCTGGTGCTCGATCAGGGCTACTGGCCCGACGGCGGGCTCACCGCGCCGGACGATGCGGCGCTGCGGCGGGACGTGGAGCTCGCCAAGGCGATGGGCTTCAACGGCGTGCGCAAGCACCAGAAGATCGAGGACCCGCGGTACCTGTATTGGGCCGATCGCCTCGGGCTGCTCGTCTGGGAGGAGATGCCCAGCGCCTACCGGTTCACGACCTCGTCGGTCGAGCGCCTCACGCGCGAGTGGCTGGACGCGCTGCGCCGCGACTTCAGCCACCCGTGCATCGTCGCCTGGGTGCCGTTCAATGAGTCCTGGGGCGTGCCGAACCTCCCGAGCAACGCCGCGGAGCGGCACTTCGTCCAGGCGCTGTATCACCTGACGAAGGCGCTCGATCCGGACCGCCCCGTCGTCGGCAACGACGGGTGGGAGAGCGTCGCGACCGACATCATCGGCGTCCACGACTACGATCCCGATCCGGATCGGCTGCAGCGGCGCTACCACGTGGACGAGGTGTTGCCGCGCCTGACGCGTCACGAGCGTCCGGGCGGGCGCGTGGTCGTGCTGGATCGCGAGCGCCACGTCGGTCTGCCGGTGGTGTTGTCGGAGTTCGGCGGCGTCGCGCTGGCGCAGGATCCCGGCACCTGGGGCTACAGCTGCTGCGACTCCCCGCAGCAGCTCGCGGAGCGGTACACGCGCCTGCTTGCCGCCGTGCGGAACATCGACGTGCTGGCCGGCTTCTGCTACACGCAGTTCGCCGACACGTATCAGGAGGCGAACGGGCTGCTGTACGCCGACCGGACACCGAAGTTCCCCATTGACGAGATCGCGCGCGCGACGAACGGACCGATGCCGCCCATGAGCGTGTCGCTGCAGGCGGCGGAGACCTGATCCGGGCCGGTGGCATGGATGTTGGATTTCATCGGGAGGCCCCGCGCTAGATCCCGGCCGTCACCCGCTGCTGACGAAGGCCGAAGCGGACGCGTGGCAGGAGGCCTGAATGTCGCAGCCACCATCGTCCGACATCCGCATCGAATGGGCCGGCACCCGCAGACCGCACGCCGCCGCGCCCGGTGTTCCCGATCTCATCTGCCTTTCTCATCTCCGCTGGCGCTTCGTGTTCCAGCGCCCGCAACACCTGATGACACGTGCGGCGCGCACGCGCCGCGTCTTCTTCGTCGAGGAGCCGGTCGAATCCGGCGGCACGCCGCGGCTCGTGATCGAACGCGACGCGTCCGGCGTGTACGTCGCGGTTCCGCACCTTCCGCCGGACGTCGCGTCCGAGTCGCGCGCGCGCATCCAGCGCGCCATGCTCGAACGCCTCATCGCCGATGCCGGCATCGCGAACGGCGTGTTCTGGTACTGGACGCCGATGGCGCTGCCGTTCACGCGCGGCTTCGACCCGATCGCCGTCGTCTTCGACTGCATGGACCATCTCGCCGGCTTCGCCTACGCGCCGCGGGAACTGGTCGATCTGGAGCGGGACCTGCTGTCGCGCGCCGATCTGGTGTTCACCGGCGGCCGCAGCCTGTACGAGTCGCGGCGCGACCAGCATCCCGACGTGCACCTGTTTCCGAGCAGCGTCGACGTCGCGCACTTCGCCCGCGCGCGCACCGGGCTGCCGGAGCCCGCGGATCAGCAGCGCATTCCGCGCCCGCGCCTCGGCTATTGCGGGGTGATCGACGAGCGGATGGATCTCGAACTCATCGACGGGCTGGCCGCGCGGCGTCCCGACTGGCAGATCGTGCTGGTGGGGCCGACGGCCAAGATCGACCCGGCGCAGCTGCGGCGGCGTCCGAACGTCCACCTGCCCGGACAGCGCGCGTACGCGGAGCTGCCGGCATACCTGGGCGGATGGGACGTCGCGCTGCTCCCCTTCGCGCACAACGACGCCACGCGCTTCATCAGCCCCACGAAGACGCCCGAGTACCTCGCCGCCGGGCGGCCCGTCGTCTCCACCTCCATCCGCGACGTCGTCTCGCCGTACGGCGAGCTCGGACTGGTGCGGATCGCGGACACGGTCGACGCGTTCACCGCGGCGGTGGAGGTGGCGCTGGCCGGTCCGGCGCCGGACTGGCTGGCGCGCGTGGACGCGTTCATCTCCGGGCTGTCCTGGGATCGCACGTGGGACCGCATGGCGGCGCTCATCGACGCGCTGGTCGCCGCCCGCCTCGCGCCCGCCCGCCGCGGACCGCGGGTCCTGCCGTCCGTGGCCGCCGCGGACCGCCCGCGCGCGGCCGGCCGGACGCCGTCGCGCGCGAGGTCACGGGCGTGACGTTCGACTACCTCATCGTCGGCGCGGGCTTCTGCGGGAGCGTGCTCGCCGAGCGCCTGGCGCGGGGCTCGGGCAAGCAGGTGCTGCTCGTCGACCGGCGTCCGCACATCGGCGGCAACGCCTACGACCGCTACAACGACGACGGCCTGCTGGTGCACGTCTACGGGCCGCACATCTTCCACACGAACTCGAAGGAGGTCTTCGAGTACCTCTCGGGCTTCACCGCGTGGCGGCCGTACGAGCACCGCGTCCGGGCGTCGGTGGACGGCACGCTGGTGCCCATTCCGATCAACCTCGACACGATCAACCGCCTGTACGGCACGTCCTTCACCGCCATGGAGGCCGAGGCGTTCCTCGCCTCACGCGGCGAGCCGCGCGACCCGGTGCTGACGTCGGAGGACGTCATCATCAGCAAGGTCGGACGCGAGCTCTACGAGAAGTTCTTCCGGCACTACACGCGCAAGCAGTGGGGGCTCGATCCGAGCGAGCTCGACGCCCAGGTGATCGCGCGCATTCCAGTCCGCACGAACCGCGACGACCGGTACTTCAGCGACACCTATCAGGCGATGCCGCGGCACGGCTACACGCGGATGTTCGAGCGCATGCTCGCGCACCCGCGCATCAAGGTCCTGCTCAACACCGATTACCGGGAGATTCGCGACGCGCTGCCGTACCGGGAGGTGATCTTCACCGGGCCGATCGACGAGTTCTTCGAGTACCGCTTCGGCCGGCTTCCCTATCGGTCGCTGCGCTTCGAGCACGTCACCGTGGACGCGCCGCAGGTCCAGGAGGTGGCGGTCTACAACTACCCGAACGAGCACCCGTACACGCGCGTCACGGAGTTCAAGCACCTCACGGGTCAGGCGCACCCGAAATCCGCGATTGTCTACGAGTACCCGATGGCCGAAGGGGATCCCTACTATCCGATTCCGACGAAGGCCAACGCCGAACTGTACCGTCAATATCAGGCGCTGGCGGCGGCCACGCCGGGGGTGCACTTCGCCGGACGGCTCGGCACGTACAAGTACTACAACATGGACCAGGTGACGGCGCAGGCGCTCAGCCTCTATCGCCGGCTCGCCGGCGCGGCCACGCGCGCGATCTCGACGACGCGCATCGCCTGAGGCGAACGTGCGCGCTCGAACGGCCCGGTTGGCGTCAGCAGCGCCTGCCGGGCCCGTGTTTGTACACCTCGCATACCACGTGCCCCAAATCGAAACCGCGCGACAGCCCGGCGGCACGACGACCTCAGCGGCGATGCATCCGCAGGACACGGGCATCTTCCGCACGAGCGCTCGGGAAATCACCCGAGCCGGGTGCGTGGCAACGCTTTTGAATCTCGGCCATGCGCCATGTCTCATTCATCGACGGCTGACATGCAGACGGAGGTTCTGATCAGGGTCCAGTCCACGGCGGACATCGTGACGGCGAGACAGCACGGCCGCGAGATCGCCGCGCGGCTCGGCTTCTCACCCAGCGACCTGACCATCATTGCGACGGCGATCTCGGAAATCGCCCGCAACATCGTCGAGTACGCGCGCGAGGGCGAGGTCAGCATCAGCCTCGCCGAGGACGGCTCCCGCACCGGCGTCCAGATCATCGCGCGCGACGACGGACCGGGCATCGCCGACGTGCGCGCCGTGCTCCGCGACGGGATCACCACCGGATCCGGACTCGGTCTCGGCCTGCCGGGCGCGCGCCGGCTGATGGACGAGTTCGACATCGCCTCGCAACTCGGCAAGGGCACCACGGTCGTCATGCGGAAGTGGATCCAGTGACCGCCTTCACGCACGTACAGCCCGCGACCGCCGCCGGGGCGCTGCCCGGCGAGCTGCTCGCCGCCTACACCGAGGGGCTGCGCGAGTACCTCGCGCGCCGCGACGAGCAGGGGCTGCTGCGCGCCTACGAAATCGGCCGGCGCGCCTTCGGTCTCGGCAGCGGCGTGCTCGACATGGCCGCGGCGCACAGCCGCGCGCTGGCCGCGGTGCTGGAGACCACACCGCGCGCCGAGGTCGCCGCAGCCGCCGAGGCGTTCCTCTGCGAGGCGCTGGGCCCGTTCGAGGTCACGCACCGGACGTTCCGCGACGCCAACACGATGCTGCGGCGGCTGAACGACATGCTCGAGGACCAGGCGCGCCGCCTCGCCTACACGCTGCACGACGAGGTGACGCAGACGCTGGCCGCCGCGCACCTGCGGCTCGCCGACGTCGCGGCGGGCCTCCCGCCCGGCGTGCGCCCCGCGCTCGGCGACGTGCGCGCGGTGCTCGACCAGGTGGAGGAGCAGCTCCGCGAGCTGTCGCGCGATCTCCGCCCCACGATCCTCGACGATCTCGGGCTCGTGCCCGCGATCCGCTTCCTCGCCGACAGCGCGTCGAAGCGGTGGGGGATCGCGGTCCACGTCGCCGCCTTCCTCGACCGGCGGCTGCCTCCGTCCGTGGAGACGGTGCTCTACCGGATCGCGCAGGAGACGCTCTGCAACGTGGGCCGGCACGCCCAGGCGACACAGGCCCAGGTCTGGCTGCACGAACGCAACGGCCGGGTCCACTACTCGATCCGCGACGACGGTACCGGCTTCGACGCCGCCGCGGTCGCGGACAGCGGCCGCCGTGGTCTCGGGCTGGCCGGAATCGAAGAACGCGTGGCGCTGCTCGACGGCACGGTGCGCATCGCCGACCGCGGAGGGCGCGGGACCGAGATTGCCGTCGAGATTCCCCTGGAGAGCAACGACGATGCGGGCGAATGTGCTGCTGGCCGATGACCACCAGATCGTGCGGCAGGGGGTGCGCGCGCTCCTCGAACGCGAGCGCTTCGACGTGGTCGCCGAGGCGTCGGACGGCCAGGAGGCGGTGCGCCTCGCCGAGGCCACCCGCCCCGACATCGCGGTGCTGGATCTCAGCATGCCGACGCTGAACGGCATCGACGCGGGACGCGAGATCCTCAAGGTCTCGCCGCGCACCCGGTTCCTGCTCCTCACGATGCACACCGAGGAGCACCACATCCTCGAGGCGCTGCGCGCCGGCGCGCGCGGCTGCGTCACCAAGAGCCAGGCGTCGGAGCACCTCGTGCAGGCCATCCGCGAAGTGTGCGCCGACCGCGTCTATCTCAGCCCCAGCGTCTCCGGTGCCGTCGTCCAGGCGTACCTCGCGGGCACCGCGCTGCCGTACGAGCCGCTCACGGCGCGCGAGCGTCAGGTGCTGCAGCTGGTCGCGGAGGGCAAGACGACGAAGGAAGTCGCCGTGATCCTCGGCATCAGCGTGAAGACCGCCGAGAGCCATCGCACGCGCATCATGGAGAAGCTGGACATCCACTCCACCGCGGGGCTCGTGCACTACGCCATCCGGCGCGGGCTCGTCGCCGCGTGATCGCGCTGTCGGACCGATCGAAGCGAAGGAAGGTGTCGTGGGCACGCAGCGTGCGGCCTTCGCCCGGCGCTACCGGGCGGCGCTGCTGGACTTCCTGCTGGGCGGCGGAGAGAAGGCGCTCCTGCGCGCGCGCGAGCTCGGCCGCCGCGCCCTCACCGACGGCGTCGGCCCCGCCGCCGTGGCCGAGGTGCACCATCGCGTACTCGTCGCGCTGCTCGAGGCGGAGCGCTCGATCACCGGCTGCGCATCGAGTGTCAGGCGCGGCGAGCAGTTCCTGCTCGAGTGCCTCGGCCCGTTCGACGCGGCGTGCCGCGGCTACCTCGACCTCGTGGCAGGACGCACGACGCTGCCGGGTGCCTGACGGGCAGGCATCGGGTGATTCCCCGATGCTGCGCTCAGGCAAATGCCTCACCGATTCACGGCGATCACCTGATTGTCGAGGCCGGCGCGCGGACTCATGATGAACCTACCTGGCGCGCGCACCCACGGCAGCACCCAGCCGGCGGAAATGGGCGCCATCGGAATGCGAGCATGTGCGGCATCGTCGGCTACCTCGGGGAACGCGACG
>DASVDJ010000169.1:0-13620 GCA_036381155.1 Vicinamibacterales bacterium
AAGACACTTCTTGCGCGCGCCGTCGCCGGTGAAGCGAACGTTCCATTCTTCTCGATCAGCGGCTCCGACTTCGTCGAGATGTTCGTCGGCGTCGGCGCGTCGCGCGTCCGCGATCTGTTCGAGCAGGGCAAGAAGAACGCACCCTGCATCGTCTTCATCGACGAGATCGATGCGGTTGGACGTCATCGTGGTGCAGGGCTCGGCGGTGGACATGACGAGCGCGAGCAGACGTTGAATCAGTTGCTCGTCGAGATGGACGGCTTCGAATCCAATGAGGGCGTCATCCTCGTCGCCGCGACGAATCGCCCCGACGTCCTCGATCCCGCGTTGCTGCGTCCAGGCCGCTTCGATCGGCGCATCGTCGTCAACCGGCCCGACGTGAAGGGCCGCGAGGGCATCCTGGCGGTGCACACCAAGAAGATCCCGCTCTCCGACGATGTGGAGATCAGCGTGCTGGCGCGGGGCACGTCGGGCTTCTCGGGCGCGGACCTGGCGAACCTGGTGAACGAGGCGGCGCTGAACGCCGCGCGCTACAACCAGAAGGTCGTCCGGATGCAGGACTTCGAGTTCGCGAAGGACAAGGTCCTCATGGGCTCGGAGCGCCGGTCGATGATCATCAACGACGAGGAGAAGCGCGTGACGGCAGTGCACGAAGCCGGGCACGCGCTGCTGGCCGCGCTCCTGCCGCACGCCGATCCGGTCCACAAGGTGACGATCATCCCGCGCGGGATGGCGCTCGGCGTGACGATGCAGCTGCCCGTCGACGACAAGCACAACTACACGCGCGAGTACCTGAACGACTGGATTGCCATCCTGCTCGGCGGCCGCATCGCCGAGGAGATCACCTTCAACAGCATGACCACCGGCGCCGGCAACGACCTGGAGCGGTCGACCGAGATGGCGCGCAAGATGGTGTGCGAGTACGGCATGAGCGACGCCATGGGCCCGCTCACGTTCGGCAAGAAGGAGGAGCAGATCTTCCTCGGCCGCGAGATCGCCCAGCGCTCGGACTACAGCGAGGACACGGCGCTCCGCATCGACCAGGAGGTCAAGCGGATCGTCACCGAGAACTACGAGCGTGCCCTGCGGATCCTGCAGGAGAACCGGCAGGGGCTGCAGAACCTCGCCGACGCGCTGCTGGCGCGCGAGGTGCTCGACGCCGAGCAGGTGAAGCGGATCGTGAGCGGGCTGCCGCTCGACGAGCCGCCCACGCCGCCTGCCGAACCGCCACGCGCCGTCTCCGACGACCGCACCCGGAAGGAGACGCGCCCGGGGTTCGTGCCGAATCTGAACAACCCGCTGCCGCAGGAATAGCAGCGGGGGCCGCTGGTGTCTGACACCCGTACCCGGTACCGGTGTCAGACACCCGTACTGACCGCAGACACCCCGGCTGATATCCGCTTGGACCTCCGGCCGCCTTCACGCGGGGTGTTCTTCCCGCGTCCGTCCTTCGACATCCCGCTGCCCCACGGGCAATCGCTGTCGCTCGGGCCGCGAACGCTCGTCATGGGCATCCTGAACGTCACGCCCGACTCGTTCGCCGACGGGGGCCGGCACGTCGATCCGGATCGGGCCGCCGACGCCGCGTTCGCCATGCAGGAGGCCGGAGCCGACATCGTCGACATCGGCGGCGAATCGACCCGCCCCGGCGCCGACCCGCTGCCCCTGGAGGAGGAGCTGGCCCGGGTCCTCCCGGTGCTCGAGCGGCTGCAGGGGCGCCTCCGGATCCCTGTCTCCATCGACACGTACAAGGCCGCCGTGGCGTCCGCCGCCATCGACCGCGGCGCGTCCATCGTGAACGACATCAGCGCGCTGCGATATGATCCGGCCCTGGCGGAGGTCGTTGCCGGCCGGGGCGCCGCGCTCGTCCTGATGCACAACCGCGGGCGCTCCCGCGAGATGTATCGCGAGGCCCGCTACGGGGCCGTGGCCCGGGACGTGGCCGCGGAGCTCCGGGAGCGGATGGATGCCGCCGTCGCCGGTGGCGTGGCTGCGGAGCGGCTGATTCTCGACCCCGGGATCGGCTTCGCCAAGCAGGCGGCGCACAGCCTCGAGGTGCTCGCCGATCTGCCCGCGCTCGCGTCCCTCGGCCGTCCGCTGCTCGTCGGCCCCTCGCGCAAGTCGTTCCTCACGGTGGCGCTGGGCGAGCGGCCGCCTGCGGAGCGCGAGTGGGGCACGGCGGCCGCGGTTGCTGCAGCCGTCATGGGCGGCGCGCACATCGTGCGCGTTCACGCCGTCCGCGAGATGGTGGACGTCGTGCAGACGCTGGATGCGATTCGGAACCATGGCGGTTCCGGATCCGGGGAGGGTTCAGGAGGCTGATCGCGGGCCACGGCCGGCCCGCTGAACCGTCAGAGCCTGTTACCACGCACCGGACCGTTCACCCCACTCACACCCGCATGGACTTCGGCTGGATCACAGACGCGCTGGGCCGCCCCCCTCTGGGCTGGCGCGATCTCGTGGACATCGCCATCGTCTCGTTCCTGATCTACGAAGTCTTCAATCTGATTCGCGGCACGCGCGCGATGCAGATGGCGGTCGGCGGCGGGCTGGCGGTCGGGCTCTTCTACATCTCGCGGCTGGCGCAGCTCGAGACCGTCAACTGGCTCATTCGCAACCTGGCCGGTTACGTCGTCTTCGCAGCGATCGTGCTGTTCCAGTCCGACCTCCGCCGCGCGCTCGCGCATCTCGGGCGCGCGCCGTTCTTCCGCTATCTCGCCAAGGGCGTGGCGGTGGACGAGACCATCGAGGAGGTCGTCGTCGCCGCGCAGATGCTGTCGAACGGGCGCACCGGCGCCCTCATCGTGATCGAGCGGGAGATCGGGCTGCGCAACTACGTCGAGGGTGGCATCCCGCTCGACGCGGAGATCAGCTACGACCTGCTCGTGACGATCTTCCAGCCCGGCACGCCGCTGCACGACGGCGCGGTGATCATCCAGGAGAACCGGATTGCCGCCGCGGCCTGCTTCCTTCCGCTCACGGTCAACCCGCGTCTCAGCCGGGATCTCGGCAGCCGCCACCGGGCGGCGATCGGCCTCACGGAGGAGAACGACGCCGTGGCCGTCGTGGTCTCGGAGGAGACGGGCCAGATCTCGCTCGTGCTCGAAGGGCGGATCGAGCGGAACATCACGTCGGACCGCCTGCGGGCGCGCCTGCGGCAGCTGCTCCGCCCGCGCCGGCGGAGCACGGCGCCGGAACGCTGACGGTCGGCCATGAGCCCGCGCATCTTCCGCAATTTCGGCGTCAAGGTTCTCTCCATCGCGCTCGCCGTGCTCCTCTGGGGGCTGGTGGCCGGACAGCGCGAGGCGGAGCGCGCACTGCGGATTCCGCTCGAGTACCGCAACATCCCCGAGCATCTCGAGCTCATCAGCGAGCCGGACAGTCTCGTCGACGTCCGGGTGCGCGGCAGCAGCAGCCTGCTCGGCGAGCTGCGCGCGGCGGATCTCGTTGCCGTGCTCGACCTCCGGACCGCGCGCGAGGGACGCCGTCTGTTCCATCTGCTGCCGAGCGACATCAACGTGCCGGCGGGCGTCGACGTGCTGCAGGTGACGCCGTCGACCGTCTCGCTGACCTTCGAGGAATCCGCGGCGCGCATCGTCCCCGTCGTCCCGGATGTGGAAGGGGAGCCGGCGCCCGGCTTCGTGGCCGGCCGCGTGATCGCGGATCCTGCGACGGTCGAGGTCATCGGCCCGCAGTCCGCGGTGCGACAGGTCACCGAGGCGACGACGGAGCCGGTGAGCATCGAGGGGGCCCGCGCGACCGTGCGGGACGTCGTGACGATCGGACTGCCCGATTCGAAGGCGCGGCTCCGCAATCCGCGCACGGGCACCGTGACGGTCGAGATTGCCCCTGCGCCGATCGAGCGCACGATCGAGGGCGTGCCGGTGCAGGTGCAGGGGCTCGCGTCCGGACGCCGTGCCACGCTCACTCCTGCTGAGGTAACCGCGTACGTCCGCGGCGCCGGGCCGGTCGTCTCGGGCCTGGAGCCGACGGCGCTTCAGCTGTTCGCGGACGTGTCGGGGCTGGGCCGCGGGCGCTACAATCTTCCGGTGAAGTACCAGTCTCCCGACGACTACACCATCACCCGCGTCGAGCCGGCCACGCTCGGCGTGACGATTCGTTAGCCATGGCGCCGCGACTGTTCGGCACCGACGGCGTTCGCGGCCGCGCCGGCGATTACCCCCTGGACCGCACCACGGTGCGCCGCCTCGGCGCGGCGCTCGTGCGCGTGCTGCCGACGTCCGATTCGCCGCCGCGTCTGCTGATCGGCAGGGACACCCGCGAGTCGGGTATCTGGCTCGAACGCGAGCTGGCGTACGGCGCCCGCAGCGCCGGGGCCCACGTCGTCACGGCCGGCGTGCTGCCGACTCCCGCGATCGCGTATCTCACGCGCACGCACGACGTCACGCTCGGCGCGGTGATCTCGGCCTCGCACAATCCGTTCGAGGACAACGGCATCAAGGTGTTCTCGGGTGGCGGACAGAAGTTCACCGAGGAGCTCGAGCGGCAGGTGGAAGCCCGGATCGCCGACGGCGCGTGGACCGTCGACGACGGAGAAGCGGGCGACGTCGAGCCGGTCGATCTGTCGGCAGACTACCTGGCGCACCTTCGCGAGATCCTGCCCGATGCCGGTCCGCTGCGCGGCGCGCGGCTGGTCGTCGACTGCGCGAACGGCGCGACCTACCAGGTGGCGAAGGCGCTCTTCACGGGGCTCGGCTTCGAGGTGGACCTGCTCGGCTGCGCGCCCGACGGCCGCAACATCAACCTCGATTGCGGGTCGACGCACCCGGAGGGCATGGCGCGCCGCGTGCGCGAGGTCGGCGCCTGCGCCGGGGTCGCGTTCGACGGCGACGGCGACCGCGTGATCCTGGCCGACGAGCACGGGAACGTCATCGACGGCGACGCGGTGATGCTGATGTGCGCGCGGCAGCTCAAGGCCGAAGGGCGGCTGCGCGGCGACACCGTCGTCGCGACCGTGATGAGCAACGTCGGTCTCGAGCTGGCGCTCCGCGAGTCCGGCATCGACCTGCGCCGGACGCAGGTCGGCGACAAGTACGTGATGGAGGAGATGCTGAAGCACGGCTTCTCGCTCGGCGGCGAACAGTCGGGCCACGTGATCTTCTCCGACTACCTGTTCACCGGCGACGGCCTGGCAACGGCGCTGAACGTGCTGCGCGTGATGATCCGGACCGGCCGCCCGCTGTCGTCGCTCGCCGGCGAGCTCGTGTCGTTCCCCCAGGTTCTCGTCAACGTGCGGGTCCGCGAGCGGCAGCCGCTCGACCGGGTGGCCGCGATCCGCTCCGTGATGGCGGACGTCGAACGGCGGCTCGCCGGACAGGGGCGGCTGCTGGTGCGGTATTCCGGGACCGAGCCGCTGCTGCGCATCATGCTCGAAGGACGCGATCGCGACGAGATCGGGCGCTGGGCGCGCGAGATCGGCGACGTGGTCCAGCGGGAACTGGCGTGATCGCGCTGTCGGTCAACGTCAACAAGGTCGCGACGCTGCGCAACTCCCGCGGCGGCGCCGTGCCGTCGGTGCTCGAGGCGGCGCAGGTCGCCATCGACGCGGGCGCGCAGGGCATCACCGTCCATCCGCGGGCGGACGCACGGCACATCACGTTCCGCGACGTCCGCGAGCTCGCCGACCTGCTGGCGCCGCTGCGCGGCCGGGTCGAGTACAACATCGAGGGGGATCCGCGTCCCGATCTGATGGAGCTCGTGCTGGCGACGCGGCCGGACCAGTGCACGCTCGTGCCGGTCCGTGAAGGGGAGATCACCAGCCAGGCGGGCTGGCCGCCGGACACGCCGGTCGAGCAGATGCGGCAGATTGCCGGCCGTTTGAAGGACGCCGGCATTCGCGTCAGCCTCTTCGTGGATCCCGAGCCCGAGGCGATCGCCTGGGCGGCCGGCATCGGCGCGGATCGCGTCGAGCTCTACACCGAGCCGTTCGCACGCGCCTTCGGACAGGGGGAGGCGGTGGCCAATGCGAGCTTCCACCGCTACGTGGCCGCTGCGCGCCGCGCACACGACCACGGCCTCGGCGTGAACGCCGGGCACGACCTCGATCTCGACAACCTCCAGATGTTCCGCACCCTGCCGTATCTGCAGGAGGTCTCGATCGGCCACGCGCTCATCAGCCGCGCGCTGTTCGTCGGCCTCGATCGCGTGGTCCGCGAGTACCTCCGGGTGCTCGCGGTCGACAGCTGATGCGCCCGCGGCGTCCACGGCCGGCAGCGCGTCGTCTCACCGGGTCCCTGCTCGTCGTCGCGTTCCTCGCCGTGCTGCCGGCATCGGCCGTGGCCGAGCCGGTCACCTTCCATGCGGCGGACGGCACACGGCTCGACGCGGCCTGGTTCCCGCCGCAGCGGCCCGCCCCCGCCGTCCTGCTGCTGCACATGCTCACGCGCAATCACCGCGAATGGGATGGCGTGATTCCGGTGCTGCGCGCGGCGGGCTTCGGCGTGCTGGCGCTCGACTATCGCGGGCACGGGCAGTCGGGAGGCACCTGGACGACCGGGTTGTCGGCGCTCCAGCAGGACGTGCAGGCGGCGCTGAACTGGCTGAAGGCGCGGCCCGACGTGCAGGCGGGTCGCATCGGCATCGCCGGCAGCTCGCTCGGCGCGACCCTGGCGGTGATCGGCGCCGGAGCCGATCCATCCGTCCGATCCCTCGCGCTGATCTCGCCAGCCTCGGAGTACCGCGATCTGCGCTGCGCTCCGGCGATGCGCCGCTTCGCCGAGCGGGCAGGCGCCGCGCTGCTCATCGCCGGGGCGGACGATCCGTACGCGGTGCGCTCGGCGCGTGCACTGGCCGAGATCACGCCCGGCGTGCGCGAGCTTCGCGTCGTCGAGGGCACGTCGGCGCATGGCTCGCGGCTCCTGGCCACGCGTCCCGAACTGCCGCTGGTGCTGGTGGACTGGTTTCAGAGGACGCTGTTATGATCGGCCGAAGCCCCGCTGACGCGGCGCCTGCCGTGACGAGCGTCCTGTCAGATCTCCGGTCCCGGGCCTTCGGTCCCCGATGAAGCGCGAGTCGATTGTCTTTGCCGTTGCGGGCATGTTCTTCGGCCTGCTGGCCGGCTGGTTGATCGCGTCGCAGTACGCGGCCACACGTCCGGCGGCTGCGGCGGCGGCAGCGCCTGCGGCACCGGCAGCCGACGCCGCGCCCACGCAGACACCCGCGCGCCGGCCGGCGCCTCCTCCCGACGAGGCCGCCATCGCCCGCTTCGAGGAGCAGGCCACGCGCGAGCCGCAGAACGCCGAGCCGCGCATCAACCTCGGGAACCTGTATTTCGACGCCGAGCGGTACGCCGACGCGGCGCGCTGGTACGAGGCGGCCCTCGCCCTCGATCCGCGCAATGCGGACGTCAGCACGGATCTCGGCGTCAGCTATTACTATCTGAACCAGCCGGATCGCGCGCTCCGGCAGTTCGAGCGCTCGCTCGAAATCGATCCGCGCCACACCAAGACGATGCTCAACGTCGGCATCGTGCGGGCGTTCGGCAAGCAGGACCTGGAGGGCGCGACGCGCGCCTGGGAACGGGTCGTCGCGCTGGCGCCGTCGAGCCCGGAAGGGCAGGCCGCGCGGCGCGCGCTGGAAGCGGTGAAGGCCGCCCACCCGGACGTCCAGGGGGGCGCCGCCAACGGCAGCAGGTAGCCCATGGTCTGGCTGCTCCGGATCGCGCTGCTCTTCCTGCTCGTGGTGATCGTCATCCGGGCGGGATGGCGCCTGCTCGAGGGCGTCGTCGAAGGCGCGACCGGCGTGGGCGGTGGCCGTACGCGGCAGCCGCGTGTTCCTCAAACGGGCACGAAGATGGTCAAGGACCCGGTGTGCGGGACCTACGTCGTGCAGGAGAAGGCGCTCTCCGCGTCGAGCGGCGGCGAGACGGCCTGGTTCTGCTCGCGCGAGTGCCAGCAGGCCTGGCAGCGCCGGTGATCGGGCGTGGCCGCTGAGATTCCCCTCGAACAGCTGAAGGCCGACATCGTCGAGGTCGGTCGCCGTCTGTACGCCCGCGGCTTCGTCGCCAGCAACGACGGCAACATCACCATCCGCTTCGCCGAGGACCGGCTGCTCACGACCCCGAAGAGCGTCTCGAAGGGGTTCATGACGACCGACATGATGGTCGTCGTCGACATGGACGGCCGCAAGGTCTCCGGCACGCGGGACGCGTCGTCCGAGCTGAAGATGCACCTCGAGGTCTACCGGCAGCGTCCCGACGCGCGCGCGGTGGTGCACGCGCATCCGCCGCTGGCGACCGGGTTCGCCGTGGCCGGCGTGCCGCTCGACCGCGCGGTCCTGGCGGAAGTGATCTGCACGCTGGGCAGCATCCCCATCGCCGAGTACGCCACGCCGTCGACCGAGGAGCTCCCCGAGGCGGTCCGTCGCTACATCAAGGCGCACGACGGCCTGCTCCTGGCCAATCACGGCGCGCTGACCGTCGGCGGCGACGTGTACTCGGCCTACTACAAGATGGAGACCATCGAGCACTTCGCCCGCATCAGCCTGACCGCGCGCCTGCTGGGCGGCGAGCGGCTGATCGCGCAGGACGAAGTGCTGCGGCTCCAGAGCCTTCGCGGACTTTACGGCATCGCCTCTCCCGCCCCGATCTGCCTTGACGACGTGAACGCGCCGGGGACGGCGGGCGTGGAGGATGCCACGTGTCAGGTGGTGCGGGCGCCGGCGGCGGAAGGCACGCGGCTCGTGCCGGACCCCGCGAGCGCCGTGCCGCTGCCGACGCCGGCGCCGCGCGCGCACGTGCCGCAGGAGGACGCGGAAATTCGGTTAACATACCGCGAGCTCGCGGCGCTCATCGAGGACGCCGTGCGCAGGCTGCGGTAAGCAGGAGGACGACATGGGTGAGGCGCTGGGAATGGTCGAAACCAAGGGGCTCGTCGCCATGATCGAGGCGGCGGACGCCATGGTGAAGGCCGCCAAGGTCACGCTGGTCGGCTGGGAGAAGATCGGGGCTGGCTACGTGACCGCCATCGTGCGCGGCGACGTGGCTGCCGTGAAGGCGGCGACCGACGCCGGAGCCGCCGCGGCACGGCGCGTGGGCGAACTGGTGTCCGTCCACGTCATCCCGCGTCCCCACGCCAACCTCGAAGACGCGCTGCCGATCGGCAAGGCGCAGAAGTGAACCATGCGGTAGGACGCCGGGAATAGGACACCGGACGACGTGCGGCCCGCGGCCGCGCGTCCGGCCGCTCCATTCCCGTTCCCGTCATCCCGCGCTTCCATTTCCCGTTCTCCGATGCTCCTGGCCAAGGTCGTCGGCACGGTCGTCGCCACGCGCAAGGATCCGAAGCTGGAGAGCAACAAGCTCCTGCTCACGCGCGGCATGGACCCGTCCGGCCGGGTCGACGGCGCGTTTCTCGTCGCGGTCGACACGGTCGACGCCGGGGTCGGCGAGACGGTGCTGATCGTCAACGGCAGCTCGGCGCGCATGGCGGCCGGCATGAAGGACTGCCCGGTGGATGCCGCGATCGTCGGCATCGTCGATCAGATCGAGGTGCACGGCTAGGCCATGCAGATGGCGCGTGTCGTCGGCGACGTGGTCGCGACGCGGAAGGATCCCGGGCTGGCCGGACTGAAACTGCTCGTGCTGCAGCCGCTCGATCACGAGCGCCGGCCGCAGGGGCGCCGCATCGTCGCGGCTGACGCGGCGGGTGCAGGCACCGGCGAGGTGGTGTTCTTCGTCCGCGGGAAGGAAGCCGCCTTCCCGTTCTACCCGGCCGAGCCTCCCGTGGACGCCGCGGTGGTCGGGATCGTCGACCACTGGTCGACCGAGGGCGCGGCGCCGGCATGATCGTCGGCCGCGTGGTGGGCCCGCTCGTGTCCACCCAGAAGCACCGGAAGCTCGAGGGCAGCGCGCTGCTGCTGGTGCAGCCGCTCGACGATCGGAATCGCCCCCGCGGCTCGGTGCTGCTGGCCGTCGACACGGTGGGTGCGGGCGTGCACGAGACGGTGCTGCTCGTGCTCGATGGACGCGCCGCCGGCGACGCGATGCGCCGGCGCGGCGCTCCCGTCGACGCCGCCATCGTCGGGATTGTCGATCGCCTGGACGCGGACGCGGGGCAGTCGCAATGACGGACGACGAGATTCGCACGATCGTACGGCAGGTGCTCGCGGCGAGAGGCTTTCAGGCGCCGCCGCCTCCGGCCCCGCGGCCGCACGTCAGCCATGTGCGCCTGACCATGGTGGCCGCCACCGAGCCCGGCAGCCCGTGCGTGATCGAGCCGGCCGTGGCCTGCAACGGCTGCGGTTACTGCCTCTCGCTCGGGCACTAGGCCCGGATCGGGTCCGATCGGGTCGGGACCCCGCATTCGTTCACGGATTCATCCGCAATGAGAGTCCTGGTCACACGACGTCTGCCCGCCGCGGTCGTGGCGAAGCTGTCGGAGCACGCGGACGTCGACGTCCACACCGGTGAGGCGCCGCTCACCGTCGAGGCGCTGCATGCGCGCCTGGCGGGTGTCGATGCCGTCGTGGTGCTGCTGCCGGACCGGATGGATCGGGCCGCCATCGACGCGGCGGGACCGCAGCTGAAAGTCATCGCGAACGTCGCGGTCGGGTACGACAACATCGATGTCCCGTACGCGGCGTCGAAGGGCATCGTCTGCACGAACACGCCGGACGTGCTCACCGAGGACGTCGCGGTCTTCACGTGGGGGCTGATTCTCGGCATCACGCGGCGAATCGGCGAAGGCGAGCGTCTCGTCCGCAGCGGCGGCTGGAAGGGCTGGAGCTTCGATTTCATGCTCGGCACCAGCCTGCGCGACAAGCAGCTCGGCATCGTCGGAGCCGGCCGGATCGGCCGGGCGGTGGCCGACCGGGCGGCGGCGTTCGGCATGCGGCTCGCCGTCGCCAGCCGTCGCGACCCGCAGTGGCCCGACGCCGAGCCGATGTCGCTCGATCGCCTGCTCGCCAGCTCCGACATCGTCTCGCTGCACGTGCCGCTGACGCCGGACACCCGTCATCTCATCGGCCAGCGGGAGCTCGCCCGCATGAAGCGGAGCGCCTACCTGATCAACACGACACGCGGCCCCGTTGTCGACGAGGAGGCGCTGGCCTGGGCGCTGCGCCAGCATCTGATCGCGGGCGCGGCGCTGGACGTCTTCGAGCGCGAGCCGGAGGTGCATCCGGACCTGCTGGGCCTCGAGAACGCGCTGCTCGTGCCGCATCTCGGCAGCGCGACCCGCGAGACGCGCACCGCGATGGCGACCCTTGCGGCCGACAACGTCATCGCCGTGCTGAGCGGCCGCGCGCCGCTGACGCCAATCGCATGACCCGAATCGCACGAACCCGCGTGGCCCGCATCCGGCGTCCATCGCCGGCGCGCGTCGAAGCCGTGATGCGCCAGCTCTCCCTCGCCATCGACGGCATGGAGCTGCCGGCGGTCGAGAAGATCTCCGAGTCGCAGTCCGAGGACGCCTTCCAGGTGCTCATCGCGACCCTGCTCTCGGCCCGGACTCAGGACGCGACGACGCTGGCGGCCTCGACGCGGCTGTTCAGGCGGGCGAGGACACCGCGGTCGATGGCCAGGCTGGACGTCGAGGAGATCGAGCGGCTGATCTACCCGGTGTCGTTCTACCGGAACAAGGCGCGCTTCGTGAAGGCGGCCTGCGAGAAGCTCGTGCGCGACTTCGGCGGACGCGTGCCCGCGACGCTCGAAGAGATGACGACGCTGCCGGGCGTCGGGCGCAAGACGGCGAACCTCGTGATGATTCTCGCGTTCCGCAGCCGCGAGAACATCTGCGTCGACACGCACGTCCACCGGATCAGCAACCGGCTCGGATGGGTGTCGACGCGCCTGCCGGACGAGACCGAGCAGGCGCTGTACAAGGCGATCGATTCGCGCTGGTGGCCGTACATCAACCTGTACCTGGTGACCTGGGGCCAGAACGTGTGCCGGCCGGTGTATCCGAAGTGCGACGAGTGCGTGCTCAGACCGCTCTGTCCGCGCATCGGGGTCGTACGACGGGCGGTGCGGCGCGCGTCATGACGGGGGCATCGATGGGCACGATCATCCGGGGGATGGCCGCGGCCGTGGCGGTGTGGCTGGCCACGGCCGCGCCGGCCGCGCAGACGCCGCAGGGTGCCGGTGGCCGCACGCCCGGCGCCGGTCCGGTCGTCGTCGTCGAGACCGTGCGCGGCACGTTCGAGTTCGAGACCTATCCGGCAGACGCGCCGAAGACCGTCGAGCACGTGCTGGCGCTCGTCCGGCGCAACTTCTACAACGGCCTGCGCGTGCACCGCGCCGAGCCCGGCTTCGTCGTCCAGATGGGCGACCCGAACACGCGCGACTTCACCAGGCAGCGCTTCTGGGGCACCGGCGGCAGCGGCACGCCGGTCGGCGAGGCCGAGATCTCGCCGAGACGGCGGCACGTGCGCGGGGCGGTCGCCATGGCGCATTCGGGCGACCCGTCGCGTGCCGACGCGCAGTTCTACATCACGCTGGCGGCGGTGCCGAGGCTGAACGGGAAGTATGCCGTCTTCGGCCGCGTGATCAGCGGCATGGAGGTCGTCTCGCAGCTGCGCGTGGGCGACGTGATCAGGAGAGCAACCGTGAAGCCGTGACCGGTCCCACCTGGACGAGCCCGCGCAGCTCCGGGTACTGCTCGACGAGCTCCGGCGGATACGTGCCCTCGACCGGCAGCTTCGTCAGGTGCTTGAGCATCACCGCGTTGACCACCGCCTTCGAGGCGAAGTGGTTGTTGAGGAACACGTACGCCTTCCTGACGATCTGCGCGGTGGCCCCGGCCGTCTCGGCGATCGGCTTCAGCTCCTTCATCGAATACAGGTAGTTGTAGCGCTCGTCGCGATCCTGGTGATGCCACCACTGCGCGGCGTTGCGGCCGTGCAGGCGCGTGTAGGCGAAGCCCTTCACGTTGGGCAGCCAGTTCTGGCGGATCGAGAAGCGGAACTTCGGCTCGTCGATCTGCGTCCACGCGGCCTTGTGCCGGTTGAGCAGCGCGAGCGTGTCGCCGTAGGCATCGCTCCAGGACTTGTGGCGCAGTTCGACCGCGACCGGCACCTCGCGGAAGGTCTCGAGCAGCCACTCCAGGTAATCGCGGTTGGCGGGCGTGTCCTTGAAGCTCGCAGGGAACTGCGCGAGCAGCGCCCCGAGCTTGCCCGCCTCCGCCAGCGGGGCCAGGCCGTCCTTGAAGCGGCCGACGTCGGCCGCGGTCACGCGCGCCAGCTCCGCGAGCGCCTCGGCCGGCGCATCCGGCAGGTCGGCGAGCGCCGACTTCTTATACATCTCCGGATGCGTGAACTGCTGGTGCAGCTTCAGGCAGAACTCGAAGCCGGGCGGGGTCCGCTCCGCCCATTTCCGGGCTGTCGACTCCGTGGGCGGACCGTAGAAGCTCGAGTTCACCTCGACCGTGTCGAAGTGCTCGGCATACCAGGCGAGCTCGTCGAACCCGCGCGGCCGGCGGGCGGGGTAGAAGAGCCCGTTCCAGGTGCCGGCCCCTTTCGGATAGTTCCAGCCCGACGTGCCGATGCGGAGCATGGGTACAATTGTAGGTTCGTGCTGACCGTCAACGAGATCTTTCATTCGATCCAGGGGGAGTCGACCTTCGCGGGGCGGCCGTGCGTCTTCGTGCGCCTCACCGCGTGCGA
>DASVDJ010000170.1:0-8340 GCA_036381155.1 Vicinamibacterales bacterium
CGACGGCGGGACCTGATCAGCCGAGCCCGCAACCGATCGCACGCGGGCGAGGCGCGACCTGATCCGCCCGCGCACCTGATCGCCGGCGCGGGCGGGACCTGATCCGACCTGATCCGCCGAGCCCTCCGGAGCCCGAAGGGCGGAGGAAGGCGACGGCGGGACCTGATCAGCCGAGCCCGCAACCGATCGCACGCGGGCGAGGCGCGACCTGATCCGCCCGCGCACCCGATCGCCGGCGCGGGCGGGACCTGATCCGACCCGATCAGACCTGATCCGACCCGATCCGACCTGATCCGACCTGATCAGACCCGATCCGTCCCTTCTTCCCTTTCTTCTTCCTCGCGGCGCTCATCCAGCACCGTGCCCTCCCAGAGCGGCACGTCCGCCAGGTACGACGCGCGCGCGATCATGTGCGCCGCCACCGGCGTCGTCAGCAGCAGGAACGCGAGGATGCTCATCGCGCGGATGACCGATGCCAGGTCCCCCAGCTGCAGCGCCGCGCCGAGCAGCAGGCAGCCGAGGCCGAGCGTCGACGCCTTCGTCGACGCCTGCATGCGCGTGAACACGTCGGGCATCCGCAGCACGCCGAGCGCCGCCAGCAGCGAGAAGGCCGCGCCCGCCACCCACAGCACCGCCGTCAGCGCGTCGATCATTCCGGAATCCCCCGCTCGACGTACGTCGCGTACGCCACCGTGCCCACGAAGCCGATGAGCGCGATGACGATGGCGGCGTCCATCGCGGCGCTGACGCCGGTGCTCGCCGCGAAGACGACGATCAGCCCGACGACCAGCACGCCGATGAGATCCATCGCGACCACGCGGTCCGGCAGCGTCGGCCCCTTCACCAGCCGCAGCACCGCCAGCAGCAGCCCGGCGCCGAGCGCGGCCAGCACGCCCTGTGTGACACTCTCGAGCATCTGTCCTCCTACGAGCCCGACTCGAACAGCTCCTTCACGCGCCGCTCGAACCCGTCCTTGATCTCGCGCCGGCTCTGCTCCGGCGTCTCCATGTGCATCACGTGCACGTAGAGCGTCTTCCGGTCGTCCGACAAATCGATCGTCACGCTGCCCGGCGTGATGTTGATGAGCGCCGAGAGCAGCAGGATCTCGCCGTCGCTCGTGACGTCCAGCGGCAGCGCGATCACCGCCGGCCGGATCGCCGACTCCGGCCGGATGACGTCGGCGGCGACCTTGATGTTCGCGAGCACGATCTGCCAGGCGAAGAACCCGGCCAGCTTCACCGCGCTCGTCATCCGCGACGCGAAGTTGCGCGGCATCACGCCGCCGCGCGCCAGCAGCGCCAGGATCACGTACCCGAGCAGATAGCCCTCGATCAGGTTGCCGAGCGAGAACTCGCCGCTGAGGGCCGCCCACGCCAGCGCGAGCAGGATGCTCCCGAGCAGCACGTCAGCGTCCTCCCGCGCCCAGCACCGCGCGCACGTACTCCTCGCGCGAGAGCAGCTGGTCGGCGCTGCGCGTGACGATCTCGAACAGCGGCTCGGCCCCGACCGTCATCGCCACCGTCACCAGGCTCAGCGCCGCGCTGACCGCCAGCAGCGGCGTGCCCGGCGCCATCATGTCGCGCCGGTCCGGCTCCGCCGGCTTCCAGAACGCGCCGGTGAACGTCCGCGCCATCGAGAGCAGCGTCAGCAGCCCCACCAGCAGCACGATCCCGCCGGTCCAGTACGCCTCGGCCTCGAACGCGCCGGCGACGATCGCCAGCTTGCCGAGGAAGCCGGTGAACGGCGGCACGCCGGCCAGCGTGAAGATCGGCAGCATCGCGACCACCGCGAACAGCGGCTGGCTGCGCCACAGCCCGCCGAGCCCCGCCAGGTCGGTCGTCCGCCGCACGCGCAGCAGCACGCCGCTCACCAGGAACAGGTTCGTGATGACGACGATGTGGTGCAGGACGTAGAAGACGGCGCCGGCGAGCGCGGCCGGCGTGAGCAGGCTCAGGCCCGCCGTCGTGTAGCCGATGTGCCCGACGAGGTTGAACGAGAGAATCCGCCGGAAGTCGCGCTCGTTCATCGCCGCGACGAGCCCGACGACCATCGTCGCCACCGACATCCCCAGCAGCAGCAGGAACAGCGGCCGCGGCGCGCCGTGGAACAGCAGCGTGAACGTCCGGATGAGCGCGTAGACGCCGACCTTCGTCAGCAGCCCCGCGAAGGCGGCGCCGATCGCCGCCGGCGGCGTGTGATACGACGCCGGCAGCCAGAAGAACAGCGGGAACAGCCCCGCCTTGATGCTGAACGCGAGCAGGAACAGCACCGCGAGCACCGCGTCCATGCCGGGCGACCCGACGTTCGGCCAGATCGTCGCCAGGTGCGCCATGTTCAGCGTGCCCGCCGCGCCGTAGAGCAGCCCCAGCGCCGTCAGGAAGATGGACGAGGCGATCAGGTTGATCGTGACGTACTTGAACGCCGCTTCCACCTGCGCGCTCGTCCGGTGCAGCGCCATCAGCACGAACGAGGCGACCAGCATCAGCTCGAACCAGACGTACAGGTTGAAGAAGTCGCCGGTCAGGAACGCGCCGGCGACCCCCATCAGCAGCACCTGGATGAGCGGGTGGTACCCGAACGCCTCGCGCCGCGGGTCGACCCCCGCGAACGCCGACGCGGTCACCGCCACGCCGACGACGCCGACCGCGACGACGAGCAGCGCCGACAGCAGGTCGCAGGCCAGCGTGATGCCGAACGGCGCCGGCCAGTTCCCGACCTGCAGCACCTGGATGCCGTGCGCCTCGACGCGCCGGAAGAGCGCGATCGCCGCGGCCAGCTGCAGCGCCGCGCCCGCCAGCGCAATCCACCGCTGCAGCAGCGGGCGCCGCGGCGCCAGCATCAGCACCGCGGCGGTGCCGAGCGGGATGAGGATCGGCAGGACCGGCAGCGTCACCGTTCCCTCCCGACCTCGTCGACGTCGTCGGTGCCGAGCGTCGCGTGCACGCGGTGCGCCAGCACCAGCGTGAACGCGAGCAGGCCGAAGCCGATGACGATCGCGGTGAGGATGAGCGCCTGCGGCACCGGGTCGGCGTACGGCGCCGCCAGTTCCGTGTCGGCGTTCGGCACCAGCGGCGGCCGCGCGCGGGTGAGGCCGCCGGCGGTGAAAATCAGCAGGTTCGTGCCGTTCGAGAGCAGGCCGAGCCCGATGATGAGCTGCGCGAGGCGGCGGCGCAGCATCAGGTAGATGCCGGCGGCGTAGAGCACGCCGGAGGCGAGCGCGAGGAGCACTTCCATCTCAGGGCTCCTCCGCGAGGCTGAAGATCATCATGAGCACCACGCCGGTGACCACCAGGCAGACGCCGACGTCGAAGACGAGCGGCGTGCCGAGCCCGTCGGCCCAGACCGCCGTCATGAACGGCCCGCCGCGCAGCACCGCCGGCAGCCCGCTGCCGAGCGCGATGAGCAGCCCGGCGCCGAGCAGCGTCAGCGGCTCCACCTGCAGCGCGCGCCGCGCGCGCTCGGTGCCGAACGCCATCGCGTAGAGGGCGAACGCCGCGGCCGAGACCAGCCCGGCGACGAAGCCGCCCCCCGGCTGGTTGTGCCCCCGCAGCAGCAGGAACACCGCGAAGAGGAGCAGCAGCGGCATCAGCACGCGCGCCCCCGCCCGGAAGATCTGCGAGGTCACGGCTTCGCCTCCTTCCGCGCGTGCGCATTCTCCCGGCGCCCCGCCGACGCCAGCAGCAGCAGCGCGCGCACGCCGATCGCGGCCGTCGAGAGGACCGTGATCTCGCCGAGCGTGTCGAACCCGCGGAAGTCGACGAGGATGACGTTGACGACGTTGAGGCCGTGGCCCAGCGGGGCGGCGTGTTCGACGAAGTACTCGCGCAGCGTGTCCGACGTGTCGAACGTCGCCACCGCCAGCACCAGCGTCGCGATGAGCGTGCCGATGCCGATCGCGATCGACGCGTCGCGCAGCCGCACCAGCCGCGGCGACAGCGCGCCCAGGGCGCGGAAGTGGCGGAACACGAGCACGTAGATGACGACGGTCAGCGTCTCGACCGAGAACTGCGTCATCGCCAGGTCGGGCGCGCCGAACTCGAGGAACGTCAGCGCGACCCCGTACCCCACCGCCCCCAGCGACAGCACCGCCGCCATCGTCGACTTCGCCAGCGTGGCCGCGAGCGCCCCCGAGATGATGATGACGACGATGAGCGCCTCGTACGTCAGGACGTGGACCTCGGGCGCCACCGCCTGGATGCCGGAGCTCATCGTCAGCGCGACGCCGCCGACCACGATCGACGTCAGCACGATCGCCATGACGTACGACCGCAGCGACGCGCTGTGCAGCGGCGGCGCGATGACGCGGCTCGTCGCGTCGAGCGCGGCGAGCGCGCCGGTGTAAATCCGCTCGAAGCCGAGGCCCGGATGCCACGCGGAGCGGCCGATCGCGCCGCGCGCGAACCAGGCGCCGTAGACCCCGGCGAGCGTGATCAGGCTCAGGCCCAGCGCCGGCGTGACGCCGTGCCAGATGGCCAGTTCGACCGGCGCCGGGCGGCCGAGCACGGCGGTGGCCGCCGACGAGACCGCGCCGTTCAGCAGCGCGGGCGCGAGGCCGGCCGCCAGGCCGAGCGAGGCCAGCAGCAGCGGCGGCGCCCACATCGCCCACGCGGGCTCGTGCGGCGCGCCGGCATGGCCGGCGTGGGCGGGGCCGTCGGGTGCGGCCGCATACACCGGTCCGTTGCCGGCATCGGCCGCGTGATCCGCACCCCCGGAAGGATGCGGGATTGCGATGTGCTGTCCGGCGAACGGCCCGACGCCCGCCAGCAGCCCGGCCAGTCCCATCAGCACGCTGGCGGCGACCAGCAGCGCCAGCAGCGCCGTGAACCAGGGGGTGCCGCCGTGCAGCAGCGCCTCGTACGCCGCGTCCTTGCCGACGAAGCCGAGCGTCAGCGGCACACCGGCCATCGAGAGCGCCGCCAGCCCGCCGGCGATTGCCGTGCGCGGCATCGCGCGCCGCAGGCCGCCGAGCATCGTGACGTCGCGCGTGCCGGTCTCGTGGTCGACCGCGCCGGCGACGAGGAACAGCGCCCCCTTGTAGCCGGCGTGCGCGAGCAGGTACACCAGCGCCGCGACGACCGCCGCCTCCGTGCCCACGCCCAGCAGCATCGTCAGGATGCCGAGCGCGCCGACGGTCGAGTAGGCGAGGATGCGCTTGAGATCCGTCTCCTGCACCGCGCGGTACGTGCCGACGATCATCGTCAGCGCGCCGACGCTGGTGACCGCGGGCATCCAGATCGCGGTGCCCGCCAGCGCCGGCGACGTCCGCGCGATCAGGTACACCCCCGCCTTCACCATCGTCGCGGAGTGGAGGTACGCGCTGACCGGCGTCGGCGCCGCCATCGCGTTCGGCAGCCAGAAGTGGAACGGCGTCTGCGCCGACTTCGTGAACGCCGCGAGCAGGACCAGCGCCGCAATCCAGGCGCCGGCCGGGTGCGCGGCGAGCACGTGGCCCGAGGCGGCCAGCGCCGACAGGCTCGTCGTGCCGGCGGCGAGCGCCGCCAGCACGCCCGCCGCGAGCAGCGCCAGGCCGCCGGCGCCGGTGACGATGAGCGCCTGGATGGCGGCGGCGCGGGAGCCGGCCTGCTCGTGGTCGAAGCCGATGAGCAGGAACGACGTGAAGCCCGTGAGCTCCCAGAAGACGAAGAGCGTCAGGAGGTTGTCGCTGAGCGCGACGCCGAGCATCGCGCCCATGAACGCGAACAGCATCGCGAAGAACGGGCCGGCCTGCGGGTGCCCGTCGAGATAGCGCGACGCGTAGAGCACCACCAGCGTGCCGATGCCGGTGATGAGCAGCGCGAAGATCAGCCCGAGCGCGTCGAGGTTGATCGAGAGCGTCAGGCCCAGCGACGGCGCCCAGGCGCGCTCGATCAGGCGCGGCCCCGACGCGAGCACGCCGCGCAGTTCGGCGGCGAGCGCGACGACGAGCAGCGCCGGCCAGAGCGCCAGCAGCCCGGCGGCGCGCGGCGCGCGGCGTACGAGCCAGGCCGCGGGCAGCGCGAGGGCGAAGGGCGAGAGGATCAGGAGCAGCAGCGTCACGAGCGTCTCGGGTACACCTTGACCGGTCCCGGGCCCGTCCCGCGGCAGCCGGGCTGATGAGGGCGAAAAATTCGGAAAATGGCCCGGCTAGAAAGGTTATCGCATCCGACCGGGTTTCGACTCCACTTTCGCCTCTGCTTGACAGGCTGACGGACCCCGCCGATAGTCGGTGGGCCCCAGCCGGGTTCGCCCGTACCGGCACGGGTGTCAGACACCCGTCCGCAAAGCCAACCGTGCCCGACCACGCCTTGTCCCCGTCAGGCGGACCGGCCGCCGTGTCCGCGTGCGCGCCCCGCACGCGTCGGGCGGCTCCCGGAGGATCGTGCAGCCGGCAGCTGGCGGCTGGCGGCTGGCAGCGGCGAAAGCAGCCGTCACGGATCGCCCGGCTGCTTTCGCCCTTCCTGTTTGCCGTTTCCTGTTTCCCGTTTCTGTCTTCTCCCTCCTCCGCCCAACCCACCGAGGAGTACGAGCAGAAGGCTGCCGTCGTCTGCCGGTTCCCCGAGTTCACCGAGTGGCCGGCCGACGCGCTGGACAGCCAGCCGACGATCGATCTCTGCGTCGCGTCGTCGAATCCATTCGGGGACGCGCTGGAGCGGATGCTGGCGGACAAGACGCTGCCGGGCCGCACGTTCCGCGTGCGCGAGGTCGGCACGCCGGACGACCTCGCCGGCTGCCGCCTGCTGTTCGTGCCGGCCGGGTCGGGCCCGCGCGGGTACGCGCTGCTGACCCGCGCGCGGCGCGCGCCGGTGCTCACCGTCGGCGAGGTGGACGGCTTCCTCGACAAGGGAGGCCTCGTGAACCTGCGGCTCGTCGACGGCCGCGTGCGCTTCGACGTCGACGTCGGGGCGGCGCAGCGCGTCGGCATCCGCTTCAGCTCGCAGCTGCTGCGCCTCGCCCTCGTCGTCCGCGGAGGGGCGGAACCATGAAGCGCTGGTTCGCGCGGCTGCCGATCCACCGCAAGCCCGTCGTGATGGCGCTGCTCGTCACGACCGTGGCGCTGCTCATCGCCGGCGCCGGGCTCGTGCTGGTCGACTACTGGCGTTTCCGATCGGCGGCCCACCAGGAGGCGGAGTCGACCGCGCGCGTGCTGGCGGAGAACACCGACGCGGCCGTGGCGTTCGGCGACGCCGAGGCGGCGCGCGCGACGCTCGACTCGGTCCGCGTCCGCCCGTCGGTGCGCCGCGCGTGCCTGTACCTGCCGGACGACACGCTCTTCGCCGGCGTCGCGCGCGAGCCGCAGTACGCCTGCCCCGCCACGCAGCCCGTGGGCGCCGCGACGCCGGCGGCGGTGGTCGGCATGGCGCCGGTCGTCAGCAACGAGCGGATCATCGGCACGGTGTTCGTCGAGCACGACGCCGGCGACGTCTGGATGCGCGTGGGGGTGGCGCTGCTCGCCGGGCTCGACCTGCTCGTCGTCGCCGGCCTGGCCGCGCTGCTGCTGGCGAACCGCCTGCATCGCGCGATCTCGGGGCCGATCGCGCAGCTGGCCGCCTCGGCGCGCGCCATCCAGCCGGGTCGCGCGCAGGACGTCCCCACCCCCGAGCCGCCCGCCGAGGACGAGATCGGCGAGCTCGTGCGCGCCTTCGGCGAGATGCTGCGCCGCGTGCGGGACGCGACGGCCGAGCGCGAGGCGCTGCTGGCGCGCGAGCGCGAGGCGAACCGGCTGAAGGACGAGTTCCTCGCCGCCGTCTCGCACGAGCTGCGCACGCCGCTCAACGCGATCACCGGCTGGGCGCACCTCCTGACCACCGCCGCCCCCGACCCGGAGATGCTGCGCAAGGGGCTGGCGGCGATCGCGCGCAACGCGAAGGCGCAGACGCGCGTCATCGAGGACCTGGTCGACGTCTCGCGCATCGTCACCGGCAAGCTCGCGATCCGGTTCGACCCGGTCGACCTGTGCGAGGTCGTCGAGCATGCGGTGGAAGCGGCGCGCGCGCCGGCCGCGGCGAAGGGGCTGCGGCTGCAGGTGGACACGCCGCGCGGCGTCTGCCTCGTCAACGGCGACCGCGAGCGGCTGCAGCAGGTCCTGGGGAACCTGCTCTCGAACGCGATGAAGTTCACGCCGCCGGAGGGGGCGATCGCGGTCTCGCTCACGCCGGCCGGCGGCATGTACTCGCTGGTCGTCGCCGACACCGGCATCGGCATCCCGCCGGCGTTCCTGCCGCACGTCTTCGATCGCTTCCGCCAGGCGGACGGCTCGATGACGCGCGAGCACGGCGGCCTCGGGCTGGGGCTGGCGATCGTCAAGGAGCTGGTGGAGCTGCACGGCGGCTCCGTGCGCGCGGAGAGCGCCGGGCCGGGGCG
>DASVDJ010000171.1:0-43459 GCA_036381155.1 Vicinamibacterales bacterium
TCGGTCACATCGGCGCGTGGGACGCGAACCCCACACCGATGCAGTGGAGCGCGACCCTGGGTGTGGGTGGCTCGCCGCCGATCGCCTCGCGTCCGCGGGACCGCTTCGGCATCGGCTACTTCCGCTCGTCGTTCAGCCGGATCCTGCGCGACGGCCTCGCGCCGATTCTCGTCCTGGACGACGAGCAGGGGATGGAAGCGTTCTACACCGCCGAGGTGATCCGGCGACTGCGGGTCACCGGACACGTGCAGCTGGTCGACTCCGCGATCCGCGGCGTCGATCGAGCCGTCGCAATCGGGTTGCGCACGCGCGTGATACTCGACTGATCGCAGTCGAGAACAGGAGGGGCAACGATGGCGCGAGCTCTCCGATTCCGGGCGGGCGTGGGTGTCGCCCTGCCGCTCGCCGGCGTGCTTGGTCTTGCAGCGGCACGGGAGGTTGCGATGAACACGGCTCAGAGTGCGACCGGCACGACCGCCGCCCGCAGCGGTGGCTCACCCGACGAGCGGGCCCGCGACACCGAAGCACGGATGACCGACGACGAGCGCTTCGCGCTGTTGATCAGCATCCTCGGCACCGTGCCGGGCGGCGCCTTGCCGCCCGACTCCCGTGTCAAGGATGTCAGGAACCAGAGCGCGGGCTATACGCCCGGCATTCCGCGGCTCGGCATCCCGGCGCTGCAGTCCAGCGACGCCAGCATGGGCGTCACCAATCCGGGGTACCGGCCCGATGACACGGGCGCGACCGCGTTCCCGGCCTCGATCGTCGTCGGGTCGAGCTTCAACCCGCAGCTCGCGCGTGAGGGCGGCGTGGCGATCGCGCGCGAGGCGCGCAGTCGCGGCTTCAACATCCAGCTGGCCGGCGGGATGAACCTCGCCCGCGACGTCCGCAACGGCCGGAACTTCGAGTACTACGGGGAGGATCCCTGGCACAGCGCGCTGCTTGCGTCGGAGCAGGTCAACGGCATCCAGAGCCAGCAGGTCATCTCGACGCTCAAGCACTTCACGCTGAACGCCAACGAGACGAACCGGCACTGGCTCGACGCGATCATCGATCCCGCGGCGCACCGCGAGTCCGATCTCCTCGCATTCCAGATCGCGATCGAGCGGTCGCATCCCGGCTCGATCATGAGCGGCTACAACAAGGTCAACGGCGAGTACGTCGGCGGAAGTCACCACCTGCTGAACGAGGTGCTCAAGGGCGCCTGGGGCTTCAAGGGCTACGTGATGTCCGACTGGGGCGCGACGCCCGAATGGGAGTTCGCGCTCCACGGGCTGGAGAAGGAGTCCGGCGCGCAGGCGGACAGGATGATGTGGAAGCTGGACGTCGAGCCGTTCGTGGGGCCGCTTCGCCACGCGTACGCCGACGGCCGGTTCCCGAAGGAGCGGCTGTCCGACATGGTGCAGCGCATCCTCCGCTCGGCGTACGCGGTGGGCATCGACGCGTGGGGACCGGCGCCGGCGGTGGACATGGCGAAGCACGACCAGGTCGCGCTCGAGATCGCCCGGCAGGGGATCGTGCTGCTCAAGAACGACGGTGCGCTGCCGCTCGCGACCGACAGGCCGCTGAAGATTGCGGTGATTGGCGGTTACGCGAATCAGGGGGTGATCAGCGGAACCGGCTCCGGCGCGGTGGCGCCGGTCGGCGGGTTCGCCGGACAGATGAAGATTGGCGGCGCCGGCGTCATGGGCAGGCACCGCAATCTGTACCTGTTCGCGCCGTCGCCGGTCGAAGAGCTGCAGAAGGCCCTGCCGAAGGCGGTGATCGATTTCGACCCCGGGTATACACCGGCGGAGGCGGCGTTGACCGCGAAGCGGTCGGACCTGGTGATCGCATTCGGAATCCGCGTCGAGGGTGAAGGCTTCGACCTGCCCGACCTCTCGCTGCCGTGGGGGCAGGACGCCGTGATCGACGCCGTCGCGTCCGCCAATCCGAACACGATCGTCGTCCTCGAGACCGGCAACCCGGTCGCGATGCCGTGGCGCGACAAGGTAAAGGCGATCGTCCAGGCGTGGTATCCGGGACAGGCGGGTGCCCGGGCCATCGCGGAGATCCTCACAGGCGCCGTCAATCCCTCGGGCCGCCTGCCCATCACGTTCCCGGCCGACGTCGCGCAGACGCCCCGGCCCGAGCTGCCCGGCCTCGGCACGCCGTGGGGCACGCCCGTGACCATCCGCTACGACGAGGGCGCGGAGGTCGGCTACCGCTGGTACGCGCAGAAGCATTCCGAGCCGCTCTACGCCTTCGGTCACGGCCTGAGCTACACGACGTTCGACTACGCGGACTTCACGGTCAGCGGCGGCGAGACCGTCACCGCGACGTTCACGGTGACCAACACGGGCACGCGGGCCGGTGCGGACGTCCCGCAGGTCTACCTCACCGAAGCGCCCGACGGCCCGCGGATGCGGCTGCTCGGGTTCGAGCGCGTCGCGCTGAAGCCGGGCGAATCGAAGACCGTGACGCTGACGGCCGACCCGCGCCTGCTCGCACGCTTCGACGGGCCCGACGGCCTGGGGCACTGGCGGATTGCGGAAGGCACGTATCGCGTCGGGCTCGGCAGGTCTGCGGGTGATGTCGTCCTGACGTCGCAAGCCACGCTCAGCGGGCGTGTGTTCGGCAAGTAGCGGATCGCGCAGCGACGGCAGGGACGCGCGGCGACGGGAACGGCGAGTCTGGCACTCAGCCGGTCAGCGCCGCTCGTGCACGAGCGACGGCCAGTTCTGCACGAGGATCGCCCGCGATTCCTCGCCGTCCGCCAGCGGGATCGGACGGACGACGAGCAGGCGGCCGTCGCGCGCGACGGCGAACCCGGCAGGCACATCCGCGCCCGCGAAGCGCACCGTCGGGACACCCAGCCTCACCGGCGGCCCGGGATCGAGCGGCATCGTCATCATGCGTGGTTCCGGCGCGCCGGACGCCGAACGCCCGCCCGCGAAGTAGTACAGCGCGCGGCCGTCGCTCGCGAACTGGACGAACGTGCCCCCCTCCGTCGTGACCTGCCAGCGGGAGTGTCCGTCGGGAAAGCTCACGAGATGGATGTTCGATTGCAGGTTCGCGTCCGTTGCAACATACGCGAGCAGTCTGCCGTCCGGGGAAACGTCGAACCACCGGACGTTCAGCCGCTCCGATCCCGGAAAGCCGTTCCTCGCCTCACCGGGCGTGCCGTCCGCGCTCAGCGGGGCGTAGCGGAGGCGGCCCTCTCCGCGGTCGAACTCGGTCCATATCAGATGGCGTCCGTCCGGTGTGACGCGGCCGAAGCGGCTCTTCGCGAGGACCGAGGGCACACCGGAGCCGGTGACGTCCTGCGCCATCAGCTCGAAATCCTGGACCGTCTCCCGTACGTAGAGCAGCCGGTCGCCTGCCGGAAACCACGCAGGGTTCGTCAGCGTCAACAGCGAACCCGGCACTCTGCCCGCCGCATCCCCGGCCGCCGCCACCCGGGTGTCCGCACCCGTTGTCAGATCACGGACGTAGAGCGTCGGCTGTGTGCGTTGCGCCACGTAGGCGACCCGCGTGCCGTCGGCCGACAGCGCGACCCATGGCCAGAGATCGCGGATTGGAGCCCCCGCCGCCTGTGTGACCTGACCGTCGGGCCCGATCCATTCGAGCGCCGAGCTTTGCAACGCTGCCGTCTGGACGACGACCGTCCCCTCGTTCGATCCGCTGTACGCCGTCGCTCCGGGCGCGATGAGCGCGGCCCGGGTGAGATCGAGCGGCCCGCGCGAGAAGGGCAGAGCCCAGAGACCCTGATTCGTCGCCATGCGCAGGAAGAGCAGCGTGCCGGACGCGTAGACGAAATCGAGGGCCGACGGGTCTTCGGAGAGCACCGTACGGCGCATCGCGCCACCGGGTTCGACGAGCTCGAGACGCAGGACCGTCGCGCCGCGTCCGTGAACGTTCACGAGCAGGCTGCCGTCCGACGTGACACCGATCCGATGGAAGTCGATCTCGGTGTCCGGATTGACGGGCAGCAGCAGTTCAGGCGTGCCTCCGGCTCCGGCCACGGCGTAGAGGCTGTCACGCCACGCCGAGAAGATGATCCGCCCATCCGGGTGCCACAGCAGGTCGTTCGCACTCCCTGCGCCGGGGACGCGGCACAGCGTCAGTACCGGTCCGCCGGCCGCGGACACCGAATGAATCGCGCCCTCGGCGAAGAAGGCGATACTCCGGCTATCGGGCGACCAGGCGAGCCGCGCCGCGGTCGGCTGCATCGGCGCGACAGCCCGCGCAGCCGTGTCGTCGAAGGACCTGACGAAGAGCTGGCCGTTCGCGATGTAGGCGAGCCGCGCGCCGTCAGGCGAGATCGCGAACGAACGGGCCGAGGCCACCGCTCGCGGCAGTTCGAAGCGCCGGAGCGGAACGGACGGAACCGGCTTCAGCGTCCACGCCAGCACGGCGGCCAGCCCGGCGAGCCCCAGGGCCAGGGACGAGCCGACCGCCATGGCGCGGCGGGTGATCGGAGCCGCGGATGCCGTCGCCGGTGGATGCGCGTCGTGCGCGCCAGGCGCGTTCAGCACGTGCAGGGCATCGCCGATGTCGCGCAGCCGCGCGCGCGGGTCCTTCGCGAGGCACCGGCGCAGCAGCTCCACCACCCGGGGCGGGACGTCGGCCGGCAGCGCGCTCCAGTCGGGCTCCGTCGTCACGATGAGCCCCAGGCTCTCGACCGCCGAGTCGGCGGCAAACGGCGAACGCCCGGTGAGCAGCTCGAACAGGATGACGCCGAAGGCCCAGATGTCCGCGCGCTTGTCGACCGGCTTGCCCTTCGCCTGCTCCGGCGCCATGTAGGCCGCCGTCCCCAGGATCGTGCCCAGCTGGGTCACGGACGCGGCGAAGGTCGGCGAGAGCGAGGGATCCGGCGCCGCCGGTTCCGTCCCGGACACGATCTTCGCGAGCCCGAAGTCGAGCACCTTGATCGTGTCGTCGGGCGTGATGCGGATGTTGGCCGGCTTCAGGTCGCGATGGACGATCCCGCGCTCATGCGCCGCATCGAGCGCTGCGGCGATCTGCCGGGCGATGGGCTGCACGTCCGCCCAGCGCAGCGGGCCGCGCGCCACGCGTGATGCCAGGTCCTCGCCGTCGACCAGCTCCATGACGATCGCGAAGGCGCCGTCCACGTCTTCGGCGCCGTGGATCTGAGCGACGTTCGGGTGGTTCAGGGTTGCGAGCGCGCGTGCCTCCCGCTCGAAGCGCGCGCGACGGTCGGGATCCCCTGCCACCGGCTGCGGCAACACCTTGATCGCGACGTCGCGGTCGAGTCTGGAGTCGGTCGCGCGATAGACCTGGCCCATGCCGCCCTCGCCCAGCTTCGCGACGATGCGGTAGGACCCGAGCTGCCGGCCGGTCAGCATGGCGGGACATTGTATGGGCGGAAGGCAGGGGATGGTCGAACGAAAGTTCGACCCTGCGGTTTCGGCCCTGCGATACCCGCGCGTTGCGGGCGCCGGCGGATATGGCGTTGAATATTCATCCCCCCGGTGCAATCGAGAGGGACGCGCCCATGCACGTCAGTCGAATGGCACTGGCCATCGCCGGGCTCACGGCGATGGTCCTGGCCGCCGAACCCGCGGCAGCTCACCCCGCCTGGGGCCTCGTCGTCGCACGCGACGGCTCGATCTACTTCAGCGATGTCGGCCGCAACGTCGTCTGGCGCGCCGGCATGGACGGCCGGCTTCAGGTGGTCGTCCGTGACCGCCACTCACACATCCTGAACCTCGAAGCGGATGGCGCCCTGGTCGGTGAGCACGTCGAGTACGACGAGCCGCGCCGCTTGTGGCGGCGATCGGTGTGGCGGCTGGATCCCGCCGGCCTGACGGTGTTCGAGGCCGACGAATACATCCCGACGGCCGGTGTCGAGGTCGCGGGCGAACGCATCGTCGTCGAAACGACGGAGGAGCCGCCCAGGCAGATTCGCGTGGTGGGCTGGCGCGACGGCGAGCGACGGGTGATCGCAGGCGGGGAGGCCGGCGACGTCGACGGCATCGGCGATGCGGCACGGTTCAGCGGCATCAACGCGTTGGTGCGGGGGAGCGACGGCACGAGCGTGGTGGTGACCGATGGCGCACGCGTCCGTCGCATCACGCTCGATGGGCAGGTGGTCACGCTCGCCCGCGCCGAGATGGAGCGCATCCGGCGCGGACCGCATCCGCGGCTCCTCGGCCTGGCAGTCGAGGGCGAGGACGTGTACGTGGCCGACTACGATCATCACCAGGTCCGCCGGATCACCGGCGCCGGGCGGCTGGACACCGTACTGCACAGCGGGCCCTGGTGGTCGCCGGCCGCGGTCGCGGTGGCGAACGGCCGGCTGTACGTCGTGGAGGACCGGCCGGAATCGCTCCTGTATCTCCTGTCGCTCGTCAGCGGTCCGCGCCTGAGGATCGTCGACGCCGACGGCACAACCCTGGTGGTCGCAACCGCGTGGCGTCCCGGTGTCATCGCCGGAGCGGCCGCATTGCTCGCGACGGCGCTGCTGTTCCTCTGGAGGTTCCGGCCGCGCAGGCGGGGAACGCGCGCGCGACCCGGCCTGAAGCCTCACCTGCAGATCTAGAGCATCGTTCGCAACGTGAGGCGCGCCCACAGCGTCGCGCCGCGGCGCGCGACCTGCGTCGATCCGCTGCCACCAGAACGCGTCATAATCAGCGGATGCGTATCAGCGATCTTCTGTCCCGTGAGTTCGAGGAAGAGGCAAAGAAGACCCGCGCGATGCTCGAGCGGGTGCCTGCCGACAAGGCGGACTTCGCGCCGCATCCCAAGTCGATGCCGCTCGGCAAGCTGGCGCCCCACGTCGCGCAGCTGCCCGGGCTCGGGCTCCTCGTGCTGACCCAGTCGGGCGTGGACTTCGCGCAGCGCAGCGCTCCGCCGCTCCAGCTCGAGTCGGCGGACCAGCTCGTTCGCGTATTCGACGAGGGAGCCGCGAAAGTGCGCGCCGCCCTCGAGCAGGTTGACGATGCGGCGTGGAATGAGCCGTGGACGCTCTCGTTCAGCGGCAGGACGTTGTTCACCGGCCCACGCTTCCTGGCGTATCGTCAGACGTTCGTGAACCACATCGTCCATCACCGCGCGCAGCTGGGCGTGTACCTGCGCCTGAACGGCGTGCCGGTGCCGTCGACATACGGACCGTCGGCGGACGAGACGCTGGGTCTGGGAGGGTAGGCGAGCGGGGGAGGGCCGAACTGAAGTTCGGCCCTACGGTGTGGCGAACGCGTCCGCGACCTTGCGGGCGAGCGAGGCCGTGTCGGCGTACGACACGTTCGACGTGACGGCCACCACCAGCCCGCGCTCCGGGAACGACAGCAGCGACGTCGTCATGCCGCCGAGCATGTCGCCGTGATGCCCTGCGGCGAGCGCAGGCTGGCCGCCGAGCTCCACCGTCTCCAGGTCCCAGCCGAGCCCGTATCCCGTTTCCTTGCCGCTGGCGAGCCGCTGTGAGCTCTGGAGCTCCCGGACCGTGGCAGGCCGCAGCAGCGTGCCGCTGTTGACGCCGAGCGCGAAGCGCGCGAGGTCCGGCGCGGTGGAGATGAACGCCATCGCCCCGGCGTAGCAGGACAGGTTGTGCGGGCGCATGAGGTGCAGCCCGTAGCGGGGATCGGCCCCGTACCGCGGGAAGTAGTGTGTGGCGAGGTTGAGGACCCGGGAAGCCGTGTACGGGGCCTTCATGGGCCCGATGCCCAGCTCGCGCATCACGTCCCGGACGAAGGTGAAGATCGGCGCGTCCTCTTCCGGCTCGCCCACGTGGTCGGGATTCTCCTCCGCCGCCGTCTCGGCGGTCGTGTCCTTCATGCCGAGCGGCTCGAAGACGCGCGACCGCATGACGGTCATGAACGGTTGCTGCGCCGACGCCTCCACGGCCGCGCTCACCAGGATCCACCCGTACTTCGACAGGCTGAAATCCGTCCCGGGCTCGAAGAGCAGTCGCCTGCTGGCGAAATGGGGCAGCGCATTGACCGGCCGCTCGCAGCGCTGGCGGAAGAGCACGCTCTCGTCGCCGCCATCGGTCCTGAGGCCGGCGACGTGCCCCATCAGCTGCCGCAGTGTGATGGGCCACGGCTTCCGGGGAAAGTCGGGCACGTAGCGCTGAATCTCCTCGTCGAGTGACAGCCGGCCTTCTTCCAGGAGGACACCGGCCGCCGCGGACGTCAGCACGATCGACGTCGTGCCGATCCGGAAGCGGGTGTCCGGCGTGACGGGCTGGCGGCTCTCGATGTCGGCCCAGCCGAAGCCTTCGGCCCACACGATCCGGTCGCCGACCCCGACGGCGACCGACGCCCCGGGCACGTTTCGCTCGGCCAGGCCTGCCCGGACCAGCTCCCTCGCCCGCTCCGCCGCAGGCGCCCACTGCGGAGCCGGGGACGAACCGGCCGACGGCACGTCCGCCGGAGCCGGGTGCACCGGCGGGGACTTGCGGGCCACGAATCCCCACAATCCACTGACCCCCACGAAGAGCAACACGACAGCCAGGAACGCCAGCGCCGGCCATTCCGCAGCCCAGGTCCGCCGTTTCGTCACGGTTCTCTCCTCCGATCCAGGCCGGCGGTGCCGTCCCCGGCCCACGCCTCGCCCGGCCTCGAAGAGTGACGGAAGGCGCCGGCCGGAGTCCTCACCGATCGGTGAGCGGCGCGTGAGATTCGAATGAATTCAGGTCCAATCAGGTCTGATCGGGTCTGATCAGGTCTGTGTTCGACGGTTGCCGCATCTGAGGGGATCGCCGCGAGCCTGGCGCTCGATTCTGCCGGGATCAGCCCCGCACCTCCGGCCCCGGCCGTTCGAGCGCCGCCCGATCCCAGCCGGCCAGCGTCGCGCCGTGGCTGTACGTGCCGTCGATGAACGTGGCGATGGCCGCGTCAGGCGATGCGGCCGCGCGCACCACGTCGTAGGGAAGGATGTACTCCCGCAGATCGGGATGGTAGTAGGCGCCATCGGGCAGCCCCGGCGCGCTCTCGAATCCCTCCGGCTCCGGCACCGCGTAGGCGTAGAACGCCGGCTCGAGGACGGGAGCGCTGCCGGGCCAGAAGCCGTGGCTGATGACCTCGTGCGAATACGACTCGCGCATGAACGCGGGGCCGTCGCGTGGCGGCGCGGGCCGGCCCGAGAAGCGGGAGACCGCCATGTCGAAGCTGCCCCAGAAGAAGTGCACGGGGCTGCACTTGCCGATGAACCGGGACCGCGCCCCGGTGAACACGCGCTCGACCTGAACCAGGATCCGCCACAGCCGCGTCACGGACGCCGGGTCGTACGTGTGATGGATCGTGTCCTGCTCGAACGGGATGGGCGACGGGATCTCCACCGGAATGGACCAGATCGTCACCGGCAGCGACATCTCGGCGAGCGTCGCCATCACGTCCCGGTAGAAGTCCGCGACCGATCGTGAGACGAACGGCAGCGTCCGGCGATGCCCGTCGGCGCGATCGATGACGAGCTGGTGATCGACGAAGTCGAGCTCCATCGTGAAGGCGTACGGCTCGTGCGGCAGCGCGTGCGTCTGGAGCCCGCGGCCGGTCACGTGCAGGGCCACACCCCAGCTGTGATTGACGTGCGGCGACCGGGCGAGCGCGACCTTGCCGACGACCTGCGACCACATGTGCAGCGTGTGGTACGTATCCTTCCACTCCTGATAGGGAAGCGCCGGCCACTCATCGTCGGCCGTTGCATTGATGTGGCGCATGGCGGACAGTCCTCCGGTCCGACGAACCCCGTGTGCGCGGCATGCAAGATCGGGACGCCCATCATCTCACCTCAACCTCACGAGCGAAGCCCGGCTGTTCTGGTGGAGCCAGCTCGACCATTCGCACGGCGATATCCTTGGACAGAGCCGCGCCCAGGCGTGGCGGGAGGATGCCATGGCGACCGCGCGCGGCGGATGTGCACACATCGAGGCCATCGAGACGGTCAGGCAGCCGGCCGAGCGGGTCTGCGAGGAGTGCGTCGCGATCGGCTCGTCATGGGTGCACCTGCGCACCTGTCAGACCTGTGGCGGGACGCGGTGCTGCGATTCCTCACCCAACCGGCACGCCAGCGCCCACGCGCGCAGCAGCGGCCATCCGGTGGTCGCATCCGCCGAAGCCGGCGAGCGCTGGCTGTACTGCTACCCGGACGAGACGTTCGCCCGGTACTGAGGAGGACCGCTGATGATGCAGACCAGCGCACCGCTGGAACGCGCCGATCTGATTGGCCGCTACGAGCGGCTCCGTGCGCGCTCGAACGCGTTGTTCTCCCTGCTCTCCGACGAGGTCTACTACACCGCGCCAATCGCGGCCCGGCATCCGATCGTCTTCTACGAGGGGCATCTGCCGGCGTTCAGCTTCAACACGCTGGTGAAGAAGGCGTTGGGGGGCGCCAGCATCGATCCCCGGCTCGAAGCGCTCTTCGCGCGCGGCATCGATCCGGACGAGGGGGCGTCGGACCGGCGGAAGCCGTTCGCCTGGCCCGAGCGGGACGTCGTGCGGCAGTTCGTCGACGAAGCCGACCGGCGGGTGCTCGACGCGCTGGCGCACGCCGACCTCGACGTGCCGGGGCATCCGCTCCTCGACCGGGCCGAGGCGGTGCACGCCATCCTCGAGCACGAGGCGATGCACCAGGAGACGTTGCTCTACATGTGGCATCGCCTGCCGCTCGCGCAGAAGCGGCGTCCGGCGGACTACCGACCCGCCGTGGATGGTCGCATCCCGGAACAGGAGTGGGTCGACGTTCCCGAAGGCACGGCGACGCTCGGCGTCGACCGCGACGCCATCGCGTTCGGGTGGGACAACGAGTTCGGAGCACGGCGGGAGCACGTGCCCGCGTTCTCGGTCGAGCGCTACGACGTCACCAACGCGGCGTTCCTCGAGTTCGTCGAGGCGGGCGGGTACGACGAGCCGCGCTGGTGGACGCCCGAGGACTGGGCGTGGCGCAGCCGCGAGAACCTGACTCACCCGTTGTTCTGGGAACGCGACGGCGACGACTGGTACTGGCGCGGGATGTTCGAGTGCATCCCGTTGCCGCCCTCATGGCCCGTCTACGTCAGCCAGGCGGAGGCTGCGGCGTACGCCCGCTGGCGCGGTGCGCGCCTGCTCACCGAGGCCGAGTTCCAGCGCGCCGCGTACGGAACATCTTCCGGAGACGAGCAGCCGTACCCGTGGGGACCCGCCGTGCCTGGACCCGGACACGGCGTGTTCGACTTTGCCAGCTGGGACCCGCAGCCCGTGGGGAGCCATCCCGGGGGGCGGAGCGCCTGGGGCGTGGACGACCTCGTCGGAAACGGATGGGAATGGACCGGCACGGTGTTCGGCCCCTTCCCCGGATTCCGCGCGATGGCGTCGTATCCCGAGTACTCGGCCGACTTCTTCGACGGGCAGCACGTCGTGATGAAGGGCGCCTCGCCTGCAACGGCGCGCGAGCTGTTGCGGCCGACGTTCCGCAACTGGTTCCGCACCCGCTATCCGTTCGTGTACGCGACCTTCCGCTGCGCGAGGAGCGCGTGATGCGGAACGGGAGCGGCCGCGCCGTGACCCGTTCGGCACGAGCGGCACTCGACGACTTCACGGCCGACGTCCGGTACTACCTCGCGCAGCAGCCTCGCCAGCTGCCGTCCCGCTACCTGTACGACGATCTCGGGTCCGCGCTCTTCGAGGCGATCACGCTGCTGCCGTGGTACGCGCTGTCGCGCGCCGAGATGCGGCTCATCCGGGCACACGGGCGGACCGTCTTCGACACGCTCACGCCGGAGCACGTCACCCTCGTCGAACTGGGCCCGGGGAACGGCACGAAGCTGGCGGCGCTGCTGGCGTCACGCGATTCCGCCGGGCCCGCCGTCTCGGTGCACCTGGTGGATGTGTCGACGCACGCCCTCACGCGCGCCGCACAGACCGTGCGGAAGGCCGGACGGAGCCGTGTGGGGACCCATGTCGCCACCTACGAAGACGGCCTGGCGGAGCTTGCGCCGGTGCTCGATCGATCGGGCAGCGTTCTCGTGCTCTTCCTGGGCTCCAACATCGGCAACTTCGATCCGCCCGGGTGCCGCGCGTTTCTCCGCATGGTGCGCGCGGCGCTGCGGCCGGGCGACGCGCTGCTGCTCGGCGTCGACCTCGTGAAGCCGGAGCCGCAGCTGCTCCTCGCCTACGACGACCCGCTCGGCGTCACGGCGGCCTTCAATCGCAATCTGCTCGTCCGCCTGAACCGCGAGCTCGGCGCCGCCATCGATCCGCGCGCGTTCGATCATCGCGCGGTGTGGAACCGCGACGACTCGCGTGTCGAGATGCACCTCGTGAGCGCGGGCGAGTACCGGATGGTCATCCCGGACGCGGACGTCGATGTCGTGCTGGCGCCGGGGGAGGCAATCTGGACCGAGAGCTCGTACAAGTACGAGCCGCACACGCTCGGTGCCATCGTGCGTGAGGCGGGATTCGAGCCCGCAGAGCTGTGGATCGACCAGGCCGATCGCTTCGCCCTCGCGCTCGCGTCGGTGCGGTGAGCCTGCCGGTCCGTGGGAACGATTCTCGATCGCCGCCGGCTCTCCTTCGTCTTCGGCGGGTTGATGCTCGCCATGGCGCTCGGCGCGCTCGATCAGGCGATCGTCGCGACGGCGCTGCCCGTCATCGTCGCCGACATCGGCGGGCTCGAACATCTGTCCTGGGTGGTGACGGCGTACCTGATTGCCGCCACCGCCGCCACGCCGCTCTGGGGCAGGTTCGGCGATCTCTACGGCCGCAAACGCATCTTCCTGCTGACGATTCTCACGTTCCTCGCCGGCTCGGCGCTGTGCGGCGCCAGCCGGACGATGCTGCAGCTGATCGGCGCGCGGGCCGTGCAGGGGGTCGGCGGGGGAGGGCTCATCGTCACCGCGCAGGCCGTCATCGGCGACATCGTGTCGCCGCGCGAGCGCGGCCGCTATCAGGGCATCTTCGGCGCGGTCTTCGCGCTGTCGAGCGTGGTCGGCCCGACGCTCGGCGGCTTCGTGGTCGACCACCTGAGCTGGCACTGGGTGTTCCTGATCAACCTGCCCATCGGGGCCGCGGCGCTCGCGGTGATCGGCATCGCGCTGCCCCCGCTGGCCGGCGGTCGCCGGCACCGGATCGACTACCTCGGCGCGGCGGTGATGATGACCGCCACGACCTGCCTCGTGCTCGTCCTGACGCTCGGCGGCGCGGACCTCCCCTGGAGCTCGCCGGCGATCATCGGCCTCGCCGTCGCCGGCGTGGCGCTGACCGTCGTGTTCGTGCTGATCGAGCAGCGCGTGGACGCGCCGATCGTGCCGCTGAAGCTCTTCACGGTGCCGGTCTTCCGGGTGTCGAGCTCGCTCTCGTTCCTGGTCGGCGGCGCGCTGCTCGGGCCGGTCACGGTGCTGCCGCTCTTCTTCCAGGCGGTGAACGGCATGTCGCCGACCGAATCGGGCACGCGCATGCTCCCGCTGCTGCTGTCCGTCCCGGTCGCATCCGTCTTCGCCGGACAGGTGATCACCCGTACCGGCCGCTACCGCGCGTTCCCCATCGTGGGCACCATGCTCATGAGCCTCGGCTTCGTGCTGATGTCGCGTCTCGACGCGGGCACATCGGCGCGCATCGTCTCGCTGTCCATGATGCCGCTCGGCATCGGACTCGGCCTGACGATGCAGGTGCTGGTGCTCGCCGTGCAGAACACGGTGGAGTATCGCGACCTGGGCGCGGCGACCTCCGGCATCACGTTTTTCCGATCGATGGGCAGCGTGTTCGGTGTGGCGATGTTCGGCGGAATCTTCGCCGGCTACCTGACGGGCTACGACGGGACGCCGCCGATTGCGGCGTACGTCGGCGCCCTGAGGACCGTCTTCAGCGGCGCGCTGCTCGTCGGCCTCGTGAGCGTCGTCCTGGCGTGGCGCCTGGAAGAGCACCCGCTGCGCGAGTCGGCCGGCGCCGCGCGGCAGGAATCGCCGATCACGCCGCCGCTGGAGACGCAATCGGCGGAGGAGATCGAACGCATGCTCAGCGCGCTCGTGCACCAAGCGAGCGGCGGCAGGAGGTCTACGCGCGGCTGGCGGCGCGCGCCGGCGTCGACCTGCCGCCGATCGGCTGCTGGCTGCTCTTTCGTCTCGACGAGTCCGGACCGGCGCCGGTGTCGGAGCTGGCGGGATGGCTTCCGCTGTCGCGCGAGCAGCTCCGCGCCCGCCTGGCCTGGCTGCAGGATCTCGGGTACGTGACGCTGAGCCCGGGACGCGACGGCGAAGAGCTGGCGGTGTTGTCGGAATCGGGGCGCAACGCGGTGGAGCGGCTGGCGCGTGTGCGCCGCGAGCGGCTGGAGCTCGCGCTCCGCACCTGGAGTCCGGAGCGCTATCCGGAGCTCGACGAGCTGCTCCGGCGGCTCGCCCGGGTGCTCGTGCCGGACCTGCCCGGCGACGTGCCCGGTGCGCGGCCCGTGTCGCCGTCACCGGCGTCACGGGCGCATCGGTCGCCCGAGTAGATCGCACCTACTGGACGACGCGCTTCACCAGGGCCCCCGGCTGCAGGGTCGAGCTCGCGCCCTCGACCTGGTTGATCAGCGCCAGCTCCTCGATCGGAACCGGCGAATCGTGCGCGCGCGCGAACGCCTGCAGCGTCGTCGCCTCCGACAGCCGGACGATGTCGAGACGCCGCGGCTGGACGTCGAGCACACGCCGGTCGGTCACCGGCCGGAAGCTGCCGATGACGCGTTCGAACGTGTTGCCGTAGGCGCCGTACCGTCCTGAAGGCGTGAAGCCGAGCAGCTGGTATGTGCGCCCGCCATGCGCGATGTGCGCGACCAGGCCCCGCAGCACGCCCTGCTGCGTGCTCGCCTGGAACGGGGTCACGACGGCGCGCAGCCCGTTGATCGACGTGCGCGTCGGCTGGCCCGCCTGGATGCCCTGCTGCGAGAAGAACTCCCGGGTGGCGGCGTCGGGATCGCCGGAGACCAGCGTGAGCTGCAGGGCGGCGTCGCGGTTCTGGCTGATCAGCTGCACCGCCTGCGGCGTGTTCTGGCCCGCCCAGCCGGATGGAATGGAGAACTGGAAGCGCAGGTCGGGGTGGTAGAAGGTGTCCTCTTCGAAGAACCCGTGGCGCGGGTTGACGCCGAAGACGAGCCCGTCGATCCGGTTGAGATACTGCGCCTGCTCGACACGGGAGCCGCGCCCGTTCGCCGGCAGCGCGGCAATCCATTCCTCCACCTGCCTGGCCCGCTCCAACGGCGCGGGGTGCGTCGAGAGCCATGCGGGCAGCGCGCTGCGCTCCTCGCCCCCGGCACGCTCGAGCGTGCGGAACACGTTCGGCATCTCCCGCACGTCGTAGTTCTGGTTCAGCGCGTAGCGGAACCCGAGCTCGTCGGCCTGCCGCTCCGCGTCGCGCCCGTACTTCAGGAACAGCAGCTCGAGCCCTGCGCCGAGCGCGCCGCCGAAGGCCTGGATTTCCGGTACCAGAATGCCGCCGAGCCCGAGTCCGAGCTGTGCGAGCTGCTGGCGCGAGATCATCGTCACGGAGTGGCGCGCGGTCACGTGGCCGATCTCGTGCCCGAGCACGGAGGCGAGCTGCGCTTCCGAGTTCATGAGGCCGAGCAGACCGCGTGTCACGTAGATGAACCCGCCGGGCAGCGCAAAGGCGTTCGGGGTGGGGTCGTCGACGGCGCCGAAGCTCCAGGGCAGGTTGGGGCGCTCGGACTGCCGTGCCAGCTCCAGCCCGACCCGCGCGACGTAGTTCTGCAGCTCCTCGTCGTCGACGAGCCCGATCGTCGCGGGAATCTGCGCGGCCGCCTCGCGCCCGATCTCGATCTCCTGCGCCTCCGAGATGAGCGCGAGCTGGCGCTCACCGGTCACCGGATTCGTCGCGCACGCCGCGAGCAGCGCGAGCCCGAGCGCCGCGCCCGGCGAGACGCGCGCGCGTTGGGTCGATCGCACGTCGCTCTCCCTTCCCGGCCACCTCAGGCGGCGGCCGCTCAATCACGTCTCGTGCCAGCGCCGTTCCCGGAGGGCCGTGGACAGCGCGGCGAAGGCCTGGCGCATCTCCTCGTAGGAGTAGTGCGCGTTGCGCCCGCTCGGGTTGGGCAGCACGAACACGGCCGAGCCGGCCAGCCGCTCCGGTCGCAGCCCGAAGCCGACGGCCCCGCGGCGTTCCGGGAAGAGCGCCCGGAACACTGTCAGCCCGACGAGCGCGACGATGGCCGGACGGTACCGCCGGATCGTGCGCAGCAGGCGCGCGCGGCCGTGCGGCAGCTCGTCGCGCCGCAGGTCGCCGACGCCTGGGGTCGGGCGGGCGACGAGGTTCGTGATGCCGAACCCCCACCCGGGCAGCCGGTCGTCGTCTTCGTACGTGACCGGCTCCGGCACGAGGGCCGAATCGTACAGCAGCTTCCAGAACCGGTTCGAATACCCCGCGAAGTGATGACCGGTCAGCGCGGAGCGGATGCCCGGATTGATGCCGACGAACAGCACGCGCACGCCCGGCCGGATGCGATCCCGGAGTGGCGGCAGACGGGCTGGTATGATCCGCGGCATGGCGCAGTGGCTCGTGAAGGAAGAACCGGAGCACTACAGCTACGCGCAGCTGGAGCGCGACGGCCGGACCGTGTGGTCGGGCGTGAAGAACCCGCTCGCCCAGAAACACCTGCGCGGGATCCGCAAGGGCGACCGCATCTTCTACTACCACACCGGCAAGGAGAAGGCGGTCGTCGGCATCGCCCGTGCGGCGGGCGATGCCTATCCCGATCCGAAGGACAGGACCGGCAAGGCCTGGGTGGTCGACGTCGTGCCGGAGCGGCCGCTGCCCAACCCGGTCACGCTGGCGGCCATCAAGGCCGACCCGTCGTTCGCGTCGTTTCCGCTCGTCCGCATGCCCCGGCTCTCGGTGATGCCGGTCAGCGACGCGGAGTGGAAGCGAATCGAGAAAATGAGCACCGCCGCCAGATGAGGGTCCCCTCGTCCGTTCCCCTGTCAGCCTCCGCCGGCCGCCTCGACTGCCCCGGTTCTTGCAGACACCGGGGGAGAACGCGAGGCCGGTTCCCGGTCGAGCCTGACAATTCCGTCGGGCGGCCCGGCCTCCCCACAAGACGAGCTGGCCCGGCGGACCGTCCCGGGCGGCTCCAGGGCTGTCCGGATGCGAAACAGTTCCCGGCCGGTGACCCTCTTCGCTGCGGCCGCTGCCGTGCTGGCTGGCGCGCTGCTGGCCGGGTCCGTCGTGCGCGCCTCCACCCACACGGGCGCGTTCGCATTCCTGGAGCCCTGGATTGCGCTGTCCACCGGAGAGCGCGCGCGTCTCGATCGCGGCGAGACCATCGTCCGGACGCTCGAGGCGAACAACGGCCAGCTCGCGGTGATCGCCGCGACCCCGCTCGACGCCGGCTCGGATGCCCTGCTCGCCTGGATGCGCGCCATCGAGGACCTCAAACGCAGCCGGTTCGTGCAGGAGATCGGACGCTTCTCCGATCCTCCTCGCGTCGAAGATCTTGCCGGCCTGACGCTCGACGAAGAGGAACTGCGGGGCATTCGCGCCTGCCGCCCCGGCGACTGCGGCATGAAGCTGTCGGAACCCGAGATCGGCCAGCTCCGGGCCGCGGCGGCGTCGGCCGGGAGCAACTGGCAGCATGCGATTCAGCGTGAGTTCCGCCAGGTGATGGTCGACCGCGTGAAGCGGTACAGAGCTGCCGGCCTGCACGGGCTCCCGGCGCCCGCGGATCGGGAGCGCGCCGCGTCGCCGACGGAGACCTTCGCGGCGATCCTCGATCAGTCGCCGTACCTGACCGAGCGTCTTCCCGGTCTGGCCCTCTGGCTGCGTGGATATCCGAAGACGCCGAGCCCGTCGGTGGAGTCGTTCTTCTACTGGTCCAAGGAGTTGTACGGACGCGGCAAGCCGGTCGTCAGCATCACCCATGTCGCGATGACGCGCCCGCCCGCCGGACAGGGGCCTGCCGTCGTCGTCGCCGGCAAACAGATCTTCGCGACGCACTACATCAACGGCGCTCTCAGCCTGACGATGCTGCTGCGCGAGCCGCAGCAGGACCGGTCGTACCTGGTGTATCTGAACCGCTCGCAGGTCGACGTGCTCACCGGGTTCTTCGGCGGCATCGCACGCTCCGTCGTCGAACGGCGTCTGCGGAAGGACGCCCCGGAGATCGTGCGCGGGCTGCGCGTCCGTCTGGAGAGCGGCGAGCCGCCGGACGTGCAGGCCCGATCGTCAAGCTTCTGATCGTCGTCAGGAACCCCACCCGCCAACCGTCAGGTGACCCATGCGCTTTGCCGACCGCGCCGAAGCGGCGCGTCTGCTCGCCGGACGTCTCGGGCACTACCGCGGCCGGAACCCGCTCGTCCTGGGCGTCCCGCGCGGGGGCGTGCCGATGGCCCGGATCATCGCCGAACGGCTGGGTGGCGAGGTCGACGTCGTGCTCGTCCGCAAGCTGCGCGCGCCCGGGCAGCCGGAGCTGGCGATCGGGGCCGTGGACGAGCACGGCACGGTGCTGAGGGGCGGCTACTACGACGTCGCCGACGACGAGTACATCCGCGAAGAAGTCCGCACCCGGCAGGAGATTCTCCGCAGGCACCGTGAGCTCTACGCGCGCGCGCACCCGCCGATCGACCCGGCCGGGCGCATCGTCATCGTCGTCGACGACGGGGTTGCGACCGGGTCGTCGATGCTGGCGGCTCTCGCGAGCGTGCGGGCGCGCCGGCCGGCCCGCCTCGTCGTGGCGGTCGGCGTGGCGCCGCCGGAGACGGTGGGACGGCTGGAGGAGGCGGCCGACGAGGTCGTGTGCCTGGACACGCCCGCGGAGTTCATGGCCGTCGGCCAGTTCTTCGGCGAGTTCCCGGAGGTGAGCGACGACGAGGTGATCGAGGCGTTGTCGGCGGCGGGACCGCGTGCCGCGCGATGAGCCGGTGCAGGCCGAGACGCGAGCCGGGACGCGCAGGGCGTTCACGAAACGTGACCGCGCGAGTTGTGCCGGCGGCGCCAAACGTGACATCGTGACAGCTCATGTGGAACCGCGTCCGTTACACGTTCTGGGCTCCCTTCTACGATGCGATTGCCGGTGCGGCGGGCTTCGAGGGAGCCAGGCGGACGACGATCGCACGCCTGGGGCTGCGGCGCGGCGACCGCGTGCTGATCGCAGGCGCCGGGACCGGCCTCGATCTCGAGCATCTGCCGGCCGACGTCGAGATCACGGCGCTCGACGTCACGCCGGCGATGCTGGCCCGGCTGGAGCAGCGCGCCGTGCTGCTCGGACGGCGCGTCGTCGCGCAGGTCGGCGATGCCAGGCGGCTGCCGTTCGAGGACGCCTCGTTCGACGCCGTCATCCTTCATCTCGTGCTCGCGGTGATGCCCGAGCCGCATCGCGGGCTGCGCGAGGCGGTGCGGGTGCTGAAGCCGGGAGGCCGCATCTCGGTCTTCGACAAGTTCCTCCGCGACGACGAGCGCGCGAGCTGGAAGCGGCGTCTGCTGAACCTCTTCGCGAAGCCGGCCTTCTCGGACATGAATCGCCGGCTCGGTCCGCTCGTGCGGGATACGGCGCTGGAAGTCGAGCACGACGAACCGGTGGCCTTCGGCGGGATGTACCGGATCGCGACGCTCCGCAAGCCGGCCTGACGGGTGCCGGCCGTCCGACGGGGCTACAGGCGCTGCGCCGCCACCGCCAGCGCGACGGCCGACGCGACGAGCATCAGGCAGAGCGAGCCACCCGCGATCACGCGGAAGCGCGGGCTGCCGAACAGCGCCGTCAATCCGACCTTCATCGCGGTGTTGGCGAGCACGCCGACCGCAATCGCCGTCGCGGCGCCGGCGACCGACAGCGTCTCGGACACGCCGCGGGACATGGACAGCGTCAGGGCGTCGACGTCGGTCAGGCCGAGGAGCGCCGCGGTCGTGAGGACGCCGGCCTGGCCCCACAGCCGCTGCGCGCCGAGCACCGCCAGCAGCACGACCTGGAAGAGCGCGGCCATGCGCAACGCGTCGCCGAGCTGGAGCGGGTTGTGGATCGGCAGCTCCGGTGCGGTGTCCGCGGCGCGCCGCAGTCCGGCGGCGGCCAGCGCAATCGCCACGAGAGCCGGAAGCGCCAGCAGCACGGCCAGCGGCGGCGTGATGGCCGCGTTCAGAATCGCCGTGGCGATGAGCACGCGCGGATACAGCATCGCGTTGGCGGCCACGGCGCCGAACGCGAGCGCCCGCGAGGCGCCGGGATCGCTGCGGCTCATGCGGGCGAACGTGAAGGTGACGTTCGTCGACGACACCATGCCGCCGAGCAGGCCGGTGACGAGGTACCCGTGGCCGGGTCCGACGATCCGGCGCGCCAGGTACCCGGAGAAGCTCAGGCCGGAGAAGAAGAGGACGATGGCCCACAGCTCGCGCGGCCGGATGGCGTCGAAGGGCCCGAAGGGACCGGCCGGAAGCAGCGGCAGCACCACGAGCGCCATCACGGCGAAGCGCGCCGCCGAGCGCAGCCCCACGTCGTCCAGGCGGGCCACGAGGGCATGGAGGCGCGACTTCTCGACGAGCAGCAGCGTGAGCACGGCGATGATGCCGCTGGCCAGCCGTATCGACCCGATCCCGGCGAGCACACCGGCCGCCAGCACCACCAGCGCGGCGACCTCGGTGGTGCCGTCGATGTCGCGGCGGCTGGCGGCGATGTATGCGGCGACGGTCAGCGCGACCGCGCCGGCGAGGAGCGTGGCGGAGAGGGCCGCCATGCCGGCGGTCCACAGCCAGCCGCTCACGCCGGCGGCGCCGCCGAGCATGGTGAACGTGCGGATGCCCGCGAACCGCGCCTCGGGACCCTCGGCGTGTCCCGACCACTGGCGTTCGAGGCCGACCGCCGCGCCGCCGAGCGCGGCGATGATCAGCCCGATGATGGCCGACTCCGTCATGCCTGAGCTCAGCACTCTATCGCGAATCGGCCGTATGATCCCGAGGCCCGAAGCCCAATCCCCAACACCCCACATTCAGGAGTGATCCGGTGATTGCGTTCAGACACGTGCTGTGCCCCATCGACTTCTCCGAGACGTCGGCGCGCGCGCTCGCCTGCGCCTCGGCGTTCGCATCCTGGTACGACGCGACGCTCACCGTCCTGCACGTCGTCCCGACGTTCGAGGCGGTGGTGGAGCCGTCGGTGCGTCCCGGGGTGCCGGGGCACATCTTCACGGCGCATTCCCGCGAGGAAGTCGTGGCGGAGATGCGCCGGTTCGTCGAGCCGTCGGGCCCCGTCGCGCGCGGAGCCGCGCTCGCCGCGGAGGAAGGCAAGCCGGCCGACGCCATCGCGAAGCAGGCGGCCGCGCTCCCGGCGGACCTCATCGTCATGGGGACGCACGGGCGCGGCGGGTTCAACCGGCTGCTCCTGGGATCCGTGGCCGAACGGGTACTCGCGACGTCTCCGACGCCGGTGCTCACGGTGCCGCCGGGAGCTTCGGCCCAGGCCGAGACGGTCCTCTTCAAGCGGATTCTCTGTCCGGTGGACTTCTCCCCCTCGTCCCGGCGCGCGCTCCGCTACGCGCTCGAACTGGGACGCCAGGCGAACGGCTGCGTCACCGTGCTGCACGCCGTCGAGTACATGGACCAGGAGGAGCCCTGCGAGCACGTCGAGTTCGACATCCGCCGGTACCGCGAGCACGTGCTGGAGCATGCGCGCGAGCGCCTGCACCGGGAGCTCGCCGGGGAGCAGGGCACGTCGTGCGAGATCGAAGAGCATGTCGTCGTCAATCGCGCCTATCGGGAGGTGCTGAAGCGCGCCTCCGAGGGCGCCTTCGATCTGATCGTCATGGGCGCGCAGGGCAGCAGCGGCCTGCAGCTGGTCCTCTACGGTTCGACGACGCAGCACGTCGTGCGGCAGGCGCCGTGTCCGGTGCTCACGGTGAGGGCGTGAGCAGAACGCGGGTCGGATCGGGTCGGATCAGGTCGGATCGGGTCGGATCGGGTCGGATTAGGTCTGATCAGGTCCGCGCGCCCGTTCGCTGGCCTTCGTGCTCCCGGGCGCGCGATCAGGTCCGATCGGGTCGCCGCCGCGCCCTGCGACTGCGAGGCACGACTCAGCGAGCGGTCGCCGGGTTCCCGTTTCCCGCCTGCCCTCCGCAGCCCGCAGGGCGAAGGAGAGCTTCCCGTTTCTACGGCCGGCGGCCGTCGGGCAGCGTCAGCTCGTTCGCCCTGTCGGGGTCGGCGTCGGCGGGTACGCCCGCATCCCACGTCGGGATGGGCCGCTTGTCGGGCGGATACAGCGACTCCAGCGGCTTCCAGACGACGTCGACGCGATCGGTGAAGAGATCGCCGATCAGGAGGTCGGTGAGCGTGCCGCGCATCTCCGGGTACGTCCGCACCATCTTCCCGAAGCTGAAGCCGTCGTAGTACTCGCACACCAGCCGCCGCATGCGGTCGACGCCGCGGTGGAAGTCGGGCACCCACTTGCCGATCTGCGCCGCCGACGTGTCGCCGCGCCGGAGTCCCTCGGCGATCGCGTCGGCCGCCAGCTGGCCGGACTTCAGCGCCAGCAGCACGCCGGACGAGTAGAGCGGGTCCAGGAAGCCGAAGGCATCGCCGACGAGCACCCAGCCGTCGCCGGCGCCCTGCTTCGACCGGTACGAATAGTCCTTGGTCGCGAAGATGCCCGTGGCCTGGCGCGCCGACGCGATGCGCTCCTTCACGCCCGGACAGTTCTCAACCTCTTCGAAGTACGTCCGTCCGTAGTCGCGGCCGCGCGCCTTGAACAGCTCGTCCGCCCCCTTCACGACGCCGCAGCTGACGATGTCGTCGTGCAGCGGGATGTACCAGAACCACCCCTTGCGGTCGCCGGTCTGGATGACGAGCGTGGCCCCCTCGTCGCGGCCGGTGTCGCGGTAGGCCCCTTCCCAGTAGGTCCAGATCGCGCCCTTGTTGAGAATCGGGTCCCACACCCGCAGGCGGAGCCGGTTCATCAGCAGGCCGTTCTGGCCGCTGGCGTCGACGACGACCGTCGCGCGCACCTCGCGCATGGCGTCGCCTTCCCTGACGCGGACGCCGACCGCGCGGCCGTCCTCGAACAGCACGTCGTGGACGCGCACCCCCTCGCGCGCGTCGACGCCGTGCTCGCGCGCGTTCTGCAGCATCATCGTGTCGAACTCGCTGCGCACGACCTGCCACGTCTGCGAGCACTCGTGGGGCTTGTTGTCCCAGAAGTAGAACGGCGCCGACTCCTTCCCCTGCGCGTTGACGAACTGGACGCTGTACTTCTTCACGAAGCGGCTCTGCCGCATCTTGGGCAGCATGTTCAGCCGCTCGAGGACCCAGTAGGTCTCGGGGATCAGCGACTCGCCGATGTGAAACCGCGGAAAGCGCTCGCGCTCGAAGAGCTGCACGCGGACGCCCTGCTGTGCCAGCAGCGTCGAGACGGTGGAGCCGGCCGGCCCCCCGCCGATGACCACCACGTCCGGATGCCCGTCCTGCGCCACGGATTCACACCTCCATCACCAGCCGCCGCGCCTTCATCTCGAAGCGCGGCAGCGTACCCGTCTCCAGCGGGTGCACCGGCACCGTGAGTCCGATCGCCTCGCGCAACGCGCCGGCGACCGCGGCCGCCACCGCGGCCGGCTGCGGTGTGCCCGGCGTCAGCTCGATCTCGACCCGCAGCGATCGCAGCGCGCCCGGCTGCGAGACGATGGTGCGGAACTCCAGGACTTCCGGGAACCGCCGCACGACCGCTTCGATGCCTGCCGGGTACACGTTGACGCCGCGGATGTTGATCATATCGTCGGCGCGCCCGAGCACCCCTCCCTCGAGCCGCGCCCACGTCCGCCCGCAGGCGCACGCGCCGCGCCGGCGGACGACGATGTCGCCGGTGCGGTAGCGGATGACGGGACTCGCGGTCCGTCCGAGGTTCGTGACGACCAGTTCACCGGGCGAGCCGTCGGCGATGTCCTCGCCGGTCTCCGGATCGAGGACCTCGCAGATGTACTCCCCCTCGTTCAGGTGCAGGAACCCGGGCGCTTCCCAGCACTCGAAGCTGATCGGCCCGACCTCGGTCAGGCCGTGGTGGTCGATCACCCGCGCGCCCCAGCTCTCCTCGATCCGTGCGCGCGTGGCGGGGATGCTGCCGCCAGGTTCTCCCGCGACGATCACGACGCGGACCGGTCCGTCGGCGAGCGTCCGGCCGCGCCGCTCCTGCGCCGCGACTTCCGCCATCCGCAGCGCATAGGTCGGCGTGCAGCAGATCACCGTGGCGCCGGTCGCCTCGATGAGGCCCAGCCGGACGTGCGTCGACATGCCGCCGCCCGGGATGCAGTGGAGCCCCTCCTGGCAGCCGGCCTCGAACCCCGTCCAGAAGCCGAGGAACGGCCCGAAGGAGAAGGGGAAGAAGACGCGATCGCCCGGGCCGACGCGCGCCGCCCGGTACACCGTCTTCCAGCAGTCGAGCATCCACTGCCAGCTCTCCGGCGTGTCGATCCACCGCAGCGGGCGGCCGGTCGTCGACGAGGTCTGGCAGTAGCGGGTGTACCGGATGAGCGGCTCGGTCAGCGCGGTGCCCCAGGGCGGGTTCGTCTCCTGATCCGCCACGAGCTCCGCCTTGGTGGTCAGCGGCAGCGCGCGCAGATCGTCGGGGAAGCGCAGGTCCGCGGGCCGGACGCCGGCGGCGTCGAGCTTGCGCGTGTAGAAGGGGTTGCGGCCGTGAACGGCCGCGAGCAGCTCCGCGAGCCTGCGTCCCTGGTGGACGTCGAGGGTTGTCCGATCGGCCCGTTCCAGCGTCATCAGTTGTCGCCACCGTCGCCGGCCACCTCGAAGCGCGAGGCGATGTCCGGCGGAATCGGCGTGGCCTTCAGCGTCCCGTCCGGCTGCCGGCGCACGCAGACGATCGTGACGCGTCCGGTTGCGGCGCGGGCGCCGTCGACGGTGATCGTGCAGCCGTAGCGGATGCTCTTGTCGGTCATCGCCTCCACGCGCAGATGCACCTCGATCTCGTCCTCGAAGCGCAGCGGCCTGTGGTACTCGAAGGACGCCGCGACGCGCGGGAAGCCGACCTCGGCGCCCGGCGCCGCGATGCTGAGGCCCGCGGCGCGCCAGAGGGCGTGCTCCGCTTCCTCGAGATACCGGAAGTAGTTGCTGAAGTGGACGATGCCTGCCGAGTCCACCTCGTAGAACTGCACGCGCCGGCGGAGGGTGTGTTCGGACCAGCGGGGCGCCGCCATGCTACGTGTAGCGCAGCCCGGTGTGCTGGGGCAGGAAGAAGCGCTCGAGCAGCGCGTCGACGCGGAGCAGCCCGTCACGCGTCAGCGCAACGCGCGCGGGAGACGGCGGCTCGAGCCAGCCTTCGGTTTCGAGGGACGCGAGCGGGTCCCGGAAGCGGTAAAGGATGTCGACGCCGTACTTGTCCCGGAAGTATGCGGGACTGATCGCGCCGAGCTTCAGCTGCAGCACCAGCTCGCGGATGAGGCGCTCCTCGTCGCTGGGGCGGTACGCGCGATTGAGCGGCAGGTCGCCGCGCCGGATGGCCTCCGCGTACGTCTCCCACGTGTCCAGGTTCTGCATGTGCACGCCGTTCACGTGGCCGAATGACGCGACGCCGAGGCCCGCCATGTCCGCGCCCTGCCACAGCCGATCCCGATAGACGAACGTCGTGCGGCCGGGATCGCGGACGGCGGTGTACGCGCTCTTCACGTGATAGCCGGCGCGCTCGAGCCGCTCGAACGCCTCGCGGACCCAGCGCCGCTTCGTCGACCAGGTGGCGACCTGGTGGCCGAAGCGGCCCGTGTGCTGCAACCGGTCGCGGCTGATCGTCGTGTTGAACGGCAGCTCCATCTGGTAGATCGTCACGCTGTCGGGCGCGAGCGCGATCGTGCGATCCACGCAGGCCTGCCAGTTGTCATCCGTCTCGCCGAGCATGCCCGCGATCAGGTCGATGTTGATCTGCGGGAACCCGAGCGCGCGCGCCGCCTCGTACGCGCGGAACACCTCGGGTGATCGGTGCGCCCGCCCGTTCAGCGTCAGGATCCCGTCGTCGAAGTTCTCGACGCCGAGGCTGAGCCGCGTGATGCCGAGGCCGCGGATGGCCTTCAGCTTCGCTTCGGTGAGCGTGCCCGGTTCGCACTCGAAGGTGATCTCCTCGGCCGTGTCCCACGGCGTGACGGCGGTGAGGCGCCGGACGAGCGACTCGAGCTGGCGGGTGGAGAGGAACGACGGCGTGCCGCCGCCGAAGTACACGAAGTTCAGCGGCCGCCCCGCGATCGCGGGCCGGGCGGCGTAGAGCTCCCACTCGCGCGCCAGCACGTCCAGGTAGTCGGCGACCTCCTGCGCGTTGCGGTCGGTGTAGACGCGGAAGTAGCAGAAGTGGCACCGCTTCCGGCAGAAGGGGATGTGCAGGTAGAGGCCGAGGGGGACGCCGGCGGCGGGGGCGGCGTCGAGCGCGGGCAGCGCCTCGCGGCCGACCGCGTCGCGGGTCCACACCGAGAACGGCGGGTAGTTGGCGACGAAGTAGCTGCCGACCCCGGTTTCCTCCGGCTGGACGACGGGAAGGCGGGCGCCCTCGGTCACAGGGGCACTATACCGGACAGGGCACCCCCGGCTCCAACCCTCTCCGGAACTGGATGACCGGTCTTGACGGCGCCGCGGCGGGCGGCCACGATGAGGGCGGCGCCGCGCGGTCGTCCCTCCTCCTGCCGGCTCCGGCATGCGGCGCCCCGGGGCTGGACGCAGGTGACGTCGTGCGTACCGCGACAACATATCTCGGCATGCGGCTGGACCATCCCTTCGTGGCCGGTGCATCGCCGCTCGGGTACCGGCTGGACACCGTCAAGCGGCTGGAGGATGCCGGCTGCGCCGCGGTGGTGCTCCATTCGCTCTTCGAGGAGCAGATCACCTACGAGGAGGAGGGCCGCGTGGCCGGGCTGGACGCGCTCGACCCCGGGTTCGAGGACGTCTTCTCCTACTTTCCGTCGGCGGGGGAGTATCCGCTGCGGCCGGGCGAGTATGCCGAGCACATCCGCCGGCTGAAGGAGTCGGTGCGCATCCCGATCATCGCGTCGCTCAACGGCCGCACCAAGGAGTCGTGGCTGAAGTTCGCGAAGACGCTCGAGGAGGCCGGCGCCGACGCGCTCGAGCTGAACATGTACCAGGTCGTGACGGACCTGGACGTGCCGGGCACGCACGTCGAGTCGCAGCTGCTCGGCGTGGTCCAGGAGCTCAAGCGGCTGGTCCGGATCCCGATCGCCGTGAAGCTCTCGCCCTGGTTCACCGCGTTCGGCCACGTCGCGCGGCGTCTGGACGAAGCGGGCGCCGACGCGCTCGTCCTCTTCAACCGCTTCTACCAGCCGGACATCGACATCCGCACGCGCGAGCCGCTACCGCAGGCGGAGCTCTCGACGAGCGCCGAGCTGCTGCTGCGCCTGCGATGGACCGCCATCCTGCACGGGCGCGTGCGTGCCTCGATTGCGGTCACCGGAGGCATCGCCACGCCGGCCGACGGGATCAAGGCCCTGCTGGCCGGTGCCGACGCCGTGCAGGTGGTCTCGGCGATCCTCCGGCACGGGCCCGCCTACATGGCGACACTGCGCGCGGCCCTCGAGGACTGGCTCGCGTGGAGCGGGGCCGAGTCGCTCGACGAGGTGAAAGGGGCCGCCAGCCTGTCGAAGACCTCACGTCCCGGCGCCTTCGAGCGCGCGCATTACATCCGCACTCTGCACAGCTGGACGCGCTGACCCCGGACCACGCACCCGTCCGTGAGCGCGCGAGCGGCCCGTCGCGCGATGCGCCGACCGCGAACATGCGCGCGCGGTCGTGGCACGCGACATGAAAGCGATCGCGGAGAGGAGGTGTCTCGATGGCGTCAGCTCAGCCGCTTGTCGATCACGATTCCATCCGCGAATGGGCCGAAGCGCGCGGCGCGAAGCCGGCGTGCGTGAAGGGCACCGGCGGAAGACGGGGCAAGGGAGACGTCGGCATGATCCGGCTCGACTTCCCCGGGTACGGCGGCGCCGAGTCGCTGCAGCCGATCACGTGGAACGAGTGGTTCCGTCAGTTCGACGAGAACAACCTCGCGCTGCTCGTGGAGGACTCGCGCCGCGGAGGGCGCCCGAGCAACTTCAACAAGCTGGTCAGCCGGGGCGCCGCGGCGGGACGCGGCAGCCGGACGGGCGCGCGCGCGATGGCCGCGGATCGCGGCGCGGCCGGCCGCAAGTCCGCCGGGCGCACGGGCGCGGCCGACATGGGAGAAGCGGCCGACGCGCCGGCGGCGACCGCGCGCAAGAGGACCACGCGCCGGGGCGCCGGTACCCGCAAGGCGGCCGGCACGCGCACGACCACGCGCAAGACCGCGGGCGCGCGGAAGGCGACGGGCGCGCGGAAGCGCGGCACGACGCGCAAGACCGAGCGTACGCGCACGAGCGCCGCGAAGGCCGCGTCCCGCGGCGGGAGCATGCGCAAGGCCGCCTCCACGCGCGCGTCGACGCGCTCGTCGAGCGCGCGAGCCGGCAGAAAGCGGTAAGCCGGGAGGAGGCGCGATGAGGAAGAGCGAGCTGCCGTCGACCCTCAGGCAGTCGCCGGCCAGGGCGCAGCGCACCAGCCCGACCGATCGAGCGCCGAGACATGCCGGTCGTCGTCCAGTCGGCTGAGCCGAAGCCCGTCCGCCCGTGGCCGGCAGGATGCGCATGACGAGCCGCACCACGAGCGCGATCAGGACGAGCGAGCCGAGCAGCGCTGGAAGTCGGGAGCCAGTCATGGGAAGGCTCCGCCGAAGTGCCGGCTGCATCCACCGCAAGGTCCGTCCGCGCACGGGCAGGCACGGCCGTCGCCATCCCGCAAACGCACATGCGTGTCGTGAATGACGACTCGGGTGTGGGCCTGCAGCTGCCGCGCCGGCCCGTCTCCCGCCGTGCCGCAGATCGGGCAGGCGCCGCGCGCGCACGAGGCGGCTGCCGGCGGCTCCGCTTGCGTGCGGCTTGCCCGTTGCATGACTGCCTCGCGGGACACGACCCGATCGACCCAGCCCTTCAACGAGGAGAGATTCCCATGACGCGCAGGATTGTCTCGACCGCGGCGGCGCTGCTCCTGGCGGGCACGCTTGCCGGCCCCGTCGCCGCGCAGCAGCAGCAGCCGGATCCCGTGCAGCCGGCCCCGAATGCCCCCGAGCCGCTGCCGCCCGAGCCGGAAGCCTGGAACATCACGCCGTTTCTCGGAATCGGCTTTTCGGGCAACCTCGAAAACACACCCGCTGCGTTCGGCGTGGCCGTCGGCTACGGTCTGACCCCCGAGATCGTGGTCGAAGGTGATCTGTCGTTCGCGCCGGCCGGCGAGCAGGGCGTGCTGGCCCAGTTCGACACCAGCGTGTGGACGCTCTCGGCGAACCTGCTCTATCACTTCGATATTCCGGATCGCGACTTCACGCCGTACGCCGCGGCCGGGCTGGGCATCATGACCGGCGACGCCGACGCGGAAGACCTGATCGACCTGCCGGTCGACGACACGAGCACCGTCTTCTCGTGGAACTTCGGCGGGGGCATCAAGACCGCGATGAACGAGAACTGGGGAATCCGCGGCGATCTCCGGTTTTTCAACGGCAGCGACTTCGCCCCGGACCACTGGCGCCTCTACGCCGGCGTGGTGTTCCGGCGCATCGGCCAATAGGGCCTTCGGCCCTGGGTCACGGGCCACGGAGTCAGAGGGGCACAGAGACGACGCAGAAATGACTGGTTCCGTGCGTCCTCTGTGCTCTCTGTGGCTCTGTGGTTCGTGAATGCCCGAACTGAGCTTCGGCCCTGCGTCACGTTTGCCCCGCCAGTCCCACGTCCGCCCGCCTTCAAGGCGAGGCGGGATCCGATCCGACCTGATCCGACCTGATTCGACCCGATCAGACTGATCTACAGTTACCGGCAACAGCTGTTCGCCTGGTGGAGGGGAGAGGCATGTACACACGACGTGAGCTGGGCCGGATGGCGCTCGGCGTGCCGGCTGCCTGGCTGCTCGCGAATCGCGCGGCAGCAAGGGGACGTCCGGGCTCGGTATGGGGAGGCGTGCAGGTGGGCATCATCGCGCCGTATGCCTTCCAGCGCACCGCGAACACGGCGGAGGAGATTCTCGACAGGGTCGTCGCGCTCGGCATCAGCGCCGTCGAACTGCAGAACGATCCGGTCGAGCGCTACGCCGGCGCGCCCGAAATGCCGCGCGTCTTCGGGCCGCCGCGGTCGGGGCCGGGCGGCGGACGGCCGTCAGCCGGTGCCGCGCCGGCGCAGGCCCCGCCGCTTCGCCGCGAGCTGACCCCCGAGCAGCAGGAGGAGCGCCGTCGACGGGCCGGGGAGCTCCGGACGTGGCGGCTGTCGGCGCCGATGACGAAGTTCGAGGAGCTGCGCCGGCGCTACGAGCAGGCGGGGGTGCGCATCTACGCGTTCAAGCTGGCGCTGACCGATGCGATGCCGGACGCGGAGTTCGACTACGCGTTCAGCGTCGCGAAGACGCTGGGCGCCAGCCACCTGACGATGGAGCTGCCGGATCGCAACCCGGCGCTGACCGCGCGCATCGCCCGCTTCGGCGAGAAGCACGGGATCGTCGCCGGCTACCACCAGCACGAGCAGGCGACGTTCACGCTGTGGGACGAGGCGCTGGCACAGTCGCGCTGGAACGGCGTCAACCTCGACATCGGCCACTACGTCGCGGGCACGAGCGAGAGCCCGATTCCGTTCATCGAGCGGCACCACGCGCGCATCACCAGCATCCACCTGAAGGACCGCAGGAAAAACCGCGGCCCCAACATGCCGTGGGGACAGGGCGACACGCCGATCCGCGAGGTGCTGCAGCTGATGAAGCGCAACCGCTACACGTTCCCCGCCACGATCGAGCTGGAGTACCGGGTCGAGGGCTCGGATCCGATGACCGAGCTGAAGAAGTGCGTGGAGTTCTGCCGGAGCGCGCTCGACAGCTAGCGCCGCCGCAAGACGCGCGCCCGCGAGTTGTCTGATCAGCGAGCGGGCGCGCTCCTGCCGTTCCCCGCTTCGCGTTGCCGCGCTCCCGTCGTCTTCCGCCGCCGCAGCATCGCCTTCACCCAGAACCCCGCCAGAAGCAGGAACGGCGTCAGGTAGACGGCCATCATCACGGGAGGCGGACGCAGATCGTAGGTCGCGTCCACCTGGCTGTCGACGACCGCGGATCCCCTGGAGCTGCTGATGGCGGCGCGCACGACAAACGGGCCCTCGTGATCCATCAGCAGCGCGATGAACTGCCGCGACACCAGGCCGTCGACCGGCGTCGCAAGCCCCTCGTGCGACGGACCCTCGCGGCTCAACGGACGAATGGTCACCTGCACCTGCGTGTCGGCCGGGACCTCGCTGTCGTCCCGCATCGACACGATCACCCAGAACTGCCCGCCCGGCGTCCCATCGTCGGTGGTGTCCGGGTCGGTCCAGATCGAGATCGTGTAGGGACCGGCCGCCTGGTCGGAGACGATGGGGAACGGCGGGCCGGAGTGTGCGTGCGCGCGCGCGGGGGCCAGGAGCGCGAGCAGCAGAACGGACAGCAGGACGTGGACGTGCGAGGTCATCCGGGCAGCTCCACGCCGCGCATCTCCATCGGCTGGGTCAGCACCCAGATCGCGGCCGCGGCGAGCAGGGCGAGCACAACGCCCCACGGCGCGGCTGCCGCGGCCGGCCGCTCCGGCGCATCGCGCTCCGCGAGGGCGTACGCCGTGGCGAACGAGCCCAGCGCGCCCATCAGCACGAAGCCGAACTGGATCGGGAAGACGGCGCCGGGGCGCATGCCGAGCCAGCGCCAGAGCGGTTCGCCGAGAATCGGCCAGCCGGCGAGATCGGCGGCGGCGCTCTGCGCGACCGGCACGATGGTCAGCACGCCCGTGAGCAGGTGGAACGAGTAGTGCGCGAGCCAGAGGCCGAATCCGAGCGGCAGCAGCGCGATCGCGTAGCGCAGGATTGTTGCCCGCACAGCCGTCCCAGGCCCGCCGATGATGCAGCGCGACACGACGGCGGCAGTGCCGAGGAGCGCCGCCGGCAGCGCGACGAGCACCGAAGCGAAGATCACGAGGAGCACGGGCCCTTCCGACGTCACTCCCATCGCGCGTGCCAGCCACGCCTCGAGAACGTACGCGGGACTCACCATCGCGAAGGCGTTGAGGAGCGCGCCGAAGGTGAAGAGCACGGCCAGCGCCGCGATGTCGGGGCGCGCGGCCAGCCGGCCGATGCCCGACCGGCGCCGATCGTCGGCCAGCTCGGCGCCGGGTACTCGCGCGGCAATGGCGACGTTGTCGTGCGGGCACGCCTGCACGCAGTCGAGGCAGAGCGTGCAGTCGAGGTTGCCGACCTTCGCGGGCACGAAGAGGTCGAGCTCGCACCCGCGCCTGAGCACCGTGGCCGGCGCCTCCGGCGCGCGCCGCCCACGGATGCAGTCCGCGGTGCGGCACGTGCCGCACACCGCCGGGTCGCGCGCGGTCACCTCGAAGGGGGAGAGCGTCGACGCGGCGAAGTTGAACTGCCCGATCGGGCAGAGGTACTTGCAGAACGAGGCGCCGCGGAACACGACGTCGATCGCCAGCGCCACGCCGAAGTAGCCGAGCAGCAGCCACGCGGTGGCCGCAGGCAGCGACCACAGGTCGTACAGCTCGTAGACGAAGAGGACGGCAGCCAGGAGCGCCAGGCCGATCCACTTGGTCCGGAGCGCGCGCGGCCACCGGCGAGCCGGCGCGTGCGCGCGGCGCGCCGCGTCGCGCACGAGGACGAAGGGGCACCCGGTGCAGAACAGGTTGCCGATCGCGAGCAGCGCGATGACCAGCAGCCCGCGGTAGTGCACCCAGGTGACGACGGTGGCCAGATTGCGCGGCGCGATCGGCGGTCCGAGCAGGCCGTGGAGGACGACGGCCACCGCAACGGCGAGCGCGACGATCTGCAGTGTCAGCCGCGCATGCCGCCATTTCAAAAACGCGCCGACGCCGGGGGTGCGGAGCAGGTCCCGTCCGGTCGCGGACGGGGCGGTGGTTGACACGGCAGTCATTCAGCGGGCGGTTGCACTCCCCGGACGTCGATCCGGTGCTCGATCGGCTCGCCGCTCGACAGCGTGCCGGTGACGAGCAGGATCCAGTCGCCGCGCATCGTGAACGCCATCGAGGCCTCGTACACGCCGGGTTGCCGCTCGGCGGCCTGCGCGACGACCGGCGCCATGCCGGGATGCGACATGTGCCCCTCCACCCGCAGCGCGGCCCCCTGCACCGGCTGCCCGCTCCGGTCCTGCACGTGCAGCGTCAGGAGCGCGTCTCCCACGACGGGCGGCGACGGGGCGAGGCGCCACTCGAACACGACGTCGGGGGCCGGAGCCGGCCCGCAGGCGGCCGCCGCCAGCGCGGCGGCCGTTGCGAGCAGGATCGGAAGCGTGCGCCGGAGCGGCGCGGATCGGCCGTCGGTCAGGCGGGGTCCGCCACGGGGCGGTGCCACGCGCATGAGCACTGCTGGTCTCCGGCTTCGGCGTCGGCCGGGAACATGTGGTGGTACATCGCGAGCACCATCGGGATGAACACGATGGTGTTGTAGAACAGGTGCAGCTCCACCCGCGGCACCCACAGCTGCACCAGGCTCGTCGGCACGGGCCGATCGAACAGCGTGAACCCGAAGAGCGCCTGCGCCTGCAGCAGGCCGTGCTCGATGTGGTGGAAGAACTGGATCCAGAAGGCGACCATCCACCACGTCCGATCGGTCCTCCCGGTGAACCCGGTCCTGAGCACCCACAACCCGACGAGCATCACGAGCGCGTAGACGTAGTGCAGCAGCTCGGAGCTCACGAGCCACGGGAAGAAATAGCCAAGGAGCCCGCGTGATTCGGGCACGGGCCACCCCAGTGCGTAGATCTGGAACGCCTGGAGCAGATGTTCGCCCCAGTGGGCCAGGACGATGACCATGTAGGCCTGGAGTGCCCGCTCGTGGTACGTGCTGTTGAGACGCTCCATCAGCGACGGCGGTGCGACGGCACAGGCCTGGGCGTGGACAACCGGCATGTCTCGAAGCTCTCTCCCGAGGAAGTGCCCGCACTCTATTTCCCGTGGCGCGCAGGGTCAAGCCGGAGCAGGCGGGATAACACGGAAGATCCACGGGAGGTAATGGAAACATGTGAGGCAAGCCGGCGCTGGTGTGGCCGGTCTGATCGGGTCTGACCAGGTCGGATCGGGTCCCCGCCTTCGCGCTGCGCGCTTCAGCGGTCCGGCACTCGCGCCCGGCGGGTGGCGCCCCGCATCCCGTGCCTCACCACGCCCCGTTCGTTAACGCCCTCAACCCGCGTTACCGATAGTTCGACTGCGCGACGCACGCGCGTCCAGCCATCGTGAGCAGTTCCGAGCAGCCGCCTGCCGGCACGTCGTCGTCGACCACTTCCCCGCCGCGGCCGGCGTTCCGCGCGGCCGCGACGTACAGCGCCGCGGTCAGCGCCGCCGGCGTGCTGGTCGTCACCTGGTCGATCGTCTCGATCGCCGGCGACCCCATCGAGTACGGCTGGCTGCTGCTGCTCGTGCTCGCGGCGGCGAGCGGATGGGCCACGCTGCGCATCCCCGGGATGCCGATCAGCTTCTCGATCTCCGACCTGTTCACGGTCGCGTCGGCGATGCTGTTCGGACCGGCGGCTGGCGCGCTGACGGCGGGACTCGACGGGCTGGTGCTCTCGCTGCGCATGGCGGTGACCCGGCGGTCGGCCGCGCGCCTGGCGTTCAACGTCTCGGCCCCGGCGCTCGCCAACTTCGCTGCCGCGCACGCGTTCGCCGCGCTGGCCACCGAGCCCGGACACGTGGACGGGCCGCTGACCGCCATCCGCCTGCTCGGCTCGCTCGGCGTCTTCGCCGCCGTCGCGTACGTGCTGAACACCGGCCTCGTGGCGATTGCCGTCGCGCTGGACCAGCGGACCGGCGTCGCCGACGTGTGGCGCCGCCACTTCTCGGGTCTGTGGGTGAACCATCTGGGCGGGGCGTTCGGCGGCATGCTGCTGATGCTGCTGGGGCGCGCGCACACGGTCGATGTCGCGCTGCTGTTCGTGCCGCTGCCCGTCATCCTCTACATGGCGTTCCGCCACGCCGTCGGCCGCGCCGAGGACCAGATCGGCCATCTCGGCAAGTTGAACCGCGTGTACGTCGCGGCCATCGAAGCGCTGGCGCAGGCGGTCGACGCGAAGGACCAGGTGACGCACGGTCACGTCCGCCGCGTCCAGACCCGCGCGCTCGAGCTCGCGCGCGCGCTCGGCGTCGACGACGAGGCGGAGCTGCAGGCGATCAAGGCGGCGGCGCTGCTGCACGACATCGGCAAGCTCGCCATTCCGGAGCACATCCTGAACAAGCCGGGGCGCCTCACCGCCGCCGAGTACGAGGTCATGAAGCGGCACGCGCCGATCGGCGCCGAGATCCTCTCGGTGATCGACTTCCCCTATCCGGTCGTGCCGATCGTCCGCCACCATCACGAGAACTGGGACGGCTCCGGCTATCCCGACGGTCTCGCCGGCGACGCGATCCCGATCGGCGCGCGCATCCTCGCCGTGGTCGACTGCTTCGACGCGCTGACCTCGGATCGCCCCTACCGCCCGCGCCTGCGCGACGAGGAGGCGCTCGCGATCCTGGCGAGCCGCAAGGAGTCGATGTACGACCCGCGCGTCGTCGACGCGTTCTTCGCACTGCAGCTTGCCGAGCGGAACACGGAGGCGCCGCAGCCCGCGCCGCCGCCCGCCCGCGAGGAGGACGACACTCCGGCGGCCCCCGGACCACATCACGAACAGCGGCCGGGCGCGGTCCCGGACGCACGACTGCTGGCGGCGTTCTCGCGGCTGGGCGCCGTGCTCGCGCGAACGAGCGGGCCGCAGCTTGCCGCCGCCGTGTGGAGCGCCGCGCAGGGCTGGCTGCCACCCGCGGCGCTCGTCGTCTACGCGGTGGACGAGGAGCGGGGCGTGCTGACGCCGCTCGCGACCGGCGGCGCCTTCGATCCCGCGCTCGAGACGGGTGATGAGATCCCTGTCGGCGAGCGGCTGAGCGGCTGGGTGGCCGCGACGGGGCAGAGCGTGCTCAACTCGGACGCGCGGCTCGATCTCGCCGAGGCAACACGGGCGACGTCCAGTCTCCGGAGCGCGGTGGCGGTGCCGATCTTCGATGGAGACGGACCGGCCATCGGTGTGCTGGCGCTGTACGCACGGGACACCGACGCGTTCGACGACGCCCTCCGTTCCCTGCTGGACGCGGCCGCGGACGCGATCGCGAGCCCGCTGGCGACGGCCCTGCGCGAATCTGCACGGCGCGCACGCCTCAAGGTGTCCTGAACCGGCACACGGCGCTCCGTGCCGGAACACGGACGCCGTACCCGCCGACGATTCCGGTCTTTCGCCCGTCCGTCCCGTTGCTGCGCGCATGCCGCGCGTTCCGTTCCGGAGCACGCGCCTCTCGACACGCCTCCGAGCGCGGCGATGCCGTGCCGCCGGAAAGTCGTTGGATCACATAAGGTTTGCGACGCTCCTGCGGTGCAGCCCCCACGCTGGCCCCGAAGTTGCCAGAGGGAACGTGCCGCCGCGTGTTTCGGCACGGCCCTGATGACGGTGTCTGTGATGTTGCGTCGCGCTACCTGCCTGGCGGCCGCCCTCGTGGCGGTCATCCTGCTCGGATTCCCGACCACACACGCGTCGCCGCTGCGTACGCCGCAGCTGGACCGCCTCGATCGCGTGCTGCGCGAAGCCGTCGAGCGCCGGGACCGGACGCCGCGGCGGGTCATCGTCCGCGTGCGCCCCGGCTCGCGGGCGCGCATCGCGAAGGACCTCGGGGCGCATGGCGATCGCGTGGTCTCGGAGCACCGGTCGATTGAGGCCGTGACCGCCGTCGTGCACGGAGACGACCTGGCGGCGCTGGCGAGCAGCGACGCCGTGCTCTCGATCTCCGAAGACGCCGTCGTGCGTCCGACCGGCCTGCTCGGCTCACTCACGGGCGCGCTGGTCGGCACCGTGACGAACCTCGTGAAGGTCGTCGGCGAAGTGGTGCTGCCGGGCAGCGGCGACACGTCCGGTCCGGCGACGTATCCGTGGGTGCTGCGGTCGACGCTCGGGGCGGATCAGCTCCGCGCGACCGGGCAGGGCGTCGGCGTCGCCGTGATCGACTCCGGGCTCGAGATGTCGGACGAGTTCCGCGGTCGCGTCACGGCCTTCTACGACTTCACCGGCGGCGGCATCGTCGCCACGCAGCCGTACGACGACTACGGCCACGGGACGCACGTGGCGGGGACGATCGCCGGGTCGGGGGAGCGGTCGTACCGCCGCCAGTATCGCGGGCTGGCGCCCGGCGCGCGGCTGATCGTCCTGAAGGTGCTCGATCGCAACGGCGCCGGCTACACCAGCGACGTCATCCGCGCGATCGACTTCGCCGTCGAGCAGCGCGATCGTCTCGGCATCTCGATCATCAACCTCTCGCTCGGCCATCCCATCGCGCAGCCGGCGGCGGACGATCCGCTGGTGCAGGCGGTCGACCGCGCCTCGCGTGCCGGGCTGATCGTGGTCGTGTCGGCCGGCAACATGGGGGTGAATCCGGCGACGGGCCGGCCCGGGTACGCCGGCATCACATCGCCGGGGAACGCGCCGTCGGCCATCACGGTCGGCGCGGCGAAGTCGCTGGACACGGTGGCGCGGCACGACGATCGCATTCCCGACTACAGTTCGGCCGGGCCGACCTGGTATGACGGCCTCGTGAAGCCGGACGTGGTTGCGCCGGGGCACAACATCGTCGCCGCGGCTGCGCGCTCCGGCACGATCTACCAGGCGTATCCGGAGCTGCGCTCGGATGATCCGGACTACATCCGCCTGAGCGGGACGAGCATGGCGGCCGCCGTCACGAGCGGCTCGATTGCGCTCCTCCTCGAAGCGCACGCGGCGGCGAACCCCGGTCGCCCGCGGCTGACGCCGAACGCGGTAAAGGCGGCGCTGCAGTACACGGCGATCGGCATCCATGACGACCTCGGCCTCGAGTACGACCCGCTGCGCAAGGGGGCCGGCGCGCTGAACACCCTGGGCGCTGTGACCCTGGCGCAGTCGATCGACACGTCGGCGCCGCAGGGCACGTACTGGCTCACCACGTCGCCGTCTCCGTGGACGGTGCTCGGCGGCCGGTCGCACGCGTGGAGCCAGGCCGTCATCTGGGGCAGCGCGGTCATCTGGGGCAGCAGCACGGCCTTCCACGAGATGGCCTGGGGCTCCGGCGTCATCTGGGGAAGCGGCGTCATCTGGGGCAGCGCGGTCATCTGGGGCAGCAACGTGGTCTGGGACGACGCGCACACCTGGGCGGACGCCGTGATCTGGGGCAGCGATGCCATCGGCTACACCGACGGGAGTGCGGTGATCTGGGGCAGCACCTCCGGCCTCAACGCGCAGACCGTCGCCTGGAAGGACGTCGGCGCCGATGGCGCGGACGCGTCAGGGGTGAACGTGCGCTGACGAAGCCGATTGCGCGCGGCCATGCGGCTGTTCCGCCGGGACCGCAGCTGCCGGATCTGACCGCGCCGGACCGATTGCGCGCCGCTGCCGGCGGCGCTACGATGCCGCGTATGCCCCGAACCTCCGGGCTGCGCCGCGCGGTCGCGCCTGGCACGGGCGAGCGGCCCGCGCCGACCGACGCGCACGGCCAGCCGGTTCTACCGCCCCCGGAACACCTCGACCGACTGATCCACGAACGGTTGCGGCTGGGGATCGTCACCGCGCTCGCCGCCTCGCCTGCGCTGACGTTCACCGACCTGAAGCGGCTGCTCAAGGCCACCGACGGCAACCTGAGCGTGCACGCGCGCAAGCTGGAAGAGGCCGGCTACGTTGCATGCGCGAAGTCGTTCGACGGACGGACGCCGCGCACGGAGTTCCGGCTGACGCCCGCCGGACGCGCGGCGCTGCTGCGCTATCTCGATCACATGCAGGCGGTGATCGACGCGACGCGCGCGTTGATCAAGAGCTGATCGACTGCGGTCGCTGCTGGCCGAACCGGAGTCCGGCCCTGCGACTCTCTGCGGCCTCCGTGGGTCAGAAGATCTCGTCCGACTTCTTCAGCTCCGCCCCCGCCTCCCGCATCTCTTTCAGCGCGCGCTCGCCGTCACCCGGCTGGACGTCTATCGCACGCACCGCGTCGCTGACGACGGTGACGTCGATCCCCAGGCGGCGTGCGTCGAGCACGCTCGCGCGCACGCAGTAGTCGGTCGCCAGTCCGCCGACGATGAGGTGCGTGACGCCGCGCGCGCGGAGGTCCGCCTCGAATGATCCGCGGCCCGCGACGGTCCCTTCGAAGGCGGAGTAGCCGTCGTCCTCTCCCGACGTGCCCGCGCTGACAATCATCGTCCCGGGGGGCAGCCGCAGGTCCGGATGGAACTGCGCGCCCGGCGTGCCGGCCACGCAGTGGACGGGCCACGGCCCGCCGCCGCTCTTGAAGTGCACCGACTCGGGCGGATGCCAGTCGCGGGACGCGTAGACGGGCAGCCCCAGCGCGCCGGCCCGCTCGGCCAGCCTGCTCAGGACCGGCACGACCTGGTCTCCCTCCGGCACCGGCAGCGCGCCGCCGGGACAGAAGTCGTTCTGCACGTCGATGATGAGGAGGGCGGAGTGGCGGTCGTCCATGGTGCTATCGTGGCACATGCTCTCCGCGCTCGTCACGGACCTCTACCAGCTCACGATGATGGCCGGTTACCGCGCCCTGGGCGACGACCGGCCGCGCACGTTCGAGCTGTTCGTGCGGACGCTGCCGCCGCATCGCCGGTACCTGGTCGCGGCGGGTCTCGACACGGCGCTCGACTACCTGGAATCGCTCCGGTTCACGGCTGACGAGATCGCCTGGCTGCGCCAGGTGCCGGCGCTCGCGCGCGTGCCGGCGGCGTTCTTCGACGAGTTCCTGCCGCGGTTTGCGTTCAGAGGCGAGGTCTGGGCCGTCGAGGAGGGGGAGCCGGTGTTCGCGAACGAGCCGCTGCTGCGCGTGACGGCGCCGGCGCCCGAGGCCCAGCTCGTCGAGACGGCGCTGCTCGCCATCGTCACGCAGCAGACGTCGGTCGCCAGCAAGGCCGCGCGTGTCGTCCGGGCCGCGGCCGGGCGGCCGGTCGTCGAGTTCGGCACCCGCCGCGCGCCGGGCCTCGAGGCGTCGGTCCTTGCCGCGCGCGCCGCGTGCATCGCCGGCTGCGTGGGCACGTCCAATGTCGAGGCCGGCCGGCGCTTCGATCTCCCGGTGGCGGGGACGATGGCGCACTCGTGGGTGCTGGGATTCCCGGACGAGATCGAGGCGTTCCGCGGCTTCATGGCGACCTTCGGCGACGCGGCGACGCTGCTCATCGACACGTACGACACCGTCGCGGCCGCGCGCCGCATCGTCGACGAGGGGTTGAGACCTGCGGCCGTCCGTCTCGACAGCGGAGACCTGCCGCAGCTCGCGCGCGAGGTGCGCGCCGTGCTCGACGCCGCCGGGCTGCACGGCACGCGCATCATGGCGTCCGGCGATCTCGACGAGCACAGGATCGCGCGGCTGCTCGGGGAAGGAGCGCCGATTGACGCGTTCGGCGTCGGCACGTCGATCAGCGCGGTGGCGGACGCGCCCGCGCTCGGCGCGGTCTACAAGCTGGTCGAGACGACGGCGGACGGCGCGCCGCAGCCGGTCGCCAAGCGCAGCGCCGGCAAGGCGACACTGCCCGGGCGCAAGCAGGTCTGGCGCGTCATGGAGCGAGGCGCGGCATCGCACGACGTGCTGGCGCTCGAAGGGGAGACGATCGACAACGCCCGGTCGCTGCTGCGCTGCGTCATGCGCGACGGACGCCGGGTCGCGCCCCCGGTTCCGGTACTGCAGATGCAGGCGCGCTGCCTGGAGCGGCTGCAGGAACTGCCGGCGGACGTGCGCGATCGGCTGGACGACGAGCCGGCGCCGGCGTACCGCGTCGAGTCGAGCCGCGGCCTGACCGGGCTGGTGGAGCGCGTCAGCGCGGCTCGGGGGATTCGAGCTGCCGCTCAGCCCCCGCGCTGAAGCCCGCTTCCGATTCCAGGACCCGCACCAGCGCGTCGACGACATCGGGATCGAACTGCCGCCCCGCCTCGCGCTGGATTTCCTCGACCGCCTTGCGGATCGTCGTCGCGGGGCGATAGGGCCGGTCGTTGGTCAGCGCGTCGAACGCGTCGGCGACCGCGACGATGCGGCTGGCGAGCGGGATCTCGGCGCCGCGCAGGCCGGCATAGCCGCTGCCGTCCCAGTTCTCGTGGTGCGTGCGCGCGATCTCCTGCGCCAGCCGGAGGAGAGGGAAGCGGCTTCCTGAGAGCAGCCGCGCGCCGATGTCGGTGTGCGCCTTCATCAGCGTGAGCTCTTCCGGGGTCAGGCGCCCCGCCTTCATCAGCACCGCGTCCGGGATGCCGATCTTGCCGATGTCGTGCAGCGGCGCGGCGAGACGGATGAGCTCGACCTCCTCCTCGCTGAGCCCCAGCTCGCGCGCCAGGAGCGCCGCCAGATGCCCGACCCGGCGCGTGTGCTCGCCGGTCTCGTCATCGCGGTACTCGGACGCGAGCGCGAGACGCGCGAGGATCTCCTGCTGTGCCTCCTCGAGCTCGTGCGTCCGCTCGCGCACCTTCTGATCGAGCCGCTCGTTCTGCCCGCGGAGCTCCAGGTACAGCATGCGCGTTTCGAGCAGGTTCTGGATGCGCAGGAGCGCCTCGACGCGGTCGAACGGCTTGTTGAGGAAGTCCTTCGCGCCCATCGACAGCGCCTTCTGCCGTGCGTCGGGCGAGGTCTCGGCGGTGAGGATCAGGACGGGAACGTAGTCGGCGCCGGCGCTGTGCGGCTGCAGCGCTTCGAGCACTTCGAGCCCCGAGACGTGCGGCATCCGCAGATCGAGGCAGACGAGGTCCGGGCGGAACGCGCGGAACCGTTCGACGGCCCGGCGCGAGTCGGCCAACGTCTCGATCGCCGTGAACCCCTTGTGGCGGAGTATGCGGTCGAGGAGCAGGAGATTGCTCTCCTGGTCGTCGATTACGAGGATGCGGGCGCTCGTGAGCGCCCGCGGCGTCAGTGACATGGCCTGCGGCCCACCGCCCTTTCCGGGGCGGCGGCCTGCGCACGGGCTCCGCCCCGTTCAGTAATCGGCCTCGTGAGCGAAAGCGTGAGGCGAAGGCAAGTCCTGTAGCTGGCGGCTGGCAGCTGGCGGCTCGAAGCCGGGCGGGTTGAGCGCGCGATCGGGGCCGGGGGGGAAGCCCGGCCCCGTGAATCCGTGTGCAGTGGCTCTGTGCTTCGCTGCTAGCGCGCGACGCGCGCGGTGCCTCCCTTCATCACGCGCTCGACCTCGGCCAGCGTCGCCATGCTGGTGTCGCCGGGGGTCGTCATCGCGAGCGCGCCGTGCGCGGCGCCGCACTCGACGGCGTACTGCGGCCCCTTGCCCGCGAGCAGGCCGTAGATCAGGCCGGACGCGAACGAGTCGCCGCCGCCGACGCGATCCCAGATCTCCAGCCGTTCGCGGTTCGGCGCCTCGTAGAAGCTCCCGCCCATCCAGACGATCGCGCCCCAGTCGTTGATCGACGCGGTCGTGGCGTTGCGCAGCGTCGTCCCGACGACCTTGATGTTCGGGTAGGTCCGGACCACCTCGCCGATCATCTTCTTGAAGTTCGCCGGGTCGAGCTTGCTCAGGTGCTCGTCGACGCCGGGGATCTCGAAGCCGAGCGCGGCGGAGAAGTCCTCTTCGTTGCCGATCATCACGTCGACGTACGGGGCCAGGCGGCGGTTGACCTCCTGCGCCTTCGCCTGTCCGCCGATCGACTTCCACAGCGACTCGCGGTAGTTGAGGTCGTAGGAGATGATCGTGCCGTGCCTGCGGGCGGCGGCCATCGCCTCCTCGGCGACGAGCGGCGTGGTCTCGGAGAGCGCGCAGAAGATGCCGCCGGTGTGGAACCAGCGCGCGCCGAGCGTGCCGAAGATCTCCTCCCAGTCGATGTCGCCGGGCCGGAGCTGCGACACGGCCGTGTGCCCGCGGTCGGAGCAGCCGAGCGCCGCGCGGACGCCGAAGCCGCGCTCGGTGAAGTTGAGCCCGTTCCGGACGGTGCGCCCGACGCCGTCGTACTTCACCCAGCGGATGCGCTGCTCGACGCCGCCCTGCAGCATCAGGTCCTCGACGAGGCGCCCGACCGGGTTGTCCGCCAGCGCGGTGACCACCGCGGTGCGCAGTCCGAAGCAGCGCCGCAGGCCGCGCGCGACGTTGTACTCGCCACCGCCCTCCCAGACCTGGAACGTCCGGGTGGTGTGGATCCGGCCGTCACCCGGATCCAGCCGCAGCATCACCTCGCCGAGCGAGACACAGTCCCACCGGCACGACCCTTCCGCACGCAACGACAGCTCCGCCAACGCTCCTCCTCCGTCCGGCGCCCGGCAGCCCGGGCACGCCACATCCTTATACCCTGTCGGCGGTCGCGGCGGGAGGCTCTTGCGGAGGAGCCGGCCGGTGCCCGAACCGCTGGTGTACACTTGACTGTCGCGCGGGCCGCACCGCGGCCCGGACCCTGTGCAAGATCAGCCTGTGAACCGCGTCAGGGCCGGAAGGCAGCAGCGCTAAGCAGACCCTGATCTGTGCCGCAGGTCATCCGGGTCGCGGTGGGGCCCGCGA
>DASVDJ010000172.1:0-62575 GCA_036381155.1 Vicinamibacterales bacterium
AGAAGGGCGCGCGCTTTGCGATTCGCGAGGGCGGGCGGACGGTCGGCGCCGGGACCATCACGGAGATTCTGGAGTAAGCGTCGGCGGGAGCTGGCAGCCGGCAGCCGGCGGCAGGCAGGCCCTGCCCGCTGCCAGCCGCCACCGACAAGGATCAGCAGATGTTCAGCGACAAGATTCGCATCCGGCTCAAGGCGTACGACTACCGGGTGCTCGATCAGTCCACTGGCGAGATCGTCGAGACGGCGCGGCGCACCGGCGCCCGGCTGGCCGGTCCGATCCCGCTGCCGACCGAGCGCAACCGGTGGACCGTGCTGCGGTCGCCGCACGTCGACAAGAAGTCGCGCGAGCAGTTCGAGATCCGGACGCACAAGCGTCTGATCGACATCTTCGAGCCGACCTCGCAGACGGTCGACGCGCTGATGAAGCTCGATCTCCCGGCCGGCGTGGACGTCGAGATCAAGGCGTTCGGGAAAGAGCACAAGTAGGGAGCAGGGCCAGAGGCCGGGGGCCGGCGGGGCCTGGCCCCTGACACCCCGGTCCCTGACCCCTTCAAGGAACAACGATGGTGACTGGAATCATCGGCAGGAAGGTCGGCATGACGCAGCTCTTCGATGCCGACGGCACGGTGCAGCCCGCGACCGTGATCAAGGCGGGGCCGTGCGTCGTCGTGCAGACGAAGACGGCTCAGACCGACGGCTACGAGGCCGTGCAGCTCGGGCTGGTCGAGGAGCGGACGCCGAAGGTCAACAAGGCCATCGCGGGGCACTACCGCAAGGCCAACGTGCCGCCGACGCGGGTGCGGCGCGAGGTGCGGATCGCCAGGGGCGCCGAGGCGCCGAAGCCGGGGGATCAGGTCCTCGTCGGGACGCTCTTCGCGGCCGGTGAGCGCGTGGACGTGATCGGCACGAGCCGCGGCATGGGCTTCCAGGGCGTCGTCAAGCGGCACCACTTCGGCGGCGGCCGCGCGACGCACGGGTCGATGTTCCACCGGGCGCCGGGCTCGATCGGCGCCAGCTCGTTCCCCTCGCGCGTGGTCAAGGGCATGCGCGCGGCGGGACACATGGGCAGCCGGCGCGTGACGACGCGCAACCTGCGCGTGGTGCAGGTGGACGCGGAGAACAACCTGCTGATCGTGCGCGGGGCGGTGCCGGGCGCGGCGGGCGGCTACGTGCTGATCCGCAAGGCGGTGGCGGCCAAGCCCGAGCCGAAGCCGCAGGTCGAGGCGCCGACCAAGGGCCGGGCGAAGGGCAGGAAGTAGACCATGACCGTTGATGTAGTCAACGCGCAGAACCAGAAGGTCGGCTCGCTCGACGTGCGCGACGACGTGTTCGGCGGGCGCGTGAAGGTCGACCTGATCTGGGAATCGGTCACGCGGCAGAACGCGGCCGAGCGGCGGGGCACGCACGCGACGAAGAACCGCGCGCTCGTGAGCGGCAGCGGCCGCAAGCCCTGGCGGCAGAAGGGGACGGGCCGCGCCCGCGTCGGCGAGACCCGCAACCCGCTGTGGCGCAAGGGCGGCACCGTGTTCGGGCCGCAGCCGCGCAGCTACGAGTACTCGCTGCCGAAGAAGGTCGAGCGGGGCGCGCTGCGCGCCGCGCTGACGCAGAAGCTGCGCGAGGGGGCGGTGATCGTCGTCGATGCGCTGACGGTGAGCGCGCCGAAGACGCGCGAGGCGGCGGCGCTGTTCCGGACGCTCGGGGCCACCGATCGCACGCTGGCGATCGACGTCAGGCTCGACGAGACGTTCGCGCTGGCGGCCCGGAACCTGGCGGGCGTGCGGCTGGTGCCGAGCAACCGGCTCACGGCCCGCGACGTCATGGACACGAAGCGGATCGTCGCCACGCGCGCGGCCATCGAGCGGCTGCAGGAGGTGCTGTCGTGAGGCTGACGCAGGTCATCCGCCGCCCGCTGGTGACGGAGAAGACGACCATCCTGCGCGAGGACGGCCGCACGCTGGTGCTGCAGGTCGCGATGGACGCCAACAAGGTCGAGATCCGTCGCGCCGTGGAGCAGCTGTTCGGCGCGAAGGTCGCCGAGGTCCGCACCTCGACGATGCGCGGGAAGATCAAGCGGCAGGGGCGCTTCGCGGGACGCCGGCCGGACTGGAAGAAGGCCTACGTCCGGCTGCGCGACGGCGAGAAGATGCCGGAGTTCATCGAAGGCGCCTAGGGGATAGACGACCATGCCGATTCGGAGCTACAAGCCGACGTCGTCCGGGCGGCGCTTCCAGACCGTCCAGGTGTTCGACGAGATCACCACGACGGAGCCGTACAAGCCGCTGACCGAGCCGCTGAAGAAGTCGGGCGGCCGGAACAATCGCGGGGAGCTGACCTCGTGGTGGCGAGGCGGCGGCCACAAGCGGCTCTACCGGGTGATCGACTTCAAGCGCGACAAGAAGGACATCCCGGGGAAGGTGTCGACGATCGAGTACGACCCGAACCGGTCGGCCCGCATCGCGCTGATCACCTACGCCGACGGCGAGAAGCGCTACATCCTGCAGCCGCTCGGGCTGAAGGTCGGCGACACCGTCGTCGCGGGGACGAACGTCGACATCCTGCCGGGCAACACGCTGCCGCTCAAGAACATCCCTCTCGGCACGCAGCTGCACAACGTGGAGCTCAAGCCGGGCAAGGGAGGGCAGATCGCCCGCTCCGCCGGCGCCAGCGTGCAGCTGGTGGCGAAGGAGGGGGACTACGCCTCGGTGAAGATGCCCTCGGGCGAGATCCGCAAGATCCTGCTCGAGTGCGTGGCCACCGTCGGCCAGGTCGGCAACGTCGATCACGAGAACGTGTCGATCGGCAAGGCCGGCCGGAGCCGCTGGCTCGGACGGCGGCCGCACGTGCGCGGCGTCGCGATGAACCCGGTGGACCATCCGCTGGGCGGTGGTGAAGGGCGCACGAGCGGCGGCCGGCACCCGGTGAGCCCGTGGGGACAGCCGACGAAGGGCTTCAAGACGCGACGGAACAAGTCGAGCGACAAGTTCATCGTGACGAGGCGGAAGAAGTAGCGGCGGACTGCGGCGGCGGGCCGAGGCCCGCTGCAGGGATCAGGAATGAGCAGATCACTCAAGAAGGGCCCCTTCATCGAGACGTCGCTGCTCGAGAAGGTGGAAGCGATGAACCGGGCGAACGAGCGCAAGGTCATCAAGACCTGGTCGCGGCGGTCGACCGTCGTGCCCGAGATGGTGGGCCACACGCTGGCCGTGCACAACGGGCGCAAGTTCATCCCGGTGTACGTGACCGAGAACATGGTGGGCCACAAGCTCGGCGAGTTCGCGCCGACGCGCACGTTCAAGGGGCACGCCGCGAAGGCGGAGAAGTCCGCGGGTCCGGGCCGGTAGCGGATGGAGGCGCGCGGGCCCGGTGCCCGCGACGTGGAGATCGACATGGTGCAGGCGGAAGCGACAGCGCGGTATGTCCGCACGTCGGCGCAGAAGGCGGGACTGGTGCTCGACCTGATTCGCGGCCGTGCGGTGTCGCAGGCGCTGGCGACGCTCCAGTTCACGCGCAAGAGCGTCGCGAGGGACATCGAGAAGGTGCTGCGGTCGGCGATCGCCAACGCGCAGCAGAAGGACGGCTTCGGCGGCGACGTCGACCGGCTCTACGTCTCGGCGGCGTACGCCAACCAGGGGCCGTCGCTGAAGCGCGTGCGTCCGGCGCCGATGGGCCGGGCGTTCCGGATCGTGAAGCGCACGACGCACCTGACCGTCGCCGTGGCCGAGCGGCCCGTCAAGGCGGTCCGCACGCCGGCGGGAGGCGGCCGGAAGGCGGCGTCCGCGAAGGCGTCCGGTGCGAAGGCGGCGAAGGCCAAGGCCGGACAGGCCGGCAAGGAGTAGCGCGTGGGTCAGAAAGTTCACCCGTACGGGTTCCGGCTCGGGTTCAACAAGACCTGGCGGTCGCGGTGGTACTCGGATCGCGACTACGCGAAGCTGCTGCACGAGGATCTCGAGCTCCGGCGGATGCTGAAGCGGCGGTTCCAGCACGCGGGCGTGTCGAAGATCGAGACCGAGCGCGCGGCGAACAAGCTGAAGATCGACATCTACACCAGCCGGCCGGGCATCATCATCGGCCGGAAGGGGACCGAGGTCGACAAGCTGAAGCAGGAGGTCCAGAAGCGGACCCAGCGCGAGGTCTTCATCAACATCCAGGAAGTCCAGAAGCCGGAGCTCGACAGCCAGCTCATCGCCGAGTCGGTGGCCATGCAGCTGGAGAAGCGCGTGGCGTTCCGCCGGGCGATGCGCAAGGCGGTCGAGTCGGCGCTGCGCTTCGGCGCGCGGGGCATCAAGGTGCGCGTGTCGGGGCGCCTGAACGGCGCCGAGATCGCCCGCTCGGAGTGGTACCTCCACGGGCAGCTGCCGCTGCAGACGCTCCGCGCGGACATCGACTACGGGTTCGCCGAGGCCAACACGACCTACGGGCAGATCGGCGTGAAGGTCTGGCTGTACAAGGGCGAGCGGCTGCGGCCGCGGATGGGGCGCGAGGAGGAGTACCGCGAGCGTCCGCCGCGGCGGCCCGCGCGGGTCTGATCGCGGAACCGGGGACGCGGCGGGCGGATGACGGGCATCCGGGCCGCGCGCCGGTCTCCGACGTGCGCAAGGTGGAGAGTGCATCATGTTGATGCCGAAGAAGGTCAAGTACCGGAAGCAGCAGCGCGGCCGGATGGCGGGCAAGGCCTGGCGCGGGTCCGACGTGTCGTTCGGCGACTACGGGCTCAAGGCGCTCGAGCCGTGCTGGCTGACGGACCGGCAGATCGAGGCGGCGCGCGTGGCGATGACGCGGTTCATCAAGCGCGGCGGCAAGATCTGGGTGCGCGTCTTCCCGGACAAGCCGATTACGAAGAAGCCGCAGGAAACGCGCATGGGCAAGGGCAAGGGCTCGCCCGAGCAGTGGGTGTGCGTCGTGCGGCCCGGGCGCGTGATGTTCGAGATGGAAGGGGTCAGCGAGGCGGACGCGCGCGAGGCCATGCGCCTGGCGGCGGCCAAGCTGCCCATCCGGACGAAGTTCGCGACCCGGTTCGCGCAGGAGCAGGCGTGATGGGGAAGATGGACGAGCTGCGGGAGCTGAGCGTCGCCGACCTCCGCGCGCGGGAGCAGGAGCTGGACGACCAGCTCTTCCGGCTGCGCATCCAGAAGTCGATGGGGCAGCTCGACACGCCGTTGCGGCTGCGGACGGTCCGGCGCGATCTGGCCAGGGTGAAGACGCTGCTGCGCCAGAAGAACGGGTAGGCAGTGACGGAGGCGCCGCCGGCTGCCGGCGGCAGGGATCACGCGATGAGTGCGAAAGCAGAGAAGCTGGGGACGGTGGTGAGCGACCGGATGACGAAGACCGTCGTGGTCGCCGTCGAGCGCCTCGTGCGGCACCGGATTTACGGCAAGGCACAGCGCCGCACCGCCAAGTTCGTCGCGCACGACGAGCAGGGGGCGAAGATGGGCGACCAGGTCGCCATCGTCGAGAGCCGCCCGCTCAGCCGGCGCAAGCGGTGGATCGTGACGCGCATCGTGCGCCGGGCCGCCGAGGTCTAGGGAGGACGCCATGATTCAGATGCGATCCATCCTCGACGTCGCCGACAACTCGGGCGCGCGCAAGATCGCGGTGATCAACCCGATCGGCGGCTCCGCCGGACGCTACGCGCGGCTCGGCGACATCGTCACGGCGTCGGTGAAGGAAGCCACGCCGGACGGCAACGTGAAGAAGGGGCAGGTGGTCAAGGCGGTGATCGTCCGGACCCGCAAGGAGCACCGCCGCCGGGACGGCAGCTACATCCGGTTCGATCGGAACGCGGCCGTGCTCGTCAACGACCAGGGGGAGCCGATCGGCACGCGCGTCTTCGGCCCGGTGGCCCGGGAGCTGCGCGAGCGCCGGTTCATGAAGATCATCTCGCTCGCCCCGGAGGTGCTGTAGTCATGTCTCGTCTCCAGACCCCCATCCGGCGGAACGACACCGTCGTGGTAATCGCGGGGAAGGACCGCGGCAAGCGCGGGCGGGTGCTGCAGGTGCTGCCGGACCGCAACCGGCTCGTGGTCGAGGGCGTGAACCTCATCAAGCGGCACACGCGCCCGAACCCGCAGCGCAACATCAAGGGGGGCATCGTCACGCGCGAGGCCTCGCTGCACGCGAGCAACGTCCAGCTCGTCTGCCCCGAGTGCGGCGCGCAGACGCGCGTCGGGCGGCGGGTGCTCGACGACGGCCGCAAGGTGCGGGTGTGCCGCAAGTGCGAGGGAGTGGTCGACAAATGAGCCGTCTCCGCGAGAAGTACCTGAAGGAGGTCGCGCCGGCCCTGCAGAAGGAGTTCGGCTACACCAACGTGATGGCGATCCCGAAGATCACGAAGGTCGTCGTCAACATGGGGCTCGGCGAAGCGACCAGCAACGCGAAGGTGATCGACGCGGCCCTCGACGACCTCGCCCGCATCACCGGCCAGAAAGCCGCGGTGCGGCGCGCCTCGAAGTCGATCGCGCAGTTCAAGGTCCGCCAGGGCCAGCCGATCGGCGCGATGGTGACGCTGCGCGGGGAGCGGATGTACGAGTTCCTCGACCGGCTGGTGAGCATCGCGCTGCCGCGCGTGCGCGACTTCCGCGGCATCTCGTCGCGCGGGTTCGACGGGCGCGGCAACTACACTCTGGGGCTCCGGGACCAGATCATCTTCCCGGAGATCGACTACATGAAGGTCGACAAGCCCCGCGGCATGAACGTGTCGGTGGTGACGACGGCGAAGACCGACGAGGAGGCCCGCAAGCTGCTGCAGCTGATCGGGCTGCCGTTCCGGAGCAACTGATGGCGACGACAGCGAAGATCGCTCGGGAGAGCAAGAGGCTCAAGTACGCGACGCGGCATCGCAACCGGTGCCGGCTCTGCGGCCGCCCGCGCGGCTATCTGCGGAAGTTCGCGCTGTGCCGGCTCTGCTTCCGTCGCCTCGCGCTCGAGGGCGACATCACGGGCGTGACGAAGAGCAGCTGGTAGGCCGTCGTGTGCGGGGCGGGGCGACCCGCCGCCGGAGGATGCGGCCCGGGGGGCCGCGGCCACAGGACTGAAGATATGACAGATCCGATTGCTGACATGCTGACGCGCATCCGGAACGGCGTCAACGCGAAGCACGCGAAGATCGACGTGCCGGCGTCGAAGCTGAAGGCCGAGATCGCGCGCATCCTCGCCGACGAGGGCTACATCCACGGCTACAAGCTCGTGGAGGAGAACGGCAGCGGCCGCACGCCGCGGAAGATGATCCGCATCTTCCTGAAGTACGGCCCGCACGGCGAGCGCGTCATCACCGGGCTCCAGCGCGTGAGCCGCCCGGGGCGTCGCGTCTATTTCGGGCGCGACGAGGTGCCGCAGGTGCTCGGTGGGCTGGGCACGAGCATCCTCACCACGTCCCGCGGCGTGATGAGCGGCCGCGAGGCCGTGAAGATCGGCGTCGGCGGCGAGGTGCTCTGCAACGTCTGGTAGTCGGCCCGAAGCGACCAGGGGGCAACCGGGGGCCGGCGGGCCCGCGGTCGACTGGACGGGACGCGGTCCCGGACACCCTGGCGGCCGACCCCTGCAAGGATTGAGAAGATGTCTCGTATCGGCAAGAAGCCCATCCCCGTCCCGAAGGGCGTGACCGTCCAGGTCGCCGAGGACGCGGTGTCGGTGAAGGGCCCCAAGGGCGAACTGCGGCAGCCGTTGCCGCCGGGGGTCCGGTTCGAGCTGACCGACGGCCAGCTCCTGGCCCACCCCCTGCGGGAGGATGACAGGTCGCTCCGGAAGTTCCACGGGCTGGCGCGGACGCTGGTCGCCAACGCGATCACCGGCGTCACCGACGGCTTCCGCAAGGAGCTCGACATCGTCGGCGTCGGCTACCGCGCGGAGCAGAAGGGGCGCCAGATCGTGTTCGCGCTCGGCTACTCGCACCCGATCGTGTTCGACGTGCCGGCCGGCGTGGACGTCACCGTGACGAACCAGACGCACATCACCGTGACCGGCGTCGACCGGCAGCTCGTCGGGCAGGTGGCCGCCAACATCCGGCGGATGCGCCAGCCGGATCCGTACAAGCAGAAGGGCGTCCGGTACACGGGCGAAGTGCTGAAGAAGAAGGTGGGCAAGACCGGCGCATAGGGCGCCGGGCGGTCTCGCTGGTAACGGCGTCAGGGCCGGGTCCCAGCGGCGGGAACCGACGATGAGAATCAGGACGAAGGACGATCGGCGCACGCGCATCAAGCTGCGCCTGCGCAAGCGGATCAGCGGCACCCCGGAGCGCCCGCGGCTCTCCGTGTTCCGCAGCGTGTCGCACATCTACGTGCAGGTCATCGACGACCGCGCGGGGCGCACGCTCGCCTCGGCGTCGACGGTCGACCCGGCGGTGAAGGCGGCGCTCGGCAACGGCGCGCGCGGCGGCAACATCGCCGGCGCGGCGGTCGTGGGGCGCGCGATCGCGGAGCGGCTGAAGGCGAAGGGCATCACGCGGGTGGTGTTCGACCGGAACGGGTTCCTCTATCACGGACGGATCAAGGCCGTTGCCGAGGCGGCGCGCCAGGCGGGGCTGGAGTTTTAGGCGATGAGAACGCGCGAACGGATTGACGCGTCGCAGCTCGACCTGCGCGATACGGTGGTGGCCATCAACCGCGTCACCAAGGTCGTCAAGGGCGGCAAGAATCTGAGCTTCAGCGCCCTTGTCGTCGTCGGCGACGGCCACGGCGTGGTCGGCTTCGGCATCGGCAAGGCGAAGGAAGTGCCCTCGGCGATCCGGAAGGGCATCGAGGCGGCGAAGAAGGCGCTCATCCGCGTGCCGCTGCAGGGGACGACCATCCCCCACGCCGTCGTCGGGAAGTTCGGGTCGGGCCGCGTGCTGCTGAAGCCCGCGCCGGACGGCACCGGCATCATCGCGGGCGGCGCCGTGCGCGCGGTGGTCGAGTCGGCCGGCATCCAGAACGTGCTGACCAAGAGCCTGGGGACCGCCAACCCGCACAACGTCGTCCGCGCGACGTTCGCCGGGCTGGAGGAGCTGAAGGACCCGGTCACGGTCGCGCGGCTGCGCGGCAAGAACCTGGAAGAGCTGGAGGCGGCGGCCGCCAGCCGGTAGGCCGCCGGCCCGGGGCGCGCGCCGGGTGCGGGATACTGACATGAGTGAACAGAAGATGCTCAGGATTACCCTCGTGCGGAGCACCATCGGCTGCAACGAGAAGCAGGTGAAGGTGGTCGAGAGCCTGGGGCTGCGCCGGATCCGCCACAGCGTGCGGCGGCCGGATCGGCCCGAGACGCGCGGGGCGATTCACAAGGTGCGTCACCTCGTGACGGTGGAAGAGGAGTAAGCCGTGGATCTGAGCAACCTGAAGCCGGCCGAGGGCTCGCGCCGGAAGCGCTTCCGCGTCGGGCGCGGGCAGGGCAGCGGCAACGGCAAGACCGCGGGCCGCGGCCACAAGGGAGCCCAGTCGCGGTCCGGCTGGAAGTCGAAGCGCGGCTTCGAAGGCGGGCAGATGCCGCTGCATCGCCGGCTGCCGAAGCGCGGCTTCACCAACATCTTCCGGCGGGAGTACGAGGTCGTGAACGTCGACCGGATCGCCGAGGTGTTCGAGGCGGGCACGGTCGTCACCCCCGAGCTGCTGCGCGAGCGCGGCCTCGTCAAGGCGGGCGACGCGCCGGTGAAGATCCTGGCGCGCGGCGACGTCACGAAGGCGCTGACCATCCGCGCCCACCGTTTCAGCGGACAGGCGGCGGCCAAGATCGCGGCCGCGGGCGGATCGGCGGAGACCCTGTAAGCACGGCCCTCGGGCCCTTGTGACGCCGGGGCGCCGGCCCCGCGCCGGCGCCACGGAACGGACGCATGATCGAAAGCCTTCGCAACATCTTCCAGGTCAGCGACCTCCGCACCCGGGTGCTCTTCACGCTCGGGATGCTGGCCGTGTATCGCGTCGGCAGCCACATCGTGGTGCCGGGGGTGAACACCGAGGCGCTGGCGCTGCTGGCCGATCAGGTGTCGAACACCATGTTCGGCCTCTACGACATGTTCTCGGGGCAGAACCTGTCGAACATGACGATCTTCGCGCTGGGCATCATGCCCTACATCAGCGCGTCGATCATCCTGCAGCTGCTGACCGTCGTCTCGCCGCACCTGGAGCGGCTGTCGCGCGAAGGGGAGCTCGGCCGCCGCAAGATCACGCAGTACACCCGCTACGGCACGATCGCCCTGGCCATCATCCAGGCGGCGAGCATCGCCGTGTTCCTCGAGCGGCAGACCGACATCGTCGGCGGGCTCCCGCTCGTGTACGAGGGGGGCTGGGGCTTCCGGTTCATGACGGTCCTGACCCTGACGACCGGCACCGGGCTGGTGATGTGGCTGGGCGAGCAGATCACCGAGCGCGGCATCGGCAACGGGATGTCGCTCATCATCTTCGCCGGCATCATCGTCGGACTGCCGAGCGCGGTGATCACGACGTTCGAGCAGCTCAGCACGGGCCAGATGAGCCTGCTCCGGCTGATCCTGCTGGTCGTGCTGATGGTCGTGGTCATCGCCGCGATCGTGTTCATCGAGCGCGGCCAGCGGCGCGTGCCGGTGCAGTACGCCAAGCGGCTCGTCGGCCGCCGGATGTACGGAGGGACGAGCACGCACATCCCGTTGAAGGTGAACACCGGCGGCGTCATCCCGGTTATCTTCGCGAGCTCGCTGCTGGCGCTGCCGGCCACGATCGCCGCGATGTTCCCGACCGGGAGCTGGGGCGAGGCGATCGTCAACCAGCTGTCGTACACGATGCCGCTCTACAACCTGCTGTACGTGGCCGGCATCATCTTCTTCGCGTACTTCTACACGGCCATCATCTTCAACCCGGACGACGTGGCCGAGAACATGCGGAAGTACGGCGGTTTCGTGCCCGGGATCCGGCCCGGCAAGCGGACGGCGGAATACATCGACACGATCCTCACGCGCATCACGGCCGTCGGTGCGGTGTACCTGGCGCTCGTCGCGATCCTGCCGGAGTTCCTGATGGCGGGCTTCAAGGTCGCGCCGATCCCGTTCGTGGGCGAGTGGCTCGACGCGAATCTGCCCGAGTGGTTCACCCAGGGCATGAACGTCACCTTCTACTTCGGCGGCACGTCGCTGCTCATCATCGTCGGCGTGTCGATGGACACCGTGCAGCAGGTCGAGTCGCAGCTCATCATGCGGCACTACGATGGCTTCATGAAGAAGACGCGCATCCGCGGCCGCCGGGGGTAGGGGCGTGCGCCGGCGTTCGTGGCCGGCGCCGGGCCCGTTGAGCTGATGGCGCTGAACCTCGTGATGATCGGCCCGCCGGGCGCGGGCAAGGGGACACAGGCCGCGCGTCTGGTCCGTCTGCACGGCATCCCGAAGATCTCGACCGGGGACATGCTGCGTGAGGCGGTGGCGGCGAAGACGCCGCTCGGCCTGCAGGTGAAGGACACGATCGGCGCGGGCCGGCTGGTCAGCGACGAGGTGATGATCGAGGTCGTGCGCGAGCGGCTCGCGAAGCCGGACGTCGTCAACGGCTTCGTGCTCGACGGGTTTCCACGCACCGTCGGGCAGGCCCGGGCCCTCGACGCGATGCTCGAAGGCCGCGGGCCGCTCATCGTCGTCGTGCTCGAAGTGCCCGAGCAGGAGCTGCTCCGCCGCCTGACGTGGCGCCGGGTGTGCGGCGACTGCGGGACGACGTACGGTGGCGTGGACGTGCCGGAGCTCACCGGCGAGCGCGGCGCGGAGGGGCCGGTCGAGTCGGGACGGTGCCGGAAGTGCGGCGGCCCGCTCGTGCAGCGGCCGGACGACAACGCGGCGGTGATCCAGGATCGCCTCAAGGTGTTCGCGAGCCAGACGGCGCCGCTGGTGGATTTCTACAAGGACCGTCCGACGTTCAGCCGGATCGACGGGCTGCAGCCGCCGGACCAGGTCACTGCGGATCTGAACCGCGCGATCGAGTCGGCGCTCGACGCCGCGCGCGCGGAGGATCGGAACCGGGCGCGCGCGTGATTGTCTGCAAGTCTCCGGCGGAGCTCGAGCTGATGAAGGCGGCCAATGCGCTGGTCGCCGACATCCTGGCCGAGCTGCGCGCGGCGGTCGCGCCGGGGGTCACGACGGCCGACCTGGACGCGCTGGCCGAGGAGCGGGTGCGGGCGGCGGGCGCGGAGCCGGCGTTCAAGGGGTATCACGGGTACCCGGCGACGATCTGCGCGTCGGTGAACGAAGAGGTCGTCCACGGCATCCCGTCCGGTCGGGCGCTGGTCGAGGGGGACATCCTCTCCGTCGACCTCGGCGTGCGGCTGGAGGGGTTCTACGGCGATGCGGCCGTCACGGTGCCGGTGGGCACCGTGAGCGAGGAGGCGGCCGCGCTGCTGCGCGTGACCGAGGAGGCGCTGCACCGGGCGATTGCCCGGACGCGCGTCGGCGCGCGGATCTCGGACCTCGGACATGCCGTGCAATCGCATGTCGAGGCGCACGGGTTCAGCGTGGTCCGCGAGTTCGTGGGGCACGGCATCGGCCGGAAGCTGCACGAGGACCCGCAGATCCCGAACTACGGTCCGCCGGGACGCGGGCCGCGGCTGGCCGAGGGCATGGTGCTGGCCATCGAGCCGATGGTGAACGCCGGCAAGGCGCCGGTGAAGGTGCTGGCCGACGGCTGGACGGCGGTGACCCGGGACGGCAGCCTGTCGGCGCATTTCGAGCACACCGTGGCGGTCACGGCGCAGGGGCCGCTGGTCCTGACCGCTCCCGGAGGCGCCGAGGTCGCGGACGACGAGGGCTACTGGCCCTCGCTCCAGACGGCCGGACTGTGAGAAAATGGAGGGTTCCCCGGCGGACCCGCGGCGGGTTGAAGGGGTCGTGACCGCGCAGCTCCCGAGCGCGCTCTACCGGGTGCAGCTGGATGGCGGCGGCGAGATCACGGCGCACCTGAGCGGGGACCCCAGGCGGAATTTCATCCGCGTGCTCGTCGGGGATCGCGTCGCGGTGGCGCTGTCGCCCGCCGACCTGACGCGGGGGCGGATCCTGGGGAAGGTTTAGGGGCCAGGGGTCAGGGGCCGGGACCAGGGGGCAGGAGGGCCGGGGCCGCAGAGGCCGGCCGGTCCGGAGACAAGAGCGATGAAGGTCAGAGCGTCGGTCAAGCGGATGTGCGACAAGTGCAAGATCGTCCGCCGCGCAGGCATCGTGCGGGTGATTTGCGTGAACCCGAAGCACAAGCAGCGGCAGGGATAAGGTGAGACGGCAGCCGTCGGCCGGCTGCTGCCTACGACAAGGATTCAGCAATGGCACGAATCGCAGGCGTCGATCTTCCGCGCACGAAGCGGGTTGAAATCGGGCTGACCTATATCTACGGCATCGGGCGCTTCCGCTCGAACGAGATCCTCAAGGCGGCGGGGGTGAGTCCCGACGTCCGCGTGAAGGATCTCTCCGACGACGACGTGCGGAAGATCAGCCGCGTGATTGAGGAGCAGGGGCGCGTCGAGGGCGATCTCCGCAAGGAGGTGTCGCTCAACATCAAGCGGCTGATGGAGATCGGCTGCTACCGGGGGCTGCGGCATCGCCGCGGGCTGCCGGTGCGCGGCCAGCGCACGCGCACGAACGCGAGAACGCGGAAGGGCCCGCGCCGGGGCGCGGTTGCCAAGAAGAAGACGGTGTAGTCCATGGCCAAGGCAGAAGGCGCCGGCAAGGCCGGCCGCAAGAAGACGTTCAAGAAGCGCGGCGAGAAGCGCGTGATCCACGCCGGGCTCGCCCACATCCAGGCGTCGTTCAACAACACCATCGTGACGATCACCGACACGGAGGGGAACGTCGTCGCCTGGTCGAGTGCCGGCGCGATCGGGTTCAAGGGCTCGCGCAAGGGGACGCCGTTTGCCGCGACCCAGGCGGCGATGACCGCGGGGAACACGGCGAAGGCCATGGGGCTGCGCAGCGTGGACGTGCGGGTGACCGGTCCGGGGTCCGGACGCGAGTCCGCCATCCGCGCGCTGCAGACGATCGGGATCGAGGTCAAGTCGATCCGCGACGTCACGCCGATCCCCCACAACGGGTGCCGCCCCCCGAAGCGGCGCCGCGTGTGAGCCGCGGGCTGCGGTTCGAGCGGATGGCAGGATTGCTGAGAGGCTGAAGATCACATGGCGCGATACACGGGGCCCGTCTGCCGGCTGTGCCGCCGCGAGGGCATGAAGCTGTTCCTGAAGGGCGAGCGCTGCTACACGGAGAAGTGCGCGATCGAGCGGCGCAACTTCCCGCCGGGGCAGCACGGAAAGACGCGGAAGGCGAAGCTGGCCGGCTACGGCGTGCAGCTGCGCGAGAAGCAGAAGGTCAAGCGCATCTACGGGGTGCTGGAGGATCAGTTCCGCCGCTACTTCGAGACCGCGGACCGGACGCGCGGCATCACGGGCGAGACGCTGCTGCAGCTGCTGGAGCGGCGCTTCGACAACGTGATCTACCGGCTCGGCCTGGCGACGTCGCGGCCGCAGGCGCGGCAGCTGGTGCGCCACGGGCACTTCCTGATCAACGGGAAGAAGGTGGACATCCCGTCCTACTCGCTGCGCGCGGGCGACGTCGTGACCGTGCGGCCGTCGAGCCAGAAGAACCCCGCGATCCTGCACGCGATGGAGGAAGTGAAGGGGCGCGGCATCCCCGGCTGGCTGTCGTTCGACGGCACGTCGGGCCGCGTCGTCTCGCTGCCGACGCGCGAGCAGATCAACCTGCCCGTGCAGGAGCAGCTGATCGTCGAGCTCTACTCGAAGTAGGTGGCGGCGGGCGGCCATGCCGCCCGCGCGCCCGTTCGCACCCACCGGCCCAGCAGCCTTGCAGACCTGCGGCGGGCGGCCGGTGGGCAGTCACCCTGCAGGTCTGGAGGCCGGGGCTGCCGGCCCGTCAGCGAAAGGAACCACGATGCTCTGGAAAGGCTTTCAGCGTCCCAAGCGGCTCGAGGTCGATCGGGAGACCCTGACCGATCGGTTCGGGCGCTTCTCCGCCCAGCCGTTCGAGCGCGGCTTCGGCACGACGATCGGCAACGCGCTGCGCCGCGTGCTGCTGTCCTCGATCGAGGGAGCGGCCGTGACGGCGGTCAAGATCGACGGCGTGCTCCACGAGTTCTCGCCGATCCCCGGCGTGGTCGAGGACGCGACCGACATCATCCTCAACCTGAAGCAGCTGCCGCTGAAGCTGCACGTCGACTACACGAAGACGCTCTACCTGCGCGTGGACAAGCCGGGCGACGTCCGGGCGCGCGACATCGAGGCGGACGCCGACGTCGAGATCCTCGAGCCCGATGCGCACATCGCGACCGTGGCCGAGGGGGGCAAGCTCCACATGGAGCTGCGCCTGAAGCGCGGGCGCGGCTACGTGTCGGCCGACAAGAACTTCGACGAGGACCTCGGGATCGGCTGGATCCCCGTCGACTCGGTGCACTCGCCGGTCCGCAAGGTCAACTACCTCGTCGAGGCGGCGCGCCTGGGCCAGACGACCGACTACGACAAGCTGACGCTCGACGTGTGGACGAACGGGGCGGTCACCCCGCGCGACGCGGTGTCGCTGGCGGCCAAGCTGGTGCGCGACCACCTGAACATCTTCATCAACCTCGAGGAGTCGCTCGAGCAGGCGGGCGACACGCAGGCGGAGACCGCGAGGGCGGGGGCGCTCAACGAGCACCTCGACAAGAGCGTCGAGGAGCTGGAGCTGTCGGTCCGGTCCTACAACTGCCTGAAGAACGCGAACATCCGCACGATCCGCGAGCTCGTGGCCAAGACCGAGGCCGAGATGCTCAAGACGAAGAACTTCGGGCGCAAGTCGCTGAACGAGATCAAGGAGATCCTGCAGAGCATGGGGCTGAGCCTCGGGATGCGGCTCGATCAGCCCACGGCGGCGGAGTAGCGCCGGCCCCACTGAGAGCAGATCATGCGTCACAAGGTTGCACATCGGAAGCTGGGCCGCGTGACGGAGCACCGCATCGCGCTGCTCCGGAACCAGGCCACGGCGCTGCTCCGGCACGAGCGGATCCAGACGACCGTGCCCAAGGCGAAGGAGCTGCGGCCGTTCGTCGAGCGCCTCATCACGATCGCCAAGCGAGGGCTGGCGAGCGGGGACGGCAACGTCCGCCTGCTCACCGCGCGGCGGCTGGTGCTCCAGGACATCCAGGACCGCCGCGTCGTCGGCAAGCTGTTCGACGAGATCGCGCCGCGATTCGCGGAGCGGCCCGGCGGCTACACGCGGCTGCTGCGCGTCGGCTACCGCCGGGGCGACAGCGCCGAGGTCGCGCAGGTGGAGCTGGTCGGGAGCGAGTACAACCCGGCCGCTGACGCCGGCACCGAATCGGGGGAGAAGCCGGCAGCCCGCAAGGGCGTGGGCCAGCGGCTGAGGGCCGCGGCCGAGCGCGTGCGCGGCAAGAAGGACGACGCCGAGAAGGCGACCAAGGCGCCGAAGGCGCAGACCCGCGCGGCCGGGACCCGCAAGGTCAACGCGCCGCGCAAGGCCGGCGGCAGCTAGGCCGGGCCGACACGGGACTTCACGGGCGCGGCACGGGTTCCCGTTGCCGCGCCCGTCGTGTGTACGCGGGCCGCACGGCGAGCGCGTCAGGCAAATGCCCGGCGCTGCCAGCCCCGACCCCTGCCAGCCGCCAGCTGCCAGCTACCAGTTGCACGGATCCGCCCGGCCGGGCTGTGCGAAGATCCGCCCGATGCCGCGGACAACGCCGGTGGCAGAGACCTGTTCCGTCGAGCAGCTGCGGCGCGCCATCGAGTCGGGCGCGGCTCCTGTCGTGCTCGACGTCAGGTCGCGACGCGAGTTCGTGGCAGGGCATATTCCCGGCGCCCGCCACGTGCCGTTCTGGCAGGCCTGGTTCCGCCCGGTTCCGCGGCCACGCAGACGCGAGCCGGTCGTGGTGTACTGTGGGCACGGACCGCGGGCGCGCGTCGCCGCGTTCCTGCTGCGGCTGCGGGGCGTTCCCGTCGCGCTCCTGACCGGGCACATGGCGCGCTGGCGCCGCGAGCACGGCGCCGAGGCGCGCGGCGAGCCCGTGGAGCCGCCTTCCCGCTGATGGACACTGCCGCCACCGCTCCGCCGTCTCCGCCCCAGCCTGCCGTCGCGGATGGCCTCGAGCACCGCCTCGATCCGCGCATCGTGCGCGTGCACCGGATGGGTGGCTGGATCACCACGGCCGTCACGGCCGGTCCGTTCGGCGTGGTGCTGATCGGGGCCCTGCTCAATCCCGACCCGCCCGTCTGGCTGAAGGCGCTTCTGACCGCGCTCTGGGCCGGGCTGTCGCTCCTGCTCGGATGGTGGCTCCACCGCTACCCGGCGCTGGCGTACGACCACGCGTCCTACCGGATCGACGAGGACGTGATCGAGATCCGGCGCGGCGTGGTCTTCCGGCGGGTCATCAGCGTGCCGCGGACGCGCGTCCAGCACACCGACGTCTCGCAGGGACCGATCGAGCGCGCCTACGGGCTTGGCACCCTCGTCATCTACACGGCCGGGACGGAGTACGCGCGCGTCAGCCTGTCCGGGCTCGAGCACGGGCGCGCGCTCGCAATCCGCGATCACCTGCTGCCGCGCGGAGGCGCCGATGCCGTCTGAGCGTCGGCTCCATCCGCTCTCGATCCTGTTCGCGCTGGGCGACCAGCTCCGCGCCTTCGCGCTGCCGGCGATCGCGCTGTTCTTCACGGCCGGGTCGAAGGGCTGGGGGTGGGAGGTCTGGACGCTCCCGCTGCTCATCCCGTCGCTCGTCGCCGCGGTGCTGCGTTACGTCTCGTTCCGCTACCGGTACGAGCCGGGGGAGCTGGTGATCCGCAGCGGCATTCTCTTCCGCAACGAGCGGCACGTCCCCTATGCCCGGATCCAGAACCTGGATGCCGTCCAGAACGTCCTGCACCGGCTGTTCGGGGTCGTCGAGGTCCGTGTCGAGACGGGCGCGGGCACCGAACCGGAAGCGCGGATGCGCGTGCTGCCGCTGTCGGCGCTCCAGGAGATGCGGGCGCACGTCTTCGGCAACCGCGCCGTTGAGCCCATCGTCGAGGCCGCTCCCGGAGAGACGCAGGCATCGACGGCGCCGGCGGTTCGCACGCTGCTGCACCTCACGCCGCGCGAGCTGGCGATCTGCGGGCTCATCCAGAACAAGGGAGGCGTGCTGCTGGCGGCCGGACTCGGACTTCTCTGGGAGTGGAACGTCGCCGACCGCATGTTCGGCTGGCTTCCGATCCCGGACTGGCGCCCGGAGCTCCCCGAGCGGCTGGATCCCGATCGGCTGGAGGCGGTCGGTCGTGGCGCGCTGCACGACGCGATCGTCGCGTTCACCGGTGCGGCAGGCTCGCTGCCGCTGGCCATTCTCGCGGCCGCGCTCTTCGTGCTCATGCTGCTGGCGCTCGTCCGGCTGCTCTCCGTCGTCTGGACGCTCGTCCAGCTGTACGACTTCCGTCTCACGCGCACCGGCGAGGATCTCCGGACGGAGTACGGCCTGCTGACGCGCGTGGCGGCGACGGTGCCGCTGCGGCGCGTCCAGACGCTGACCATCCGCGAAGGGGTCCTGCACCGCCTGTTCGGCTATACCTCCGTGCGCGTCGACTCGGCCGGCGGCGATGGCGGAGAGACCGCGGCGAACCGCGCGTGGATTGCGCCGATCGTCCGGCGCGCCGCGCTGCCCGCGCTCGTCCGCGGGGTCCTGGCCGGCGTCGACGTCGACGCGCTCGACTGGCAGCCGGTCCATCCGCGCGCGTTCGCGCGGCGGCTCCGCCGATCGGTCGTGCTCTCCGCGCTCGTGCTGCCGGCAGTCGTGGGGCCACTTGGATGGTGGGCGCTGGCGATCTTCGCGGCGGCCGTGGCCTGGAGCGCCGTGCATGCCAGGCACTGGATCGCGTGGCTGGGCTGGACCGGCACGGATCACATCATGGCCATGCGCAGCGGATGGCTCTGGCGTCAGATCACGATCGCGCCGCTCACCAAGCTCCAGGTGATCAGCACGCACGCCACGCCGTTCGACCGGCGCGCCGGCATGGCGACGCTGCGCGTCGACACCGCAGGCGCGAAGGACGCGACGCACCGCATCGTCGTGCCGTACCTGCCGGCCGATACCGCCGCCGGGCTCCAGGCCGTGCTGACGCGACACGCCGCGGCCACGGAGTTCGCGTGGTGACGCCGTCATGACGGCGAGACAGGCCGCCACCGCGCGCGTGCTGGGGCTGTTCGTGCTCGCACAGCTCACGTCGTTCGCCGTCGTCCAGCAGGGGTGCTCGAGTACTCGCGCAGCGAGCTGTGGACGCACGGCCTGGCCGGTCCGTTGGCGGCCCTGAAGGCCATTCCGAGGTTCCGGTACCATCACGTCCTGGCGAACGCCGGGTTCGTGCTGTTCGTGGTGCTGCTGCTGGTCGCCCCGGCCGTGCACATCTTCCGGCCCCGCCGGTGGACGCTGGCCCTGAGCGCCGTGGCGATGGCGCTCTGGATCCTGTTCGGCATGGGCATGTCGATCGATCACATGTAGGGACCCCCATGGCAACGGTCGGCGTCATCTCGGATACACACGGGCTGCTGCGGCCGGAAGCGGTCGAGGCGCTGGCGGGCAGCGACCTGATCGTCCATGCCGGCGACGTCGGCGATCCCGCGATTCTCGAGGCACTCGGCTCAATCGCGCCGGTGCGGGCCGTGCGCGGGAACGTGGATCACGGAACCTGGGCGGCATCCCTGCCGGCGATCGAGGTGGTCGAGGTCGCCGGGCAGCAACTCTACGTGCTGCACCGGATCGAGGATCTCGACCTCGACCCGGCGGCTGCCGGCTTCGCCGCGGTGATCTACGGCCACTCGCACCGGCCGTCGGCCGAGCGGCGCGGCGGCGTGCTCTTCCTGAATCCGGGCAGCGCCGGTCCCGTCCGATTCCGCCTGCCCGTGAGCCTCGCGCGGCTGACCGTCGGCCCCGGGGAACTGCGGCACGAGTTCGTGACCCTCGATCGCTGACGAGCCGGCCGCTCCTGCGTTATGCTGCGCGGCATGACTCCGTCGGATCTCCGGACTCTTCTCGACTATCACTACTGGGCGCGCGACCGCATGCTGGCGGCCGTGGAACCGCTGACGCCCGAGCAGTACACCCGCGACCTCGGCAGCAGCTTCAGGTCGGTCCGCGACACCCTCGTGCACACCTACTCGGCGGAGTGGGCGTGGCACTCCCGCTGGCGCGGCGTGTCGCCGACCGCGCCGCTCTCGCCCGACGACTATCCCGACCTGCCGACGCTGCGGCAGGCGTGGCAGGAGCTGCAGGCGCAGGTCTACCGGTTTCTCGACGTCATCGGCACCGACGTCGATCGGATGTTCGACTACCGGTCGCTCAGCGGGATCGAGGCGCGCTCGTCGTTCTCGCAGATGGTGCAGCACGTCGTGAACCACGGGTCGTATCATCGCGGCCAGGTGACGACGATGCTGCGGCAGCTCGGCGCGAAGCCGCCGGCGTCCATGGACCTGATCGCGTTCTACCGGCAGCGGGGATGAGAACCGGACCCGGTTCGAGGAGCCGTGGTCCGGGCTCCAATCGGGAGGAGAAGCGGAATGAGCAGCTGCAGAATCTGCGCCGGCGTCTGCCTGGCGGCGCTTGCCATCTGGACTTCGATGGGAGTCGAGGCACGCCGCGGCGAGGACAGGAAGTCGAACCAGCTGGTCTACGCGGACTTCGAGCGCGTGGAGAACGGCCGTGTCGTCAGCAACAACGGCGGGCAGATCTACCTGCACGCCTACGCGGAGAACCAGACGATGCTGCCGGGATTCAAGGGGGTCGAGGGGCTCGATCCACCGGGACCCGAGCTCGTTCGCGTCAAGCCTGACGACCCGAACCACCTCGCCAAGTTCGACTTCGACATCAAGCCGCCGAACCAGTTCGCGGGCGTCGTCCTCGAGATCGTCGGGCATCCGCAGGCTGCGGACGGCACGTACGTCACCGACGATGTGAGCGGGTACAAGAACCTGGCGGTCCAGGTGTACGCCACCGGGATCGAGACCATGCGCCTCGAGGTGAAGAGCCGCGGCTACGGCATGGACCGTCCGCTCGACGCGGGCTGGCCGCAGGTCAGCTTCAAGCCGACGCGCGGCCTGAACACGTACCGGATTCCGCTCCGGACGTTCGGCCAGCCGTCCTGGGTCACCGACACGCGCTACGACCCGAAGGACCTGCTGAAGAAGCTGACCTCGGTGGCGATCATCGCCTACTGCGACGAGTGCCGCCACATGAACGGCATGATCATCGTCGACAACGTCGTCTTCGAGAAGTGAGCTGAGACGAGGCCGCGGAGTTTCACCGCAGAGACCACAGAGACCCCGGAGGACACAGAGGACTCGAGGGACCGAGACGGGCCAAGTGACCGGTCAGATCGGAGCTGAAAGGTCCGATTCCCGTCGGCTCCGAGCTTCTGTGGTCTCTGTGGCCTCCGTGCCCTCCGTGTTCTCCGTGCCCTCCGGGTTCCTGGCGGTGTACGCGCCGGGGTCTACGCCTCCTCGACCTCCACGCCCGCGCGCTCGGCCTTCGCGGCGGCGATGATCTTCTGCTGGAGGTGCGCCGGCACTTCCTCGTAGTGCGAGTACTCCATGTGGTACGAGCCGCGCCCGCCGGTCACCGACGTGAGGTGCTGCTCGTACGTCAGCATCTCGGCCATCGGCACCTGCGCGCGGATCAGCGTCATCGTCCCGCGGCTCTCCATGCCCGAGATGCGTCCGCGCCGGCCGTTCAGGTCGCCCATCAGGTCGCCGGCGTAGTCGCTGGGCGCGGAGATTTCCACCGACATCACCGGTTCGAGGATCGTCGGCCGCGCGCGCGACATCCCGTCCTTGAACGCCAGCGAGCCGGCGAGCTTGAACGAGAGCTCGTTGCTGTCGACCGGGTGATACGACCCGTCGTAGACGGTGACCTTGAAGTCCACCACCGGATAGCCGGCGAGGAACCCGCGCATGCGCGCTTCCTGGATGCCCTTCTCGACAGCGGGCACGAACTGCCGCGGGATCGCGCCGCCGAAGATGTCGTCCGCGAACTCGAAGTCGGCGCCGCGGGGCAGCGGCTCCATCCGGATCTTGCAGTCGCCGAACTGGCCGTGGCCGCCGGTCTGCTTCTTGTGCCGTCCGTGCGCCTCGACCGGCGCGGTGATCGTCTCGCGGTAGGGAATGCGCGGCGGCTTGAGGTTCACCTCGACGCCGAAGCGGCGCTTCAGCTTCGCGACCGTGACCTCGATGTGCAGCTGGCCCTGGCCGGACAGCAGCAGCTCGTTCGTCTGCGGATCCCGGCCGTACCGGATCGTCGGGTCCTCCTCTTCCAGCCGGTGCATCGACGTGCTGATCTTGTCCTCGTCGCCCCGGCTGCGCGGCTCGATCGCGTAGGAGAGCACCGGCTCCGGGAACGGAATCGGCGCGAATCGCAGGCCGCCCTTCTCCGTCAGCGTGTCGTTGGTCAGCGTGTCCTTCAGCTTCGCGACCGCGCCGATGTCGCCGGCCCGGAGCTCCGGCACGTTCGTCGCCGACTTCCCCTGGAGCACCTGCAGGTGCCCGAGCCGCTCACTGCTCCCACGGGTGACGTTCTGTACCGTCGCGTCCGAGCGCAGGGTGCCGGTCATCACTCGCAGCATCGAGATGCGCCCCGCGAAGGGGTCGGCCATGGTCTTCCAGACGAATGCCGCGCACGGCGCCGCGGGATCCGGCGTCTGCGTGACCTCGTTGCCGCTGGCGTCGATGGCCTTGAACGGCCGGGCGTCGGGCGGCGGCGCGTACGCGACGAGCGCGTCGAGGAGCGCCGTCGCGCCGACGTTGGGAAGCCCTGCGGCGCAGAGCAGCGGCGCCACGCGCCCCGAGCGGACCGCGGCGCTCAGCCCGGACACGAGCTCCTCCTGCGTGAGCGTGCCCGCCTCGAAGAAGCGCTCCATCAGCGCGTCGTCGGCTTCGGCGACCATCTCGATGAGCTGTTCGCGGGCCGTCTGCGCGGCGTCGGCGAGTCCGGCCGGGACCTCCGCTTCCTTCATCCGGCCGGTGTCGTCGCCCGGGGCCATCCAGGCCTTCATCGACACGAGGTCGATCACGCCCGAGAAGCCGCGCTCCTCGCCGATGGGGAGCTGGATGGGAATGACCGTGCGGCTGAGGCTGTCGCGGACCGAGGCCAGCGCGCGCTCGAAGCTGGCCCGCTCGCGGTCCAGCCGGTTGAGGACCACGAACCGGGGCAGGCCGAGCGACTCGGCTTCCGCCCACGTCTTCTCCGTCTGCACTTCCACGCCCGAGGCCGCGTCGACGACGACCAGGGCGGCATCGGCGACGCGCAGGGCGGCCCGCGCGTCGGTCAGGAAGTTCCCCATGCCCGGCGTGTCGATGAGGTTCACCTTGACCTTGTTCCACTCGAGCCAGGCGAGACTCGCCGACAGCGTGTGTTTCCGTGCGATGGCTTCTTCGTCGTGATCCGTGACGGTAGTGCCGTCGTCCACGCGTCCGAGGCGGGGGGTGGCACCAGCGGCGAAAAGGAGGGCGGCAATCAGCTGGGTCTTGCCGGCGCCGCTGTGCCCGACTACAGCGACGTTGCGGATGCTCCCAGTGTCGTAGGCCTTCATGGGCAATCCTCCGCGCCCGGGCTTCCTGCCCGGGTGCCGTTGAGTGAAGACGTTCCGGACGGGATGAGGAGAGCTGGTCCGACCTGTTGCCTGTCGGCGATCTTATCAGGCGCGCGGGCGGCCCGGGGGAGGGGACGCCGGGGCGGCCGGAGGCCGGCGGCAGGCCGGTGCGGCGATCCGGCCGTCGCGGTATGATGTCGATGAACAAATCTTCTGATTACATCAGAATACCTAATACCTGAGGTGGGTCATGAATCAGGTTCCCGGCCCCACGGTCCCCGGCGCCGACACCGACGTCTACGCGAACCCGCCGGACATCGCCGAGCTCGATCTCGAGCCGGGCCATCCGGGGCTCGGTGACGACGCCTACATCGCCCGCCGGAAGGAGCTGTTCGCGCTCTGCCGCGAGCACCGGTTGAAGGAGCTCGGGCCGCCGCTCATCGACTACACGGACGAGGAGCAGCGGATCTGGCGTGAGGTCTCACCACAGCTCGACGCGCTCCATCGGCAGCACGCCAGCGCCATCTACCTCGACGCGAAGCAGCGGCTCGGCATCAGCGCGCGCCAGATCCCGCAGCTTCGCCATCTGAGCGACCAGCTCGACTCGCTCAGCGGGATGCACCTGGTGCCGGCCGAGGGCCCGATCCCGTACCGCACCTTCTACTCGTACATCGCCAGGCGCGGCTTCCCGGTCACGCAGTTCATCCGGCACGGGTCGCGGCCCGAGTTCACGCCGGAACCGGACATGATCCACGACTGCCTCGGTCACGTCCCGCCGCTGGTGAACCACGACTACGCGGAGCTGCTCACCCTGATCGGCAAGGCTGCCGTGTCCGTGGACAGCGGCGACAAGGTGCTGGCGCTGAAGCGCCTGAGCTGGTTCTCGATCGAGTTCGGCCTGATCGAGGAGGAAGGGCGGACGAAGATCTTCGGCGCGGGCATCCTCTCGTCCATCGGCGAGATTCCGTTCTCGCTGTCGGACAGCGTCGAGCACCGGCCGTTCGTGACGGACGACGTGATCGCGACCGACTACGACCCGTCGCGGATGCAGGAGCTGCTGTTCGTGATCCCGTCGTTCGCGTTCCTGCGGAGCGAGGTCGAGCAGCTGGTGCGGCGCTTCGGGGTAGAAGCGTGACGGCGGCAGCCGTCGTAGCGGCAGCTTCTGCCACAGAGGGCACAGAGGACCCGGAGGGCACAGAGAAAGGGGAGGAGCGGAGAACGGGGAGGATCGGAGAACGGAGAGGGCAGAGCGAACGGGAGGACGAACAGGCTGAAGCCTTTGAGACGGCGAGGCTCTTGACCGAGATCTCCCCGTGCTGCTTGTTCTCCGCGCTCGCGGTGTTCTCTGTGTTCTCTGTGGCCTCTGTGGCCTCTGTGGTGAGGCGCTGCGCGCTTACTCGTACCGCAGCGCCTCGATCGGATCCAGCCTTGACGCCTTGAACGCCGGCCACATCCCGAAGAAGATGCCGACGGTCGCCGAGAACCCGATGCCGATGGCGAACGACCACCACGGCAGCGACACGGGGAAGTCGGTGAGCACGTGCACGAGCAGGCCGACGCCGCTGCCGAGCGCGATGCCCAGCAGCCCGCCGATGGACGTGAGGAAGATCGCCTCCAGCAGGAACTGCACGAGGATCTCGCGCCGGCGCGCGCCGAGCGCCTTGCGCACGCCGATCTCGCGCGTGCGCTCGGAGACCGAGATGGTCATGATCGCCATCACGCCGATGCCGCCGACCATCAGGGCAATCGACGAGATCACGACCAGCGCCAGCGACACCGCCCGCGTGAACTGATCGAAGATCCGCATCAGCACGTCGGAGGTCAGGATGTCGAAGTCGTTCTCCTCGTCGACCTTCAGACGGTGCCGGCTGCGCATCACCTGCTCGACTTCCGAGACCAGCTGCTCGCGCGGCACGCCGTCGTAGGGCACGACCGCGATCACCATGAACCGCAGCTTGATGCCGCGCAGGCGCGGCGGATCGTACAGCTTGTCGTACGTCGTGTAGGGGATCGTGACGAACTCGTCCGGGTTGCCGCCGAGCAGCCCCGGGCGCTTGCCGAGCACGCCGACGACGGTGAACTCCTCGCTGCCGATGCGGACCTTCTTGCCGATCGGATCCGTCATCGGGAACAGCGTCTCGGCCGGGGCCGCGCCGAGCACGACGACGTTGCGCCGGTGCCTGACCTCGTACTCGTTGTAGAACCGCCCGAGCGGCAGCTCCATGTAGTTCGTCTCGGGGAAGTTCGACGTCGTGCCGATCACCGCCATCGGCTTCGTGGACTGGCCGCGATACGTGATCCGCTGCTGCTGCGCGCCGGGGCCGCCCCCCAGCTGCATGCCCACGAGGCGGGCCGACGGCACGCCGAGGCGGATCGCCGCGGCATCGTCCTCGTTCAGGTCCGGCCGCCGCATGACCTCCCAGAAGTCCTTCCCGCTGGCGAAGCTGCTGATGCTGAACTTCGCCACGTAGATGGTGTTCGCCCCCATCGTGCGGATCATCGCTTCGAACTGGTCGCCGAACCCCCGGATGAGGGAGGTCATGCCGACGATCGAGGTCACGCCGATGACGACGCCGAGCACCGTCAGGGCGGAGCGCAGCTTGTTCGTGCGCAGCGTCTCCACCGCCATCCGGAGGACCTCGCCGAGCAGCCCGACGTTGAGGCGCGCCATCATTCCCTCCGCAGCGCCTCGATCGGATCGAGGCTCGCGGCGCGCAGCGCCGGGTAGAGGCCGAAGAAGATGCCGACGCCGGCCGTCATCCCGAGGCCGAGCGGGATCGACCAGGGCTCGATGGTCGCCGGCAGCGGCGACACCGCGGCGATGATCATCGCGAGGAAGAAGCCGAGCAGGGTGCCCATCAGCCCGCCGACCATCGACAGCGTCGTCGACTCCGTCAGGACCTGCCAGACGATGTCGCGCTTCTTCGCGCCGAGCGCCTTGCGCAGGCCGATCTCGCGCGTGCGCTCGGACACGACCATGAGCATGATGTTCATGATCACGACGCCGCCGACGACCAGCGAGAGCGAGACGACGCCGATCAGGATCGCGAAGATCCCGCTGCTGAAGCTGCTCCAGAAGTCCAGCAGCGCCTCGGACGTCACGAACCCGAAGTTGTCCTCCTGGCTGGGACGGAGGTGCCGCTCGACGCGCAGGGCCACGCGCGCCTCGTCCATCGCCGCCTGCACGTTGTTCGGGTCCGCGGCCTTGACCGTCAGGTCGAGGCTGCGGCGCGAGCCGAAGAGCCGCTGGAACGCGCGCAGCGGGATCACGACGAACTCGTCCTGCGAGTTGCCGAACATCGATCCCTTCTTCTCGCTGACCCCGACGACGCGGAAGTGCATCCCGTTGATCTGGATGGTCGCGTCGACGGGATTGCGCCCCTTGAACAGCTTGTCCGCCGTCTCCCAGCCGAGCAGCGCGACCGGCTGTCCACGCTCGACCTCGAGGCGGCTGGGAAGGCGGCCGCGCTCGGCGGCGTAGCCCGAGAACTCCTCGTACTCCGGCGAGACGCCGCGCACGCGCGTGTTCTCGAGCGTGGTGTCGCGGAACGTGAGATTGGCACCCGCCGACGATTCCGCCATCACCGAGGCGATGGCGGGGCTCCAGGTGCGGACGGCACGCGCGTCGAGCAGCGTGATGTTCGGGCGCGTCTGCCACGCCCGCCGCTCCTCCTCCTCGTCGGTGATGAAGCCGACCCGCTCGATCCGGAACGACCCGACGCCGATGTCGCGCATGATCGCGTCGGTGACGTACGAGTTCATGCCCTGGATGAGCGACACCACCGCGATGATCGAGGTCACCGCGACGATGTTGCCGAGCACCATCATCAGCGACCGGATCTTGTTCGCCCAGATCGAGCTGAGCGCCAGCCGGATTGCGTCGAGAATCTGGATCACGCGCGACCCTACCGCTGCTGTCCAGGCGGTGCCTGGACCTTCACCTCGTCGCCGTCGCGCAGGTTGCGCACGTTGTTGAAGGGGCCGGTGATCACCTGGTCGCCGGGCTTCAGGCCCGAGAGGACCTCGAAGTACCGGTCGCCGGCGATGCCGACCGTCACGGGCACGAACTCCGCGCGGCCGTCCCGGATGACGAACACGCCCTCGGTCTCCTTCCGCGTCTGCCCGGGCTCGAGCTCCGCGGCCGCCGCCGTCGGCTCCACGCTCGGCCCGGGGCGGCGGCGCTCGTCGCGCGGCGGCCGGACGACGTTGCCCTGCGCGTCGTAGATCAGCTCACGCACGGCCATCGCCTGGATCGGCACGGCCGGCACGTTCTCACGCGTCGCCGTCGTGATCTCCGCCGAGCAGGTGAAGCCCGGGCGGGCCTCGGGGATCTGCCCGTCGATCGTGATGGTCACCTTGAAGTTCGTGGCCTGCTGCCCGGCCTGTGCGTTCTGGCCGGTCACCTGGATCGGGCTGTTGCCGATCTCGGTCACCTTGCCGGTGAACGTGCGGTTCGGCAGCGCGTCGATGGTGACCGTGGCCGGCTGCCCGAGCTGCACGCTCGGGATCTCCGTCTCGTCGACCTCGACCTCGGCTTCGATGACGGACATGTCGGCGATCGTCAGCAGCTGCGTTCCCGGATTGTTCATCGTCCCGACGACGACGTTCTCCCCCTCCTCGATGTTGCGCCGGGTCACGATGCCGTCGAAGGGGGCGACGAGCGTGACCTGATCGAGGTTGTAGCGGTTCGTGTCGAGCTGCGCGAGCTCCTGGCGGATCATCTGCTCGCGCGAGGCGACCTCGGCCTCGCGCGCGCGGAGCTCGGTCTCGCGGACCTTCAGCTCGCTCTCCGCCCGGTCGAGCTCCTGCCGGGTGGTCAGCCCCTGGTTCCAGAGCTCGCGCTGGCGGCGCGCCTCGTCGCGGGCGAGGGCGAGGTTCGCGCGCGCCGTCTCGACGTTGACCCGCGCCTGCTGCAGCCCGGCCCGCGCCGCCTCGACGGCCGCTTCGCTCCGCTGCACCGTGCCGCGCAGGGTGTTGGGGTCGATCTGGAGGAGGAACTGCCCCTTCGTGACCCGGTCGCCTTCCTCGACGGCGAGCCGGGTGACGCGCCCCATCTGGACCGCGCTCATGTTGACGAAGCGGCTCGCCTGGATGGTGCCCGAGGCGGTGACGACGGAGCGGAGATCGCGGGTGCGGACGGCCTCGGCGGTGACCTCGGTGGCGTCGCTGCGCCGGAAGTAGAGGTTCGCCGCGACGACCGCCGCCGCGACGACGAGCACCAGAACCGCAATGACCCATTTTTTCCGGAACAAGACTAGGCTCCTCCCATCGCGCGCATGACGAGGGCGATGACCAGCGCGATGACGACATAAATGCCCATGAACGACCAGAACACCGCGGACACGTGCTTCCGGTAGACGACGCTCAGGCCGATGGCCAGCACGGCCAGCCACCAGATGATGAAGAGGTCGATGGCCCCCAGGAACCGGGACACGATGTGTCCCTCGTCCAGGAACGGCAGGAAGATGGCCAGGTTCGTCGCGCCCGAGAGCGACTCCCGGATGTAGTTCAGCGGCGCCAGGAACAGCTGCTGGAGGATCGACACCGCGCCGCTGTGCGTCACGACCGCCGCGACCTGCCGGAACGTGGCCCCGCCGCCGAGCACCGTGAAGACGCCGTACAGCAGGCCGGCCAGTCCCAGGGTGACGATCGGGATCATCACCAGTGGCCCCACGCCCCCGAGCAGGGCGGCAAAGCCGATGTTCCGCTGCATCTCATCGTACGCGGCTTCGGTAACCGTCATCCCGAAGGCCTCCATCTGCCGGACCTGCTGATCCAGCAGCGCCACCCGGCCGACCTCCGTCTGGAGGAAGGCGTAGTTGACGCCGGCCACGACGAGCGTGACCACCGCGAGGGCGCCGAGCCAGGTCGGACGCTCGGCAATGCGCGCGAAGGTCTGCTGCGGCGACAATATGACCCCGAGGAGTCGCGCGGGGAGGCCCGGATGCGGGTTGGCCGCCGACACAGCAGGGGTGGCTCCGGTCGCAGGCGTGGGGGTGCTCATGGGGCCTCGTGCAGAGCGACGGCCGGCCGAGAGACTGCAGGTCGGACGCGGGGTCGTGCTCTAGATACGCCGGCAGAGCCGGTCGGGTTCCCGGAATCGGACACTGGATACATCTGAATGGTATCGGAACGTTTGACACATCTCTGCCGGCTGTTTCACCTGGCGCTGCCTGCCGCCGCGGCGCTCGCCCTGGCGCCCTCGGCGGCCGTGGCGCAGCCGTTCGAGCTGGCCGGGGGACGCGCCCGCGGCATGGCCGGCGCGTTCGTCGCGGTCGCCGACGATGCCTCGGCGACCTGGTGGAACCCGGCGGGTCTGCCCGGGTCCCTGTTCGTGGACGTGGTCGTCGACGGAGAGGGGACGCTCACGGGCGACCTGGACGCGCCGATTGCGAATCTGGCGGCCGCCGCGAAGACACGTGCAGCCGGCGTGGCGGTCGCACTGCCCATGACCGGGCTGAGCTACCGGCGCTGGCAGCTGTGGGGGCTGACGGCGGACCCTGCAGCCCCGGGCGGCGGCGGCCGACAAGATGACCGAACAGCCCAGACCGCGCGGCGGCTGGCGGCCCACACCTTCGGGTTCTCGCTGGCCCAGTCGGTCGGCGATGCCCTGGTAATCGGCGTCACGGCCCGCGTGATCAGGGGCACGGTGGCCGGCGGGGGAGTGGCGCCCGGCGACACGGCTGATCGGGTGTTCGATCGGCTGGCGGACGCCGAGGGGCACACGGTGACCCGCGGCGACCTGGATGCCGGCGCGCTGCTGCGGGCCGGCCGCTGGCGATTCGGCGTGAGCGGCCGCAACCTCGCCGCGCCGCGGTTCGCGGACGGGTCGGCTGACGGGATCCGGCTCGAGCGCCGCGCGCGCGCGGGGGTGGCGTTCGTCGCCGACGCCGATCGCGCCGGCCGGCAGCCGTGGGTCGTCTCGCTCGACGCGGATCTGACGCGCGACGAGGACGTCCCGGGGACATGGCGGGGCGTGGCCCTGGGCGCGGAGCGGCGGCTGACCGGGCGCCTGACGGTGCGCGGCGGCGTGCAGGCGAGCACGTCGGGGGACGCGCGGCCGGCGGCGGCTGGTGGGTTCGGCCTGGCGCTGCCGGGCGGATTGTGGATTGAGGCGGCCGCCCAGGGCGGCGGCGAGGCGTCGCGCCGGGGCTGGACCCTGGCCGCGCACCTGATGTTCTAGCGGACGGCACGCTCTCCGGGTCCGGAGCGGGTCGTGAACGAAACCGGGCCCGCAGTGGCACAACGGATCCGACCCGCGCATGCCCGTCCGTCTAGGCGAACTGCTTCTCAAGGAGAAGCGCATCACCCCCGAGCAGCTGCAGGAGGTGCTGGCCTATCAGAAGGCCAACGGGGGCAAGCTCGGGCTGAACCTCGTCAAGCTGGGCTTCGTCAAGGACGAGGACATCACGGCCCTCCTCAGCAAGCAGTACGGCGTCCCCTCCATCAATCTCTCCCAGTTCGAGATCGACCCGGCCGTCATCCGCCTGATCCCGGGTGAGACCGCGCACAAGTACCAGGTCGTCCCGCTGTCGCGCGCCGGCGCGACGCTGACGATCGCGATGACCGACCCGACCAACGTGTTCGCCATGGACGACATCAAGTTCATGACGGGCTACAACGTCGAGCCGGTCGTCGCGTCGGAGGGAGCCGTCGCCGAGGCGCTCGAGAAGTACTACCCCACACAGGCGAAGAAGCCGGAGGCCCCGTCGCCGAGCGCGCTCGAGATGGCGACGAAGGCGCTCGAGGAGATGCCGGAGCTCGACGATGCCGGCGACGTCGAGGTGCTGGCCGAGCTCGAGGAGATCAGCGCCGAGGCGCTCCAGCGGCAGGGCGAGGAAGCGCCCGTCATCAAGCTGGTCAACGTCATCCTGATGTCGGCCATCCAGAAGGGGGCCAGCGACATCCACATCGAGCCGTACGAGAAGGAGCTGCGGGTCCGCTTCCGCATCGACGGGATTCTCTACAACATCATGAGCCCGCCGATGAAGTTCCGCGATGCGATCAGCTCGCGCATCAAGATCATGTCGAAGCTCGACATCGCGGAGAAGCGGCTGCCGCAGGACGGCCGCATCAAGATCCGCTTCGCGGACAACGGCGTCACCCGCGACATCGACTTCCGCGTCAGCTGTCTGCCGACCCTGTTCGGCGAGAAGATCGTCCTTCGTCTGCTCGACAAGGACAAGCTGATGCTCGACATGACGAAGCTCGGCTTCGAGCCGGAGTCGCTCAGCAAGTTCGAGACCGCGATCCAGAAGCCGTGGGGGATGGTGCTCGTCACGGGGCCGACCGGCAGCGGCAAGACGAACACGCTCTACTCGTCCATCGCGCGCATCAACACGCCCGAGACCAACATCATGACCGCGGAGGACCCGGTCGAGTTCAACCTGCCGGGCATCAACCAGGTCCAGGTCCGGGAGAACATCGGCCTGAACTTCGCGGCGGCGCTGCGCGCCTTCCTGCGCCAGGATCCGAACATCATCCTGGTCGGCGAGATCCGCGACTTCGAGACGGCCGAGATCGCCGTCAAGGCCGCGCTCACCGGGCACCTCGTGCTGTCGACGCTGCACACCAACGACGCGCCGAGCACGGTGAACCGCCTGATGAACATGGGCATCGAGCCGTTCCTGGTCGCCAGCTCCGTGAACCTGATCTGCGCCCAGCGGCTCGTGCGCCGCATCTGCACGCACTGTAAGGAGCCGCACCCGATGCCGCCACAGGCGCTGGTGCAGGCCGGCTTCACGCCGGAGGAGGCCGAGTCGGTCACGCCGATGCACGGGAAGGGCTGCGACAAGTGCAACGGCACCGGCTATCGCGGCCGCGTCGGCCTCTACGAGGTCATGGAGGTGACCGAGGAGCTGCGCGAGCTGGTGCTCGTCGGCGCCTCCGCCCTCGAGCTGCGCCGCAAGGCCATCGAGGAGGGCATGATCACGCTCCGCCGCAGCGGCCTGCGGAAGGTCATGGACGGCGTCACGACGATCGAGGAGGTGGCTCGCGAGACGGTGAAGTAGCATCCCGATTGCGGATTTCGGATTGCGGATTGCGGATTGATTGCGGATTGCGGCGCCCGGGCCTTCGGCCCGTCCGGCGATTGCGGATTCTTGCGGATTGCCGCCGCGTCGCTTCGCTCGCGGCGGATTGCTGGAACGGCTGTGAGGGCGTCGCTTCGCTCGCCCCGTCGCGCGATCCGCTGCAATCATCGGCAATCCGCGGCAATCCGCACTGACAGGCCGCGACGAACGTCCCGAAGCCTCCGCACGCAACCAGCCCCACCCCTGATTCACAAGCCGCCGGAGACTGATGCCGACCTGTGGCGCAGCCGATAGGTCACGAGACGCATTCCCGTTTCCCATCGACGTGAGCCGACCATGACGCTGCCTGAACTGCTACAGAAGACGGTGGATCTCGGAGGATCGGACCTGCACATCACGACGGCGACGCCGCCGCAGGTGCGGGTCAACGGCACGCTCCAGCGGCTGCCGCTGCCCGAGCTGTCGCCGGCCGAGACGAAGCAGCTGGCCTACAGCGTGCTGACCGACGCGCAGAAGAAGCGGTTCGAGGAGACGCTCGAGCTCGACTTCTCGTTCGGCATCCGCGGGCTGGCCCGCTTCCGCTGCAACATGTTCAACCAGCGCGGCGCCGTCGCGGCGGTCTACCGGCTCATCCCGGAGCGGATCCGCAGCTTCCAGGAGCTCGGGCTGCCGCCCGTGCTCGCGACGCTGGCCGAGCGGCCGCGGGGCCTGGTGCTCGTCACCGGCCCGACCGGCAGCGGCAAGTCGACGACGCTGGCGGCGATGATCGACAAGATCAACACCGAGCGGCAGGAGCACATCCTCACGATCGAGGACCCGATCGAGTACATCCACCCGCACAAGAACTGCCTGGTGAACCAGCGCGAGGTGCACAGCGACACGCAGAGCTTCGCGCTCGCCCTGCGCGCCGCGCTGCGTGAGGACCCCGACGTGGTCCTCATCGGCGAGATGCGCGACCTCGAGACGATCGAATCGGCGCTGCGGATCGCGGAGACCGGGCACCTGACGCTCGCGACGCTGCACACGAACTCCGCGGCGCAGACGATCAACCGCATCATCGACGTCTTCCCGTCGCACCAGCAGGGCCAGATCCGCACGCAGCTCTCGCTCGTGCTCGAGGGCATCGTCTGCCAGGCGCTGCTGCCGAAGATCGGCGGCGGACGCGTGGTGTCGCTCGAAATCCTCGTGCCGACGCCGGCCATCCGGAACCTGATTCGCGAGGACAAGATCCACCAGATCTACTCGGCGATGCAGACCGGCCAGGAGAAGGTCGGCATGCAGACGGCCAACCAGTCGCTCGCCAGCCTCTATCTCTCGAAGCAGATCACGCTCGAGACGGCGCTGAGCGCCAGCTCGAACCGCGACGAGCTGCAGGAGATGATCAACCGCGGCGTCGGGGTCGTCCCCGGGGCCGGCATGCAGGGCCGGCTCGGGCCTCGCCCGATGGGCACGCCGCTCAAGCGCTGAAGCGGCGTGCAGATCCGCGCTACGTGCGCGGACGCCTGGTGCCGATAAGCCCGGCGAGCAGCCCGCGCTGACGCGGCCGGTCCGGTCCCGTCGCGCGGGCCGCCGAGCACGACCCGAGGATCAGGAATGCCCACGTTTGCCTTCACCGGTCGTACCCGCAGCGGCGAGACCGTCTCCGGCGAGCGCGTCGCGGAGACCATGGACGCCGTCGTGGCCATGCTCCGGCGCGAGCAGGTGCTCGTGACGAAGGTCACGCCCGTCAAGGAGCAGGCCCCGGCGAAGGGCAAGGGGAAGCTGGGCAAGGGGGTCTCGCCGAAGAGCCTCGCGATCTTCACGCGCCAGTTCTCCGTGATGATCGACGCCGGCCTGCCGCTCGTGCAGTGTCTGGACATCCTGGGCAACCAGGAAGAGGACAAGAACTTCGCGGCGACGATCCTCCAGACGCGCGCGGACGTCGAGAACGGCCAGTCGCTCGCCGACGCGATGCGCAAGCATCCGAAGACGTTCGACCCGCTGTTCACCAACATGGTGGCGGCCGGCGAGGCGGGGGGCATCCTCGACACGATTCTCAAGCGGCTGGCGACCTACATCGAGAAGGCCGTCCGGCTGAAGGGCCAGGTGAAGTCGGCGATGGTCTATCCCGTCGCCGTCATCGTCATCGCGGCGATCGTCGTGGCGGCGATCCTGTGGAAGGTCATCCCGACCTTCGCCGCGATGTTCGCCAGCATGGGCGCCCAGCTCCCGCTGCCGACCCGCGTCGTCATCGCGCTGAGCAACGGCCTGGTGAACTTCGGCTGGATCCTGCTCATCATCCTGGGAGCCCTCGGGTGGGGCTTCAAGCAGTACTACGCCACCGAGCGGGGGCGGCTGGCCGTCGACGGCCTCACGCTGAAGCTGCCGGTGCTCGGCATCATCATGCAGAAGATCGCCGTCGCGCGCTTCTGCCGCACCCTGTCGACGCTCATCAGCTCCGGCGTGCCGATCCTCGACGGCCTGGAGATCACGGCCCATACCTCGGGCAACGCGGTCATCGAGCAGGCGATTCTCGCCACGCGGAAGAGCATCGAGCAGGGCAACACCATCGCGGCGCCCCTGCGGGAATCCAACGTGTTCCCCGGCATGGTGGTGCAGATGATCGGCGTCGGCGAGGCCACCGGCGCCCTCGACGCGATGCTGACGAAAATCGCGGACTTCTACGAGGAAGAGGTCGACACGGCCGTGGCGGGCATGCTGACGCTGCTCGAGCCGGTGATGATCGCGTTCCTCGGCGTCGTGGTCGGCGGCATCGTGATCGCGATGTACATGCCGATCTTCGACATGATCAGCAAGCTGACCTGAGACCGCGCCGGCGCGCGCACGGCCGCGCGCCGGCGGTCCCGTCTGCCGAGTGACCCCCGAATACCGACGCCGGCTCGTCTGGCTCATCGCCGCGCGCCTCGTCGTCTCCACGCTGCTGCTCGGCTCGGCGGTCGTCTTCCAGATCGCCGCGCCCGGCTCGCTGCCGATCGACCCGTTCTTCTTCCTGATCGGCTTGACCTACTGCCTCAGCATCGTCTACGCGGTGACGATGCCGTCCGTCGAGCGCCACCCGTGGCTCGTGTCGGCACAGTTCGTCGGCGACGCGCTGATCGTCACCGCCTTCATCCACTTCACCGGCGGGATCACGAGCTACTTCCAGCTGCTCTACGTGCTGCCCGTGGTCGGCGCCGGCGCGATCGCCCGCCGGCGCGAAGCGCTCCGGATCGCCGTGCTGAGCGGCGCGCTCTACGGGGCGCTCGTCCTGTTCCAGTACGCCACGGGACAGGGCTACTTCGGCGGTCTGCATCTCGCCGACATGCGGCCGTTCCTCCCCGAGGTGCGCCTCGCGGCCTTCACCGTCGTCACGAACGGCATCGCGCTCGTGGCCGTTGCGGTACTGGCCGCCTCGCTGGCCGAGCGGCTGCACCGCGCCGACGCCCGGCTGGCGGTGGCGTCGAGCGCGCTGGCCGACCTGCAGGCGTTCAGCCAGCACGTGATCGACAGCCTCACCAGCGGGCTCGCGACGACGGATCAGCAAGGGCGGATTCTGACGTTCAACCGGGCGGCGGAGGCGATCACCGGCCGGCAGGCATCCGAGGTGCTCGGCCAGCACGCCGCGGAGGTCCTGCAGTTCCCGCCTGAGTTCGCCGACATCCTCGCCGCCGGCCTCGGCGGCGCCGTCGCGCGGCGCGCCGACTACTGCTACCGCACGCCGGCCGGCGCCAACCGGGACCTCGGCCTCAGCGCCGCCCATCTCGTGACGCCGGACGGCGTCACCGGCTACCTCCTGACCTTCCAGGACGTCACCGAAGTCCGGCGACTCGAACGCGAGGCGCGGCACCGGCAGCGGCTGGCCGCCGTGGGCGAGATGGCGGCCGGGATCGCCCACGAGATCCGGAACCCGCTCGCCTCGATGCGCGGGTCGATCCAGGTACTCCGCTCCGAGCTCGAGCTGTCTGACGAGCAGGCCGAGCTCATGGACATCGTCCTGCGCGAGTCGGATCGCCTGAACGAGACCATCCGATCGTTCCTCGCTTACGCCCGCCCGCAGGCAGGCGTCCGGGCTCCCGTCGACCTCGCCCGCCTCGTCGACGACGCCGCGACCCTCCTGCGCAACAGTCCGGAGCTCCGCCCGGACCACCGGATCCTCGTCGACCGGCCGCCCGACGGCCTGGAGATCGAAGCCGACGAGAACCAGATCCGGCAGGTCATCTGGAACCTCGCCACCAACGGCCTCAAGGCCATGCCGTCCGGAGGCGCCCTCCGCCTGACCGTCCGGTCCGCCGACGACAGCGACGCCGCCCTGCTCGAAGTGTCCGACGAAGGCGTCGGCATCCCGCCCGAACAGCTCGATCGCCTCTTCCAGCCGTTCCACGGCCGCTTCACCCACGGCTCCGGCCTCGGCCTCGCCATCGTCCACCGCATCGTCTCGGATCACCACGGCGAGATCGCCGTCGAATCCGAGCCGGGGAAGGGGACGAGGGTGAGGGTGAGGGTGCCGGTGGGGGCAACGGTGTAGCTGGCGGCTGGCAGCTGGCAGCCGGCAGCCGGCAGTACTGCGCAGCGACCGGCCGGGTGCCGAGAAGCATGCGAGGGTCGAGGGGCGGCAACAGGCTGCCTGGCCCGGGGACGGACAAAGTTGGAGGTGGGCGATGCCGATAAGGAACTACAGGGATCTTCTGGCCTGGCAGTCTGCGATGGACCCCACCGTTGCCGTCTATGAAACCACGGGCAACTGGCCCCGCCCCGAAGAATACGGCCTGACGCGTCAGGTGCGGCAGGCAGCCGTGTCGGTGCCGTGCAACATCGCGGAAGGGCAAGGCCGGCGTTCCGATCCGGAGTTCCGCCACTTCCTGTCGATCGCTCATGGTTCTCTGAGAGAGGTAGAGACCTGCGTGCTGCTGGGAGAACGACTGAAGTACCTCGGAGCAAGGGATGCTGCCCGCCTCCTGGACCACTGCGCCGAAGTGGGGCGGCTCATCAACGGTCTGGCCAGTTCGCTGAGGGGTCGCAGATGAACCAGGCCGCGAAAGCGGCGGCTGCCAGCCGCCAGCCGCCAGCTGCCAGCTACCGCGACCAGGAGGCGCCAGGCGACGTTCCTGCCCAGCGAGCCCCCGCCCGCATCCTGGTCGCAGACGACGAGCGCTCGCTGCGGGAGCTGCTCGCGATCGTGCTGCGGCGGGAGGGGCATGAGGTGCTGCTGGCCGAGAGCGGGCGCGCGGCGCTGACGGCGCTCGAGCGCGGGCCGGTGGACCTGCTGATCAGCGACATCAAGATGCCCGACATGAGCGGCGTGGAGGTGCTGCGCGCCGCGAAGCGGGCCGACCCCGGGCTGCCCGCGATCATGATGACCGCGTTTGCCAGCACCGAGACGGCCGTCGAGGCGATGCGTCTCGGCGCGTGCGACTACCTGATCAAGCCGTTCGACGTCGACGAGCTGAAGCTGAAGGTCCGCGAGAAGCTGGAGAGCCGGCAGCTGCGGCAGGAGAACCTGCTGCTCAAGCGCGCGCTCAACGAGGCACACGTCTTCGAGGGCATCATCGGCCGCAGCAGCGTCATGCTCGCGGTGTTCGAGCTCGTCGAGTCCGTCGCGAAGACGGGCAGCACGATCCTGATCACCGGCGAGTCCGGGACCGGGAAGGAGCTCGTCGCGCGCGCCGTGCACCGGCAGTCGCTGCGGCGCGATCGGCCGTTCGTCGCGCTGAACTGCGGGGCGCTCACCGAGACGCTGCTCGAGTCCGAGCTGTTCGGCCACATGCGCGGCGCCTTCACCGGCGCCGAGACGACGAAGAAGGGGCTCATCGAGCTGGCGGCGGGCGGGACGATCTTCCTGGACGAGATCGGCGAGATGACGCCGATGATGCAGGTGAAGGTCCTGCGCGTGCTGCAGGAGCGGCGGTTCCGCCGGGTCGGCGGGCTCGACGAGATCGAGGCCGACATCCGCGTGGTGGCCGCGACGAACCAGGACCTGCAGCAGCTCGTCGCGGACGGGAAGTTCCGGGAAGATCTGTTCTACCGGATCAACGTCATTCCGATTCAGCTGCCGCCGCTGCGCGAGCGGCGCGAGGACATCCCGCTCATCGCCGAGCACTTCCTGCGCAAGTACCGCGCGGAGATGGGCAAGGCGATCGAGACCATCTCCGGCAGCGCCATGGACTGCCTGGTCGCCTATGACTGGCCGGGCAACATCCGGGAGCTGGAGAACGTGATCGAGCGGGCGGTGGCGCTGGAGCGGACCCCCACCATCCTGGCGGAGAGCCTGCCCCTTGCGCTGCGGAGTAGGATCGAAAGACCGTCTCCGTCGTCGGCCGGTCCGGCGGATGCCAGCGACCTGCCCGAGGGAGGCCTCGATCTGGAGCAGCACGTCCGGGAGATCGAGCGGCGCTATCTGGCGCAGGCGCTCGAGCGGGCCGGCGGCGTCCAGGTCCGGGCGGCGGAACTGCTCGGCATGAGCTTCCGCTCGTTCCGGTACTACGCGAAGAAGTACAACCTGCGGTAGCGGCGCCTGCGCCTGCGGACATGCCGGGTCGCCCGGGACCACGCGTGTCGCGGCCAGTTTTTGCCAACCAGGGGTGACAGGCTTTGTCGGCGCCGGCCCCGCGCGGGGTGCCGGCCGGCCGGACGGACGCGCCGGGCGTCCGACAAGTGGCTGGATTTTCAGGAGAACCGGGATCCGGACGCCCAGACGGGCTTCGTGGCATCCGCGTTGCTACGGTCCAGGTCGTCGACGGCCGCCTGACCGGCGCTGGCGACCTTGGGTGAGGCGGCTGTCAGCATTCCGCTGCACGACCCCCGGATCGCAACGAACCGGGGACCGCCGGTTTGCATGAGGGAGTAGGACGCACATGAAGCTGCGCAACGAGAAGGGTTTCACGCTCATCGAGCTGCTGATCGTCGTGGCGATCATCGGCATCATCGCCGCCATCGCGGTCCCCGGGCTGCTCCGGGCGCGGATGTCGGGTAACGAGACGTCGGCCATCGGGTCGCTGCGTGCGGTGCACAGCGGCCAGGTGAACTTCCACGCCAACTGCGCGGCCGGCTGGTTCGCGGGCTCGCTGGTGAGCCTCGGGACCGCCCCGACCGCCGGCGGCGACGCGTTCATCAGCCCCGACCTGGCGACCGACCCGGCCGACAAGAGCGGGTACCGTGTGACGCTGACGCCTGGTGTCGCGGGTGCGGCCGCGATGTGCAACGGTGGCGCTACCGCCGCCTCGTATGCCGCGACGGCCGAGCCGATCACCCCGGGCAGCACGGGCACGCGGTTCTTCCACGTCAACAGCTCCGGCGCGATCTACCAGGACGACGCGGCGATCGCGGCCGTGCAGACGGGTGCGCCGGCGACCGGCACCCTGCTGCAGTAACCGTTCGTCTCCGCACGACCGGACCGGGGAGCGCCTTCGGGTGCTCCCCGGTTTCGTTTGTACGCGTGTAGCTGGCGGCTGGCAGCTGCCAGCGCGGGGAGCCTGACGTGACTGCCAGCCGCCTGCTGCCTGCTGCCAGCTACAGCTGTCCCATAAGCCTGATCCGTTGACTTCGCCGGAGCCGGCCCCGTACGATTCACGCATGACCCGCCGCACGGCCGGCGCGCTGCTGTTCTTCGCGCTCCTCGGGCTGGCCTCCTCGACGGCCGCCTCGGTCGTCCATTACCGGCTGCTCGCCGATCCGCTGTATCAGAGCGCCTGCGACATCAACGAGACCTGGAACTGCACGCAGGTCTACGAGAGCGAGTACGGCACGTTCTGGGGCGTACCCGTCGCGGCCGGCGGCGTGATCTGGTTCGCGGCGGTGACGCTGCTGGGTCTGGTCGCCCTGCGCGGGGCGGAAGGTCGCGGACCGGCCGGCGAGCTGGCCGGACGGATGCCGGCGTACATCTTCGTGCTCAGCGTGGCCGCGCTCGCGGTCGTGCTCTATCTGGCCTGGGCATCCTTCTTCGTGCTCGGTACGTACTGCATCTACTGTCTCGTCACTTATCTCGCGGTGGCCGGCCTGTTCGTCGTGTCCGGCATCGCCTCGGACGGAGCCATGAACGGATTGCCGCGTCGCGCGCTGCGCGATCTTCGCCTGCTCGTCTCGTCCCCGGTCGCGCTGGCCGGAACGGTCGCCTTCGCGGCCGCGAGCGTTGCGCTCGCCGGCATGTTCCCCCGCCCGGTCGGCGCGGAGACCGCCGCGGCGGAACGCGGGGAGGCCCCGGTGGCGGCGACGCGGACGCTCGACGCCGCCGAGCAGAGCAACTTCGAGCTGTGGTACGCGAGCCTGCCGGTGACGCCGCTCGCCATCCCGAACGACGGCGCGAAGGTCCTCGTCGTGAAGTTCAACGACTACCAGTGCCCGCCGTGCCGGCTGACGTACGAGCAGTACAAGCCCGTCTTCGCCAAGTACGAGGCGCAGCACCCCGGACAGGTGAAGTTCATCACCAAGGACTTCCCGCTGGAGCCGGAGTGCAACCCGGCGGCGCCAAGCGGCCGGCATCTGGCCGCCTGTGAGGCGGCCGTCGCCGTGCGGCTCGCGCGGGCGAAGGGCAAGGCCTCGGCGATGGAGGAGTGGATCTTCGCCAACCAGCCGCAGATGACCCCCGACCTGATCCGGCAGGGGGCGCGGTCGATTGGCGGCATCACCGACTTCGACGAGCAGTATGCGAAGACGCTCGAGCTGGTCCGCGCCGACGCCAGGCTGGGCCAGTCGCTGCAGGTGACCGGGACGCCGACCTTCTTCATCAACGGCCGCCGGATCCCCATCATCCGCCCCGAGTTCCTGGACGCGGCGATCGCGTACGAGCTGCGGCGGTAGCCCGGCTTGCCCCGGTAGCCGAAGGCGTCGAATCGGGCTTGCCCCCGTAGCCCGAAGCGCGAGGGCTTGCCGCCCGCCGGGCGTGTCACAGGCCTCCCCCGCGACCCGGAGGGCGGAGGAGGGCCCGCTTCTGTCTGTCAAACCCTACACTGGTAGAAGGGTTCGTCCGATGTAGCTAGTGGGACGACCGTCCGGTGCGCGTCCGGGCGGAGCACCGACCAGAGGCTCCCCGGCCGCACCCCGTGCGGACGCACTGTCCGCCCTGCGACTGTCCGATGCCGCCCGCAATCCAGACGCACGATCTCACGAAGGACTATCGGGTCGGCTTCTGGCGGCCGCGCCCCTACCGCGCCCTCGATCGGCTCACCCTCGAGGTCGCGCCGGGCGAGGTCTTCGGCTTCCTGGGCCCCAACGGCGCCGGCAAGACGACCACGCTGAAGCTGCTGATGCAGCTGGTGTTCCCGACGTCCGGACGCGCCGAGATCCTGGGCCGGCCGGTCGGCGACGTCGGCGTCCGCCGGCGGATCGGCTACCTGCCGGAGAACCCGTACTTCTACGACAACCTCACCGCCGAGGAGCTGCTCGACTACTTCGCCAGCCTGTTCGACATTCCGGGCGCCGAGCGCCGGCGGCGCGTCAGCCAGCTGCTCGACGAGGTCGGCCTGGGCGCCGAGCGCCGTCTGCAGCTGCGGAAGTACTCCAAGGGCATGGTGCAGCGCGTCGGCATCGCGCAGGCCCTCATCAACGACCCCGAGGTCGTGTTCCTCGACGAGCCGATGTCCGGGCTCGACCCGCTCGGCCGGCGCGACATCCGCGCGCTCATCCTGCGCCTGCGCGATGCGGGCAAGACGGTCTTCTTCAGCTCGCACATCCTGTCCGACGCCGAGACGCTCTGCAGCCGGGTCGCGATCCTCGCCGGCGGCCGGCTGGCCGCCAGCGGCCGCCTCACCGAGCTGGCCGGCTATGAGATCCGCGGCTGGGAAGTGGTGCTCGGCAGCGTCAGCCCGGAGCTGATGACCCGGAGCGCGGGGCGCTACGTCAAGGCGACACCCGTCAGCGACGGCCGCTACACGTTCGAGCTCGCGCGCGACGCCGACGTCGCGCGGTTCGTCGCCGATCTGACGGGCGCCGGTGCCGCGCTGATCTCGGTGCACCCGCTCCACACGACCCTGGAGGAGATCTTCGTCACGCAGGTGAAGAAGACGGCGTCGGCCCGGGAGGGGGCGCTCGCATGAATCCGCGGACCCTGCAGCGGATCGCGCTGGCGGTCTTCCGGGACTCAGTGCGCGACCGCGTGCTCTACAACCTGGCCGGCTTCGCGCTGCTCGTCATCGGCGCGTCGTTCCTCATCGGGCAGCTCACCGCGGGCCAGGACGTCAAGATCATCAAGGACCTCGGCCTCGCCGCGATGTCGGTGTTCGGCCTGTTCATCGCCGTGTTCATCGGCATCGGCCTGGTCTCGAAGGAGGTCGAACGCCGCAGCATCTACAGCCTCGTCTCCAAGCCGGTCCGCCGCTCGGAGGTCGTCGTCGGCAAGTATCTCGGGCTGGTGCTGACGATTGCCGTCAACCTCGCGGTGATGGCGGTGGTCTGGTACGTGGTGCTGGGCTACATGTCCTGGGTCGAGAACGAGTTCTTCAAGCAGGGCTGGGAGGCGCCCGCCACCGACCCGCGGATGCTGCGCGCCGTGTACCTGATCTTCGTGCAGCTGATGCTCGTCATCGCGATCGCGCTGTTCTTCTCGACCTTCTCGAGCCCGCTGCTCTCGGCAGTGCTGACCTTCGGGTTGTACGTGGCCGGCCACTTCAGCGCCGACCTGAAGAACTTCGACGTCGCGGTCGGCGATTCGCCGGTCCGGTACATCACGACGGCGCTCTACTACGTCCTGCCGAACATGGCGGCGTTCGACGTCAAGAACGCGGTCGTGCACGCACAGCCCGTGCCTGCGGGCTATCTCCTCACCACCACCGCCTACGGCCTCTCCTACATCGTCGTGCTCGTCGCGGCGGGCGTGTGGATCTTCTCGCGGCGGGATTTCAAGTGATCAGGGATCAGGGGCCAGAGACCAGGGGCCAGGGGCCAGGGATCAGGGGCCAGGAACCAGGGGTCAGGGACCAGGAGCCAGCGGCCATGAGCCAGGGGCCGCGTGCCGGTCTGCTCGCGACACTCGTGGTGGCAGGACTCGTCGCGTCGATCGGCCTGCAGGTCGCACGCGAGCGCTGGTATCCGCAGGTCGGTTCGCCGGTCGACGAGCTGTACTTCACGTCGGGGGATGCCGTCGGGCGGCTGGCGCTGTCCTACAAGTCGCTCCTCGCGGACGTCTACTGGATCCGCGCGATCCAGTACTTCGCGGCGACGCGCCTCCAGCACCGCCCCATCATCGGCGACGATCTGCTGTACCCGCTGCTCGACGTCACGACGACGCTGGATCCGGCCTTCAACATCGCGTACCGGTTCGGGGCGATTTTCCTTGCCGAGAACCGGAGAAGCAGTCTCGGACGCCCCGAGCTCGCCGTAAAGCTGCTGGACAAGGGGACCGCGCAGAACCCGCACAAGTGGCAGTACCTGTACGACAAGGCGTTCGTCTACTACTGGTACTTCGGCGACCCGAAAACCGCGGCGCACTGGTTCGGCGAGGCTGCCAGGGTTCCCGATTCACCGGAATGGATGCCGGGGCTGGCCGCCTACATGCTGGCGCAGGGGGGCGATCGGTCTTCGTCGCGCTTCCTGTTCAGCCAGATCTACGAGACCGCCGAGCACGAGTACATGCGTGACATGGCGGCCTTCAGGCTGCGCCAGCTCGACGCGCTCGACCTGATCGACCAGCTGAACATGTTGCTCGAGCGCTACGAGCGGGAGACCGGCGAGCCCGCGCTCACCTGGGAGCCGCTCGTCCGCCGCGGAATGCTGCGCGGCGTGCCGACGGATCCGTCCGGCACGCCGTTCGTGATTGACCCGCTGACCAGTCGGGCCACGGTCAGCACCGACTCCGAGTACTATCCGCTGCCGACCGAGCCGCCGACCGCGCGGCCAGGCGTGACGGGCTCTGCCGCGCCGCCTGCCCGGGAGCCCCTCAAGTGAGCGCCGCGGCCTTCGTCGTCTTTGCCGGTGTGCTGGGACTGGCCGTCGGCTCGTTCCTGAACGTCTGCATCGTCCGGCTGCCGCAGCACGCGTCGCTGGGCGGGCGCTCGCGCTGTCCGCACTGCGGGCGGCAGATCCGGGCGTGGGAGAACATTCCGCTGCTCAGCTGGCTGGCCCTGCGGGGGCGCTGCGCCGGCTGCCGCGGCCCGATCTCGATTCAGTATCCGCTCGTCGAGGCGACGACCGCGCTCGTCTTCGCCGGGGCGGCATGGCTGTACGGGCCGTCGCTGCTGCTGGTCGCACGGCTGATCTTCGCGAGCGCGATGATCGTGCTGTTCGCCACGGACCTGCGCGATCGGATCCTGCCGAACGCGATCACGCTGCCGGGCATCGCGGTCGGCCTGGCGTTCAGCCTGTTCCTGCCTCCGGGCATCATCAGCGCGCTCACCGGGGCGGTCGTCTGCAGCCTGCTGCTGTGGGGCATGGGGGAGCTGGTGAGCCGCGTGCTCGGCAAGGAGGCGCTCGGGTTCGGCGACGTCAAGATGATCGCGATGATGGGCGCATTCCTCGGCTGGCAGCTCACCCTGGTGGCGCTGTTCCTGGCGTCGTTTGCCGGCAGCGTCATCGGCGTGGGGCTCGTCGCGCTCACCGGAAACCGGGACTACCAGATCCCGCTCGGCTCGTTTCTGGCGCTCGGCGGCATTGCCGCCGCGGTGGCAGGCACGCCGCTGCTCGACTGGTACGTGGGCCAGATGTTCCCGCAATAGCGAGGCGGACGTGTCGCAGCAGCTCTACGCGTTCGTCGGACTGACGGCCATCGTGGCCGGACTCGTGGGCGTGCTGGTGTTCGCGGTGCTGCGCTTTGCCGCCGCGGCGCGCGACAGCCGGCGGCACATGCGCGAGAGCGGCATGCAGACGGCGCTGCTCGCGACGGCGCTCGAGGACGCGATCGCCCAGCTCAAGGCGCAGGAGCGCGCGATGGCCGCGCGCGCCGAGGCGTCCGAGCGCCTGAGCGGACAGATTGTCGCCAGCCTCACCGCCGGTCTCGTCGTCACCGACCTCGACGGACGGATCCGGATTCTGAACCCGTCCAGTCGCCGCCTGCTCGGGCTGGGCGATGTGCCGGCCGACGGCAACGTGCGGGACGTGCTCGGCGCCGACTCACCACTGGTCGCCATCATCGACGAGGCCCTGCGCGATGGCCGCGCCATCGTCCGGCGCTCGGTGAAGCTGGCGGACGCCCGCACGCCGGTCACGCACCTCGGGGTCACGGTCTCCCCCCTCCTGGACGACGAAGGGGCGTGCGGCGGCGTGATCTGCCTGTTCACCGATCTGACGGCGGTGGTGGATCTCGAAGAGCAGCTGCGGATGCAGGACGCGCTCGCACGCCTGGGAGAGCTCACCGCGGGGCTTGCGCACGAGTTCCGCAACGGGCTCGCGACGATTCACGGCTACGCGCGGCTGCTCAATCTCGACAACCTCCCGGCGAACGACCGCAGGTACGTGGAAGGCATCCGCGCGGAGACCGATGCGCTCGGGCAGATTGTCACGAACTTCCTGCAGTTCGCGCGACCGGTCCCGCTCACGCCCGCGCCAGTCGATTTCGGACAGCTCGCTGCGCGCGTGGCCGACGAGTTCCAGGAAGAAGCGGCCTCCCGCGGGGGCCAGGTCACGCTCCAGGGGGAGTGGGGCACCGTCCAGGGGGACGAAGTCCTGCTGCGCCAGGCCCTCAGCAATCTCGTGCGCAACGCGCTCGAGGCGTGTGCCGGGGCGGGGATTGCCCCCGTCGTGGTCCTGCGGGGGGCCGTCGACCACACGGGCCGCACACTGCGCATCGCCGTGGTCGACAATGGCCCGGGCATCGACCCCTCCCTGCGCGAGCGCGTGTTCCGCCCGTTCGTGACGACGCGCCCGGATGGCACGGGGCTCGGCCTCGCGCTCGTGCAGAAGATCGTCGTCACGCACAACGGGCGCGTGCAGGCGCAGGCCGTCCCGAGCGGCACCGGGACCTCGATGCAGATCGTCCTGCCACTGGCGGCGTGACGCGCGGTACGCGTGTCTGACACCCGTACCGGTGCCGGACACCCGTACGGCTTCCAGTTCTGTTACCGAAGGTAACACTCTGTCGATTACGAGGTCGTAATCCGGCCGCCCGCCGTCCCGGCGATTCCCCGTAACTCCCGCGATTCTCGTCGCTTACGTCAGAGCGGCACCCAAGCGCGATCCGTGGCAGCGCGCTTGCGACGTACAGAGGGCGTTGGACACGCGTCCGCTTCTCACGCGCGTCCGGAGCAGCCATGAATCGCCTGCGCGACGTACGCGGTTTCACACTCACTGAGCTGGTCACGGTGCTCTCGCTTATTGCGATCACCGCGGCGATGGCCGTGCCGCTCATCACCGGATCCTCCGCACAACTGGAGCTTTCCGGTGCGGCGCGTCAGGTGGAGCGCGAGTTGCAATCGGCCCGCATGAAGGCGGTGCGATCGAACCGCGTGATGCGCGTGCGCTTCAACTGTCCGTCGACCGGCGAGTACCGGGCCGTGGAGCTGCTCGGCACGGTCGCGGCGCCGGCCTCGGATGACGACGACGGACGTGCGGCGGCGCGGTGCAGCGAGTCGAACTACCCGTATCCGGACACGGATCCGGAGTTCTTCGCCATCCCGAACAACGACGGGCCGCTGATGCGGCTGCCGTCGAACGTCACGTTCGTCGCCGTCCAGACGATCGACTTCTGGCCGAACGGAACGGCCCACGAGGGCGGGAGCCTGGTGCCGCTGTCCGACGCGGGCATCACGCTGCAGCTCCATCACGAGAAGCTGGCGGCTTCGGCCGACCGGCGCATCACGGTGAATGGCCTTGGAAAGATCACGCTGGTCCAGTGAGTCGGGGTTCTCGCTCGTCGAGGTGCTGGCCTCCACCGCGATCCTCTCGGTGGCGCTGATCTCGCTCGCGCAGCTGTTCGCGATCTCGACCTCGTCGAACCGCTCCGCCCGCACGAACACGTACGCGGCGCTGCTCGCCGAGCAGAAGATGGAGCAGCTCCGAGGCCTGACGTGGGGCTACGACACCCTGGGCCTGCCGATCAGCGACTTCACGACGGATACCAGCGTTGCGCCGCCCGTCGAGGGCTGCCCGCCTCCCGCGGGCGGTGGCGTCGGCACCGGGCTCTCCCCGTCGCCGTACGGCACGCTCGCGTCGAACGTCGCCGGCTGGGTCGACTACATCGACGGCAACGGCTGTCTCCTTGGCGGCGGGGCGGTGCCGCCGCCCGGCACCGTCTACACCCGGCGCTGGTCGGTCGAGCCGGTGCCCACGAACCCGAACAACACGCTCGTCCTGCAGGTGCTGGTGACGACCCGCACGAATCGCGGCGACGCCGACGCCGGGCGCGTGCTCCGGATGAACGACGAGGCGCGTCTCGTCAGCGTGAAGACGAGGAAGACCAAATGACCCGCGAGGCCCGCCGCCGGCGCGAAGCCGGCTTCACGCTGCTCGAGATGCTGGTGTCGACCGCGCTGATCCTCCTCGTGACCGGCACGGTCTTCTCGCTGCTCAACCCGTCCTACGGCACCTTCCAGGCCCAGCCCGAGGTCGCGGACATGCAGCAGCGGCTGCGCGTCGCCGCCGACGCCGTCCAGAAGGATTTCGTCATGGCCGGGGCCGGCACGTACTCCGGCATGATGGCCGGCACGCTCGACAGCTACTTCGCGCCGATCCTGCCGCACCGTGTCGGGACCATCAACCCCGACCCGCCCGGCACGTTCCGCGCGAATCCGCTCTGTCCCGACACCTGCGCGTCGGCGGTCACCATCATGTACGTCCCGACGACGACCGCGCAGACGACGATCCGTGACGACATGCCGAACGAGTCGGCCGAGCTGAAGGTCGAGACCACGCTCGGCGGCTGCCCGCTCGGCAACAACCTGTGCGGCTTCGAGCAGGGGATGCGCGTGCTCATCTTCGACCCGAGCGGCGCGTACGACATCTTCACCATCACGCAGGTGCAGGACGCGGCGCTCCACCTACAGCACCGCGACGACAAGTTCACGACGACGTACCAGAAGGGGTCCTGGATCACGCAGATCGAGTCGCACACCTACTACCTGCACGAGGACGACGCGGCCGGCGTGTACCAGCTGCGGCACTTCGACGGCTACAAGTCCGATCTCCCCCTGGTCGACAACGTCGTCGATTTCCGCGTGGAGTTCTTCGGCGACCCGCTGCCGCCGCAGATCGTCAAGCCGGTCACCGAGCCGAGGGGGCCCTGGACGACCTACGGGCCGAAGCCCCCGGCGCTCGGCGTCGACAACCCGGCCGATCCCTGGGCGGCGGGTGAGAACTGCATCTTCCACGTCGATCCCGGCAGCGGCCTGCAGGTGGCGCGCCCCGAGATGGCGACGCTCGGCCCCGGCAACGGCGGCCTGGTGCAGCTGACACGCGCGCAGCTCATCGACGGCCCCTGGTGTCCCTCCGACAAGAACAGCAAGGGAGCCGACATGCCGAACAAGTACGACGCCGACCTGCTGCGCGTGCGGCAGGTGCGGGTCACGCTGCGCGTGCAGGCGGCCAACGACCTGCTGCGCGGTCCGGCCGGCCCGCTCTTCCGGCACGGCGGACGCTCGACCGGCGGCGAACGCTTCATTCCGGACCAGGAGATCCGGTTCGACGTGACGCCGCGCAACATGAACCTGGGACGCTGAGGCCGGCCATGCACACACGCCTGCTCCCGGTGAGCCCGAGTCGGCAGAAGGCGCGTCGCGCGCGTCGCGACGAGCGCGGGATCGCGCTGATCATCTCGCTGCTCGCGATGCTCCTGATGACCGCCCTCGGCATGGCGCTCATGCTGAACTCGCAGACCGAGATGCTCATCGGGGCCAACTACCGCGACAGCGTCGAGGGCGCGTACGTCGCCGACGCCGGCATCGAGCGCGTCATGCAGGACGTGCTGACGATTCCCGACTGGAACCAGATCCTCAGCTCGCCCGACGGCGTGCGCGCCGGGGTGACCTCCGGGTTCATCGACTCCACGGTCACGCCGACGCTGCCCGATGGCCGCACGATCGACCTCACCCGGGCGACGAACATGATCAACTGCGGCAAGACGAGCACCTGCTCGGATGCCGACATGAACGCCGTCACCCGCGAGCGTCCCTGGGGTGCCAACAACCCGCGGTTCCGTCTCTTCGCCTGGGGGCCGGTGAACGACCTGATCCCGACGGCCACGCTCAACTCGCCGTACTACGTCGCCGTCTGGATCGCGGACGACCCGTCCGAGAACGACGACGATCCGCTGACCGACGGCGTCGCGGACACCAACTACGGCCGCGGTGTCCTGGCCCTCCGCGCCGAGGCCTTCGGTCCGGCCGGCGCTCACCGCATCGTCGAGGCGACGATTGCGCGGACGGACAGCACCGAGATGGAGCGCGGCTACACGGGCCAGCGCGGGCAGGACGAACAGAACCGGCGCGCCCGCAAGGCCGCGGTCCAGACACCCGGCACCGCGCTCACGCGCTCGACGATGACGCTGGGGGGCGGGTTCAACACCCCGTAGGGCAGACGTCATGACGACCACGCGCACCTCGATGACACGCACGGCTTCGCGCGCCAGGCGCGCCGGCTTCGGGCTGCTGCTGCTCGCCCTGCTCGGGCTGCCGGAGACCGCCTTCGCGCAGCTCGATCCGCTGCTGTTCCTGAAGCGGTCGATCCCGTCGCTGGCCACGACCCAGTACCGGGCGAACGTGCTGCTCGCCGTGGACACGGCGCCCCGGATGCAGTACGACGGGCACGGGCATTACTACGACCCCGCCGAGTACACGCCGGGCAACGCGTACGACGTCATCCTCGGCGTGAACGGCACGAACACGTCCGCCGCGTACCGGCGCAAGTACCACTTCCTGAGCTGGTCTGCGTCCGGCCCGCAGACGTTCAACACCGCGCACATCGGCATCGTCGGCGACAAGCAGGGCGCTGCCTGGGAGCAGTTCTACCTGTCGAGCCGGATCGGCGTCGCCAGGGCGGCGATTCAGCAGGCCGTGCAGGAGAACTCCCGGACCACGCGCTTCGGGCTGATCAAGATGCGCCAGAACGATCCGCGTCTCGCCGATCCGTCCGACAGCGCGGTCTTCAACAGCAACGTGGTCCAGGCGTTCCCGACCGACGGCATCGGCCCGAGCTTCTGGACGCTGCGCCGCGGCGTCGTGAGCGGAGACAACCGCTCGATCGAGTCGGTCACGGCGCCGCTCGTGCGTCCCGATGCCGCGAACGCGAATGCCACGGTGCTCAGCACCGTCACGGCCCCGCTGTCGGCATCCAGCCTGCTGCCGGCCGGCAACGATGCGCTGGACGTGGACGATGCGCCGCTGGCGCACATGCTGGATGACGTGAAGGCGGAGGCGGCGCGCCTGATCGCGGCCGATTCCTCCTGCTACAACACCGTGGCCGTGCTCATCACCGGCGGTGGCGAAGGCACCGGCGGCCACAGTCCCACCGCCGCGGAGATCGCCGCGACGTTCAAGTCGATGTCCGGACGGCGGGTGCCGGTGTACGTGATCGCGATCGCGCCGCCGGCGGCGGCGATCCCGGAGCTCCAGGCCATCGCCGAGGCCAGCGGCGGCCAGTTCTTCGAGGTCACGCAGGCCGAGATCGACGCGGCGGCCGCGGCCGGCAAGGTCGCGCCGACGGCCGTCCTCGGCATCAACCGGGCCGTCCAGCACGCGTTCGCGGAGCCCGAGGACCTCAACGCGCCGCCGACGGCCTCGCTGCCGTTCGGCGCGTACAGCGAGTTCCAGGTCACGAGCCCCGTGACGGGGACGGTGAACCTGCGCAACGCGAAGGCGCTCGACGGCTCGACGCTGCCGTACGACTACATCGAGAATCCCGTCAGCAACGCCCCGATTCCGCAGCGCGCCAACGTGATGGTGACCGCGGGGCTCGCGCTGCCGAACTTCGAAGGGCGGCTCCGGGCCTTCCGCGTCTACAAGCCGGAGCCGGACATCACGAAGCCGTCCGGCTACAAGTTCGTCGCCGACGGCACGGCGCTGTGGGTGGCGCGCACGCCGACGGCCGAGCACTGCGACGACGCGTCGGCGAGCTGCCGGAACATCTTCACGGCGTTGCCGACCGGGGAGGTCGTCGCCTTCGACGAGTCGAACGCGGCGCAGCTCACCCCGTACCTGAACACCTGGGACGTCGAGGGGCTGATCCGGTTCGTGCGCCGCCAGCCGCTCGGCGCCATCGTCAGCTCGACGCCGGCGTTCATGGATCCGCCCTCGCTCGATCCGCCGCCCGACGAGGAGTACCCGGGCTACGCGGACGCCAACAAGAACCGCCGGACGATCGTGTTCGTGGGTGCCAACGACGGCATGTTCCACGCGATCGACGCGCGCACCGGCGTCGAGGTCTGGGCGTTCATCCCGTTCAACCTGCTGCCCAAGCTGCAGACGCTGCGCGACGGCCAACCGATCGACGAGTTCGACTACTTCGTGGACTCCTCGACGAAGGTGGCCGACGTCAAGATCGACGGCCAGTGGCGCACGGTGGTGATCTTCGGTCAGGGTGACGGCGGGACGTTCTACCAGGCGTTCGACGCGACGCTCGACAACATGGCCAGCTCGGTCGATCCGGAGAGCGATTCGATCAGCTCACTGCTCTCGTACTTCGACTCGAAGGACCGTCTGCCGCTCCTGTGGTCGTTCCCGCGCTACTCGACCTTCGACTGGACGATCGCACCGTACGGCGACGTGAGCGCCGCCAAGGGGGCGACCGTCGACGAGCGCTCGGTCGGGCATACCTGGTCGGATCCCGCAGTCGGCCAGATCGAAACCGCCGAGGGCCCGTTCACCGTCATCGTCGGGTCCGGCTTCCTGCCGTACTCGCAGGAGCAGCAGGCGAACCGCAACGGCGTGCCGGCCGGACGCTCGCTGTACCTGCTCGACGTCGGCACCGGCGAGCTCTACGGCCGCGCCGACGTCGGGTCGGACGGCATCGCCGAGACCGACAACGACTGCCGGCTGACGGTCGACGGGTGTGCGACCCAGAAGAACGCGCTGCAGGCGGACCCGGTGGCAACCGGACCGTCCGACTCGCGCTTCATCACGAAGAGCTACATCGGCGACCTTGACGGGAACGTCTGGAGATTCGACGTCGCCCTCGACGGCGGCAAGCCGGCCTTCAGCGGCGCCCCCGTGAAGCTGACCACCGTCGGGGCGGAGCAGCCGATCTTCGCCTCGATGGCCACCGTCGCGGTCGGCACGCAGCAGTACATCTTCTTCGGCACCGGCAGCGACCTGCTGCCGCCGATCGGCATCGACCAGACGTTCAAGCTGGTCGGCGTCCTCGACACCGGCGCGACGGGCACCCAGACGTTCGCCCACACGCTGAACAAGGTGGACGGCATCGGCGACGACGAGGTCGTCTCGGCGTTCCCGGCGGTGGCCGGCGACATCGTCTTCTTCACGACGACGCTGCTGAAGCCGCAGAACCTGTGCGCGAAGCCGGATGCGAGCCTGCTGGCGTTCACGTTCGTCGGCAGCGCCGCCTACGATGCCACGGGCGACAACAAGGTCACGGCGAACGAGACGCCGAGACTGCGGACGATCGCCGGCGCCGGCCGCGCCACCGCGCCGTTCATCGTCGATCAGCACCTGGCGTTCGGGACCGGTGAGGGCATCGAGCTGTTCGGCGACCCCGAGGACTTCAACAACGGCGTCGGCCACGTCGGCGTCCGCATCCTCTCGTGGCGGGACCTGCGATGACGCGCCAGACGCGCAGCTGCCCGGGATGCGGGACGAAGACGCAGCCGGGCCTTCCCTGCCCGCGATGCCAGCGTGGCCCGGGTCCCGACGGTGAGGCCGGGACCCGGCCGTCACGGCTCGTGTGGGGAGTCGCCGGTATCGCGGTCGTGCTCGTGGCGCTGGCGGCGGGATTGCCCGGGCGGGACGCCGCCGAGACCGACGTGGTCGACGCCAGCCAGCCGCAGAGCGGCGTCGGTTCGGTCGGTGCCGTCCAGGCGGCAGCGCCGTCGGCACCCGCGGAGCGGGTGATCCAGCCGGTCACGGCCGCGGACTTTGCACGGGCCGGCACGGCGGCCTATCAGCAGGGGAACCTGTCGGTTGCGCTCAGCGCGTTCGAGGAAGCCGTCCGCGAACATCCGGCGGATCCGGATGCGCGCAACAACCTCGGACAGGTGCTGGTCAGGCTGGGACGCGCGGAGGAGGCACTGCCGCACCTCGAAGCGGCCGTGGCGGGAGCGCCGGATCGGTGGGCGTTCCGGTTCAACCTCGCACGGGCTCGCGGTCTCGCCGGCGACTGGGCGGGTGCCGTCGACGACTACGAACAGGCAGCGGCGCTGTTTCCCGACGATTACGTGACCCTCTACAATCTGGGGCGCGCGCTGCAGAAGGCCGGCGATCACGCGCGGGCTGCCGAGACGCTGGAACGCGCGATCGCGCTCCAGCCCGACGACCCCTCGTTCCAGCTCTCGCTGGCGACGTCGTACGAGAAGCTCGGGCGCACCGCCGATGCCGCCGCCGCGTACCGGCGCTATCTCGAGCAGTCGCCGGCATCGCCCGACGCCCCCGCCATCCAGGCACGGATCGCGCGCCTGACCGGCAGCGCTCCGCTGTGACGCCCGCGTCCACCCGCGCCGGACATCGTTCGGCGGGCTTCGGCGAGACGGGATCCCGGGCCCGTTTCGCCCGGACCTGACTGAAGGTCCGCCCCGCACAGTCCGAAACAGTGTCGAGAGACCGAGCGCCATGGGTATGTGTCGTCTGTTTCTCGTGATTGCGCTTGCCGTCGCAGCCGGCACGCCGGCGGCGGCCCAGCCGCTGGCGGAGATTGCCCGGCGCGAGGAGGCCCGGCGCGCGGCGATCAAGAAGCCCTCGCGCGTCATCACGAACAAGGACCTCCGCCCCGTCGAACGGTGGGATCCCCCGTCAACGGCCCCGGCGGCCGCCGGGCAGGGGGAGGCCGCCCCGGCCCAGCCCGAGTCGGCGCCCGGCCAGCCTGCCGCGCCGGCGGAGCAGGAACAGGAAGAGGCGGATCCCGAGGCCCAGGAACGGGAATGGCGTCAGAAGATGAGCGACGCGAAGACGGCGCTTGAGCGCAGTCAGATGTACCACGACGCGCTCCAGAGCCGCATCAACGCGCTCTGGGCCGAGTTCACCGCGAAGGACGATCCGGCCCAGCGGGCCGTCGTCGAGCTGGAGCGCCGGAAGGCGATCGCGGAGCAGGAGCGGGTGAAGGAGGAGATCGAGCAGCGGAAGAAGGCCATCGCCGATCTGGAGGAGGAAGCGCGGCGCGCCGGCGTGCCACCCGGCTGGCTGCGATGATCCGTTCCCCGCGCGGTTCGCACGCGCCCCTGGCGCGTCCACTCAACCGGGCCGGTCTCCGGCCCATCGTGTCCCAATCGTGACTCAGGCCGTTCGCACGTCCCGGACCGGCGCCGGCACGCCCCCGGCTCCCGTCCTGATCGTCGAAGACAAGGACTCGCTGCGCGCGATGCTGCGCGCGGCGCTCGAGGACCAGGCCCACACCGTCATCGAGGCGGTGGGAGAGGCCGAGGCGATCGCCAGGATGCGCGAGGCGCGTCCGGACCTCGTGCTCTCGGATCTGCGCCTGGCCAACGGCGACGGCTTCGGCGTCCTGCGGGCCGCCAAGGATCTCGACCCCGATCTGCCCGTGATCGTGATGACCGCGTACGGCGGCATCCAGGACGCGGTCCAGGCGATGAAGGAAGGGGCGCTGGACTTCCTCGCGAAGCCCGTCGACCCCGATTACCTCCAGCTCCTCGTCGCCCGCGCGCTCGCCCAGCGCCGGATGTCGGCGGAGAACCGGCTCCTGCGCGAGGAGCTGGCCGCACGGCGCGGCGCGCCGGCGATCATCGGCAACGACCCCGGTCTGAAGCGGGTGTCCGATGCGCTCGCGCGCGCCGCCGACACCGACACCACCGTCCTGCTGCTCGGTGAGAGCGGCACGGGCAAGGAGCTCTTCGCGCGCACGTTGCACGCGCTCAGCGGACGCGCCGAAGGGCCGTTCGTCGCGATCAACTGCGCGGCCATTCCCGAGACGCTGCTCGAGACGGAGCTCTTCGGCCACGAGAAGGGAGCCTTCACCGGCGCGACGGCCCGCAAACCGGGCCGCTTCGAGCTCGCGCACCGCGGGACGCTCTTCCTCGACGAGATCGGGGATCTCCCTCCGGGCCTGCAGGCGAAGATCCTGCGCGCGATCGAGGAGAAGCGCTTCGAGCGGGTCGGCGGGACGCAGTCGCTGCAGATGGACGTCCGGGTGGTCGCGGCGACGAACCGCGATCTGAAGGCCGCCGTCGCCGCGCGACGCTTCCGCGAGGACCTGTACTTCCGGCTTTCCGTCTTCCCGATTGAGATCCCGCCGCTGCGCGAGCGCGGCGCGGACGTCGAGCTGCTCGCCCGCCACTTCGTCGACCGCTTCTCCCGCGACCTGAAGAAGCGCCTGACGATCTCGGACGCCGCGCTCGAGGAGCTCCGGCGCTACCGGTGGCCCGGCAACGTGCGCGAGCTCCAGAACTGCATCGAGCGCGCCGTCATCCTCGCCGACGGCGACGCGATCCTGCCGCGTCACCTCAACCTGTCATTCCGCGAGGAGCCCAGTCCGGCGGCGCCGGACCCCTGGGAAGGCATCGATCTGTCCGGCACGCTGGCCGAGGCCACCCGGCGCATCCTGCTGGAGGTCGAGCGCCGCAAGATCGAGGCGGCGCTCCAGGAGGCCCACGGCAACAAGTCGGTTGCCGCGGACCGGTTGCAGGTCAGCTACAAGACGCTGCTGCAGAAGATGAAGGAACTCGGGATGCAGTGAGACCCGATTGCGGATTTCGGATTGCGGCTTGCGGATCTATTGCGGATTCGATGGACGTGCGACGTCGTTGTGGATTGGCTCGTCGCGTGCGATTTCGGATTCTTGCGGATTGGGAGCTGACGCAGGCGATTTCCTGAACGGCGGGGTGATCCGCAATGAAGCGGAGCGCCAAATCCGCAACATTCCGCAATCGAGGTGGCCGCGCCGACTCAGCGGCCGTGCTCAATCCGCAGGAATCTGCAATGACAACCGGGCCGAAGGCCCGTCAGTCAATCCGCAACGAATCCGCAATCAGAAATCCGCAATCAGTCATCTCCTGAAACCCACCCGTTCCAGCGCCTCAGCCAGTTCCCGCTCCGTCACGTCGTCCACAATCGCGTGCGCGCCGATGTCGGTGGCCAGCACGTAGTGCAGCCGGCCGTCGACGACCTTCTTGTCGCGCCGCATGGCCTCCAGCATGTCCGCGATGGCGAGATCCGCGATGGGCGGCAGCGGGCCGAGGCGCCGGATGAGATCGGCCAGCGCCTCGCGCGCCTCCGGCGCCAGCACGCCGCGCGCGACGGCGACCTCGGCGGCCACGAGCATCCCGTAGCCGATCGCTTCGCCGTGGCGGAAGCGCTTGTACCGCGTGACCGCCTCGATGGCGTGGCCGGCGGTGTGCCCGAAGTTCAGCACCCGGCGGGGCCCGCTCTCGCGCTCGTCGCGCGAGACGACGTCCGCCTTGATCCGGCTGCTCTCGGCGATGACGGGCACCAGCGCGTCCGGCTGGCGGCGGAAGAGCGCCTTGACGTCCCGGGCGACGCGATCGAACAGCGCCCGGCTGGACGTCATCCCGTACTTGACGACCTCGTACAGGCCGGCCCGGAATTCGCGCCTCGGCAGCGTGGCCAGCACCAGCGGGTCGGCGGCGACCAGCCGCGGCTGCAGGAAGGCGCCAATCAGGTTCTTGCCGAGCGGGTGGTTCACGCCGACCTTGCCGCCGATGGCGCTGTCCACCTGCGCCAGCAGCGTCGTCGGCACGTGCGCGACGGCGATGCCGCGCAGGTAGGTGGCGGCCGCGAATCCGGCGGTGTCCCCGATGACCCCGCCGCCGACGGCAATGAGGCCGGCGCCCCGGTCGGCGTTCGCCTTCACGAGCGCGTCGTACACACGCCCGACCGTCTGCAGGTGCTTGTGGCGCTCGCCGTCCGGAATCAGGATGACCGGCGCGTCCGGCAGCCCGCGCGCGATCGTCTCGCCGTGCAGCCGCCAGACCACGGGGCTCGAGACGATGAAGCGCCGGCGGCTGAACCCGACGTCGTCGAGCAGTGACGCCAGCGCGGAGGCCAGTCCCGGGCCGATGACGACGGGGTAGGGCTGCGGCGGCGTGTGAACGAGCACGCGTTCGGCAATGGACATGTGACGGGCGGCGTTCCGCGTTGCGGCGCGGTCCGGCGCGGCGAGCAGGGGGGCAGCCGGGCGCGAACGGAAGCGAATGGTAGGATAACACCCGGTGCAGCGTCGCGCGGATTTCGTCGTCATCGGCAGCGGAATCGCCGGCCTGCGCGCGGCCATCGAGCTCGTCCGGCATGGCACGGTGCTGCTCGTGACGAAGTCGGACGACGCCGAGAGCAACACCGGGTACGCACAGGGAGGCATCGCGGCCGCCCTGGGGCCAGACGACTCGCCGGAGCTGCATCGGGACGACACGCTGGAGGCCGGCGCCGGCCTGTGCGACCCGCGGGCCGTGGAGGTGCTCGTCGGGGAAGGCCCGCATTACGTGCGGGAGCTCATCGCCTGGGGCGCCGCGTTCGACCGCGACGCCGACGGGCGCCCGGCGCTCGCGCGCGAGGGGGCGCACAGCGTGCGTCGCGTCCTGCACGCGCGCGACGCCACCGGCCGCGAGATCGGGCGTACGCTCCTGCGGCAGGTCGCGGGCCATCCGGAGCTCGCGGTGCTCGATCATGCGCTTGCGACGGGGCTCGTCATCGAGAACGGCCGCTGCGCCGGCGTCGACGTCCTGCTCGCCGGCGGCGAGCGTCTCCGCATCGCCGCGCGCGCCGTACTGCTGGCGGCCGGCGGCGCCGGGCACGTCTACCGCGAGACGACGAATCCCGGTGTCGCCACCGGCGATGGGGTCGCGATGGCGTGGCGCGCCGGCGCGCGGGTCAGCGATCTCGAGTTCGTCCAGTTCCATCCGACCGTGCTGCAGGTTCCTGGCGCGCCGCGCTTCCTCATCTCCGAGGCCGTGCGCGGCGAAGGCGCGCGGCTGATCAACGCGGACGGCGAGGCGTTCATGACCCGGTACGATCCACGAGGCGACCTCGCGCCCCGCGACGTCGTCGCGATCGCCATGGTCCGCGAGTCCATCCGGACCGGCAGTCCCGTCTACCTGTCGCTGCAGCACCTCGACCCGGAGCGCATGCGCGCGCGGTTCCCCGGCATCGCCGAGGCGTGCCAGCGCGCCGGCGTGGACATCGCGCGCGACCGCGTGCCCGTGAGCCCCGCGGCGCACTATCTGTGCGGCGGCGTCGACACGGACCTCGACGGCCGCACATCCATCCCGGGACTCTTCGCGGCGGGGGAGGTCGCCTGCACGCGCGTGCACGGCGCCAACCGATTGGCCAGCAACTCGCTGCTCGAGGGGCTGGTGTTCGGCGCGCGCGCCGCGGCCGCGATGGCAGCCGATCCGGATCGTCCCGGGACCCTGCCCGAGGCAGTGGACGGGAGCCGGACAGGCGAACCGGCTCCCGCCGACCCGATCGACCCGGACGACGTCCCGACCGCGATGTGGCAGGACGCCGGGCTCGTCCGCGACGGCCAGGGGCTCACGCGTCTCGTCGCCGGGCTGGGACCGACGGCGGACCGTGCCGAGGCGGCCGCCGTCGCGGAGGACAGCCCTGCCGCCTGGCGGCGTGCCAGCATCGCCCGTGTCGGCTGGCTCATCGCGCGCGCCGCGCTGCGGCGCACCGAGAGCCGCGGCGGGCACCGGCGGGCGGACGTCCCGGACCGCGACGATGTACACTGGAAAGTTCACGTCGCCGACGTGAAGCGCACGGGCCGGTAGGCGTGGCCCGGCGTCCGGGTGGCCGTCGGGCCCCCGGGGAACTTCGGAGGCCGGCGGACCCGGTCCGCACGGGACAGACACGAATGGCCAGACCAGAAGACGCGCTCGTTACGGAGATCACCCCGCAGTCGGAGGACTTTTCGCGCTGGTACCTGGACGTCGTCCGGCGCGCGGAGCTGGCCGACTACACGCCGGTCAAGGGGTGCATGGCGATCCGGCCGTACGGCTACGCCATCTGGGAGCTGATCCAGCAGGACCTGGATCGCCGCTTCAAGGCGACGGGGCACGTCAACGCGTACTTCCCGCTCTTCATCCCCGAGAGCCTCATCATGCGGGAGGCCGAGCACGTCGAGGGGTTCGCGCCGCAGGTCGCGTGGGTGACGAAGGGCGGCGCCGAGGAGCTCGAGGAGAAGCTGGTCGTCCGGCCGACGTCGGAGGCGATCTTCGGCACGATGTACTCGCGCTGGATCCAGTCCTGGCGCGATCTGCCGCTGCTCATCAACCAGTGGGCGAACGTCGTCCGCTGGGAGAAGGTGACGCGTCCGTTCCTCCGGACGACGGAGTTCCTCTGGCAGGAAGGGCACACGGCGCACGAGACCGAAGCGGAGGCGCAGGAGGAGACGCTGCGGATGCTCGGCGTCTACAAGGCGTTTGCCGAGGAAGTGCTCGCGATGCCGGTGCTCGATGGCCAGAAGAGCGAGAGCGAGAAGTTCGCCGGCGCCGCGCGCACCTACTCGATCGAGGCGCTGATGGGCGACGGGCGCGCGCTGCAGGCGGGCACGTCGCATTTCCTCGGACAGAACTTCGCGAAGGCGTTCGAGATCCGGTTCCAGGGCCGCGACAAGACGCTCCAGTACGCGTGGACGACGTCGTGGGGCGTGTCGACGAGGCTCATCGGCGGGCTCATCATGACGCACGGCGACGACAGCGGGCTCATCCTGCCGCCACGTGTCGCGCCGTATCAGGTCGTCATCGTGCCGATCCAGCGCGGCAACTGGCAGGAGACCGTGCTGCCCCACGCGCAGCAGGTCCGCGACGCGCTCCAGGCCGCAGGCATCCGCGTGTTCCTCGACGCGCGCGAGGAGTACACGCCCGGCTGGAAGTTCGCCGAGTGGGAGATGCGCGGCGTGCCGGTCCGCCTGGAGATCGGGCCGAAGGACATCGAGAAGGGGCAGGTCGTCCTCGTGCGCCGCGACACGCGCGCGAAAGCGGCCGCGTCACGCGACGGACTGCCGGCGCACGTGACCGCGCTGCTCGACGAGGTGCAGCGTGCGCTGCTCGATCGCGCCCGCGCCTTCCGCGACGATCACACCTCCCGCGTCGAGCGCTGGGAGGAATTCGTCTCGATCATGGAAGGGCGGCCCGGGTTCGTCGTGGCCCGGTGGTGCGGAAACGCCGAGTGCGAGGCCACGATCAAGGCCGAGACGCAGGCGACGATCCGCAACCTGCCGTTCGAGCAGGTGCCGGGCGGCCCCTGCATCCGCTGCGACCGGCCGGCGATCACGGACGCACGGTTCGCGAAGGCATACTGACAGGTCGGATCAGGTCGGATCAGGTCCGATCGGGTCTCGCCTCCGCCGCGCGACTCAAGCGCGGCTTCGGCTGATCAGGTCGCGCCGTCGCCGCTATCGATCGTGCCGCGGCGACGGCTGATCAGGTCCGGCCTTCGCCGCGCGCGACTCAGGCGCGCGGCTCCGGCGGGGCGATCAGGTCTGCATCAGCCGATCGAGCGTCTCTCCGAAACGCGCGCGGAGGCGGCGGTACACGGCATGCCGGCGGGTGACGCGTTCGCGCGCGACGATCTCGCGGAACGTCGCCGCGAGCTCACGCTGCCAGCCTCCCGTTCCTTCGGCCGGGCCCGCCTGCACGTACGCCGACGCCAGCGGCTCCAGGCAGTCCGCATTCCCGATCAACCGCATCGCCGTCAGATAGTCGAGCGCCAGCGGGGCCTGTGCGCTTCCGACGGCTTCCCGCAGGTCGTAGAGCGCCACGGTGCTCCCGCGCCTGGCCAGCGCCAGGTGCAGCGCGCCGCGCACGGCCGACCAGTCCCGCCGGCGCGCGGGCGGACCGTCGCCTTCCTTCGCGCGCGCCTGTTCGACGAGACGGTGCAGCGTCGGCAGCGGTGTCTCCGCCGCCGACTGCTGCAACAGCGCGAGGACCTCGTGGGGCTCCGCCGGCAGGGGAGCTCCAGCCGCGTCCTGACGCTCCGGCCCAGCGCCGTCCGGTGCGTGACCGCCGCCTGCCGCGGCGCGTACGTCCGGATCGGGATCGGTCCTGAGCTGTTCGACGAGCGGCTTGAGCGTTCGCTCCGGGAGGGCGGACAGCGACTGCAGCGCGGCGATGCGCTCCGCCGCCGGGTGGGCGGGATCGAGCAGGAACCCGGCGATGCGATCGAGCAGCGGGGTGGCCTCGGGCATCGCAAGCAGCGGACGCGCGGCGGCCAGAGCCGCGAGCCGCTCCTCGCGCGAGGGAGCGGCCAGCCGATCGATCACCGGCTCGATCGCTCGCGAATCGGGGATGCGTTCCAGCGCGGCGAGCAGCGACACACGCGCGCGGGATGAGTCAGCCGCGGCGAGGTGCTCGAGGATCTGGCGTACCGCCCGTGTGCCGATGACGGCGAGCCGAGCCAGCGCCGCCTCGCGCCGCGCGTCGTCGGTGTCCTCGCGCTCGAGCAGGTCGAGCAGGCGTCTGACTTCCTGGCTGGCGGACTGGCGGATGGCCACGTGCTGGGGACTTCTGCGCGCCTTCTGCGCGGCGCGCGCGACGGCCTACGAAAAAGGGCACGGCCCGCGCGTGGCGAGCCGTGCCCGATCGTGTCCGGACCCCGGGGTCCGGCGATTACTGCGTCAGCCGGACGACCAGGCCGGCGCGACGGTTCAGTCGGCGCGTCTCCTCGCGGGAGTTGTCGTGCTTCGGACGCTCCTCGCCGTAGGAGACCGTGCTCAGCCGATCGGCGCTGATCCCGCGCGACGTCAGGTAGTCGCGCACCGACGTGGCGCGCCGCTCGCCGAGCGCGAGGTTGTATTCCGCCGTGCCGATGTTGCAGGTGTGGCCCTCGATCTCGATCCGGAGATCGGGGTTGTCCGTCATCGCACGGACCACCTCGTCCAGCACGCGCGTCGCCTCGGCGCGCAGCGAGTAGCGATCGAAGTCGAAGTGCACGTCTTCGAACTTGTACTCGCGCACCGGCGGCCGCACGACCTGGATCGTCACGGTGTCGGTCGCCGTGCCGCCCTTGCCGTCGTCGACCGTCACGGTCACCGGCACGGGGCCTTCCTGCATCGGCGCCGTCCACGGCGTCTGGCGATCGCTGCCAG
>DASVDJ010000173.1:0-6154 GCA_036381155.1 Vicinamibacterales bacterium
CGTCGCTGGCCGGCGAAGGTCTGGAGCATCGTGCTGGTCGTGGCGTTCACGACGGTGCTGTGGGTCGCGCTCGCCTTCGACCTGATCGGCTTCGGTACCGACTATTGAGCGGGCATTGAGCGCGCTCCGCCGCACGCTGGATTGCCGCGGCGAGTCGTTGCCGCTCGCGGCCCCGTTCCGCATCGCCGGGCACACCTTCACCACCGCAGACGTGCTGGTGGTGACGGTGTCGGAGTACGGCGTATCCGGCCGCGGCGAGGCCTCGGGCGTTTATTACTTCGGCGAGACCTCGGCGTCGATGCGCGAGCAGGTCGAAGCGCAACGCGGGGCGATCGAGGCCGGCGCGACGCACGCGGAGCTCGCGACGCTGCTGCCGCCCGGCGGTGCGCGCAACGCCGTCGACTGCGCGCTGTGGGAGCTCGAAGCGCGGCTTGCGGGCACGAGCGTGTGGGAGCTCGCCGGGCTGCCGGCGCTCGCGCCGCTCCTCACGACCTTCACACTCGGGGCCGAACCGCCCGAGGTGATGGCGGAGGGCGCACGGCGCTACGCCGGCGCGCGGGCGCTGAAGCTCAAGCTCACCGGCGATGCCGATCTCGACCGCGAGCGGGTGCGCGCGGTGCGAGCCGCGCGGCCGGACGTATGGCTCGCCGTCGATGCCAACCAGGGGTTCACGCGCGCGGCCTTCGAGGCGCTGCTGCCGGCGCTGGTCGAGGCTTCGGTCGCGCTCGTCGAGCAGCCGTTCCCGCGCGGGCGGGAAGCCGATCTCGACGGTCTCGACCGGCCGATTCCGGTCGCCGCCGACGAGAGCGTGCTCACCGCGGCCGACGTCGCCGCCGCGGCCGGGCGCTTCGACGTCGTCAACATCAAGCTCGACAAGTGCGGCGGGCTCACCGCCGCCCTCGCCATGGCGGACGAGTGCCGCCGTGCCGGCCTCAACGTGATGGTCGGCAACATGGTGGGCTCGAGCTGGGCCATGGCGCCGGCGATGGTCGTCGGCCAGCGCTCGGACGTGGTCGACCTCGACGGCCCGGTGTTCCTCACCCACGACCGGGTGCCCGGCGTGCGCTACGAGCGCGGCCGCATCGTCTGCCCGCCCGAGGTCTGGGGCGCCTGAGACCGGGCATCCCGCCAGCCCGGCGGGGCGCCGGCGAGGGTTGACAATTCTCCTGATGGGATCATGATGTCCTCAATCGGACTGTTTTCGGCCGTTGGGGACACGATCCACTCGCCCGGCGGCGACGCAGGAGGATGAGGGGGATGAAACCGCTGAAAGCTCCCGCGTACGAGCGGGGCACAACCATCCGCGTGGCGGCTGCCGTGCTGGCACTCGTCATGGGCGCCGGCGGCGCGGCTGCCCAGGAGCCCGCCGGACCGGACGGCGAACTCGAGGAGATCGTCGTCACCGCGCAGAAGCGCGAGCAGGCGCTCGCCGATATTCCGATGTCGATTACAGTGCTTTCGGGACGGTCGCTGGAACAGCAGCACGCCGATAATTTCCAGGACCTCGTGTCGCTCGTTCCGGGCTTGAGCATCAGCAGCGAGACCCGTGGCGTCACGCGCCTCACCCTGCGCGGCATCAACACGGGCGGTGTCGCATCGACCGTCGGCGTCTACGTGGGCGACGTGCCGTTCGGCTCGAGCAGCGGACTCGCCAACGGCGCGATCCTCTCGGGCGACTTCGACACCTTCGACTTGAGCCGCATCGAGGTGCTGCGGGGCCCGCAGGGAACGCTCTATGGCGCGAGCTCGCTCGGCGGCGTGCTCAAGTACGTGCCGGAACCGGCCAACACCGACGCCCTCGAGGTGCGATTCCAGGGCACCGTGGAAAGCGTCGACAACGCGGACTTAAGCGTCGCCGTCACGGGAGCGGTCAACCTGCCGCTCTCCGACGTGTTCGCCGTGCGCGCCAGCGGCTTCTACCGCGCCGACGAGGGCTACATCGACTCGATCGGCAACAACCCGATCCCGACGCTGACAGACCCGACGGTCAATGTGCTCGAGGGCACGCTGGTCGAGGACGGCCTCAACTCGGTGGACACGGCCGGCGGACGCCTGCAGGCGCTGTTCCGGCCCAGCGACGATTTCTCCGTCGCCCTGATGGCCCTGATGCAGGATATCGACACCGGCGCGCCGAGCACCGTGGACGCGGATCCGGACACCCTCGAGCCGCTGGATGGCGGCCTGGTGCAGTCCCGGTACCAGGAAGAGTCGTACGATATCGCCTACCGGGTCTACAGCGCGTCCCTCGACTGGGACTTCGGCCCGGCGACCCTGCAGTCGATCACCGGCTACGGCACCTTCGAGGAGGATTTCCAGGTCGACGCGGCGATCGGCGCCGGGCTGAGCGGGGGACCGCCGCTGGCGTCGCTCCTGACCTTGCTGTTCGACGACCCGAGCACGCCGGAGATCGCCCCGCTGATCAGCGCGATCCTGCCGCAGGTTACGAGCACCGACAAGTGGACCCAGGAGTTCCGCCTCGTATCGGCCGAGAGCGACACCTTCGAATGGCTGATCGGCGCCTACTACACGGATGAGGAGTCCCTGATCGACCAGACCATACTGGCGGTCGAGCCGGGCACGCAGAACCCGGTACCGGGTCTGCCGGTGCTCGCGGTCGCCAGCATCGAGTCGACCTACGAGGAGATCGCGGTGTTCGCCAACACCACCTGGCACGTGACGGACCGGTTCGAGCTGTCCGTCGGCGCCCGCCAGAGCGACAACGAGCAGACCGCTTTGCAGCTGACCGACGGACCCCTGGCCGGCACCTCGGAGATCCCCGGGTCCTCCTCGGAGTCGCCGTTCACGTGGTCGTTCTCGCCGCGCTTCGAATTCGACGACCGGACCTCCGCCTACGTGCGTGTCGCCACCGGCTTCCGGCCGGGCGGCCCGAACATCGTGCCCCCGGGCGCGCCCGCGGAGGTCGCCTCCTACGACTCGGACGAGCTGACCAGCTACGAGGCGGGCCTGAAGACGGAGTCCAGCAACGGGCTCTTCGCGCTGGATGTGGCGGCCTTTTTCCTCGACTGGGAGGACATCCAGCTGTTCGCCCTCGTGGACGGCTTCGGCGTCAACGCCAACGGCGGCACGGCCGAGAGCCGCGGCCTCGAGTTCACCGCCAGCCTGTTGCCGGCCGACGGCCTGACGCTGTCGTTGAACGGCGCCTATACGGACGCGGAGCTGACCGAGGACACGAGCGACCAGGTGGGTGGCCTCGACGGGGATCCGCTGCCGTTCGTCCCGGAATGGAGCTTCGGCCTGTCGACGAGCTACGACTGGCAGCTCAGCGGCGATGCAGAAGCCTATGTCGGCGCCACCCTGGGTTACACCGGCGGGCGGCCGATCGCTTTCGACCAGCGAGCTGCGGACGGCAGCATCCAGGAGGCCGACGGCTACACGACCCTCGATCTGCGCGCGGGGTTGCGCTACGAGCGCTGGAGTTTCGAGCTGTACGGCGAGAACCTCTCCGACGAAGAGGGCATCACCTCCGTGGGCACGGCGAATACCATCGCCACCGGCATGGTCGACCTCGGGCTGATCCGTCCGCGGACGTTCGGTCTTTCCGCAGGTTTCGAATTCTGAGCGGCATATGACTGCCGAAGCGATCGGCCTCGCGCCGAAACTCTCGCCGGACATCCCGCAGCCGTACCTGCTGTTCCTCGGCGACGTCACCGAGGCCGCCTATGCGAAGACCGCGTTCGGTTTGCGGGACTGGGCGCCGGAGCGCTGTGTCGGCGAGTTCGCCTGCGGCGACCGATCGATCACCGCGGGCCTGCCGTTCCTTACGCCGGCCGAGGCCTACGCCCGCGGCGCGCGTGCGCTGGTGATCGGCGTTGCCAACTCCGGCGGCATCATCCTGGAGTCATGGCACGCTGCCCTGGTCGAGGCGATGGCCGCGGGGCTCGACATCGTCAGCGGCATGCACGTACCGCTCGAGCATTTGCCCGTCCTGCGGGACGCGGCGCACCGCTACGGGCGCCGCCTGATCGACGTGCGCCGCCCACCGCCGCAGATCCCGACCGGCAACGGCCGCAAGCGCAGCGGCAAGCGCCTGCTCACCGTCGGCACCGATTGCGCGCTGGGCAAGAAGTACACCGCGCTCTGCCTCACGCGTGCGTTTCGCGAGCGTGGGCTCGATGCCGATTTCCGCGCGACGGGGCAGACCGGCATCCTGATCGCGGGCGGGGGCATGCCCATGGACGCGGTCGTCGCCGATTTCGAGGCGGGCGCGGCCGAGCTGTTGAGCCCTGAAGCCGCACCGGATCACTGGGACGTCATCGAAGGCCAGGGCTCGCTCTCGCACCCTGCCTTCTCCGCCGTCTCGCTCGGGCTCTTGCACGGCAGCCAGCCGGACGTCTTCGTCGTGTGCCACGAGCCGGGGCGCCGCACCATGCTCGGCTTTCCGGACTACCCGCTGCCCACGATCGAGGAAACGATCGAGCTCAACCGGCTGCTCGGCCGCCGCACGAATCCAGCCATTCGCTGCGGCGGGGTGGCGCTGAACACCGGCAAGCTGCCGGCTAGCGACGCGGATCGCCTGCTCGACGAAGAGCACGCGCGTCTCGGTTTGCCCGTCGCCGACCCGATGCGCGGCGGCGCGCGCTTCGACGAGCTGGTCGATGCGTGCCTCGCAGCCGGCACACAACATAAATAAGGAGCAGTTCGCGATGAAGCTGGCGACGATCTTCCGCGGCGTCCTGCTCGTGCTCGCCGCCGGCCTGGCGCAGGCAGCGCCGCCCGAGGATTTCAATGCGCGGGTCGAGGCGGTGCGCAAGGCCGCGGGCGTGCCGGGCATGGCCGTCGCGATCGTCGAGCACGGCGAAATCACGCTGGCGCGCGGCTACGGCGTGAAGCAGCTCGGCACGCGCGATCGCGTGGACGCGGACACGATCTTCCCCACGGGCTCGACCGGCAAGGCGTTCACCACCGCCTCGCTCGCCGTGCTCGTCGATGACGGGCGCATCGACTGGGACGATCCCGTCATCGAGCACATGCCGTGGTTCCGCATGTACGACCCGTGGGTCACGCGCGAGATGACGATCCGCGATCTCCTCGTGCACAGGAGCGGACTGGGCCTCGGCGCCGGCGACCTCCTGTTCGTGCCGAGCAGCAACCGCACGCGCCGCGAGACGGTGGAGCAACTGCAGTACATCGAGCCCGCGACGAGCTTCAGGAGCGCCTATGCCTACGACAACGTGCTGTACGTGGCGGCCGGACAGCTCATCGACGAAGTGGACGGACGCACCTGGGAGGCGTTCGTGCAGGAGGAGATCCTCGAGCCGGCCGGCATGGTCAATACGACCAGCGATCTCGGGCAACGCTTCGCCACGAAGAACCGCGCGTATCCGCATGCGCGCGTGAACGGCGCGTTCCGCGGCATCGGCGAGCAGGTCAAGCTCGACGAGCGCGAAGGCCTGGGCGACACCGCCGCGCCGGCGGGCGGCCTCGCGAGCAGCGCGAACGACATGGCGCGCTGGATGCTGATCCAGCTCGCGCACGGCGCGCTGCCGGAGGGTGACGGCCGTCTGTTCAGCGAGGCGGCGGCGAAGCAGATGTGGACGCCGGTCGTGCTCATGGAGCCGCGGCAATGGCCCGGCGATCTCGCGCCGCTCACGCCGAATTTTTCCACCTACGCGCTCGGGTGGAGCATCGAGGATTACCAGGGAGTGAAGCTCGTGCGCCACGGCGGCGCCGTGTTCGGCTTCCAGACGACCGTCGTGCTGATCCCCTCGAAGGACGTCGGTATCTTCGTCGTGATCAACTCGGAGGACGGCGAGGCGGTGCTGGGGCTCGCCACGGAGCTCGTCGATCACTACCTCGGCCTGCCGCCCACGGACTGGACGGAGCGCTTCGTCGCGTTCAAGCGCGCCCGCGCGGCGAAGGTGCTGGAAGCGCTGCAAGCCGAGACGGCCGCGCCGGCGGATGTCGGCCCGTCGCTGCGGCTCGCGGCCTACGCCGGCGATTACGCCGACGCCTGGTATGGGCCGATCTCGATCCGCCTCGAGGGCGAGCGGCTGCGGCTCGATTTCCTCCAGTCACCGGGCATGACCGGCGATCTCGAGCACTGGCAGTACGACACGTTCCGCACGCGCTGGGACGACGAGACGATGGAGCCGGCGTACGTCACCTTCGCGCTCGACGCGGACGGCAAGGTGGC
>DASVDJ010000174.1:0-10483 GCA_036381155.1 Vicinamibacterales bacterium
CCCCGGGCCATCCCCCTGAAGGTCGTGCGCTGAGCCCATGTCCACACGCAGACTGCTTCTGGTCAATCCTCCGCTCGTTGGCGGCGTCGCGTTCACGCGCCAGGGACGGTGTCAGGAGCGTGAGGAGGTCCTCGGCACGACCAAGCCGCCGTACTCGCTCGTGCTCGCGGCGGCGCTGCTGCGCGAGCAGGGCGTGGCGTTCCGCCTCGCGGACCTCACCGCGGAGGCACGCTCCACCGACTCGCTCATCGCCGAACTGCGCCGGGAGGGTTTCGCGCCCGACCTGGTCGTGTTCCCCTCGACGACGCCGACCCTCCACGCCGACGCGATCGAGATGCGCCGCCTGAAGGAGGCGTTTGGCGCGCCCCTCGTGTGCTTCGGCCCCCACGCGTCGACCGTGCCGCTCGAGTCGATGACGCGCGCCCCCGAAGTGGACGCGATGATCGTCGGCGAGCCGGAAGACGCGATCGTCGCGCTCGCGACGGCCCCGCAGCTCGACTTCTCCGCGGTGCCGTGTCTCACGTGGCGCGATGCCGGCGGCGCGATCGTGCCGAACTCCGCCCGCGGCGTCTTCACGGGCTTCGCGCAGACGCCGCGGCCGGCGTGGGATCTGCTGAACCTCCGCAACTACCGGTTGCCGATGGTCAACAGCCCCTACGTGATCGTCGAGACCAGCCGGGGCTGTCCCTACTCGTGCGACTTCTGCGTCGCGCCCATCCACCAGGGCCACAAGTTCCGCGAGCGGACAGCTGCGGCGCTGGCCGACGAAATCGAATGGGCACGCGACACGTTCGGCGTCCGCTACTTCTATCTGTGGGGGGACACCGTCACGCTCAACCAGAAGACGTTCTCGGCGTTCTGCGACGAGCTCATCGCACGCGAGGCGAACATCTCCTGGTTCGGCAACGCGAGGGCCGACAACCTCACCGACCCGGCCTTCGTGCAGCGGCTCCGGCGCTCCGGCTGCTGGATGCTCGCCATGGGCATCGAGTCGTCGTCGCCCGACATCCGCAAGGACATGGTGAAGCGGCTCGAGGAGCAGAAGATCCGGACGGCCTTCGCCAACCTGCGTGCGGCCGGGATCAAGTCGTTCGCGTTCTTCATCTTCGGGTATCCCGGCGACACCGTCGAGTCGATGAACGCCACGATCGACTACGCGCTGGAGCTGTCGCCCGACTTCGTGAACTTCTATCCGGCTGTCCCGTATCCGGGCACCGCGTTGTACGACAAGGCCAGACGCGAGGGCCTGCTGCGCAGCGAGGACTGGAGCCGGATGGAGTACTCGTACTACCTGCTCGAAGGAAACGGGCTCAACGAGGACGTCGTGATGTCGGCGATCACGCGCGCGAAGCGCCGGTTCTTCCTGCGACCCGGCTATCTCGCCCGCCACATCGCCGACCTCGGCCGTCTCGCCTGGTCCAAGCCGGCCATCGTCGGCAGCCTCGCGTCGCGCCTGCTGCTGAACCAGAGACCCGCGGCGCCGCCGGTGCCGGCCGCGATGCCGCCGGAATCGGCTACCCGCGCCTGAGCCCCGGGGCGCCGGTTCGTCTAGCGCAGCTCCGGCGGGCCTTCGGGGGCAGGCTCCGGCTCCGTCCCACAGCGCACGTACCGCACGCGCTGACGCGGCCCCGTGAGGCGGACCCAGTACAACTGGCGGAGCTGGGTGAGGTAGTTCGCCGCTTCGCGCACGGTCATCTTGCTGGTCCCTGCCGTGCGATCCGTGAACACGTACGGCACCTCCGCGACCGACGCGACCCGCCCCCGCACGAGCAGCTCCAGGCAGATTTTGAATCCGCCGGCGGCGATGGCCACCCCGTCGATGGCGGAGCGCCGCACGAGAAAACACCCCGACGTCGCGTCCCGTACAGGCGTGAGCGGCCGCGCGAGCACGCACGCCAGCTTCGACAGCAGCAGACGGCCGACCGGCCAGTTGCGCGCTTCACCTCCCGGGATGTAGCGGCTGCCGACCACGGCGTCCACGCCGGAGTCGAGGAGCACCCGATGGAGGCGCGGGATGAGGGAGGGCGGATGGCTGAAGTCTGCGTCCATCACGCCCACGATCGGCGCGTGGCCCGCGAGGAAGCCATGCATCACGGCCGTGCCGAGACCGAGCTTCCCGGCGCGGTGCCGGACGATCAGCCGGCCGCCGTAAGCCGGAACGCAGGCGTCGGCGGCAGCTCCCGTGCCGTCGGGTGAGTTGTCGTCCACGATCACCAGTTCGCCGTCGAGCGATGCCGCGCGGAACGTGTCGAACACGGCGTGGATGAGCTCGACAATCCGGGTCCGCTCGTTGTAAGTGGGCACCACGATCGAGAGGGCTGGCGCGGCTGGGGCTGGCGTCGGCGGCGGCTCGGTCAAGGTCGCTGATCGAATGTAGGATGCTGTGGTGAGATTCTGTCCCATCTTCCGCGCGCCCGCCAGTCGATTCCGCCGACCGCGCGGCGGATGCCCGGCATGATCCGCCGTCCTGCCTGGCTCGCAGCCGGGCTCGCGCTCGTGACGTGCGCCACGCTGCTCGTCGAGATTCTCTCCACCAGGCTTCTCTCGGTCCTGACCTGGTATCACCTCTCGTTCCTCGCGGTGACGCTGGCGATGCTCGGCATGGCGTCGGGCGCCGTCTTCGTGTTCCTGAAGGGGGATGCGTACCGCGGGGCGGGCGCGCAGCGGGCGCTGGCGCGCGCGGCGCTGGCCATGGCCGCCGCGATTGCGCTGTCCCATCTCGTCACGCTCACGATTCCGATCCCGCCGCTCACCGAGGCGCGGCTCTCGCTGATCCTCCCGCTCGCCATCCTCGTGACGGTGCTCGGTGTGCCGTTCTTCTTCTCGGGGGTGACGGTGACCCTGGCGCTCACGAGGAGCGGTGGGCCGGTGGGCTGGCTGTACGCCTGGGACCTGGCCGGCGCGGCGGCCGGATGCCTGCTGGTCATCCCGCTGCTCGTGCTGACGAACCTGAGCACCGCGATGCTCGTCGCCGCGGCAGCAACGGCGGCCGGCGCCTGGTGCTTTTCGCGCGCCGCGGCGCGCCCGTCGAGAGCGGCCGCGACGCTCGCACTCGTGATTTCCGCGTTCGCGGCCTGGAACGGCGCCGCCGACGCGCTGACGATCCTCTATCCGAAGAACCAGCGCCTCTGGCTGACCGCTGATGGCGCCAGCTATCGGGCCTGGACCACGCACTCGTACGTCGTGCTCGGCCAGCCGAACGAAGGCCCGATCTACCTGTGGGGACCGGGACAGGGGGCCGAGCGGTTCACCGCCGTGCAGCAGTGGCTCACGCTCGACGGCGAGGCCGCGACGCCCATGACGAAATGGGACGGCCGGCTCGAATCACTCGAATGGGTGCCGTACGACGTCACGAGCCTTCCGTACCGGCTGCGCGCGGGGCGCGCCGCCATCATCGGCGTCGGCGGCGGCCGCGATCTGCTGGCGGCGCTCTGGGGCGGGAGCACGTCGGTCACGGGCATCGAGCTCAACCGGGAGCTGGTCGACCTGCTCGAAGGCCCCTACCGCGAGTTCGCCGGACTGGCCGGCCACCCGCGCGTGCGCCTCGTGAACGACGAGGCGCGCTCGTGGCTCGCCCGGCACGAAGAGCGCTTCGACGTCATCCAGATGTCGCTCATCGACACGTGGGCCGCGACCGGTGCCGGCGCGTTCACGCTGTCGGAGAACGGCCTCTACACGATGGAAGGCTGGCGCATCTTCCTCGACCGTCTCACGCCGGACGGCATCTTCAGCGTCTCGCGGTGGTTCAGTCCGTCGCGGGCGTCGGAGACCAGCCGCCTGGCGTCGCTGGCGGTCGCCGCGCTCCTCGACCGGGGCGCGGCGCGCCCGCGCGACCATCTCGTGCTCGCCGCCAGCGGCAACGTGGCGACGCTGCTCGTGGCCGCACGGCCGTTCGATGCGACCGACCGGCAGCGCATCGAGGCTGCAGTAGCGGAGGCCGGCTTCCGTCTGCTCGCCGCCCCGTGGCAGACGGCCGCCGATCCGCAGCTCGCGGCAATCCTCGATGCGATGGGACCGGCCCAGCTCGCGCGCGCCGCGACCGATCCGCTCTACGACTACTCCCCGCCGACCGACGAGCGCCCGTTCTTCTTCAACATGCTCCGGCCGTCGAGCCTGGGGTCGCTCGACCAGGTGCCCCGCGGAGGCGTCGCCGGCGGCAACCTGCGCGCGACGGCAACGCTGTTCGTGCTGCTCGCGCTCACGCTCCTGCTGGTCGCCGGCATCATCCTGTTTCCCCTGCTCCGGTCGGGCCTCCCGGGAATGAAGCCGCGGGCGTTCACGATCTCGCTGGCGTACTTCGCGATGATCGGGATGGGCTTCATGCTCATCCAGATTCCGTTCCTGCAGCGGTTCTCCGTCTACCTCGGACACCCGACGTGGACGCTCGCGGTCGTGCTGTTCGGTATGATCCTCTTCACGGGCGCTGGCAGCGCCGTCTCCGACCGCGTGCGCATCGACGCGCGCTGGCTGCCAGCCCTGCCGCTGGCGATCGCCGCGCTGCTCGTCGTCGACGTCGCCGCCCTGCAGCGCGTCATCGACGCCACCACGACCTGGGGACTCGCCGGGCGAACGGCGGTCGTGCTGACGATCATCGCGCCGCTCGCACTCCTGCTCGGGTTCGGCTTCCCCATCGGCATCCGTCTCGTGGGCTCGATGTCGGATCTCGCCACGGCCTGGATGTGGGGGGTCAACGGCGCGACCGGCGTGCTCGCGTCGGTCGCGGTGATCTCGATCTCCATGTGGTTCGGCATCCACCTGAATCTCTGGATCGCCGCCGCGACATACCTGGCACTCGCGGCCGTCCTCGCCGCCCTGCAGCGCCACGCCCGCGCCGGAGCGTCCGCGCCGTGCATCCCGACCTAGCCTCAGCGCCGCCGGCAGCCGTCCCGCCCGCCGCCGCACCAGCGTGGACGCGGTGGCTCGATCGCGGGCTCATCGCCGCGGCGTTCGCGGGCGCCGCGCTCTACACCGCCTGGGTCGAAGCCGGCATCACCGCCATCGGCTTCCCGCTGGACGATGCCTGGATTCACCTGCAGTTCGCGCGCAACCTCGCGGAGGGGCACGGGTTCTCGTTCAATCCGGGCATCCCCAGCTCGGGATCGACGGCGCCGCTGTGGACGCTCGTGCTGGCCGTGCCGCTCGCGGCCGGCGTGCCGCCGCTGGCGGCAGCGAAGATCCTCGGTCTTGCCGGCGCGCTCGTGGTCGCACTCACTGCGGCGGCACTCGCGCGACACCTGACGGGGTCTCGCGCGACAGGCGTCTTCACGGGCATGGCCGTCGCGCTGGCGCCGCGCATGGTCTGGGCCGGGCTCTCCGGAATGGAGGTCACGCTCTACACCGCCCTGTCCACGCTTGCCGTGCTCGCCTACGCGCGCGCCGCCGGCACCGGTCGTACCGGTCTGTCCTGGGGAATCCTGGCCGGCCTTGCCGGCTGGGCGCGCCCGGAGACGTTCGTCATCGGACCCGTGCTCGCCGCCGGCTGGGTGTTGTCGTCGGGCCGTGTGGAAGGAACCCGGCGCCTGACGAAGGGCTGGTGGCAGCCGCTCGCGGCGTGGGCGCTGCTCGTGGCGGGTTTCATGGTTTTCAACTACGTCCTTGGCGGCCACCCGATGCCGAACACGTACTACGCCAAGGCGTACGGCATGGGCACCGTGCTGGGTCTGGCCGCCGGCCGGTGGAGCGACGCGCTGTACGACGCGGTCCGGTTTCCGATCCGCTTCCTGGACGACAGCGTGCGCTGGCAGGCGGAGCAGGGCATGTGGCTCTTCGGCGCGGCCGTGCCGGGCGTGCTCGCCGCGCTCGGGCGGCTCGGACGGCCCGCGCCGCGCGGTGCGGGCGCGATGCTCGGCATCCTGCTCGTCGCGCCCGTGGCCAAGGGGCTCGTCGCGCCCGAGCCGGTGCTGCTCGTGCACGACGGACGGTATGTCGGGCACCTGCTCGTGCTCGGCATCGTGATCTGCGCGCTCGGCTTCGACGCGCTCCGGCAGGTGGTCCGTCCCGGATGGGTGGTGGTCCTTCTCGCGGTGGCCGCGCTCGTCCAGCTGGCGGGCGGCGCCGCGCGCGGGGCCGCGACCTACGCGGCGGAAGTCCGGAACATCAACGACCTGCAGGTCCGCACGGCGCACTGGATTGCGGCGCACACGTCGCAGGACGCGCGCGTGGCGACGAACGACATCGGCGCGATCGCGTTCTTCGGCCGGCGCCACATCCTGGATACGGAGGGGCTCGTCAGCCCCGAGGCGATCTGGCCGAAGCGCATGCACCGCCATCTCGAGTTCCTCGAGGCGTCGCGCCCCGACGTCCTCGTGATCTTCCCCAACTGGTACCCGAAGCTCGCGGCCCGGACCGACCTGTTCGAGGAGGTCGCGAGGATCTCGGCCGAGAAGGTCATCGCGGGCGGCGAGTCGCTGGTGATCTACCGGACGCCCTGGACGCGCCCGGGCCGTCTGAACCCGCCCGCGCCGCCCGCACGGACGACATCGCCCATCGGCGCCGACCGCGCGCCCGCACCGCCCGGAACATCCGGGCGCTGACACCTGCTGACGCCGTTCTGCGCACCGCCTCGTGTAGAATGAGGCGGTCTGCCCGCCGCTTCCCGGCCTTCCAGCGACAGCCCGCGCCGGGTGCCGGACTCATGGCTGAAATCGTCCGTTACACGCCCGACGACCGCCGCGCCGTGGAGGCGCTGTACCGTCGCGTCTTCGGCGCCGACGCCGCCGACGCGAGCAGGCTCCGCTGGGACTGGCAGTACACCCGGAACCCGAACAACCCCTCGGGCAAGCCGGTCATCTGGATCGCGCGCGAGGGTCCCACGATCATCGGGCAGTACGCGACGATGCCGGTGCGGCTCCAGGTGCACGGCACGGAGCTCGATGGGTCCTGGGGCATGGACGTGATGGTCGCGCCCGAGCGGCAGCGCCAGGGCATCGGCGAGGTGCTGTTCCGGACGTGGGACCGCCATGCGGGAGCGTCGCTCGGACTGGGGCTCTCGCAGTCCTCGCACCGCCTGTTCCGGAAGCTGCGATGGCCCGAGCCGGGGCCGATCCCCTGTCTGGTCAAGCCGCTCACGCGCCGGGCGCTCCGCCGGCCGCACTGGCCGGAGCCGGTGAACCGCCTGGTCTCGGCGGTGACGCTGCCGTTCGTGCGGGTGATTGCACGGTCGCGGCCGCTGCGCGCGCAGGTCGCCCTCACGCGCCGTTTCGAACCCGAGTTCACCGCGCTCTGGGAGCGTCTGGCGCCGCGCTTCGAGTTCGCCGTCCGCCGCGACGCCCCGTATCTCAACTGGAAGTACATCGAGGCGCCGCACATCCGCTACTCGGTCGCGGTGCTGCGCCGCTCCGGTACGCTGCACGGCTATGCCGTGTACCGCCACCTCCAGGAACCGCGCGGGCGCGTGACGCTGCTCGTCGACTTCCTCGTGGACCCGGACGATGCCGCCGGGTTCAAGAGCCTGCTCCGCTGGGTCGATCGCGAGGCGCGGGACGCGGACTCGGACAAGATCCGGACCTTCTGTCTCCACCGGACGTACCGGCGCCTCCTGAAGCGCTCCGGCTACTTCCAGGTCCGTTCGACGATGGAGTTCACCGTGAAGGTGAACGGCATCAGCGTCCCGCAGACGTTCTACGACGACACGTCCCGCTGGCACGTCACGCTCGGCGACTCGGACCAGGACCGATGACCGATCGTCCCGCGCTGCTCGTCGGCATCGATACGGAAGGGGACAACCAGTGGGACGCCGCCGCACGCGAGCGGCAGACGTTCGAGAACATCTACGCGCTGCCGCGGCTGCACGCGCTGTTCGAGCGGCACGGGGTTCGTCCGACGTACGTCGTGACCTGGCCGGTGGCCACCGACGAGCGGTCCCGCGAGGTGCTTCGCTACCTGCTGCTCCGCGGCAACTGCGAGATCGGCGCGCACCATCACGCGTGGGAGACGCCCCCCTGCACGCCGGAGGACATCCGGCGTCATCCGTACGCGGCCTGGCTGCCCGACGCGCAGTTCGACGCACAGCTGGCGGAGCTGACGCAGGCGATCACCGCGGCGGTCGGCGAGCGGCCGGTGTCGTACCGCTCCGGGCGCTTCGGGTTCGACGCGCGTCACGTCGCGTCGCTCGAGCGGGAAGGGTATCTGGTCGAGTCCAGCGTGACGCCGCTGTTCTACGAGGCGCACAAGGGTGGACCGGACTTCGTCGACGCGCCGCTGACCCCGTACTTCCTCGCGTATGATTCCGCCGTGACGCCCGGGTCGAGCCGCGTGCTGGAGATCCCCTGCTCGGCGGCGCTCAACCGCGACGTGCCGCACGTCGTCGCGCGCCGTTACGCGCGCGCGCCGTGGAACTACACGACGAAGCGCGTGCTCCGCCGGGCGGGCCTGCTGCGGGTGGAGTGGCTGCGGCCGTCGTACTCCAGCCTCGGCGGGATGTGCCGGCTCGCGCGGCGCCTGGTCGCACGCGGCGTGCCGGTGCTGAACATGCTCTTCCACTCGAGCGAGGCGATCGTGGGAGGCAGCCCGTACAACCGCACGCAGGCGGAGCTCGACGCCTTCCTCGATCGGCTCGATCGTTTCTTCGCGTTTGCCATCGGCGAGCTCGGCGCCCGCCCGGCCACCTTCCGCGAGTTCCACGCGGCGTTCACGGCCGGTCCCGCGCCCGCTGCCGCTCCGCAGCCGAGCGCCTGATCGTGCGGATCTGCCACGTCACGCCGCACCTGCCGCCGGACCAGGCGGCCAACGCCCTCCTGCCGTACCACCTGGGCTGCTGGGCACGGGATGCCGGCCACCAGGTCGGGTTCATCGCCCATCCGCCGCGGGCCGCGCGCGACATCGAGGCGGCGGCCGCGCGCCTGCCGGGACCGGTCATCTGGATTCCGCGCCGGCGGGCCTCCGGCGCCTCGCGGCTCTTCAGACTCGACAGCCTGCGCCTGGCGGCCGACATGTGGCGACGCACCCGCGAGTCGATCGCGACGTGCGACGTGGTGCACGTCCACAGCAACGGCCTGCTCGCGGAGATGGGCGCGCTGCTCGCCACGCGCCTCGGCCGGCCGTACGTCCTGACGCTGTACGGCACGGAGATCTGGCACTATCGCCCCAGACGGCCGGGTCCGGATCTGTTCACGCGCGCCTATCACGGCGCCGGCTACGTGACCTTCTACAGCCATGGGCTGCACACGCGCGCCGTGGAGCTCGGGCTCGCGCGCCATCGCGCCGGGGTGGTCTATCCTCCCGTCGCTCCCGAGTTCGTCCATCACGACGAGCGCGCGCAGCTGGATGCCCGGGCGGCGCTCGGATACCGGCAGCGCCACGTGATCGTGAACGTCAAGCGCCTCCATCCGCTGGCCGGGCAACGCTACCTGATCGAGGCGCTCGGCGAGGTGGTCCGCACGCATCCGGACACGCGCCTGGTCATCTGCGGGACCGGACCGTTGCTCGACGAGCTCAAGGGCGTCGCGCGCTCGAACGGCGTCGAACAGCACGTCACCTTCGCGGGCCTGCTCGACAACGCGGCGATTGCACGGATCAACGCCGCCGCCGACGTGTTCGTGCTGCCCTCGCTGCTGGAGGCGTGTCCGACCGTCGCGCTCGAGGCGCTGGCCACGGGCACGCCGGTCATCTCGAGCGACAATCCGGGCGGCCTCGAGCTGCAGGAGATCTTCGGCTACGACGTGCAGGTCGTGCCGAAGGAGAACCCGCTCGCGCTGGCGCGGGCGATCGTCGAGGCGCTCGATCAGAAGCGCCGCACGCGCGACGCGACGGCCCGCATCATCGAGCAGGAGTTCCGCCCGGCCGCCGTGTACCGCCAGTTCAGCAGCATCTACGAGTCAGTCGTCGGCGCCCGCCACGAAGCGGTATCGTGAAGGAATGGCGGCGCGCCGGCGCCGCGGCAGGAGGATCCGATGGCGCTCATCGACGAGGTCTCGCGGGGCATCACCGAAGCCATGAAGGCCCGCGACCAGGACACCCTCTCGACGCTTCGCATGCTCAAGACGGCGCTGACGAACCGCGAGATCGAGAGGGGACGCGCTCTGGACGACGCGGAGGCGCGCCAGGTGGTCTCGACGCTGGTCAAGCAGCGCCGCGAGTCGATTGAGCAGTTCACCCGCGCCGGACGGCAGGAGCTGGCCGAACGCGAAGCGCGCGAGATCGCGGTCCTCGAGCGGCTGCTGCCGCCGCCGGCAGGTCCGGAGGCGATCGCCGCCGCGGTCGACGCCGCCGTGGCCGAGACCGGCGCGTCGGGTCCGAAGGACTTCGGGCGAGTCATGAAGGCCGCCATGGCCCGGCTGTCCGGTGCGACCGTCGACGGCAGGGCCGTCAGCGAGGCGGTGAAGGCGCGGCTTGGCTGACGCTCCGCCGGCGGCGGCCCCGCCTGCCGGTCCGTCCCGCACGCTCGCCCGCTCCGCGGGCACCATCGGCGCCGCGACGATGACCAGCCGCGTGCTGGGGCTCGTGCGCGAGCAGGTGATGGCGTACCTGTTCGGCGCGGGCAACG
>DASVDJ010000175.1:0-4772 GCA_036381155.1 Vicinamibacterales bacterium
ACTCCCTTATGCGCGAGTGGATTGCGCGGAGGACCTACTGATGCGCGCCTTCCTCGCGCGCGTGGGCCTGCGGACGCCCGAGCAGCGCGCCTGGGCGATGTACGACTGGGCGAACTCCGCGTTCCAGTGCACCATCATCACCGCCGTCTTCCCCATCTACTTCGTTTCCGTCGCGGCCGCCGACCTGCCGCCCGCGGTCGCCACCGCCCGCTTCGCCACCACGACGACACTGGCGCTGACCATCGTCGCGTTCCTCTCACCGGTGCTCGGCGCGTACGCCGACTTCCGGCCAGCGAAGAAGACGCTGCTCGCGCTGTTCCTGGCGCTCGGCGTCACGACGACGGCCGCGATGGTGCTCATCACGCGCGGCGACTGGCTGCTGGCGGCCGTGCTCTTCCTGCTGAGCAACGTCGGCGTCAACGGCAGCTTCGTCTTCTACGACTCGCTGTTGCCGCACATCGCGAAGGGGGATGAGGTCGACCGCGTGTCGACCGCCGGCTATGCCCTCGGCTATCTCGGCGGCGGGCTGCTGCTGGCCGTGAACCTCGCGTGGATCCTGTATCCGGACTTGTTCGGGCTGCGCGACGCGGGCCTCGCCTCACGAATCTCGTTCCTCAGCGTCGCCGTCTGGTGGTGGCTGTTCGCGCTGCCACTCTTCCGGCGCGTCCCGGAGCCGCCTGTCCGGCCGTCCATCGCTGCCGACGACCTCGGCCCAGTCCGCGCGTCCCTGCGCCAGCTGCGGACGACGCTCAGGGAATTGCGGCAGTACAAGCAGGCGTTTTTGATGCTGGCGGCGTTCCTGATCTACAACGACGGCATCGGCACCATCATCCGGATGGCCGGCCCGTACGGCGCCGAGATCGGGTTGCCACAGAACGCGCTCATCGGCGCCTTCGTGATGGTGCAGTTCGTCGGCGTGCCGTTCGCCTTCGCCTTCGGTCAGCTTGCCAGTCGCATCGGCGCGAAGCCCTCCATCTTCCTCGCGCTCGCGATCTACGTCCTCATCAGCATCGTCGGCTACTTCATGACGACCATCTGGCAGTTCTTCCTGCTCTCGTTCATGGTCGCGATGGTGCAGGGGGGCAGCCAGGCGCTCTCGCGCTCCCTGTTCGCGAGCCTCATCCCGCGTCACAAGTCGTCGGAGTTCTTCGGCTTCTTCAGCGTCTTCGAGAAGTTCGCCGGCATCATCGGCCCCGCCATCTTCGCGCTGACCGTGCACACCACCGGCTCCAGCCGCAACGCGATCCTGAGCGTCATCATGTTCTTCGTCGTCGGCGGCGCGTTGCTGTGGGCGGTGGATGTGGAGAAGGGACAGGCCGCGGCGAGGAGAGCGGAGGAGGGAGCGTAGGAAGCAGGACGGAACCGCCTACCGCCGCCTACTGCCTACTTCCCAACCGCCTTCTTCGCCCTCGGCCGTGCGATCGCGTTCTGGATGCTGTGTCCGTTCGACGCCAGCACCTTCGTCCAGAACTGCCGCGCCGCCGCGCGATCGCGCAGGCGTTCGGCGGTCTGCGCCTCGAGCATCAGGATGAACGGGTCGCTTTGATCGGCCTTCGCCAGCTCCACCCGCGCCTCCTGGTAGTCGCCGAGATGGAAGGCGACGTAGCCGGCCAGGTAGGCCAGCGTCGGGCCCTCGTCCTTGAGCGATGGCGTCGACTCGACCAGCGTGCGCGCGGCGGCGACGTGCCCGCGCGCCTCGTGCGCCTTCTTCTCGCGCGCGGCGATCCGCCCCTGCGCGTGGATCCAGCGGAACTGCCAGAGCGGCAGCTGCGAGGCCGGCTCGTCCGGCTGCCGGCTGGCGACCTCGTGGCCGGTCTCGTACCAACGCCGCGCCTCGTCCGTCCTGCCCGCTTCGAGGTAGACGCGGCCGAGCGCGTTGGCCGCAGCCGCGGCGCCGGAGAGGTTGCCGCTTCCGTTGTGGAGGTCGAAGACCTGCTGGAAGAACCGCGCGGCGTCCGCGGTCTGGTTCTCGAAGACGTACGACACCGCCATCGCCTGCAGCGCGGTCGGCTTCAGCTCCGGCGGCGCCAGCTCGATCGCCTTCGTCAGGTGCTCGCGCGCGCGCTCGTAGTCACCCATCAGGTCGAGCACGATCCCGGCGCCGAGATGCCCTTCGACGAGATCCGGCTGCGCTTCCAGCGCCTGCTCGTACAGCTTCAGCGCGTCCGCATGGTTCCCCTGCTGCACCGCGCGCCGCCCCTGGGCCACGAGCCGCAGCGGATCGGCCGACGGGTCGGGCTGGGCGCCGGCGACCTGCATCGCAAGCAGGAACAGGACAGCAGCAATCATCAGTCACCTCATCGTGGCGCCGGCGTCGGGCACGAGCCAGCGGTCCACATCGTATGCCAGCCTCGTCGGGGAGCCGCAAACCGGCCGACAGTTCAGCTACGCTGGTCCCACGCGATGGCAGCCAGACGGAAGGCACGCAGGAACAAGGCGCCGGCCCGCACCTACTCGGTCTACATCATCGAGCTCTCCCGTGACTGCGTGCAGGAGCCCTGCGCGCTGGCGCCGCTCTACGTCGGCCAGACGGCGCACACGCCCGAGGAACGCTTCGCCCGGCACAAGGCCGGCGGGCGCCTCGCCGCCGGCAAGCCGCACCGCTACGGCGTACGGCTGCGGCTCGACCTGATGCAAGGAATCGGGCCGTTCGCAACCCGGAAGGAGGCCGAAGAGGCGGAGAAGAAGGTGGCCGAAGCGCTCGAGCGCCGCGGCCACCGGGTGTTCTGGGGCTGACGGGCTGGGCGCCGCACATCGGCGCCCCGCGACGTCACACCGCGCGGTTCTCCCGCCCGGGCCAGGCGATGGTCAGCACGAACGCGCTGTCCTCCACCCCCTCGACGTCGTGCGGCACGCCCTGGTCCAGCGTCAACAGTCCGCCGGCGGGCAGGTCGAACGTGCGGCCGTGTGCGTGCACGCGGATGCGGCCCCGGACGGTGTGAATCGAGATCGGACCGGCGGCCTTGTGTTCGGGGATGCTGCCGCCCGCGCGGAGCACGATCAGCACGACCCGCAGGGTGTCGTACTTCACCAGCGTCTTCGAGTTGTGCCCGGCCCGCCACTCCGGCTCGGCGAGCAGCTGCTCGATCTCCCGCGTGAGATTGAACTCGAGGTAGGTCTCCGCCAGCGGCGGCGAATGCGGCCGCCGATAGGCCTGATCGCCCGGAATCTCTGCCATCTCGTCCCCCTGCCGGGCCGGCGCGCGGCCGGCCCGACGTGAAGCGCGCCAACGCGTGGCGCTATGCCATGTACACGCCGCCGTTGATGTCGAGCGTCGCGCCCGTGATGAAGCCGTCCAACTCGCTCGCCAGGAACACCACTGCCCGCGCCACGTCAGCGGTCGTGCCGGCACGCCTCAGCGGAATGCCCGCGATGATCCGCCGCTGCGTCTCCTCGGGTGTGTGGCGCGCATGAAAGTCGGATCCAAGGATCAGGCCGGGTGTCACGGCGTTCACCCGAACCCCCTTCGGCCCGAACTCCGACGCCAGCGCACGGGTCAGCGTCAGCATCGCCCCCTTCGCGGTCGCATAGGCCACCGCGCCCGGGCCGCCGCCGTGCCGCCCCGCCACGGACGACAGGTTGACGACCGAGGCGCCGCCGCGCTCGGCAGCTGCCGCAATCAGATGTGGCATGGCCGCGAGCGTCACCCGCCGCGTGCTGTCCAGGTTGACCGCCATCACCTCGGCCCAGAACCCGTCATCGGCCTCGGTGAACGAACGGCGGGCGACGAGCGTGCCGGCGTTGTTCACCAGCACGTCGAGCCCGCCGAGGAACGACACGGCGGCGTCGACGATCGCCCGGCAGTCACCGGGCTTCGTCAGGTCGCCGGGGCCGGCGCCCGCGCGCACACCCAGCTCGCGCGCCTCCGCGCAGAACGCCTCGGCCGCACTCCGGCTGCTGCGATAGTGCACGAAAATGTCGCATCCGGCCGCGGCCAGCTCGCGGCTGATGGCCAGCCCGATTCCCTGTGCGCCGGCCGTGACGAGCGCCCGCCGGCCCCGCAGCTTCCCGTCAGCACCTGTCGTCATCGCGGCCATTATGGGTCACGCCAGCGTCTTTCGCGACCGCGCGACGGCCAGCCCGACGATCGCAAGGCCCCACCCGAGCAGCGCCAGCAGCTGCGGCCACAGCACGTCGAGCCCGACTCCCTTCAGGAAGATGCCCCGCACGATCACGATGAAGTACCGCAGCGGAATCAGGTAGGTGACCGGCTGGATGACCTCCGGCATGTTCTCGATCGGGAAGATGAACCCGGAGAGATACAGCATCGGCATCAGGAAGAAGAACGTGCCGGTCATCATCGCCTGCTGCTGCGTGCCCGAGATGGTCGAGATGAACAGCCCCAGCCCCAGCGTCGTCAGCAGGTAGACGAGGCTGCTGACGAACAGCAGAATCGGACTCCCCCTGAGCGGCAACTGGAACCACAGCACCGCCGCGATCGTGACGACGAGGACATCGATGATGCCGATGATTCCGTAGGGCAGCAGCTTGCCGAGGATGAGCTCCCAGCGCGAGAGCGGCGTGACGTTGAGCTGCTCGAGCGTGCCGAGCTCGCGCTCCCGCACGATGGCCATCGACGACAGGTTCGTCGTGATCACCAGCAGCAGCAGCGCGACGATGCCGGGGACCATGAAGTCGCGGCTCTCGAGCTGCGGGTTGTACCAGACCCGGATGCGCGGCTCGATCGCCGGCGCCGGCAGCTGGCGTCCGGCCGCGAGCGCCTGGCGCCCGGCCAGCTCCTCGTTGTAGCGCGCGATGAGCGTGGACGCATA